>CAVRZH010000110.1:0-146544 GCA_963725455.1 Bryobacterales bacterium
CACGCATCGCCGCTCGCGTTGAGAATTCGCAACAGGACGCGCTGGCCCTCTTTTACCCGGATTGGCTCGCCGTGGCCTAGCGCGCGATCATTGATCGAAAAAAGGCCATAAGCGACATCAATGGAATCGTCACCCTCGCCGCCACCCGACATGTATGGCTCCCATTCCTTCAGCGCGAGGAAAACCTCCTGATCGTAATTGCCCGGCTCGCTGCGCGGATCGATGTAGAAAAATCCAAATTGCCCGGTGTAAGTGGCGCGCTTCAGATCCCGACCGGCCATGACATGGGTGTGATACCAGCGCGTGCCGCTCGGCTTCGGCGTGAAGGTGTAGCGCGCCGATTTGTGCCCAGGTATCACGGGCGTTCCTTCTTCGGTAGCGCCATCCACGGCGGAGGGGATGTGCAAGCCGTGCCAATGCACGATCTCCTCGTCGCCAGTGTCGTTGAATACGTCGATGGTGACCGGCTGGCCTTCTTTCGTCCGCAGCAGAGGGCCGGGAACGGACCCGTTATAAGCGACGGTCTTGACAAACTTGCGTGGCGCGATTTCGAAACTCAGCGGCGCGATGTGAAGCGTGAAATCGGCTTTGACTGCTGGCGCCTGCGCCTGGAGAAGACGAGCCGGAACCGCGGCGGCCCCCAGCGAAGCCAGAAAATGCCGACGATGCATCACCTGATCCAATGGTAAACCCAGTCTGTAGTTTTAGACGCCATGGGGCAGGGAAGTGGCTTGTCTTAGCTCTATGCTCTATGCTCTATGCTCTATGCTCTGCCCATGACAGCCGATAGCGGCACTTCTCTTTGTGCCCTCTCTGATAGATCGCGCAGTCGGCGGGAACGGCCACCACCTCAACGAACTCAGCTCCCGCAAGTTCGAGAGTTCGGCGCGAGGCGAGATTATCGGGGTCGCAAGTGATCCACACCGGATCGATCCCAACAAGACTGGCGAAGGGCATTAGCAGGCGTACGGAGCGGCACGCATAACGGTGGCCTCGATGCTCGGGATGAACACCGTAGCCGACATGTCCGGCAAATAACTCGATGTGACGCGTGGACCCAATGCGCAGGTTAATTGCACCCAGCTCAACTCCAGTGGTGGCGTGGACCATCTGGAACCAATAGGCGGGCGCCTGGTGAGCGGGGTGCGGAGCAAACCTGGCCAGCTTCAGCTCAAGCTCTCCGTCTCGGAGAACTCCTGGTTTGAGCAACCCTTGATCGATCATGTTTGATGGATCATCCGCATCGTCTGGTGGTGTCAGCGATACGATGTCGACGCCTGCGTTGTTTCCCGCCACGTTTTATTCGAGATCCTTCGATATTAATGGTCTGGCATCGCAGGACATCAAGTTGCATTCGAGACACCTCCGCGCTAACGTGCAGATGGTATCCCAAACGCTCTTGTGAAACCCGCTGGCAGGCGGGTTTTGCTATTTCTGGCCTCAGTCTATCAAAGGCAAGCGATCCGCAATGCGGTATGATCTTCAGACATGAAGAAGTTCGCGGCAATCGCTACAGCCCTCTTGTCCGTAACTGTAATCGCCGCCCAGACGGAGACTGGGCATCTTTCTACCGAAGAGATAAACGCGGCGGTCGCGATGAAGGAAGGGGCCGGCGCCGTTTACATTAGGGATCAAGGATTCGCAACGCCATCACTTTGCAAAGCACAACTGCCTGGGATTTACCTGTATACGCCAGTTGGCTTCGTGGACGCATTAAGTCATAACGCCCAACGACAATTCCTAAAGTTCACGCCATCCGAGGAAGATACGTTGCGCGCGCTCACGATCATCAGCCAGGGTTGTGCTAATGGAACCGCCGCTGGCCCGGTATGCGAATCAATCACTCGCGTCGCCCTTTTGTCTGATGCCCAAGGAACCATGGTGGTGGAGGCCCTTACAAGTCGGCCCGTGCCTCAATCGTGGCAAAACGGATTTGGAGCAAGAGCCGTGTGTTCCGAATTGGTGAGTAAGTTTCCGATCGGCGAATTACAGAAGATCCGTAACGTAAAGGGCGAGTTCTTGGTAGCGACGTTCAATGGAACGCAACTCCTGAAGATCTACACGGTCAAGGAAAAATTCATCAAGAAACTTGGGCTGTGAGCTTCCAACGCACACTTCAGACACCACCCATCGTCTGCCTTTCGGCCGCCAGCTTGCTATCCTGATACTTCGTGCTCCGCAAGCTCCTTACCCTCGCCTCTGGCCTTTCCTTGGCGCTCCCGCTGGCCGCCGCTTCAGCTCCTTCGCTGCTGGACATCCTCAACGATGAACTGCAGCGTAATTTCACCATTCTGAAGGACAAGGCCGATCCGCCTCCATATTACATGGACTACACGGTCACAGAGGACGAGAGCCAGTCCCTTTCCGCTACCCTCGGCACCATCGAGTCCCGCAGCAAAGAACACCTGCGCTATCTCGATATTACGTTGCGCGTCGGTACGCCTCAGTTGGACAACTACCATTCCGTCAACGGGCAGAAAGGGCGATTCACGCGCGGTGACGTCCTTCCCTTGGACGACGTGCCCGATGCCATCCGCCGCAAAGTGTGGCTCGACACTGACCAGACCTACAAGCTGGCGTCGCGCCGCCTGATCGAGGTTAAGTCCAATCAGGAAGTGAAGGTGAAGGACGCCGACTCGTCAGCCGATTTTTCGATCGAGCCATCGGCCGTATACCAGGAGCCGCCTCCTCCCGTGGGAAACATCAATGAGGAATGGGCGCAGCGCGCCAGGAAATGGTCCGCAGAAGTGGGAGATTTTCCCGACGTACTGTACTCCACCGTCAGTTTGTCTGCCCAACGGCTCTCCAAGTATATGGTGAGTACGGAGGGCACGCGGCTGCTGCATGGTCGCAACTTTGTGAGCTTGTCCATCGTTGCGCGCGGCAAAGCTGCAGACGGTATGGATCTGGTTGCGATGCAGGATTACCAGGCAGCCGATCTGGCGCATTTGCCCAAGCCGGAGGAAGTAGATGCGGCCGCCAAACGGGTGGGACAAAATCTGATGGACCTGGTCCAGGCGCCCGCGGTAGAGCCGTTCGTGGGTCCCGCCATTCTTTCTGGGCGCGCCGCCGCGGTTTTCTTCCATGAGATTTTCGGGCACCGCATTGAGGGCCATCGCCAGAAAGACGAATCGGAGGGTCAGACGTTCACCAAGGCGGTTGGGACGGCGGTCTTGCCGACTTTTCTTTCGGTGGTGTTTGATCCTACGCTCAGAACCCTGAATGGTGTTGATCTGAATGGTTACTACACTTACGACGACGAAGGCGTGAAAGCCCGGCCGGTGACGGTGGTGGACAACGGCATTCTGAAGACGTTCCTAACGTCGCGCTCTCCCATCGACGGCGTGGAGCATTCCAACGGGCATGGACGGCGGCAGCCGGGTCTGGAGCCTGAATCGCGCCAGTCGAATCTGATTGTCGAGTCAAAGAAGCAGGTTTCAGAAAAGGCCTTGCGGGAGATGTTGATCGCCGAGGTAAAACGCCAAAACAAGCCCTACGGTCTGTACTTCGATGAGATCACCGGCGGCTACACCACCACGCAGCGGCGCGGCCTGCAGGCGTTCACCGTTATTCCGCTGATGGTCTACCGTGTTTTTGCTGACGGCCGGCCCGATGAGCTGGTGCGCGGCGTGGATATCGTGGGAACGCCGTTATCCAGTTTCGCCAAGATCCTGGCGACATCGGACAAGCCTGAGGTTTTCAACGGCTACTGCGGCGCCGAATCGGGGCAAGTGCCGGTCTCGGCCAGTTCGCCCGCGATTTTGGTTTCCGAGATCGAGATTCAGAAGAAGCAGCACTCGCAGGATCGGCCTCCGTTCCTGGGGCGTCCCATCGATACCGGAGCTGCTCAGTGAAGGCTTCGCTAGTAGCTGTTGGCCCTTTGCTTTTGGCCGCCGCGATCTTCGCGCAGAACCGCCCAGCTCCCAACGCCAACAGCCAACGGCCAACCAGCCAATCCCAAGGGAGCGAAAGCGACCTCCTCCTGAAGGCGATGAAGGATGAGATCAAGCGTGTCACCGAACTCATCCGGCTGCGCGTTAGTCTCGATCCTCCTTACTACACCGAATATCGCGTGGAGGACACCATCAGTCATTCCATTACGGCTGAGCTGGGCGCGCTGGTTGAAGAAAGCGACTCCGCGTTTCGGATTCCTTCGGTTCAGATGCGCGTGGGAACCGCCAAATTCGATAATACCGATCACGTTTACTCGGGAGCGTACAGCGGCAATCGCTACGACCCGGGTCGCTTGCCCCTGGACAACAACTATCTCGCATTTCGGGAGGTATTTTGGTTAGCTACGGATCGCGCCTATAAGACCGCGGAGGACTCCATCGCACGCAAGCGGTCGTCCCTCAAGAACATGAGCCAGACCGATGTGCTGCCCGATTTTTCCCCGGCTCCCGCAGCTCACCTGATTTTGCCGATTGACCGTAAACCTCTTGCCACCGCTCCTTGGAAGAGCGAAGTGATTCGTCTGTCGGCTCTCTTCGATGGTTACCCGAAAGTATTTTCATCCGCCGTGGAGATGCTTAGTTCGCAGTCCATCAATTACATCGTCACGTCGGAAGGCACGGAGCTGCGCACACCAGAAGACCTGGCTTATATTCGGGTAGCCGGGCGCGGCTTGGCGCCGGATGGAACCAGAGTGCGCGACGCAGAGTTTTTCCAAGCCTATCGAGCCGAAGGGCTGCCGGCCGAAAACGTGCTAACGCGCGAAATCAAAGCGGTGGGCGAACACGTTAGTGAGCTGAGCCAGGCTCCAGCCGGCGAAGCCTACGACGGCCCCGTGCTGTTTGAGGCATCCGCGGCGGCCCAGTTATTTGGCCAATTGCTGGGCGACAACCTGAAGGTGACACGCAAGCCTGTAACCGATCCCGGGCGCCCTTCGCGGTACTCGCCGAGCGAGCTGGAGAACAAACTTGGGTCCCGCATTCTGCCGGAGTGGATGGATGTGACAGACGACCCGACACTCACCGAATATCGCGGTCACACCCTGCTCGGGCATTACGTCTATGACATGGAAGGGGTGGCACCTCAGCCCCTGCCGCTGGTAGAGAAAGGCGTGTTGAAGAATTTCCTTTTGACGCGTACGCCGGTGTATAAGGAATACCAGGGTTCCAATGGCCACGCCCGCATGACCGGCTCTTACGGCACGCGTTCGCCCGGCTTTGGCAATCTCTTCGTCAAAGCGTCGCAGACAACGCCTGCGGCCGACATGAAGCAGAAGCTGATCGACTTGTGCAAGCAGAACAACAAACCCTATGGCATTCTGATCCGGAAACTAGACTATCCCTCCACGGCGTCCATCGAGGAATTGGAAAAAGTGATGCAAGCCGCCGGCGGATCGCATCCCGTGGTTCCTCCGTTGCTGGCATACAAAATTTATCCCGACGGCCGGGAGGAGCTGGTGCGCGGTCTTTTGTTCCAGGGAACCTCTGTTCGCTCCTTGAAGGATATTGTGGCCGCTTCGGACGAGAGCTCGGTCTTCGATCTGATCGATTCGAACGCTCCGTTCGCACTGGTAGGAGCAGGCTCATTCATCACCACTTCTTCCGTGATTGCCCCAGCCGTGTTGTTTGAGGAGCTGGAACTGGCGCCCGTCCAGGAAGAAACTCCGAAGCCGCCGATCGTCCCGGCGCCGGCGCTGACCGGCCTGCCATCCACTACCGCCGCGGTTCGCGGGAAGCCACAGGGTTAAACATGGGGCTGCTGTTTCGCGCCATTTTTCGCGAGGTGGCCAAGAGCGCCGTCTTTGGCGCCGCGCTTTTCACGTTCGTGCTGTTTCTACAACGCGTAGGAAAGCTTTTTGAAATATTGGTGCGCAGTTCGGCGTCGCCGGCCACCGTTGCACACCTGTTCGCTCTGGCCATTCCATTCACTCTGTCTTTTACCATGCCGATGGGCGTGCTAGTGGGAGTTCTCATCGCCCTGAGCCGGATGTCGGCCGACGGCGAAATTATCGCCATGCGCGCCGCCGGAGTTCCTAGCCGCAAGGTGATTGCACCGGTATTGCTGGCGGCAACGCTCGCGATGTTGATCACCTTCACCGCGTCGCTGTGGTTTACACCTTACGCCACATGGAAAACCTACAAGGTTCTGAATCTGCTCTCGGCGGCCGAGCTCACTTCCGAAGTTCAGCCGCAGGTTTTTAACGAGGACTTCCCGAACCGGATTCTCTACATCAGCGACGTGGCTCCCGGCGCCCTGAATCACTGGCGCAACGTTTTTATCGCTGACACAACCCCGGTGGACGAACAGAAGAAGACCGATCACGATCGCGGAGACGGCCCCACCGTAACAGTGGCCGCCCACGCCATCGCCGTGCCCGATGTGCCGCACAATCAGATCCAGCTCTCTCTGCAGGACGGCTTGACGTATGACGTCGGAAAAGATCCGCACGATTACTACCGGACCTCGGCGCCCACCGGCGCCCAGATTCTGGACGCGGTGAAGCCCAACGAAGTTCACGCCAAGGGCTACACCGAAATCGACACGCTTCCGCTCTATCGGCTGGCCTATCACAACAAGACGCTCGCTCGCGATGACGTGATCCAGGCGCGCATCGAACTACACCGCCGCCTGGCGTTGCCTCCCGCTTGTTTCCTGCTGGCCTTGATCGGAATTCCGCTCGGCATTTCTTCGCGCAAGGGCGGAAAATCGGGCGCCTTCGTGATCACGGTAGCCCTGACGTTCATCTACTGGATCGGCCTGATCGCGGGCCAACGGCTGGGCCAGGCGCAAAAGCTCCCGGTGGGCATCGCGATGTGGATCCCGAATACCATCTTCGCCATCGCCGGCGTGTCGCTGTTAACCCGCATGGAGCGGCCCGGCGATCGCGACCTGATTGCCACAATGGTGGGCTGGTTCACTGGTGCATGGAACGCACTGCGCAGGAAGCTGCCCGCGGCCGCCAAACAGGTGCGCTCCCGCGGCCGTAGCTGGCGCATTTTTTTGTTTCCGCAGGTGGTGGACAGCTACGTACTGAAAAGCTTCCTGTTCTGGTGCATGCTGCTGCTGGTCGGCTTCGTGCTCATGACTCAGGTCTACGAGTTTTTCGATCTCTTGAGCGACATTGTCAAGAACAACATCGCGATGTCGCGCGTGTTCTTGTACCTGTTCTTCCGCACGCCGGAGCTGATTTTCGAGCTTGCGCCCATGAGCGTTCTGGTTGGGGTACTGATCACTTTCGGCATTCTCACCAAGCACAACGAAATCACCGCTATGAAGGCCAGCGGCGTCAGCCTGTACCGTTTGGCCGTGCCGGTGCTGACAGCGGCCATGTTGATGAGCGGCGGGTTGTTTGCTTTTGCCCACTACTACGTGCCGGATGCCAATCGCAAGCAGGACGCCATTCGGAAGGAGATCAAAGGCAAGCCGGTGCAGACTTATTTGCTTCCGGACCGGCATTGGGTTTTCGATCCTGGGACGAAAAACGATCCCCGCGTTTTCTACTTCAAATATCACATCGACGGCGCGCAGAAAGTAATGTGGGGGCCGCAGGTGTTTGAGCTGGACGCCGCGAGTTTTCGAATTTTGAAGCATATCTCCGCCGAGAAGGCCCGCTGGGAGCCGACGCTGCATACCTGGATCTTCGAAAACGGCTGGAGCCGTGAGGATCCCGGAGGACGGCACGAAAAATTCACTGAATTCGCGGGCCAGGCCGCCACTTTTCAGGAACTGGATGAGCGTCCCGATTATTTCCTGCAAGAGGTACTGCAGGATCAGCAGATGAACTATCAGCAGCTGGCCGCGTATATTCGCGAGTTGCAGCGCAGCGGCATCGACACCATTACATTGCAGGTTAGCTTTTACCGCAAGTTCGCGCTGCCTCTGTTTGCGCTGGTGATGGCGTTGATTTCGGTGCCATTCGCTTTTCTCGCTGGCAACCGGGGCGCCATGGCGGGCGTGGGCGTCAGCTTCACCATCGCCATCGCATACTGGACCATCGGGAAGCTCTTCGAGCAATTGGGTGATGTGAATTTGTTGCCGGCCGCGCTGGCGGCGTGGTCGCCGGATCTGATCTTCGCGATGGCGGGCGCGTACTTCTTCACTCGCATGCGCACCTAATCGTCCGTGGCGCACGCACTCGAGGTTCTGAGCCGCGCGCGTGAGCAAGCGGATTTTCAGCGGCCCGGCTGCGCTGGAGCAGCGACCGTCGCCTGCTTGCAGGGCGGAGCTGGTCCACGAGTACTCGGCATACGGTCATCGATCGCCGGGGCGGGAACCGTCTGCAGGGAGAATCGCTCGGGATTTTCCACATGCATTTCCTGCAATGGAACGGAACAAAGCTCTGTGCCTATCGGCGACCCGCTGAGTTCAGCGGGGCCGCGGGGATTGAGAGCAGGTCCTTTAATCATGCGATCAATGGCGCTCTGCATCGCCGGTGGCAGCGGGGCAGGCGGGGCGTTCTGAGCGAAAACCGGGCTCAGAATAGTTGCCGCGAATAAAGAAACTGCCAGCAGGCGGCGCATACGATAATTCTAGTCAATTTTCCGAAGGATGCTCGACGCGCTCAATCGTAAATATTTCCACCGGTCCCTTTTGCGATTCGAGCTTTAATCCGAGCTGCTCCTGCAATGCCGCGAATATCGATGGAAGGTGCGCGTCCGGCGACGGCGCTCCGAAACCGTCCGGCACACCCATCGTTTGAAACATTGCCACCTGATTTTCGTCCGGCTGCCATTCCAGCTTCACATCGTAACTCCCCGCCAGCGCGGTCTTGTCCACCACCACGCGGCCGAGAAAGTTGGAAAGGTCGTCCGCCAGGCTCTTCATGTCAACACCCTGGGCGGTCAACCGACCCCGGCGAACAATCGTAAACCGGGGCCGGCCCGTAACGCCCGGTGGATTTTTCAGATCCGCGATGCTCGGGTCCCCTTCGTGCGCTGCTTTGAATTTCGGCCCATTCTTATCCACCACCAGCGCATACACCGGCATTTCCTTGGTGTCGCGGCGCACAACCAGCTGGAATCGTTCCGCCAATAAGGACTGAAACATCTGCTGGATCTGGTCGCGGCTGGTGATCGAACTTTCGCCCTTAGCCGTGATATCGAAGAAATCCGAGCCGATCCAACCCGGACCGCCCGAAATTTGGAAGTCCTTAATGCCGTACGCTGTTTCAATCAGCCGTTTCACCGGGAAGTTGGCTATCGTGACTCGCCCGCCAGGCTGCACGTTGAAAAGCGGACGCCGATCCGCCGAGTTGCTCGGCTTGATGGACGCCACCTCGAACTTCAGCGGGGTCTGTGCGCAGGCCATGCCCGCAGCCAGCAGGAATCCGGCAATGCCAATTTTCATGGGCCCTCCGTTCTTCTAACACTGACGCAGGCGGAGGCTTTTTCGTCTACTCCGCGTAAGTTTACGCCGGCATAATCTGGACGTTCATTCCCTCCGGGTCCACGATATGAAACCCGGCGTCTAGGTTTTCTTCCGGGGTTATGCCGAAGGCCTTCAGTTGCTCGGTCACGTGCGCCCGGTTGAAGCCCTCCACGCCGATCGCGAAGTGATCCACGATACCGGTCGGCTTCTTATGGTGCAGGGAGACGATGATTTTCTCCGCGCCCAGGCGTGCGATTTCGTTGGGTTTGTCCTCGCCTAGCACCCTCAGCCCGAAGACCTTCTCATAAAAGGCGACCGCGCGCGGCAAATCCGTCACCTGAATGCTAATGTGGTCGATCCGGGTGCCTTTTAGTCCCGACTCTTGGGCCGGCGCAATCGACGCCGCGCCACCCGCCGCGGTAAGCATGGCGAGGCCCTGAATCAAACCCCGGCGCGAAAGCGCTCCCTTTTCGAAGCGATTCAATAGATCTGAGATTATGGCTTCCATTCTGTCTCCTGAATTCGATTTGTAAGCTTAATTCTTCTCCGCGTGGACGCGATCCTTTTCGTTTTCGTTGCAGAAGTATTCGAAGACGTCCGAATCGGCCCAAAGATCTTCGGTGAACTGGATCGTAAAAGGCTTGGTGTACATCTGTGGATCGTCGAAAGTCATTTCCACGTCCATGTGCCCGAAATCGCGCCGGTGGTAGCGCTCCACCAGGCGTAAAGCCTCGCTGTGGGGATGGCCGGCCAGATCGAGCCAGGTCTTGTCGTTGAAGCCGGCAGTCTCCACCACCAGCGTGTCGCCCACCCATTTGCCCGCGGAATAGCCGAGCCAGGCTGGTTGCTCAAACTCCTTGGGAAGCGTACGGCCGTCGGTGTAGATCTGGCGATGCGAGCCGTCGGATTCATACATGATGACGATCAGCTTGGGTGACTGAACGATTTTATTTGGCTCGGAGACCAGACCGGCGTCGGGGATGCCGAGCGGCAAGCAGCGGTCCGCAGGATTGCTGCCGGGCGCGCGCTTATGGAGAATTTCAGCGGCCGCGGGCCGCATCGGCGCATCGTCGGGTTTGAAGTCGAGAAAGATGTTGAGCGCGTACTTCGAAATAGTGTCGATTTCCATGCCCGGCACGTTGCCCGTATTGATGTTGCCGCCAAATATGCGTTTCATCTCCGCAAGCGAGGTGGGATGAACGTGCCAGACGCCCGAAAGATCCGGCTTTCCGGCCGCGGTACGAGGCGACGGGGCCGTAAGATTAGGTTTGCCATCGGGCGTGCGCGGCGTCCCGGGAGTGGGATAGTTTAACCATTGCGCGTGCGCGCCGCCGGAGACAATGGCGAGGAGGAGGAAAAGGCGTGAAGCGGGCATGTTCAGGATTTCTGTCTGAAGCAGAGATGCTATCATAACGTCCTCGCACCTGGAGGTTTTCAAATGTACAAAGCTGTTTATTGCGGCTGTCTCGCACTGATTTTGATTGCATCAGGCTGCACGCAGCAGCCTGCCGCGGACACGCGCGCGGCGGATGAAGCGGCGGTGAAGGATACAGACGCGCAATGGTCGAAGGCCGCGATGGCGAATGACTTGGACGGCACGGTTTCCTTTTACAGTGACGACGCCTCCCTACTGCCTCCCAACGCTCCTATCGCCACCGGCAAGGCCGCGATTCGCGCTGTGTGGGCGGCCATGCTAACTCCGGATACCACCGTATCGTGGCAGGTGACGAAAGCCGACGTGGCGCGATCGGGCGACATGGCGTATGTGGTGGGAACCTATCAGATCACAGCCAAGAATGCGCAGGGCAAGTCTCAAGAGGACCACGGCAAGTTGGTCGAAGTCTGGAAAAAACAACCGGACGGCAAATGGAAGACCGTCGCTGACATTTTCAACTCCGATGTCGCGCCGCCCGCCAGGTAAGCCGCATGCAACGCAGCGTCGCTCGCATCCTCACTACGCACTGTGGCAGCCTGCCGCGCCCCACGGATCTTCTCGATTTGATAAAGGCGAAGATCAACGGGCAGCCACATGACGCCGAAGCTTATGCAGCTCGCATCCGGAGCGCGGTCTCCGAGATGGTCCGCCGGCAGATGGAATGTGGCATTGACATCCCCACCGATGGCGAACAGAGCAAGCCGGGTTTCTTTGCTTACGTCAACGAAAGGCTGGCGGGCTTTGAAGCCAGGCCCGGTCCTCGGGGCGCCATGTTCCAGGCCGAAGTGGAAGCTTTCCCCGAGTACTACAAACAGTATTTCAGCACCGCGATGCTGGGCGGCACACTCGCGCCAATCGTTCCCTTCGTCTGCACCGGCCCGGTTTCCTATAAAGGACATGACGCGGTCCGCCGCGATATCGAAAATCTCAAAGCAGCTCTCCAGGGCTTAGATCCAGCGGATGTCTTCATGCCCGCGGTGGCGCCAAGCGGGGTAGGCAAGAACGAATATTACACTACCGAACAAGAGTATATGCACGCCGTCGCGGAAGCTCTCAGCAACGAGTACCGCGCGATTGTGGACGCCGGTTTTCTGCTGCAAATCGACGATCCGTTTCTCACTGAACTCTACAGTTACTCGCTTTTGAGCGCCGCGGAGAAGCAGAATACGGCCGAGAACTACGTCGACGCGGTGAACCATGCGCTGCGTGGAATTCCGGCGCAGAAGGTTCGCTTCCACACCTGCTACGGGATCAACGAAGGTCCGCGCGTACACGACGCGCCGTTGCAACAGATGCTGCCGGTGATTCTGAAAGTGAATGCAGGAGCGTATTCGTTCGAAGCCGCGAATGCGCGCCACGAGCACGAGTATCATGTTTGGGAAAACGTGAAGCTTCCCGACGGCAAGCTCATCATCCCCGGCGTCGTCACTCACGCCAGCAACATTGTGGAGCATCCCGAACTGGTCGCGGAGCGCATCGTTCGATTTGCCCGGCTGGTGGGACGCGAGAACGTGATCGCCGGGACGGACTGCGGTTTCTCCTCCCAGGCCACTTATCACCCGGAGATCCATCCCTCGGTGATGTGGGCCAAATTCCGCGCCATGGCGGAGGGGGCGAGGCTGGCCACCGCACAGCTTTGGCGAAGTTAGCCACGCCTCGGCTGCATGCAGTAACTTCTCGCCGCCGCCAACTCCTTCCTTGCTAAAATCGAGAGTACCTAACGAACCACCACGCAAGTACGCGAAAGGGAGGAACCCACGTCACGCGTTGGCGAGCAATCCGCGGGCGAGTGAATACTAAGTCTGACGGAGGGAAGCGGCCTTGGAAGACGGACGGCTCATCAATCGCGAACATGGGCGCGATCATCGGCAAGCACTGGACAATATGTTCAGCGTGGCTTACGAGGAACTGCGTAGAATTGCGGCATCGGTGCCTCATTCTGGGCCAAATGTAAATATCAGTACGTCCACGCTCATTCATGAAGCGTGGCTGAAATTGGTCAATTCTTCCAAGTTGGAGCTGCACTCCAAGCTGCATTTCACCTGTATCGCCGCACGCGCGATGCGCCAGATTGTTGTCGACATGGCCCGCCGCCGGAGCGCCTCCAAGCGGGCAGCTCTCTTTGTCACATTCGACGAGGCTCTGGGTGTCTCTATTTCTCGCAATCGCGACGTGGTTGCCCTGGATGCCGCACTGGAGGAACTGGCCCGGATGAATCCGCGGCAAGCCCAGACCGTGGAACTCCGGTTCTTCGGCGGCCTGGACGTCTCTGAAATCGTCGCGGCGCTCGGCGTTTCGAAAAGCACCGTCGATCGCGATTGGCGGGTAGCCAAGGCCTGGCTGGAAGCCGAGATACGTAAGGAGCGTTGAAGGAGCGCCATCGAGATGGATAGCGCACGCTGGGAACGCATCCAGGAAATCTTTTTTCGCGTCTCCGATCTGCCTCCTTCCGAGCAGCAGGGCCAACTGGATGCGGCCTGCGGCGGCGACGAAGCGCTGCTAGCCCAGCTGCAGGCCATGCTTCAGCAAGATGCCGGCGCCAAGTCGATGCTAGATGGAGGCCTGTCTCCGGTAGCGCAGACGCTGGTTGAACTGCCTGCCGTACTGTTAGCTGAAAACGCTTTCGGGCCTTACCAGATCATCAAACCACTGGGCGAGGGCGGCATGGGAGTGGTTTATCTCGCCCGGCGTGAAGACATCGGCAGCTTGGTGGCCATCAAGCTTCTGCGTGACGGGCTGCTCTCTCCCGACCGGCGCCAGCGCTTCGCCAGCGAGCAAAAGACACTGGCCCGGCTCCAGCATCCTCTGATCGCGCAGATCCATGACGCGGGCACGCTGAAGGATGGAACGCCCTGGTTCGTCATGGAATACGTCGAGGGCAAACCCATCACGGAATATTGCCGTGAACGCACCGGTTCAATCAATGAGCGGCTGCGCTTGTTTCGTTCCGTGTGCGAGGCGGTGCAGTACGCGCATCAGCAAACCATCGTTCATCGCGACCTCAAACCCTCCAACATTCTGGTGAAAGACGACGGTACTGTGAAGCTGCTGGATTTCGGAATCGCCAAGCCGATGCAGAGCGCGCAACAGCTGGCGCAGACGCAGACGCTCACGGGGCTTCGGCCGATGACGCTGCCCTACGCCTCCCCGGAACAGATTCGCGGTAATCCGCCGGAGACGCAGACGGATGTCTATTCTTTGGGCGTGATTCTTTATGAGTTGTTGACCGGTCAGCTTCCGTTCGATCTTTCGAACCGCAGCCCGGTAGAGGCCGAGCAGGCCATTCTGCAGGGCGTGCCCGAACCACCTTCCACCACCGCGCAGCGCAGGTCGGAGGCGAACACGCGCATTCGCCAGGTGAGTAAAACGGCCTGGGGCGAATTGGACGTCCTGTGCCTGACGGCCATGCACAAGGATTTGCAGCGGCGCTATCGTTCTGCCGAAGCTCTGATCCGCGATATCGATCATTATCTGAAGGGCGAACCGCTGGAAGCGCGCCCCGACAGCCTGCGCTATCGATTCGGCAAGTTTGTCCGGCGGAACCAGCGCGCCCTCACCGCCACGGCCGCGGTCTGCGCCATCTTCATTGCCCTGGTGGTGTTTTTTGTGGTGCGTTTGGCCAAAGCGCGCAATGCCGCTCTGGCCGAAACCACGCGCACGCAGCGTATAGAACGGTTCATGCTGAACCTCTTTGACGGCGGTGATAAAACCGCTGGCCCAGCCGGTAGCTTATCCGCTATAACGCTGCTCGATCGAGGCGTCGAAAGTGCCCGGACCCTGAACGCGGAGCCGGAGGTGCAGGCCGATCTGTTTCAAACACTCGGCAATATGTATCAGAAGCTGGGTAAGTACGATCAGGCCGATGCGTTGTTGCGCTCGTCGCTGGACCGCCGCAGGTCCCTCGCCGGCCCGGACAGCCAGGATGTTGGCGATAGCCTGGTGGCAATGGGGGCGCTGCGGTTGGATCAGGGGCAGCTGGCCGACGCCGAGCGGCTGGTGCGGCAAGGTCTTGCGATCGATCGCAAGCGGTTGCCGCCGCGAGACCCATCCATCTTGAAAGCCCAGTCCGCTCTGGGGCGCATACTCGAAGAGCGCGGAGTCTATAACGACGCCGTCAAGCTACTTGACCAGACCATTCAATTACAATCGGCCAACAACCAAATTACGACCGACCTGTCCGAAAGCACCAACGAATTGGCGACCGCGCATTATTACCTGGGACACTTCGCCCAAGCGGATTCACTTTATAAGCGCGCCTTGGCCATCGACCGCCAGCTTTATGGCGCCGTGCACCCCCGCGTGGCGGACGATTTTTACGACATGGGCCTGGTGCAGCATGATCTGGGTAAGGACCGCCAGGCGGAGCAGGATTACCGTGAAGCGCTCGGGATCAAGCAATCCTGGTATGGCAAGGAACACCCCGATACCGCGCTGATCATGGCGGCAGTTGGTCAGGCCCTGGTCTATCAAGGCCGGTACGACGAGGCAGCGCCAGTGCTGCAGGAAGCGCTCGGAATTCAAGAACGGATCTTCGGGAAGGTGCATCCGCAAGTCGCCATGGGTCTGAATGTCCTGGGATTATTGGAACTCCGCCGCGGCCACTTGGATGAGGCGGAAAAAGATTTCACCCGCATGGCCGGGATCAATCGCGCGGTGTATGACGATCGGCATTATTTGGTGGGCATCGCTCTGTTGAATCTGGGCGAAGTCTACGTTCAAGAGAACAAACTGCCAAGCGCCGAGCATTCCTATCGCGAAGCGCTCTCGCGCTTCAACGAGAAGCTTCCGCCGGGCCATCCCAACACTGCCATCACAGAGGTCCGGCTGGGACACACTCTGGTGCTGGAGCGGCAATACAAGGAAGCGGAAAGCCACCTGTTGGCCGGTTATGCAGTGCTGCTCAAGCGGCCGGGGGCCCAGGCCAGCCGCATCCGTAACGCCCGAAAGGACCTGCTTGCTGTATATGATGCTCTGAAGCAGCCGGATCAAGCCAAAAAGCTGCAAGCCGAGCTGGCGGGCGGCCCGCCCGATCCAGCGTCCAATCCCACCAAGCCGTAAGCTCTCCCTAAATTTCTTTCGCCCGCGTGACGTTCTTCACCGCTGGATTGCGTGTTCCTCAGTGAAGGCACAGGAGAGCCGGAGCGTGATAGAACAAGCGAAGTATCGCGGTGCGTTCCTACCTGGAGCCGTCGCCAGCACAATTTCCGCCCTGCTATGGATTGCGTCGGCGCCCATTCCGGCCCGCGCTCAAGGACCCAACAGTTGGACCACAGGCGCGGACATGCCGACAGCGGTTCAGGGCCCCGCTACCGGCGTAATTGGTGGTTTGGTCTACGTAGTCGGTGGAACCACCGAGACAACCACCGTGAACATCAATCAGATTTACAATCCGGCCACCAATACATGGACCACCGGTGCTCCCATGCCGACCGCGCGCTACGTCCCCGCCGGCGCCGTGGTCAACAATGTTCTCTACGTCATCGGCGGCAAGCTCAATGGCAATCAGCTGACGGTCGTGGAGGCTTACGACCCTATCACCGACACCTGGTCCACAAACTACTCGCCCATGCCAACTGCCAGAGACAGCATTCAAGCTGTGGTTAGCAATGGAATCATCTACGTCATCGGCGGCTTTAATAATGGCAGCGACCGGCTAAACACTGTGCAAAGTTACGATCCCGCCACCGATACTTGGACCAAAGACGCTTCGCTTTTAGTGGGCAAGTCGTCGGTGGCGCTCGGGCTGCTGGGATCCACAATCGTTGCCGCTGGCGGGCTCGAGAACTCAGGTGTCACCGGCGACAACGAAGGATATAACTCTTCGACAAACTCATGGCAGAAGCTGACGCCGGACGCCAACTCCCGGCAAGCGGGCTGCGTTGGCACTATCTCGGGGCAGCTATATTTCGCCGGGGGAAAGAACAACAGCGGACCCTTGGCTGTGACGGAATCCTTCAATCTGGCAGAGAATCAGTGGACCACGCTCACTCCGATGCCCGTGGCGACGGCCAACTCCGGGAACGCTGTGGTGGGCAATGTGCTCTATTGCTTCGGAGGGGCTCTCACGGGCACCATCGTGTCGGGCGCCACGCTTTCCACCCAGGTCCTGATTTACAATCCGGGCCCTTCCGCGCCGCCGGCCATCAGTGCTAACGGAGTGGTGAGTGCCAGTGCGTTCGGAGGATTTACGTCCGTCGCGCCGGGATCCTGGATCGAGATCTATGGCTCAAATCTCGCATCCGACTCGCGCGAATGGAGCGGTACCGACTTTAATGGCGTGAACGCTCCTACTTCGCTCGATGGAACCACGGTCACCATTGGCGGGGCAGACGCTTTCATCGATTACATTAGTCCCGGACAGGTGAACGCTCAAGTGCCGTCTTCGGTTGGAACCGGATCGCAGCCGCTGATTGTAACCAGTTCCGCAGGCGCCAGCCCCGCTTATCCGATTACCGTGAACGCCACGCAACCCGGCCTGCTTGCTCCCGCCTCCTTCGACATGAGCGGCACCCAATACCTGGCTGCCTTCTTCTCCGATGGCGTCACCTACGTTCTTCCCACTGGCGCAATTTCCGGCGTCGCTTCCCGCCCAGCCAAGCCCGGCGACACCATCATGCTCTACGGAGTGGGATTCGGGCCGGTGACCCCCGCCATCCCGGCCGGCCAGATTGCGCAGGCCTCAAACAAACTGGCATCCAGTTTTGAGATCTCCATTGGCGGAATGCCGGCGACGGTAAACTATGCCGGGCTTGCTCCCAACTACGTCGGCCTCTATCAATTCAATATCGTGGTCCCAAATATCACGGACACCAGCACGGCGCCCGTGACGTTCACTTTGGATGGCGCCACGGGAACGCAGACGCTTTATATCCCGGTGCAGAATTGAAGGGGCGCAACTAACGGGAAGAGCTCTAGCTGACCTTCTTCTTGGCTGTGGCGCGCTTCCCGGTGACTGCACGAATGCGCGCTTCCAGCTTGCTGGCGTCGGACTTGCGCCGCATCTTCTTGAGCAAATCCACGTAATCGAGCGCCGTCTGGGCAAGCAGATCGAGGTTGTCCTCAGAGCTGTTCAGGAAGGCGGGCCGCTTGCCGGTCAAGACGCCTTTCTTGTCTAAAATCGTCAGCGACAGCCGGTATAGCGGCTCGGCCTCCAGCAGATTTTGCTTGCTCACATAGATAGCGGCCAGCGTGTTCAGGCTCGCCACCGTTTCGCTCTCGCGCGCCGTCAGCACTTGCTGCACCAGCGGTTCGGCGTCCACTGGCCGATCCAGAGCTTCGTAGAGTTCGGCCAGCCTTTCGTACTTCTCCGCCAGCTCCGCGCTCCCCGGTTTCAGCTCCTTCATCCAAATGAAGAGGGCCTGTTCGCTGGCCTTTTCCGCCTCCGCGAATCGCTTCTGTTCGCTATACACCGCCGCTAGCCTCTCCAGATTCCTGGCCACATCCACGTGGTTCGGCCCCAGGTTGCCCTCCCGGATCGAAAGCGTTTGTTTCAGCAGCGGCTCTGCGTCCTTATTCTGCTCCAGCGCCAATGTCGCTAGCGCATCCAGCGTGGGCAGCAATTCCGGACTGTTCGCGGAAAACTTGCTCTCCTGGATCTTGAGCACTCGTTGATACAGCCCCTCGGCTGCCGGCAGATTGTGCCTGGCGGCTTTCACGCGCGCCAGCTGGCTCAAATCCGCCGCGAGCTCCGCGCTCTCGGGACCCGAAGCCTTTTCTCGGATCGCAAGGGCCCGCGCCAGAAACTTCTCCGCTTCGGGATATTTTGATGCCGCCTCCAGCACTCTGGCCACTTGCTCCAGAGACGGCACCAGCTTGGGATCATCGTCCCCATACTCACGCTCCATGATCCGCAATTCCCGCTCGATCAAATCCGCCGCTTGATCGTACTTCATCTGCGCGAAACTCACTCGCGCTAGGTCGTCCACTGCCGGAATAATAGCCGGGTTCGCGCGACCCAGCATGTCCTCTCTTAGCTCCAGCGTCTTCTGGTAGACCTTCTCCGCTTCGGCATAGCGCCCTTCGGCCGAATAGAAGTCCGCCAGATCCTCATGAGCCTTCGCCACCCGGGGGTCCAGCGGCTTCCACTGCGCCGCCTCGCTCACCGCTGCCAGCAATGTCTTCTCTTGCGCTGGAAGGGCCTGAGCCCGAGCGTCAAACTCAGCTAGACAAAGTACTAGAACCAGGCTTACGATCATGACACGCAGTCTAGGCTTCATGTTGCCTCTTCAATCGACAGAAAGGCCGTGGCGGCTGTATAGCGGGAGCCGTTCACTAAGGCCCAAATGAAACCATCCCGGTTTTAGTTGGATGTCCTGCGCCTTCAACAATCTCTGCGAACTTTCGCTTTTCCGGCCACTTCTTCCTAGGTGATCTTTGCTTTATGGTTTTGGGCTCTATGGCTCCGGGCTTTATGGCCCTCGGCTTTATCGTCCTGGTGGCCGCGCTTCGGAATTTGGCTGGCGCAGTGCGACGCCGCCGTGGCTCACTGCCTGTTCCCGCTCGCGATGATCATCCTCTTTAGCGGTTTGGACGATCTGGGTCTGGACGCGGTCTATCTGTGGGCCTGGCTCAGGCGGCGCCTTCCGGCCGTTCCGGCCGCATCCGCCGGAGAGGAAGAGATCGCTAACCGGGGCGGGGAAAAGACCATCGCCATCTTTGTCCCGCTGTGGCACGAGCATGCCGTCATAGCCGGCATGGTGGAGCATAACGCCTCCGCCATCAACTACGGCAACTATCATTTCTTTATCGGGGCGTATCCGAATGACGACCCTACGCTCGACGCCGTCCGCGACCTGGAATCTCGCTTCCCGCAGGTCCATCTCGCCGTCTGCCCTCACAACGGGCCCACCTCCAAAGCCGACTGCCTCAACTGGATCTACCAGCGCATGCTGCTCTACGAGGAGCATCACGAGGTGCATTTCGATATCGTCGTCACGCACGATGCCGAGGATCTTATCCACCCGGAGGCCTTCTCCATCATTAACGCTTATGCCGAAGAGTACGATATGGTGCAGATCCCGGTGCTGCCGCTGCCCACGCCCCTGCGCGATATCGTCCACGGTATTTACTGCGACGAGTTCGCTGAATGGCAGATCAAGGATATGCGCACGCGCCAGCTCATGGGCAGCTTTGTACCTTCCAACGGGGTGGGCACCGGCTTTACCCGCCGGGCGCTCGAAAAGCTCGCCACCGCAGAACATAATCTGATCTTCGAACCCGCTTGCCTGACCGAAGACTACGAGAACGGCCTGCGCCTTCACAAACTGGGCTGCGGACAGATGTTTGTGCCGCTCGCCAAACACGGGTCCAGCGTCGTGGCCACCCGTGAGTTTTTCCCGCGCACCGCCCGAACCGCCATTCGCCAGCGCTCGCGCTGGATTCTCGGGATCGGGCTGCAATGCTGGGAGCGCCATGGCTGGCGCGGTACCTGGCCCGAACGGTATTGGTTCTGGCGCGATCGCAAGGGCCTACTGGGAAATCCGCTCAGCCTGCTCTGTAATTTCGTGTTTCTCTACGGACTGCTTACCTGGATCGGCGCACAGATCGCCGGGGCTCCCTGGGGGCTCGCCAGGTATGCGCTGCATCCAGCGCTGTTGATCGCTACGCTCGCCATACAATTAGTCCAGAGCGCCGTTCGAATCAGCTGCTCCGCGCGCTTCTACGGTTTTCGATTTGCGCTCGCGGTCCCGTTGCGCGCGGTCTGCGGCAACTGGATTAATACCGTGGCCACCTGGCGCGCCATTCGATCCTACACGCTCTCCCGCGTCCGTCACGAACCGCTGGTATGGATAAAAACCGATCACGCCTACCCTTCGCGCAGCGCGCTGGTGGAGCACAAGCGGAAGCTCGGAGAGATCCTGATCAGCTCGGGCTACGCGGAGGAATCCCACGTACGCCAGGCCTTGGAAATGCAGCAGCCGGGTGTGCGTCTAGGCGAATATCTGGTACAGCGTGGGATGATTACCGAGGATCAGCTGTATGAAGCGCTCAGCCTGCAACAAAGCCTGCCTTCAGGACGCTTGGAACCTTGGGTTATCAGCAGCCACGTAGCCCGCGCTCTGCCGCGCCGCATAGTCCGGGATTGGCGTGTGCTTCCGTTCCGCATCTCCTCCGGCAACATGTTTCTCGCCAGTCCCGAGATCCCCACCGACGACCTTACCCGGATACTCCGCGGATTCACCCGGCTATCGCTGCGATTTCATTTGGTGACGCCGCAAAACTTCGAAGAGCTGGCGGAAAACCTGCTGTAAGACAGCCAAGCGGACCTGTGAAGTGCGAAAGGTAGGAAATACGAGCGCCCGCTAGGGAGTGAGCGCTCGTGAACCATTTACTTGCTCTCTTCGGCCTGGATACCGCCGCCCGCCGCAGCCGCCGCATCCGCTGCCTTCTTGGCTTTCATCTTCTTGGTGTCCAGCGCTTTCTGGACGTACTGGTCGGCCTTGTCGGTGTCTGCCTTGTACTGTTCGGGCGTGTCGTCCAGATCCGCTTTCTCGCGGATCAGAAGGTTCATGTAAGCCATGGCATCGTCATACTGAGGATCGATGTCCAAGGCCTTCTGCAGGTTCTTCATGCCGTCGTCGATGACGGCGCCATACTGGGCCTGCAGTTGCTCCTTCACCTTCTTATCCTTCAGTGGACCGGGCTCCTCGGGCTTCAACCCCAGGTCCTGGCGAGCTCGCATCCAAGCGGCGTACCACTTCACCCAGTCGATGACGGCCAGACTGTAGAAACCCTCCTTGTTCTGGGGATCGGCGGCGATCAACTTCAAATACCATTCCTTGGCGTCATCCAGCTTCTTCAGCTTCTGATCCAGGTCCGGCATGCTTTGAGCCTGCTGGTAGTCGAGGGAGGCCAGCGAAGCCAGAGCGGTGGTGTCGTTGGGGCTCTTATCCAGAACCTTCATAAACTCCGTCTTGGCCTCGTCAGCAAGCTGTTTGTTCTCCGGCGAAACGGCGCCGGGGATGTACTGGCTCATATATGCGGTAGCCAGATACAGGCGGGGCATGGTGTTGTCCGGATCCAGTTGGACGGCGTTCTTAAAATAATCCACGGCCTCGGTGTAATGCGCGCCTTTGTAGGCCTGGACACCGTGATTGAGGGCGTCGCGCGAACGTAGTTTGTCGCAGCCCGATGCGAATAGAATCAGCGCTCCGATTCCTGCTACTAAAAGTGTGCTCTTCATAATCTCGCTCTCGGCTCTTGGCTATTCGCTACTGGCTCCTGGTCATTGGCTAATCGCCAACGGCCAATCGCCAAAAGCTACTAGTTGCCTGACTCCAGTTTGGGCGTCATCAAACCGACCTTGTCCATCTGCGCACCCTTGGCGACATCGATCGCGCGCGCCACCACTTGGTACTCAAGATCCGGATCGCCCTTCACGAAGACTACGCGCTCGGCGCGAGTTTTGAAAATCTGTTCCAGACGCGGGCCCAGCTTGTCCATGTCGGTGTCTTCGTTGTTGATGTGCATGCTCTTGTCTTTGTCGATGACAATCACCACCGTACGATCCTGATCGGGAGGTGGCTGATTCTTCTTATCCGGGGGTTCCGGCGCCAGAGCTTCCAACCCGTGCGGCGTCAGCGGCGTGATCACCATGAAGATGATCAGCAGCACCAGCAGAATGTCGATCATGGGCGTCATGTTGATGTCGCATCTTGGTCCACCAGCCTTACCGCCTACTGCCATTGCCATAGTTCGTTACCTCGTTCTTGAAATACTTATTGGCTTCGCCTGAATTACTTATTGGCTTCGCCGGGCTTCTTGTTCTCGTGCGGCTCCTCGGTAATGAGACCGATTTCGCTGACGCCGGCCGCGCGCAAATTATCGACGACATCCTCCACCACCGCATACCTGGAGCGGGCGTCGGCGACGATATATACGGTTTTGTCCACTCGGTTGGTGAGCAGATCACGCACTCTTTCGGGGATTTGATCGGCGCCGGAGAGCTTCAGGTTGCCTGGGCTCAGGTACACAGCGCCGTTGCGGGTGACCGAGATAAGGATCGCGTCCTCTTTATCAGCCGCCTGCATGGTGATGGGGTTCTTGGTCTTTACCTTGTCTACGCTAACGCCCTTGGTGAGCATAGGCGTGATGACCATGAAGATGATGAGCAGCACCAGCATGACGTCCACCATGGGCGTCACGTTGATGTCGGCTACGGGCGGGGCCGCTTTTTTCTTTTCCATTCCAGACTCCTTGCGGTAGAGGCGCGCGGTCCGGAGCTATCCGCGCCCCGCGCCCCTTCCGAATTCAACTCGCAGTCGGTAACCTTACTTTGCCGCCGCAGCTCCGCGCTGCACGCGCTTCAGGAAGTAATCCAGAAGCTCGGAGCTGGAGTTGCCCATCTCCACGTCAAACGCGTCGATACGGTTGGTGAAGTAGTTGAAAGCCCACACCGCGGGCACGGCCACGAACAGACCGATAGCGGTGGTGACCAGCGCTTCAGAAATACCGCCGGCTACTGCGCCCAGGCCGGTGGCTTTTTGCGTTGCAATGCCCTGGAACGCGTGAATGATGCCGACTACCGTGCCGAACAAGCCCACAAAGGGAGCCGTGGATCCGATAGTTGCCAAGCCGCTGACGCCGCGTTTCAGTTCGGCGTGGACGATGGCTTCCGAGCGCTCCAGTGCGCGCTTGGAGGCTTCGATATCCTCACCCGGAATATCCGCGCTCAACTGATGCGCCCGGAATTCCTGCAAGCCGGCCACGACAACCTTGGCCAGGTGGCTCTTGTTGTAGCGGTCGGCGATCTTGATGGCTTCGTCCAGCTTGCCTTCACGCAACGCTCCCGCGACTGCCGGAGCAAACTGGCGCGATTGTTTACGGGCACCGTTGTAGGCGATGGCGCGATCGATCATTACTCCGATCGACCAGGCCGACATGAAGAAGAGCAGGATGACTACGATTTTAGCCGCCCATCCCATGTTGTCCCACATACCGCGCACGTCGAAACTAGTGGACGCTTCTTGCAAAAGCATAAACGCCCATACGTGTAATTGTAAAAACATCTGATTCTCCTGCGAGTTGAATTTAGACTTCTATTGGCTCAACGTAAAATTGACTTCAATCGTGGTGACGACTTCCACCGGGTCCCCGTTCAGGAGCGTCGGCTTATACTGCCACTGCGAAACAGCCTGTTTAGCTGCTTCCACCAGGAGCGGATGGCCGCTCACCAATTGCAGATTCTGAATGGTGCCGTCCTTGCCGATAATGGCGGTGAAACGGACGACGCCCTGGATGCGGGCTTGCTTGGCCAGCGCCGGGTACAACGGAGTAACTTTGCGGATCAGGTTGGCCTGTTGCACGTTACCGCCAACGCGGATTCGCGAGGGGGTAGCGGGCTTTTCCTTGACTGGCGGCGGGGGCGGGGCCGCGGTCGGGATACCACCGAGAACGCCACCCAGAACTCCACCGGGCGCTCCGCCGGGAACGCCACCAACCACTCCGCCTACCACGCCGGAACTGGACGGCGGCGGCAACTCCTCTTCCTTAATGTTCGCGATCTCTTTGGGGATGGTCTTCGGAGCCATCAGCTTGCCGGCGTCGAACTGGCGCGGAATGATTTTGACTACCTTGGGGGGCGCCGGAGGCGGGGGAGGCGGTGGTGGAGGAGGCGGCGGCGGGGCCGTCAGAAAACTGGTCAGCTGGGCACGGGGCAGCGTATCAGTGTAAATCAGCGGAATCAGTATGGCCAGGATAATAACGATCGCCTGGCCTCCGAAAGACAGAAACACCGACCACGTTTTATGCGTTTTCGCGGTGCTTACAAAACTTTGCTCGAACATGCCTCACCTCGTCCAAAAGTTACCGTTCCTGCAGGTGCAGAAAACATCATACAAATTCTTACCGCCTATTTCACCTTGGCGGCCCCTCGACGCGCGCGATCTTTGGGCGCGCTGGATACCTTAGCCGCTGCGGCCACTGGGGCAGCAGGCTCCTTACGTGTGGCGACGGGAGGGCCCCCGCCTCTGGAGCCTCGCTTCCTGTTCTCCAGGAAATTATGCCAGAAGATCAGGATCGGGCTAGCTACAAAAACCGACGAATAAGTACCAACGATAATGCCACAAGTCAAGGCGAACGCAAAACCGTTGAGTACTTGGCCACCGAAGATGAGCAGGGCCAGAGCGGTTAGTAACGTCAGTCCCGAGGTCAGCACGGTGCGGCTCAGGGTCTGATTGACGCTCTTGTTGATCAGAGGCTCCAATTCTTCGCGGCGCAGGATTTTAAGGTTCTCACGAATACGGTCAAAAGTCACGATGGTGTCGTTCATCGAGTACCCGACCAAGGTCAACAGCGCGGCCACCACGGTCAGCGTGATCTCTTTATTGAACAACGAAAATAGACCAATGGTAATGAGCGTATCGTGGAACACCGCGATCACCGCCGCGGCTCCATAGATCCACTCGAAGCGGAACCAGATGTAGACCAGCATGCCGCCCAGCGCATACAACACGGCCAGAACGGCCTTGCGCTGTAATTCCGCGCCGATTTTGGGGCCCACCACTTCAGTCCCCACCACCGTTACCGAGTCAGGGTAAGTTTGCTGCTTGAGTACGTTCAGGACCTGGGGGGTGACTCCTGGTACTGAACGCAGTTCATCCAGGTTCTTAATGAGCCCGTTGTGCCCCTTCCGGTAGTCCATGATGTTTCCGGCCAGCGTCTGCAATTGCTGATCCGACATCGGCACACTGGCGGCCGCCAGGGCATCACGCAGGTGATCCGCCAGCGCCGACGCTCCACCCGTATTGATGTTGTACTTGCCGTTGGCCGGCTGCCCGAAAGCCGCATCCAGGCTGTCGATCACCTTCTGGCGCGAAGCCTCCAGCGCCGGGCCCTGCTGCGCATCGATACCGATAATGTCCTCGGGATATCCCGAAACCTCCTGCACTTCCACGGGAAGCTTGCCGGAGAGCGCGGCGCGGACTTTGTCCACGGGTGGGCGGTTAGCAAAACTGACCGTGATCAGCGCCCCACCTCGAAAGTCAATGCCGTAGCGGGGACCTCCCTTGACAGCCAGGCTGATAAAGCCGGCCGCCGTAAGGATGAGGGAGAGGATGATGAACGGCCACTTTTTGCCGAGAAAGTCAAAATCTGAGTGCTTGAAAAATTCCATGTCACCAGTCGCAGCGCCAGCATCCGATAAAGTTAGACACCGGCATGGCGGAATCGGTTCCCGCCTCTATAAAATCTTCTAAACGCTCATCTCCTAGATGCTCAGCGCCGCTACCTGCCGTTTGCCGGAAAGCTCTGCGTCAAAAATAGTCCGGGATACAAAGACGGCTGTAAAAAGATTAGCGACGAGGCCGATCACCAGGGTAACCGCGAAGCCCTTCACCGGGCCGGTTCCGAAGATGAACAGAAACGCACAAGATACCACGGTAGTAACGTGCGTGTCGATAATGGTCAGGAAAGCCTTGGAAAAGCCCGCGTCCACGGCGGCCACCACGGCCTTGCCGGCGCGCAGCTCTTCGCGAATGCGCTCAAAGATCAGAACGTTGCTATCCACGGCCATACCGATAGTCAAAATGATGCCCGCGATACCGGGCAGGGTCAGAGTGGCGTCGAAATAAGCCAGCGCCGCGATCAAAATCACCGCGTTCAAAACCAACGCCAGGGTGGCGTTGATCCCCGAGCGCTTGTAGTAAAACAGCATGAAGAACACCACCGCCACCAGGCCGGCCAGGCCAGCCGCAAAACCTTCGTGGATGGAATCGGCCCCGAGCGAGGGACCCACGGTCCGCTCTTCTTCAATGGTCAGTGCGGCGGGAAGCGATCCGGCGCGCAGGTTCAACGCCAGGTCCGCCGACTGCTCCTGGCTGGAAGCGCCCGTGATCCTCCCCGTGTCCGTGATCTTGGACTGGATGGTGGCCACTTCAATGGCTACGCCATCCACTACGATGGCGGCGCGCTGGCCGATGTTCGCTTCGGTGTACGCGCCGAACTTCTTGGCGGCATCCTGCGTGAGAACGAAATTCGTCTCCCAGCTATTCAACTCGCCCGCGGCCGCGCTGGCGTCGCGAATGTCAGTGCCACGGATTACCGGGATGCGCGAAACCAGGTACCAGCTCTGTTGACCACCCGCCAGCGGAGTTGGGACCAGCTTGCTGTTCAAAGGCAGAATCCCGCCCTTTTTCGCGCGCGCGTCCGCCTCTGAGCTGAACGGCCCGTCAATCACCTTGTCCCATTCCAGCTGGGCCTGCGTCTGCAGCAACTGCTTCACATGCGCCGGGTCGTCCACCCCAGGAAGTTGGATCAGCAGTTCCGCCTCGGCGTCGCTGCGGCCGGTGGGCTGCACCGACGATTCGGCCAAGCCCAGGGCGTTGATTTTGCGCTCGATGGTGGCCGTCGTCTGAGTAATGGTGTCTTGCTTCAGCTTGAGCGCCTCGCTCGGCTTCATCGTGAGCTTATAGTCGGTTGAATTGAGCGCCGTGGGAACCCAGGCGCTGTACTGATCGTTGATCACGTTTCGGAACTGGCTGCTCTTGGCGCTGGGGATGCCTTTCACGTCGATCTGGATCTTGTCGGCATCCTCAATGGTCGTGGGATCGTTGCGGGTGATTTCGCCCGAGGTCGTGATGCCGTCCTTCTGCAACTCCTGTGTCAGCCCCTGGATTACATTGTCCGCCGAAGCCTTGAAGGCGTCCTGCAGTTGCACCTGCATCACCAACTGGGTGCCACCGCTCAAATCCAGGCCCAGGTGGATGTTCTTCTTCCAGTTCGCAAGGAGCTCGTCCTTGGATTTCGGAATGCCGATTACGCCATAAAGGCAGACCAGTATGACTGCGATGATGACGCCGATTCTGATTTTGATGTTGCTAGTCATGGTATTTAAAACCGCTCACTTACCTTCGCGGCTCGGTCATGGTTCTACTTCTCAGCCTTCTTTTCTTCGGTGATCAGGCTCGCCACCGCGCTGCGCGCCACCTGCAGTTTCAAATTGTCCGGCTTCACGCGCAGGGTCAGCGTATCATCCGGATTCACGCTGACGATGGTCCCTATAATACCGCCCGTGGTGAGCACCTGGCTTCCATTCTCCAGCGTTTTCAGCATCTGCTGCTGCTGCTTTTTCTGGCGCTGCATGGGCATGAAAACCAGCAGATAGAAGATCGCCACCAGGGCCAGGGGAAGCAGTAATCCCATCACCGGGCTGCTCCCGGTGGATTGTTGAAGCATCAAGAACACAGTTAATGGCATGTTCACGGACGATTGTTCCGTTTCCGAGTATCACATAAGCCAATCGTCATTGGAATATTGGAAATGACTTCAAAGGAGTACAGCGGCGGAACGGATCTAACTCGATTCTACCGCCGAATTGCGAGCCCTGTCCAAATAGGCCCGAAATCTCCCAAGCAGTATAGCCTCCCTCATTTGGCGCATCATGTCAAGGTAGTACTTCAAATTGTGGATGGTGGCAAGTGTGGAAAAAAGCATTTCGCCGGCCTGGAAGAGATGCCGGAGGTACGCCCGGGAGTAAGTACGGCAAGTAATGCAGTGGCAGTTCGCGTCTAGCGGGGCCGGATCGTCCTTGTAACGGGCTTGTTTGATGATCACTCTCCCCAGTGACGTGAACAGGCAGCCGTTCCTGGCGTTGCGCGAGGGCAGGACGCAGTCCATCATGTCGACGCCGCGGGCGACATATTCGGGAAGTTCCTCTGGCATACCGACACCCATGACATAACGCGGCCGGTGGCGCGGGAGCAGGGGAGTGGTCAGTTCCGTCATGTCCATGCTGAGCACCCGCGGTTCGCCAACCGACAAGCCGCCGATCGCATACCCGGGCGCATCCAGATCGAGCAGTTCGGTGGCGCAATCGCGCCGCAGATCGGCGAACATGGAGCCTTGCACGATTGGGAATAACGCGGAAGCGGATCCGGTTTCCTCTTTACGGCGCAAAAAGTACCGGTACGCTGACTGCGCCCAGCGCACTGTCCGCCGCATGGCCTGGTTCGCGGCTTCGTGGCTGGCGGGATATTCCAGGCACTCGTCGAGCGGCATCATGATGTCGCTGCCAAGCGCGAACTGGACGTCGACTGTGGATTCGGGCGTGAACAAATGCGCGTCGCCATCCAGGTGCGAGCGGAACAGCACGCCCTCTTCTGAAATCTTGCGCAGATCGCTCAGGCTGAAGACCTGGAATCCTCCGGAATCCGTGAGTATGGCGCGCGGCCAAGACATGAATTGGTGCAGCCCGCCGAGCTTGCGGATCAGCTCGTGCCCGGGGCGCAGGAACAAGTGATAAGTATTGGCCAGGATGATGTAGGCGTCGAGTTCATGCTCGAGGTCGCGCTGCATGACGCCTTTGACGCTGGCTTGCGTACCCACCGGCATAAACACGGGAGTTTCGATGATGCCGTGCGCGGTGTGGATCCGCCCGGCGCGAGCGCCGCTGTCGGGGCACTCGGCGATGAGTTCAAAATGCACTATTTCACTGTAAGCAACGAAACGCGAGTTTGCTGCGGATCAGCCAACGGCGTTGCGGCCCTTCGTCAGCTCGGCGTCAATCGACACCGCTATTGGACCTGGCAAGAACTTCCGCGCGAAGGGACCAAGCACGCGATTCCACCACATCAGCAGCCCGGTTACAAAAAGTGCGGGAGGCGCGAATCCGAGAATCACCCACAGCGCCTTCACCGGCCAGCCACCGAAATTACCGTAGTGCGCGTAGGAGAATCCACGCAGGATTTTTTGCCCGGTAGTCAGCGGGGGGCGAGGTCCGCGCCTGAACCTTCCGGCTGCTCCCACTACTGGCGAGTTCAACCGGGGAGGATTGATAGGCGTGAAAACTTCTATCACCGCTCGAAACGGATCGGGAAATACAAAATAAGCACCGGTTAATCCCCACATAAGGATCAGCGATACCGTCCAAAATCCGATGGCGCTATGCAGGTCCCAGTTGAACCGCTTCCATCCGACATCGCGGCGGAGCCTCATGCTGCGTCGCCAGTTCGCGATGCCCGGCCACCACACCACCATGCCCGTGACGCACATCATGGCGACCAGGAACCCGCCGACGGCGTTCGCCACCAGTCCCGCCGGACCGAACAACAGATTGCCGTGGAGCTCTGAAGCAAAGTGCAGCATCGCGTAGTAAAGGTCCACCGACGGACCGATGTCGCGCCCGCGATAAGGATCGAAGAGGCGGTCCTTGTGCCTCCAACCCTTCACCAGCACGATATCGGTGGATTCGGTGGGGAAGCGCCCGCGCCGGATAGACTGAACGGCGTAGCCGGGGTAGGCGCGCTCGGCTGCCTGTGTCAGCTGTTCGCGAGTCAAAGGCTTGCCGGAAACTTCCACTTTGGTTTTCGCGAACAGCAGGTCATACAGGTCGTTACGGAAAACGATGGCACTGCCGCTCACCGAGACCAGGACGACGTAAACGCCCAGGATAATTCCCGACCAAAGATGAATCTGGAACACAGCTCGGCGCAGCCACAGGCTTTGAGGCCGTCGAAGCCAGAGTTGCGCTTGGCTGGTCACTGTACTAGAGGTTTATACCGCAAATTGACGGCGCGACGCACATTGACTCGCGAGGTACCGCTGGCCTACGGTGCTTGCACCGCGATGGTTGCGCCATTCGAAGACACGCCATTCACTGTAAGCACCAACGGATAGGCGTTCGTCGGCAGGCTGGGCACCTGGACATTCGCCTGGCCCACTCCGATCAGGCCCGGTGCCAGGCCAGAAAAGATCACATTGGCGGCCTCTGTCCCGACGGTCGCAGTGGTAATCGCGCTCGTATAGGCAAGCGTCGTCAATGATGCAGGGTCGCCAGTGACCGCCGGCTGGCTTACCTGGCCTTGCCCAGTGAAGAACACTTGCACCGTTGTGCCCGATAACGCAGGGTTCTTCGCAGAGTTGAGGCTGGAATCCTGGTTCAAAATCGCTCCACTACCGTTCACCAGGAAGATTCCGGGCGCAGCCGGAACGATGGTCACCTGCAGCTCAGTGGACATTCCATTGGAGGTCACGATTAGTGCCCGCTGCCCAGGGGCCACTTCGAAAGGAATTTGCGCGTTGACTTGCCCCGGACTGACGAACTGCAAGGGCACGGACATGCCGGCGAGGGTCATCGACACGCCGTCGAGCGACGTTTGTAACGCGGGACCACTCGCGGAAATTTGGCTGCTGGCGAGGTTAGCCCCGAAGACGGTAAACAAACTCCCTGGAGCGATCGCCCCCGCTTGGAAGCTGGCGGCATTCACCACGCTGGCGGACGTAAACTGGGGGCCCGTAGAGGTGATGTTCAGCGTTATAGGAACCACGAGAGGACTGTTGGTCACTCCACTGGCTGTCACGGTCACGCTTCCGGAGTGCGCTCCCAGTCCGAGCGTGGACGGGTCCACCGAGACCGTTACTTTCTGTGTGGTGGTGCCAGCTCCGGGCGTCACCGAAACAAAGCCGCTCCCGGAAGCTTGAAACGCAACTGGGCTAGTCGAGTAAATTTCCAGTTGTTGGGAAGGCGGCGGCGCTCCACCGGCGTAATTGAATGTCAGCTGCGCTGGCACCGGTACCAGAGACGGAAGCCCCACCACCTTGTACTGAATGAAGTAGGTAGCCAGCGAGCCATTCACGTTCAGCGTAATCGCGCCGTTGTAGCTTCCTGGCTGCAAGCCAACCGGGCTCACCGCCACAGTTAGGGTCGCGGGAAGTTGCTGGGAACTCGCAGTGACTGTCGCCCATGGCACGTCTACGGACACGGTGAAAGAGCCCTGCCATCCCGAGACGTTCACCGTCTGAGCCGGTGGCGCAGTGACGGGGCCCGACGTGAATTTCAGTTGCGAGGGCGTGAAAGTGAGACTGGCAGCCGCTTGCGTTAGCGTGAACAATTGCCCGCCCACCGTAATGGTGGCTGTGCGGGGGTAAGGCAGCGGATTCGGCGCCACCGTGTAATACACCACGGAACCGGCCACGCTGAACGACACGAAACTCGACTGGCTCACTGGCTGGATGGGACATCCCTGCGAAGTTGTTACGGTAAACGATCCATTGCCGCCGGAGGCCGAAATGCTCGCGCTGGATGCCGTCAGCGAATACGTGCAGGCGCAGTCATTGATCGTGTAGGCGGGTTGCGGTGTGCCGAAATCGACAAATCGCGGCAGCGGCGCGGAAAGGTCGGCCGTGATGACGCTGCTGACGGGAGCGTAAGATGGATCCACGGTGACGCTGCCGGCAGCGGGCGGGTTTGAACCGCTAAACGCGACTGCGACCGGAATCACGGCTAGCTCCAAAATACCAGGGTTAGAGTTGATTACTTCGTAGGTGGCATACGCAATGGAGCCTGAGTAATTTACCTCGGCCACCGGTACAGTTCCGATGGTTTGCGTCGCGAGTGCTGGCTCATACCCCGCGGGCGAATTCCCGTTCTGGTCCGCCTGGACGAGTTGCAGTTCACCTACATTGCATGACGGGCCCGGAGTATTGCAATTGGGCGCCGCTAGAGTGGCGAGCGTGACTGGGATGAAGAGGTGCGTTCCGGTACTAACTCCTTGAAACTCCATTCGAATGCGCGTTCCAAAGTCCGCCAGCCCGAGAGTGGGAGCGGTGGTGAACAGGCTGGGCGAATAGAAGCCGCTTTCCGTCTGGTACGAGAAGCCAAACACGTTTTGCTCCGCAAGCTGGGGCGGGAAGACCGGCCCGGACAGAATTGTTCCGTAGTTTCTGAAGTTGAAGGCGTGGCCGAAACCCTCTTGAACCTGAGCGCTGAAATCGAAGGCGGCTGTGCCCGAACCCCCAAGGAGCGCAGCATTATGGGGCGCGCATTGCAAGATGGGACTGCTGGCGTTCACACTGACCAGCGATCCCTGGTCGATGAGTGCTACGGTTTGTTGCGGATATGCTATGGGCACTGCCGGGGATCCTTGGACTGATACTGTCGCTTGTATCGTGTTTGGCGCCAGAACCGACCCAGCGCCGATCGCGGAGGCATTTACGAGGACATTGCTAAGCCGGATGATGCGGGTGCCATTCACGCCTGGAGGATCGATCGGAATATTCCAGCTCAGCGAATTCGCGCTGGTTTGTGTTCCTACGAAAATGTTGGGCTGAGTTTGATAAGGACTGGGTGTACCGCCCGTGCCGTTCTCCGAACAGGTTGCTCCCAATGGCGTACATAGGATTTGCGAAGGCGCGCCGGGAACCGGGATAGCGAATGACGGATCCGGCGTGGCCGGAAACGGCTCATCGATGTCCAGAAGAGCTTCGGAAAGGTTCGCAGCCTCGGGCAGCGCCTGGCTGGTGACGCCGGTGGTCAATGTCAATTGCACGTTGTATTCCGGGATGGGCTGACCCTGAGGAGTTGGTGTACCGCTTGTGCAGTTCAGCACCACGTCACCCACCCGCTCGGCGATTCCTTCCGAACGGACAATATTGGGGTTCCCTGCGGTTGCGGTGCAAACGAGCCCGGAAATCCCAGGCGCCGTTAGCACCCAGGCATCGTCGAGAACGCCGCTCGTGCCGCTGCCGGCGAAGATCGTCATTCGTTGGTCGGCTGAGTCGAAAATCGCGGCCTGGTTGCTGCGAGCCGAGGGTGGGCCGCCGGTTGGATTTAGCATGGTCCACGTGGATCCGCTAAACCCGACATTAGGAAGGACCCAGACGTCGTTCAAGGGATTTCCGGAGCCGTCCGCGCCTCCAAACACCAGCAACCGTCCGCCGGTGCCATCGTAAACCGCGGAGGCAAATGATCTGGCGGGAGGCGAGCCGGACGCGCCTTCGGGAATAACATTGAACCAAATCGGGGTTCCGGCCAGGGAAAGCTGCGTTACGGCATTTGAGGTCGTACAGATGCCGTTGACCATGCCTGTTCCACCGAAGATAGTCATCACGCCCCCAACGGGGTCGTAGGCAGCCGACGCGCCATTTTGTCCGGACGGGGGAGCACCGTTATTTTCGCTGATGAATATTCCTGGCGACTGCCACACAGGCGGATTCCCCAGCCCGTTTGCATTCGTAAGCACCCAGACGTCGGAGAACGTCGAACAGGGGTTGGCGGACCCGTCTTGGCCGCCGAAAACATTCATCTGATTGTGCGTCTGATCGTATACCACGGCAGCGTTTGTGCGAGCGGCCGGCCCTGAGCCGACACTGAGTTGCGACCACGCGGGCGTACCTCCCAGTCCATTCGCGTTCGCGAGCACCCAAACATCGTTCAGCGCGGGCAAGCAGGAGCCTCCGCAGCCGCCAAAAATGATCATCACGTTGTCGGCTGCGTCGTAGACGGCCGAATGCCCGGATCGGGCGGGAGGCGAAGCTGGATCGCCATTCGCGATCAAATTGATCCACTGGCTTGTGCCGCCGAGCCCGTTGGCATTCGTCAAAACCCAGACATCGTTGAGGTTGTTTCCGTTTGTGTCACGGCCGCCGAAAACGATCATCCGATCGCTCCCCGGATCGTACACGCCTGTAGTTCCTTGAAACCCTCTCGCCGCGGGCGGGCTGCCGGATGGCGCGAGTTGAGACCAGGATTGCGCGCTTGCACATGTCGCGAGTAGAGCTAAAGCAGCGAGAATAGCTGATAATCGGTGGAGTTGTAGCATGATCTCCGCGCATTTGGAGTATGTTCTCATGAGTTTTAGGCGTAAATAATTAAAGACAACGTTTGTAACATGCCGTGCTCCGGTTTTGCAAATGTTTATTGATGTCCCGTTAGTACTAAGTACTGGCGGTATTTGTCATCCGCCGGGGGGGCAGAACGTCGGTCGGGACGATCAGGCGCCGGGAGTCGGCTCACGGCGCTCATAGCGGCGCCGCCCGATCGGCATCTCAAGGCCAGAGGCACGTCAACCCGCAAGGCCTGGGGTACCATGAGAGTTCCGACTTTATAATGGCCCTTCGTTTCTATAACACTCTCACCCAGCAAGTGGAGCCTTTTCAGACGCTCGACGGCAATACCGTGCGCATGTACACGTGCGGACCCACGGTCTACAATTACGCCCATATCGGCAACTTGCGGACGTTCACGTTCGAGGACATTTTGCGGCGCTGGCTGCTTTATCGCGGCTACAAAATGGATCACGTGATGAACATCACTGACGTGGACGACAAGATCATTCGCAATGCCGCGGCGGAAGGGAAGACCCTGGCCGAGTACACGGCGAAGTACACCGAGGCGTTCCTCGAGGACACCGCCGCGCTGCGCCTGCAGCGGCCGGAGCGCATGGTGAAAGCCACCGAGCATATTCCGGAGATGGTAGGGGCCATCGAAAAACTCGCCGAGCGTGGGTTCACTTACGAAAGCGACGGATCGGTTTACTATCGCATCTCGAAATTTCCCGGGTACGGCAAGCTCTCGCACAACGATTTCACCGGCATCCGGGCCGGCGCGCGCGTGGACGTGGACGAATATGACAAAACTGACGCCCGCGATTTTGTTCTATGGAAAGCGCCCAAGGAAGGCGAAGTGTTTTGGGACAGCGAGATCGGCCCCGGGCGTCCGGGCTGGCACATCGAGTGCTCCGCGATGGCCATGAAATATCTGGGCGAAACGCTCGACATACACGCGGGCGGCGTGGATCTGATCTTTCCACATCACGAAAACGAGATCGCGCAATCGGAGGCTATTACCTCCAAGCCTTTCGCGCGATTCTGGCTGCATTCGGAATTTCTGAATGTCGAGTCGCAGAAGATGGCGAAGTCGGCGGGGAATTTCTATACCCTGCGGGACCTCCAAAAAGAGGGTTATCAACCGGAAGTGGTGCGCTATTTGCTGGCGTCGGTGCCGTATCGCAAGAAGCTCAATTTCACTTTCGATGGGCTGAAGGCCGCGGCTACCGCGATTGAGCGGCTGCGAAACTTCAAGCTGCGCCTGGAGACTGACAAATATCCCGAGGGTTTGGACCAAAAACTTTTGGAGCGTACTCACGCAGCGGAGCGACAGTTCGAAGAAAGCCTGGACGACGATCTGAATACGGCCGAGGCGCTGGCCGCGCTGTTTGAATTCGTGCGCGATGCCAATACGGCCATGGATGCGGGCGAGTTTCGGGCAGGCAACGCGGCGCCGGCGCTTGATCTGCTGGCCCGTTTTGATCGCATTTTTGCGGTCTTAGAGCCGACGCAGGCCGCGGGCGGCCTATCTGACGCGCGCGTAGAGGAACTGATTGCCGAACGCGCCGCCGCTAAGAAGGCCCGGAACTTCTCGCGCAGCGATCAGATCCGGCAAGAGCTGCTCGACGCGGGCATTATCTTGGAGGACACTAAAGAAGGTACGCGCTGGAAAAGGAAATGAAGTAGTCATGAAAACCGAAACCAAAGTTGTACATTCCGGCGACCGGAAGAAAAATCCGGACGCGCCGGGAGCTTTTGTTCCGTCGTCGACGCCCATCTACACAGCCACCACCTACCTCTATGAAGACACCGCCAAGCTGGATCGCGTGCTGGGCCGCGAGGAGCCGGGGTTCTGCTACGGGCGCTATGACAATCCGACCCGCACGGGGTTGGAGGAATTGCTGACCGATCTCGAAGCGGGCGCGAGCGCGCAGGTTTGTTCGTCAGGCATGATGGCGATTCATGTGGCATTGCTCGCCGCGCTGACCGATCGGCGCAAGTCCGTCCTGGCAGCCAGCGCGCTTTATGGCGCTACGACAACGTTGCTGACGCAAGTGCTGGAGCCAATGGGCGTGGCGGTGAATTTCGTCGATATGTGCGACGTAGCCGCTGTCGCGAAAAAGATCGAGGAAACCAAGCCGGGCTGCATCGTGATGGAGACCATCTCAAATCCGCTGCTGCGGGTTGCCGATCTGGATCTCATCGCGGAGCTGGCTGCGGAAGCCGGCGCTGCGCTGGTGGTAGACAACACCTTCGCAACACCGCTGCTGGTGCGGCCCATGGAGCATGGCGCGAATCTGGTGGTGGAAAGCTTGACCAAGTTCCTGGCAGGGCATGGCGACGTTCTGGGCGGCGTGGTGGTGACCGATGAAGCGCACGCCGATATCGTAAGAACGTTGTCGCGGACTTTGGGGCCGGTGCTGGGACCTTTCGAAAGTTTTCTGACGATGCGCGGCATCAAGACCTTTGTGCTGCGCGTGGAACGCCAATGCGCGAACGCCTGCCGCATCGCCACCTGGCTGCAATCGCATCCGCGGGTGGAGCGCGTGCACTATCTCGCGGATCCGAATCATCCCGACGCCGCCGTCGTCCATAGATTACTTCCGGGAGGTCTTTATGGCGCGCTGGTCCCGTTTGAAATCAAGGATGCCGCCAAGGAAGACGTATTCCGCTTCATGAACAAGCTGAAGCTGGTGGTGCGCGGTACTTCGCTCGCCGACGTTCACAGCTTAATGTTGTATCCAGCCATCGCTTCGCATCGCGAGATCTCACCCAAGCAACGCCAGCGCATGGGAATTAGTGACGGGCTGGTGCGACTGTGCGCGGGCATCGAAGCGGTGGACGACATCATCGCGGACTTGGATCAAGCCCTGAGCTGAATTTAGTTGCCGCTGGATTGGATCTGCACCAGCGGCTCTTGCTCCGTAGTTGACGGCGCGGTGCTGGCGATGGTCTGCCGGCCGCGCCAGAAATCGAAATACGAAATCTGCCGCACGCAGGAAATGGTGCACATCGGGGCGCAGCTTTTCTCTGTAAGATATTCGCGACGAATATCCTCCACCGTGTATTCAGCCAGCGGCTTGGCCGGAAATCCGCGCTGTTGCGAGCAGTAGTGCACCAGGCCGTCTTCGCAGATATACAGATAGCGTGACCCGGCGCGGCAGCGCCAATGGCTGGGGCGACCGTTCGCGATGTCGTCCTGATAGTAATTGATCTGCGAGAAGTTCTTCTTTTCGAAATTCTTCATCGCCAGGAACACCTTGCGTTCGCGCTCGCCGATGGGACGCAGTTGCCCGTCGCCATCGTGAATAATCCCCACTGTGGAAGTGAAGCTCAGCTCCAGCGCGCGTTTGCCCACCACCAGCGCGTCTTCCGGATTATGAATACCTCCACCTAGCACCGAATTGATGTTCACGTGAAAGAGCGCGTACTCGGAGAGGATCTGCAGCTTCTTGTCCAATACCTTCAGGCTTTTCTTGGACACTTCATCGGGCATCACGTTGTCGATGCTGATCTGCATGTGATCCAGACCGGCGTCGTTCAATTGATTCACCCGCTGCGGCGTCAGCAGATAGCCGTTGGTGATCATTCCGGCCATCATGCCGCGCCTGCGCACGTGGGCGATCAATTTGTCCAGATCGGGATGCAACAACGGTTCGCCACCGCTGAACGTCACGATGGTGGTTCCCAGATCCGCCAATTGATCCAGCCGCTGGGTCATGGTGTCGGCAGGCACCGGCTTCGAAAAATCGTCGTACTCGTTGCAATAGGTACAGGACAAATTGCAGCGGCGGATGGGAATGATGTGCGCCATTACGGGGTGATCGGTAGACACCACTCCGCGCAGAATCATGCGCCATTCCCGCGCCCGGCGGTTGAGCGCCCGGAGGTCCCTGCGAAATTTGAATCCCCAATAACTCATCGAAGTTGTTATTCCCATTGAATCATACTCATGCAACATCGGTACGGATTTGGGATCGAATGGGGCTGCACGGAATTCCAATGGCGATGTGGAGCAGGCAAGGGCAGGAAGACAGAAGTCAGAATTCAGAATGGCTGGGTGGGCGTCCGTCCGTCGATTCTGGATTCTGACTTCTGGATTCTGTCTTTCTGTCTTCTGGATTCTGTCTTCTGTCTTCTTTTCTGTAACCCAAGTCGCTCGGAGGGACACCAACCATTAGGTAGCATGATATGCTGAGAGCGCTGGAAGCTTCCATGCTCGATTTAGCGGCCTTCACCGCCAGTCCGGTGCTCCTTGATGCCGCCGCGAGCGTGTGTTTCGAGCATCCTTTGGTTCGATATTCCCTGGTTCAACCAGCCATGCGGTCCGTAGCGCTCCGATCCGATGTTTGAGTTTCTTTTTAAATATCCGCCCACTGTCTTCGCCAAAGGCAGCTTCGTGCTTCTCAGCCAGTGGCCAGTGTGGACGCTCGCGGTGTTGTTGCTGTTCGCCGCGGCCGGGCTCGGCTGGGTGATCTGGAGCCGGCGGCGCGCCATCGCTCCCACCATGCGCGGCCCGCGCAGCGCCGTGGTCTGGATTCTCCAGAGCTTGCTGATCTGCCTGCTTCTGTTTCTGCTATGGCAGCCGGCGCTGAGCATTGCCACCCTTCGGCCACAGCAAAACATCGTCGCCGTGGTGATCGATGACAGCAAGAGCATGGCCACTCAAGAAGATGGGCACTCTCGCAAGGAGCAGGTTCTCGCGACTCTTAATGGCGGTCTTCTCAAGAGCTTAAAGAGTAAATTTCAAGTACGGCTTTACCGCCTGGGCGATCATCTGGAGCGCATCGAAAGCCCGGACAAGCTGAACGCCTCCTTGCCCGCCACGCACATTGGCGAGGGTTTGAAGGAAGTGCTGGCGGATTCGGCTACGCTGCCCATCGGCGCGGTGGTCCTGATGAGCGATGGCGCCGACAACAGCGGCGGTATCGACCTGGACACCATCTCCGACATCAAACGCCAGCGCATTCCCATCCACACGGTGGGCTTCGGCCGCGAGCGCATGGCGCACGACATCGAAGTCACCGACGTGCAGCTGCCCGCGCGCTCTCTCGCAAAATCGCGCCTCCAGGCCCAGGTCACCTTCCACCAATGGGGACTCAAGGGCGAAAAGGCTCGTCTGGTGGTGCGCGATTCCGGAAAAATTCTGACGGAGCGCGACATTGTCCTGCAGGGGGACGGCGCCGCGCAAACCGAAACGGTTCTGTTCAATGCCGGAGACGCCGGAGTGAAGAACCTGCAATTCGCCATCGACGCCCTGCCGCAAGAAGAGAACAAGAACAACAACGCACTCACGCGTGTCCTTTATGTGGACAACGCGACGCCGAAAATCTTGTACATGGAAGGCGAACCGCGCTGGGACTTCAAGTTCATCCGGCGTGCTGTCGAAGACGACAAGAGCATCTCGCTCTACACCGTGGTGCGCACCACCCAGAACAAGCTCTACGTGCAGGTGCCGACCGGTGCGCCGACGGGTGAACTGAAGGACGGTTTTCCCACCAAAGTGGACGACCTGTTCGGCTACCAGGGCATCATTATTGGCACCGTGGAGGCCAATTATTTCACTCCGGCCCAGCAGGATTTGATTCAGCAGTTTGTGGACCGGCGCGGAGGCGGCCTGTTGTTCCTCGGCGGCCGGGTGTCGCTAGCCGACGGCGGATACGAGAAACCTCCCTTTTCCGACCTGTTGCCGGTGCGCTTGCCGGACCATAAGAATACGTTTCATCGCGACCCCGCGACGGTGGAGTTGACGCCGGCCGGCCGCGACAGCCTGATCACGCGCATTGAAGATAATCCCGAGGCCAATGTGGAGCGTTGGAAGAAGCTGCCTTACCTGATGGACTTTCAGGAAGCCGGGCAGCCAAAACCGGGTGCGTTGGTGCTGGTTGATATGAATGCTTCCGGCCACAAGCTTCCGCTGCTGATCACGCAAAAATATGGGCGCGGGCGCACAGCGGTGTTTGCTACCGGCGGCGACTGGCGCTGGCAGATGCTGCAGCCGGTGCAGGACATGAGTCACGAGATATTCTGGCGTCAAATGATGCGCTGGCTGGTGAGCGACACGCCGAATCGCGTGGTGACGTCGGTCACTCGCCCGGTGCTCTACGACGACGGCCACGTGCATTTGCGCGCCGAGGTGCGCGATACAACTTATCTGCCTACCAGTGACTCCGTGGTCCAGGCGAGGATCGTCGGGCCCGATGGCAGTGCCCAGAGCGTTGACCTACATCCCGATTCGCTGGAGCAAGGCGTGTACACGGCCGACTGGGATGCCGGGCAAGCGGGTTCGTACGTGGCCGAAGTAACCGCCACGCGTGGCCAGCAGGAGCTGGGACGCGATGTCATCACGTTCCGGCGCGAAGACGGCGTGGCTGAGAATTTCCATCTGGAACAGAATCGCGATCTGCTCGAAAAGCTTTCCTCGCAAACCGGCGGTCGATACTACCGGCCGGATCAAGTCAGCCGGCTGGGCGAAGATATTTCCTATTCCGACGCGGGTATCACGGTTCGCGAAACCAGGGATCTGTGGGACATGCCAATCGTCTTCTTCCTTGTATTGCTGCTGTGTTGCAGCGAGTGGGTGTTGCGCCGAAGGTGGGGTGTGGTATGAAGCTTAGCGGATTGGCGATTGGTTTGTTGGCCGTTGGCGTTCTCCACGCGGCGACGTTCTACGTCACTATCGCCGGGCTGGGCGGCGAGCCCGATTATGAGCAGCGCTTCGCGGCGCAGGCGCAAGAGATCGATAAGCTGCTGCACGCATCCAGTGGAGACGCCAAGGTGACCACGCTGTACGGCGCGCAGGCCACCAAAGCGAACGTGCAAAACGCACTGGCGCAGGTGGCGCGCGAAGCCAAGCCCAACGACGCGTTCGTATTGATGTTGATCGGCCATGGGAGTTTCGATGGCTACGAATACAAAATGAACCTGCCTGGTCCGGATATATCGGGCGTGGAGCTGGGCGCGCTGCTCGATCGCATCGGTTGCACGCGCCAGTTGGTAGTTAACATGACCAGCGCTAGCGGCGGATCCCGCGCGGCCTTGGAGAAGGCCAATCGCGTGGTCATCACCGCCACCAAGAGCGGCAACGAGAAAAATGCCACCGTCTTCGCCCGTTTCTGGGTGGAAGCGCTGCGTGATCCCTCGGCCGACACGGACAAGAACGAAGCCGTCTCGGCGCTGGAAGCGTTCACTTTCGCCGAAGCCAAGACTGCACAGTTTTATGACACGCAGAAGCGGCTTGCCACCGAGCATCCGATTCTGGAGGACACCGGCCAGGGCGATGGCCAGCGCAAACCGTCGCCCGAGAATGGCGAAGGGCTGAAAGCGGCGCAGTTCGTGCTGTTGCGGATCGGCAGCGCGCAAGTGGCGGCCAATACGCCCGAAAAGAAGGCGCTGCTCGCCAAGCGTGACGACCTGGAAGAGCAGATCGACAAACTGAAATATGAGAAGGCCGCGATGCCGGCCGACGACTATAAGAAGCAGCTCCAGGATCTGCTGATCCAGTTGGCCAAAACCCAAGCGGAGTTGGATAAATGAGCGGTGCTAGCCGCACGGCAGGGCTGCTATTAGCAGTACTGCTTGCAATCCCGCTAGCCGCGCAAACACTCGACGAATGCCGCGGCCTTCGTCATCACGGCAAACTGGCCGAAGCGCAGACCTGTTATGCCAAGCTGGCTGAAAGCTCCAATCCCTATCTGCGCGCGGAGGGACTTTGGGGCATCGAACGTTACGAGGACGCCAACACTCAGTTTCGCGATCTGATCAAGCAGTTTCCCAAAAACGCCGATTATCGCGTCCGGTGGGGACATTTGTTCCTGGAACGTTTCAATAACGAAGAAGCCAACGGGCTGTTCAACGAAGCCCTCAAGATCGATCCGAACAATGCGCAAGCGTACCTGGGGCTGGCGCAGGTGGAAGCCGAAGGCTACAGCCAGGAGGCCGTAAAATCCGCGCAGAAGGCCGCGGATCTGGATCCCAAGCTGTATGAAGCGCATGAGGAACTGGCCTTTCTCGCGCTGGAAGACGACAACGAGAATCTCGCTGGCCAGGAAGCGGACAAAGCCCTGGCGATCTCGGGCGAGGCGCTGGACGCCATGGCGATCCACCTCTCCATGGACTTTCTGCACGACAAGAACGACAGCCCCTGGGCCGATCGTATTGTCAAAGTGAATCCGGCGTACGGCGAGGCGTACTCCACGGCCGGACATTTCTACGTCATCAATCGCCGCTATATTGAAGGCATCCAGGCCTATCGCAAGGCGCTGGAAATGAATCCGCGGCTGTGGGAAGCGCGCGCTCAGTTGGGCGTGAATCTCATGCGCCTGGGCGAAGAGGCGGAGGCCCGCCAGCAGCTGGAAGAGTGCTACAACGCCAACTATAAAAGCTACGAGACCGTAAATTCGCTGCGTCTGCTCGACAAGTACAAAGACTTCGTCACGTTCAAGACGCCCACCACCATCGTTCGCCTCGACAAAAAGGAAGCCGAACTGCTGCGCCCTTATGTGGAAGCCGAGCTGAAGCGCGACATCGCGGCGTACAACGAAAAGTATCAGATGACGCTGAAGGGGCCGGTGCAGGTGGAGGTTTATCCGGATCATGAGGACTTCGCGGTTCGCACCATGGGCATGCCGGGCCTGGGCGCCTTGGGCGTCACTTTCGACTCCGTAATCGCCATGGACAGCCCGTCCGGCCGCACTCCCGGAAGTTTTCACTGGGCCAGCACCCTGCGGCATGAGATGAGCCACGTGTATATACTGCAAGCCACCAACAGCCGTGTGCCGCGCTGGTTCACCGAAGGGCTGGCGGTTTACGAGGAAACGGCCGCCGCGCCCGACTGGGGCGACCGTCTGGACCCGGAAGCCATCCACGCCATTCAGCACAAGCTGCTGTTGCCGGTGGCCGAGCTCGACCGGGGATTCATCCGGCCCAGCTACCAGGCGCAGGTGATCGTGTCCTATTTCCAGGGCGGCAAGATCTGCAGCTACATCGCCGAGAAGTGGGGTTACTCGAAGCTCCTGGATATGGTTCATGCGTTCGCGAAGCTGGAGTCCACGCCCGAAGTCTTCCAAAAGGTCCTGGGCATATCGACCACCGATTTCGACAAACAGTTCCTGGCCTGGCTGGACGGGCAGACCAAAGTAACCACGGACCATTTTGATGAGTGGCGCGAAAAACTCAAGATGATGGTGGCCGACGAGCGAAGCAAGGATTATGGCGCCGTGATTCAGATCGGCAACACCATTCGCGACTGGTATCCCGATTACGTCGAGGTGGGCAGCGTCTACGAGCTCCTCGCTAACGCTTATATCGCCAAAGGTGACAAGGAAGACGCGCGCAAGCAGCTCGAAAAATACAATGAGGTGGGCGGACGGGATCCCAAGCTGGTGGAACAGCTGGCGACGCTCGAAGAAGAGGCTGGGCACCCGGAGAAAGCCGCCGCCGCTCTCGATCGTCTAAACTACATTTATCCTGAGGATCAGGAGCTGCACAAGCGATTAGGCGATTTATGGCTGGCCGAGAACAATCTGCCGGGTGCGATTCGCGAGTATCAGGCGTTGCTCGCGTTGAAGCCGCTGGATCAAGCGACGTCGCATTATCAGCTGGCCGAGGCTTACCGCAAGGCCAACCGTCTGGATCAGGCCCGCGACGAAGTGCTGCTCGCGCTGGAGGCCGCGCCTGGATTTAAGCCGGCTCAGAAACTACTTCTAGAGATTGCGAAATAATCAAACATGTCCACCCCAACCATAGCGATCAACGATTCGGCGGAATTAAAGGAACGGATCGAGCGTTTCCAGGAAGTGCAGCGCAGCATCCTGCGCGAAGTCCGCAAGATCATTGTCGGACAGGAAGAGGTCATCGAACAGGTGATGATCTCGCTGTTTGTGGGCGGCCATTGCTTGATCACGGGCCTCCCGGGAACGGCCAAGACGCTGCTGGTGCGCACGCTGGCCCAGACGCTCGGCCTGGTCTTCAAGCGCATCCAGTTTACGCCGGACCTGATGCCGTCCGACATCACCGGCACCGACATCATCGAGGAAGAGCCCGGCACCGGTCGCCGCACCTGGACCTTCGTGCCCGGCCCGATTTTTTCCAACATCCTGCTGGCCGACGAAATCAACCGCACGCCGCCCAAGACGCAGTCGGCGCTGCTCGAAGCCATGCAGGAGCTGTCTTGCACCGTGCGCGGGCATCAATACAAGATTGAAGCGCCGTTTTTTGTGCTGGCGACCCAGAACCCCATTGAACTCGAAGGTACCTACCCGCTGCCCGAAGCGCAGCTCGATCGTTTCCTGTTCAACACCGTGCTCGATTATCTGTCGGCCGACGACGAAGTGAAAGTGGTGGACCTGACCACGGCCACCAGGAACGCGCAGCCCGAGACGGTGACCAACGCCACGGAGATCCTGGGGTTCCAGCAACTGGTCCGCATGGTGCCGATCTCTGAATCCGTCGCACGCTACGCTGTGGAGCTGGTGCGCGCCACGCGTCCCAACGACGCCAGCGCTCCGGATTTCGTCAAGAACTACGTGAATTTCGGCGCCAGCGTCCGCGCCGCGCAATTCGTGGTGCTGGCTGCCAAGACCCGCGCTCTGCTCCGCAACCGCTACCATGTCGCCTATGAAGACGTCCGCGCGCTGGCCGCTCCCATCCTGCGGCATCGCATTCTGCTGAACTTCCACGCGGAATCCGAACGCCTGGATTCGGACGCCATCTTGAGGCGTCTGCTCGAGTGGAAGCCCGAACCGAAATAATTAGCAGCAGATAAGCGCAGATGAACACAGATCCCTGAGTAAGCTTTTTATCCGTGTTTATCTGTGTTCATCCGTGGCCCAATTGAGCATGCAACCGCGAACTCCAACCCGCTTCATCGATCCCGCGCTCTTGGCGGGGATCTCGCATCTGGATCTGGTGGCGAAAACAGTTGTGGATGGTTTTGTCGCGGGCTTGCATCGTTCGCCCGACTTCGGATTCAGCCAGGAATTCGCCGAGTACCGCTCTTATACGCCCGGTGACGACCTGCGCCACGTGGATTGGAACGTCTTCGCGCGTACCGAGCGGATGTACCTGAAGCGTTATCGCGGCGAAACCAATTCGCAGCTCACCCTGATGCTCGATTCGAGCGCTTCCATGGGCTACAGCTCACACGGCGTTACCAAGCTCGACTATGGCCGCTTTCTGGCTGTCGCGCTGGCCTACCTCGCCAATCAGCAGCGCGATGCCGCCGGCGTAATCATCTTCGACGACGACGTCAGTAACTATGTTCAGCCCTCCACGCGGCAAGGCCAGTTCATGCGCGTGGCCCACGCTATCGAAAAGGCAGCGCTCGGAACCCGCACGAATTTCGCCAAGCCCTTCGTCCATTTCCAGCAGTTCCTGCGGCGCCGCGGCATTGTGGTGGTGATCTCGGATTTTTACGAACAGCCGGAAACCGTTATCCGCACGGTTGAGCCGCTGCGCTATCGCGGCAACGATCTGATCCTGTTTCACGTCTTAGATCCTCAGGAGATCCGGCCGAAGCTGAAGGAGCCGTCGCTGCTGGTGGACATGGAAACCGAAGACGCCATCGAAGTCTCCCCGGAATACGCGAAGGAAGAGTACAACGCCAAGATTGACGCGCACATTGCAGCGCTCAAGACCAAAGCCGCCGCGGCCGGCATCGATTACCAGCTTCTTCCGACGGACCGGCCGCTGGATGATGCCATGCGCGAGTACTTCTTGGTCCGGAAGGGGAGAATGTAAGTTGAAGACCACTCCCTCACGGTCGTGGCTCGGTTCCGAGCCGCGCGCCAACAGCACACCCGGAGACGCCCGGAAGTCGTGGCCGGCAGGACGTTCGGAGGCGCCAGGGGAGTCGTGCACCGGAGAACATCGACGCGCAGACTCCCGCTGGGGTGGCGCTGGAGAACATCGACTCGAAGAACTCCGGGCGGGTGGCGCGTCAGCAAGCGGTATGAAGGAGAGACTGTAGCCGTGGGTTTTCTCGCCCCTTGGTTTTTGGCTGGCGCCGTGGCCGTCGGCCTGCCGTTCTGGATTCACCTGCTGCGCCAGTACCGCAGCACGCCCCATCCCTTCAGCTCGCTGATGTTCTTCGAGCGGCGTACGCAAAGCTCCATCAAGCACCGCCGCCTGCGTTATCTGCTGCTGCTTTCGCTGCGCGTCGCCCTGTTGCTGCTGATTGCGCTAGCCTTCGCCAATCCGTTTATCAGCCGGGCAGGCGGGGCTGCCGGCGGACGCAAGATGCTGATTATCGCAGTGGACAATTCGTTCAGCATGCGCTACGACGATCATCTGGCCCGCGCCAAACAAGCTGCCCTGAACGCGGTTTCGCAACTGAATCAAGGCGAGCGGGGACAGGTGCTGGCAGTGGGATCGCGCGTGCATTTCCTGACGCAGCCGGTGGAAGATGCCGATCAGCTCAAGGCCGCCATCCGTGGCATCCAGCCATCGGACGAACAAAGCTCTTATGGCGAGCTGGCGCGGGCGCTGCGGACCATCTCCCAGACCTCGCGCATTCCGCTGGAAGTGCATTTCGCCAGCGACTTGCAGAAATCGTCCATGCCGCCGGCATTCGCCGACTTGCGTCTCGGCACCGACACCAAGCTGGTGTTCCATTCCGTATCCGATTCGAAAGATCCCAACTGGATGGTGGAGAGCGTCACCGCGCCCGCCAAGATCTACGACCCGAAAAAAGTACGTGTCCAAGCCGTCGTCGCGGGCGTCAATACACCAGCGACGAAGCGCAATGTATCGCTCGTGCTGGACGGAAAAGTGCTCGACACCAAATCCGTGGATATTCCCGCCAATGGCCGCGCATCGGTCGAGTTCGTATCGCTCGATTCGCCGCATGGGTTTCACAAAGGTGAGATTCGCATCGACCCCGGCGACGCGCTGCATGAAGATGACCGCTTCGTTTTTGCGATCGAGCGGACCGATCCGCACCCGGTGCTGTATCTGCATCCCGCCGGACAGGATCGCGACGAGCTGTACTATCGCTCCGCGCTCGAATCGGTCTCTGAAGCCGGTTTCACTCTGGAGCCGCTGGCCGTGGAGCAGGCCGCGAATCAATCGCTCTCGAAATACGCGTTTGTGGTTCTCTCGGACGTCGGCGCCATGCCTGCCGGTTTCGAAAATAGCCTGCGGGCTTATGTCGCCGGCGGCGGCTCACTCCTGGTGGCTCTCGGACCGCTTTCGGCCGCGCTCACGCATGTCCCGGTGTCGAACGAGACCATTCAGGGATCAAGCTATGCTTCTCTTGCCGGGTCGCGCTTTGAAACCGTGGCCTCGGCCGATGCCGAGCACCCCACATTGCGCCGCGCCAATAAGCTGGACGGCGTCAAATTCTATCAGGTGATCAAGGTGGATCCCGGCCAGTCCCACGTCATCGCCAGCCTTACCAACCAGGCGCCGTTGCTGCTTGAAAAGCAGGTTGGCGAAGGCCGTGTGATTGTATTTACCTCCACCTTCGACAACATCGGCAATGATCTGCCGCTACACGCTTCCTTCGTACCGTTTGTCGAAGAGACCGCGCGCTATCTGGGCGGCCAGCAGGATCGTTCGACCAATCTCGCCGTGGATTCTTATATCGAGCTGCGCTCCGCCAAAGAGCGCGGCGCGGCGATCGATGTAACGGAGCCCGATGGATCGCATCCGTTGTCGCTGAAGGATGCCACTACGGCACAAACCTTCCAGGTGACGCAGGAAGGTTTTTACGATATTCATCGCGCCAATGGCCGCGAGGAATTAGTCGCGGTTCACGCCGACCGCCGCGAGTCCGACCTGACGCCCATCCCGCAAGAGACGCTGGTTTTATGGCAGAACACGGGCCTTGGCCCCGACGCGCCCTCGGGCGATGGCTCGTCCCCCGATAACCAACCGCGCCCCTGGAGCCTATGGCGCTACGCTTTGCTACTGGTCCTGATAACCGCGATAATTGAATCAGTATTGGCGAGCCGATATTTGTCGGTGGAGAAGGAGGTCGCTTGAACGCTATCGACCAACTGAATAGTTACCTTCAGCGTCTGGAAAAACGCCTGCGCTTCCTGGCCGTTTCGAAGGGAACTTCGCTTGTCACCGTTTCGGCGCTTGTGATCACGGTTCTTCTGGTCTGGATCATCAATCGCTATGCCTTTTCTCCCGCCAGCCTGTTGACGGCCCGCATTTTTCTATTTCTCTCCGTCGCCGTGGCCATTGCGTTTGGCCTGGTGATTCCGTTGTTCAGCCTGAATCGCCGCAACGCCGCGCGGAAGGCCGAACAAAAGTTCCCCGAGTTCCAGGAGCGCCTGCTCACGCTAGCCGAGAAGCCGAATGCGGCCGATCCGTTTTCACAGTTGCTGGCCGCCGACACCCTGCGAATCGCGGAATCGAGCGAGCCGGAGCGCCTGGCATCCAACGGGCCGATCTTCGGATTCCTGGCTTCCGCCGCGGTCGCGGTGGCCGTGCTGCTCTGGCTGATTCATGCGGGTCCGGGTTATCTCGGCTACGGCACGTCTTTGCTGTGGGCCGGAGCACCCAAAGCGGGTGAGCGCGCCTTTTACGACATCGCGGTTACGCCTGGTGATCGCACCGTGCGCCGCAAGGCCGATCAATTGGTCACCGCTCAGCTGCTCGGTTTCGATTCCCCCAAGGTCCGGCTCTTCGCTCAATATCGCGGCACTTCGAAATGGGAGCAAGTGGACATGCTGCCGTCACCCGGCGCATCCACCTACGAGTTCCTATTCAGCAGCCTGGCCGATAACGTCGAATATTACGTGGAGGCGGGCGCCGTTCAATCCAAGCACTACAACCTGCGCGTGGTGGATCTCCCGGCCGTCAAGAAGATCCGGGTTACCTATCACTACCCATCCTGGACCGGCATGAAGGACTCGGTGGAAGATCCCGGCGGCGATCTGCGCGCCGTGGAAGGCACCCACGCCGAAGTTGCGATTCTTACCGATCGCCCGCTAAACAAGGGCGTGCTGATGCTGGGTGACGACAAGCAGATCGAACTCAAGCCCTCCAGTGACCAGAGCGCCGGTAACTGGGTCACCGCCAATGTAACGCTCGACAAAGACGGCCTCTATCACATCGCCGCCATCGACCGCGGCGAGAACGTGCGCTTGAGCGAGGACTTCTTCATCGAGGCGCGGAAGGATAATGCGCCGACGGTGAAGATCGATCGTCCCGGCCGTGACGCCAAGGTCAACCCGATCGAAGAAGTAACCATCACGGTGAACGCCGACGACGACTTCGCGCTGAACGAAGTGGCGCTGCATTACTCGGTGAACGGCGGCGCGGAAAAAACCGTGCAGTTGCTGCCGCAAAAAGGCGTGAAAACAGCCAGCGCTAAATACGTTTTAGCCTTGGAAGATTACAAGCTCGCGCCCGGCGATCTGGTCAGCCTCTATGCCGAAGCCAAGGACGCGCGCAACACCACCAAGACCGATATCTATTTCATCCAGGCCGAGCCCTTCGAGCGGAATTATTCGCAAGCGCAGTCGGGCGGGGGCGGCGGTGGCATGGGCGGCGGCGATGCCGATCAGCAGATCTCGCAGCGTCAGAAGGATATCATCGCGGCCACTTGGAACGAATATAAAAATGGTTCCAAAGACGCATCCGTGGCTGCCGACGACGCCAAATTCCTGGCTGAACAGGAAGAGAAGCTCGCCGCGCAGGCCAAATCGCTGGCCGATCGCATGAAGGCGCGCGAACTGGCGGACACTAATCCGCAGTTCCAAAGCTATGGCAAGGAAATGACCGAGGCATCCCAGGAGATGATCGATTCGGCGCAAAAGATCCGCAGCCGGAAATGGGACAACGCGATGCCCGCCGAGCAGAAAGCGCTGCAGGCCGCGCAGCGCGCCGAAGCTACTTTCCGCGACATCCAGGTCGCCTTCGGAACGCAGGGCGGGGGCGGTGGTGCGGGCGGCGCGGGCCGCGATCTGGAGAATCTGGCCGATCTCGAACTGGACCGCGAGAAAAACCAGTACGAAACCGGACAGCAATCCGCGTCCGACAGCCGCTCTCAGGAGATCGACAAGGCGCTCCAGAAACTCGCCGAACTGGCTCGCCGGCAGCAGGAGCTGGCCGCTAAGAAAGATCAGCAGCAACCGTTCCGGCAACGCTGGGAACAGGAAATGTTGCGCCGCGAAGCCGAGCAACTCCAAAAACAGATGGAGCAGATGCAGCGCGGCGATTCGTCTCAACAGCAGAACGGTCAACAGGGACAACAAGGACAGCAAGGACAGCAAGGCCAGCAGGGTCAAAAAGGTCAGCAGGGTCAGCAGGGCCAAGCTGGACAATCGGGACAGTCTGGGCAATCTGGCAACGCGGGACAGGTGGGCTCCATCGCTTCGCCGCAGTTGCAGCAGGCGCTGGACCGCTTGAAAAAAGCCACCGAAGACATGCAGAACGCCGAAAGCCAGCAGAACGGCAGTCCCGAGCAGGCCGCTGCTGGACAGCGCCGCGCCGCCGACAGCCTGCAGGAAGCTCGCGACATCCTGAACGGAATGCAGCATCAGAACGCCTCGCAGCAGCTCGACAATCTGGCGCAACAAGCCAATCAGCTGGCGCAGCAGGAAGCCGATACCCAGAATCGCTTGCGCAAAATGATCGGGACTTCCGGTAACGAGAACCCGCGTTTCGGCGGGCAAGGTCTCCAGAATCAACAGGAGGCCGAACGTCTGGCCGGTGAAAAGAACCAGATGGCGGACCAGCTCAAGAAGCTGCAGCAGGGCATCTCGGACACGGCGCGCAGCATGGCCGGAGCGCAAAATCCGGTGGGAAACAAACTGCGCGAAGCGTTGGGTGAGGCTCAACAGAACGAGCTCGAAATGCACATGCGCCAGAATGCGCAGTTCATCCGGCAGGGCTACGGATCGCAGGCGTGGCTGCGCGAGAACAATGTCAGTCTGGGGCTGAACAATCTGCGCGATCAGCTCGCGCAAGCGCAGGCCGCCAACCAGCAGCAGTCCGGCAAACCGGGCCAGGGGCCGGGTGGCGATAATAGCGATCTTGAGAAAGCCTTAGCTCGCGTGGAAGCCATGCGCAGCCGGATGCAGCAGCTGGCAGATAGCCAGCAGGGTAAAGGCCAGCGGTCCGGCCAGGGACAAGGTCGGGGTCAAGACCGGCAATCCAATCCGCTGCAGCGCGGCAGTCAAAACGGCAACGGGCAACAGGCTGGAAATGGGCAACAGCCTGGCCAATCGCAACAACCTGGCCAACAACCTGGACAACAGCCTGGCCAAGGACAACAAGGACAGAGCGGGCAGCAGGGACAAGGGCAGGGACAAGGCAGCCAGTCCGCTCAAAACGGAAACGGTGGCCAAGCCGGCGGAAATGCTTCCGGTTATGCGCCCTTCGGCGGCGGCGGTCCGGTGACGCCCGGCAACGGCTACGCTGGCGGTGGAGATATCGACCAGGCCTATCGCGAGTCGCTGCGCGACCTGAACCAGATGCGTGACTTTGTCCGACAAAATCCAGACTTCCAGGGTGATTATTCCAATCTCTCGCATGCGCTGAACCCGGGTTTCACCACCAACGACGCCGAGTTGTCGAACCGGCTGAGCCATGAGGTGCTTCCGGAAATGGAGCGCCTGGAGCTTGAGCTGCGCCGCAAGCTGGAAGATAAGAACTCCGATCAGGTGCGCAGCGCGGGTTCGGAAACCGTGCCGCCAGGCTACTCCGACGCGGTTGCCGATTACTTCCGGAAACTAAGCCAGGGCAAATAAATCGCTAGAGCGATTCTTCCACCAGGAACTGCTCGTAGCGGCCGTCGGGCATCACGTAGACGTTGAGCAGCACCGTCTTCTTCTCATACTGCGCGCGATAGCTGCGGTGCGTCATGCCCCCGCGCAGTTGTTCGTTGGTCTTGGTGATGTCTTCGAGCTTTCCGAGCGGCCCGAGTGACGCCGCGAAGTCCTTCAACACCGCATCGGTGAAATAGGAGTTCGCGTCCGACGTGAAAAGCGATCGGTCTACGCGGCCCGCGCGCAGTCCGGCGAGAATCCCGCGAACTTCGGTCAGCTCTTTCTCCGGCGCGCCGCCCAGCAGCAGGTCGGCGATCTGCCGGGAAAGCGGACTCACCAGGTTGATGCCATCCTCGTTGGAGCACACCACAATGGCAACGCCCTTGGCAGGGAAGACGGCGTTGGACGCCAGGAACCCGGAGACTTCGCCGGTATGCGAGATCATCGGCGTGCCGTTCAACTCGCCCAGTTGCAGGCCCAGCGCGTAATGCGTCTCCTTGCCGTCCTTCAATCGCACCTCGCGCGTGAATTCCTGATAGGAGCGCGCAGAAAGCAGCTTCTTCTCGAGAAAAGCGATGTCCCAGTGCGCCAGATCGGACGGTGTCATGGCCAGCTCGCCCGCGGCAAACATCCAGCCTGGACCCTCGCGAGCCACCAGGCGCGGCGGCCCGAGCGCATAACGCGTGTAGGCGGAAGCGTCGGTGGGTTCATGATCGGTGATTTCGCCGGGCGTCGACATTTCTAGCGGCTGGAAGATCTTCTCGCGCAGAAACTCGACCAGCGGCTGTTTGGCCACCTTCTCGAAAATCTGCCCAACGATTACGTAGTTGGTGTTGCTATATTGCCAGCGCGTGCCGGGATCAAAATTGAGCGGCTTCTTGGCCCATTGGTCCAGGATTTCGCGCGGCGTGATGGGGCGCGTCCAGGCGGGGATCATATAATCCTGGGGCGCGTAGTCTTCGTAGCCGGAGGTGTGCGAGAGCAGCTCGCGAATGGTCACCTCGCGGGCGCGAGTAAGCTCGGGAAAAAATTTGCTCACCTTGTCGTCGAGCGAAAGCTTTCCGCGTTCGGCGAGCAGCAGCAGCGCGGCGGCCGTGAACTGCTTGCTCACCGACCCGATGGCGTAACGCGTGGATGCGTCGGCCAATCGGTTCTCAGCAATGTTGGCTTTTCCAAACGCCTTGGCGTATGTGATCTCATTATTCTGAACGATGGCTACCGAAACGCTGGGCGCGCCGCTGGCGGTCAGGGCAGTTGAGATGAGCTGATCGAGCGCGGTATTTTGCCCCCACAACAGGGGAACGAACAGGAGCCCGAGCGCGAGACGAACCATACGGCTTACTGCGGAGTATTGGTGGCTGTGATGGGCGAACCCACCGCTTGGGAAATTAGTTCCAGGCCCGTGGTAATGGTGATATTCGAGGAACTGAAGTTGACGCTGGGCGTCACCGTGACCTTCAGGTGGCTTGGGTTGATCACGTTGATCTCGTTCACTACAATGTCGCTGGTTCCAAATCCAACCGTCGTCAAGCCTTGAACGAAGTTCGTATTGGTGCCTTCGACATCTACTGTGACGGGGCCGCCCGCGGCGATGTCCACCGGGCTCACCACCAGGCTGGGATTGGCCGTGATGGTGGACGCGGCGCCCGCCACATAGGTATAAGTAGCCGCGGGATTCAGAAACAAGGAGCTCTGCCCGTCAGAGTTGAACGCTACAACCGCTGCCGTGTACCCGGCCGGCGCGGGCGGCGGCGTCACGATCAATATATTGCTGGACTGCGATCGAATCACCGCCGGCAAGCCATCGAACCAGATTTGCGTGCTGGACGTGAACTGCTGGCCCGCGATAGCGACGGCTGGATTGCCATTCGAGTCCTTCGCAGGGGCCAGGGCGCTAATGAGCGGTGGAGGCGACATAACCACGGAGAATCCCGCGGGCAGCACGTACAGATTCCCGGGAGTGCTGAACAGCAGATGCTCCGGTCCCGGCCGGGGCAAAGTCGGCATCGCGTCCACTGCAAGAAATTGCTGATTGGGCGGGGGATAAACTCGCAGATTGCCGATTTGCGCCGCGCTGCCGAGCATGCTGATGTTCAGCCCGGGTGTCAGCGCAGTGGCGCCGGTGGAGGTGTTCTCGGTTTGGACCAGACCAACCCCAGTGGCGGCAATCGTGGTGGTTGCTCCGAATTGGATTGGCGCCGTCTGCACATAGCTGCTTTGAATGTAGCTAAACGTAGTCACCGAAGATACGCTGGGGGAACTGATCGGGGTAACGTTAAAATTAATCTGTTGCGGGTACGTATTGCCCGCCGTTACCGCGATCACCTTCACCTGGCTGGGATCGTTGGGGTTCTGAGAGTTCGGATAGAACTGGGTGGCGAATCCGGTATCGGGCGCCAGATAAACTCCTGCCGAATTATGAGGATAGTAAATGTTGTCCGGGCTGCCTTCGCCCTGCGTCGGCGGTGGCAAGGGATGCACGTAAACGTAGTATTCCACGCCCGGCGGAATGCCATTGATTTGATACGTGCCGTCCGGGTTCGTGAGAGTGGCAATGGCCTGATTGCCGGGCGAAATCGCAACCACCGAAGCCAGATTCACGCCTTGCCCGTTCATGCTCACCGTTCCCGAGATGCTGCCCACGGTAGACCGGTAATTGCCAGCCGGATAGAGCAGGGAAATGCCCGCGATGTCGTCGTCGCCCAGCGGGTTCGCTTTGGTCGACGCGCTGGTAAGGATGGTGGACATTACACTCGATGCCAGTGTATGCTGCAACCCCATGCTGTGGCCGAACTCGTGAACCATCGTAACGAAAAATTCCTCGCTCGAGCTGGGCCCGGAGAAGTAGTCCGGCAAATTGCTTGGCAATTCAATCAGGGAAAGATAGATCGGCAGGAACGTCCCGCTGGGTTCGGTTGTGATGTTTCCAAATGTCGTCGGAATGGTATAGGCCAGTAAACCGGGTGGAATATCGTCGGAAAACTCTACCTGAACCCCTGGCGCGGATTCGGTGGTCCCGGGGTTGAAGAAGCCTCCGTAGGCCAGCCGGATGCTAGAAGTGCTAACGCCATTCCAAACGTTGGCGGCCGCGCTCATCTGGCTGATCAGGGCCGCTACGCTATCGCCTGGATAGAGCGCGGATGGACCGGCGCTCGAGACGAAGAAAGGAACGGTATTGTTCGTTAGCGTCGTCAGATCGAACCGGGCGACGATTGGGGAGTAAGGCGGGGCGGTGGTGTTGAAATAAGTGTAGTAGTAATACCCAAAGCCGCTATTGGTTAACAGAAACCCCGCTGCTACAACCGCCGCTAAGCGACCTGCCCACCGCCTGGTCATTGTCCGCTGCCCCCGGCGAGAACGGCTTGGATTTTGCTTACCAGTTGCGCCAACGGCATCTGAAAATTGGAGTCTGTGACCGCTTGTCCCGAGGAGTTCAGCATGGGCGAACTGGCCGCGCCTCGCGAGACGATCACTTGGCCTTGCGCATTTGTACTGACGGTGAACAAGCCCTGCGACAGCCCGATCACCTGTGTCAAACCGCTCTTGCTGGTCCACAGGAACAATACATAGTCTTGTCCAGCGGTGAGAGTGGGAGCTCCGGCCACCGGTTGCTGCATTCCGTTCAGCACCCCGCCAGGGACGGCCACGTCTATGGACTGGGCGGGTGTACCTTTATACGCGGTGGTTAGCGATAGTTGATAGTGCGTGTAAATGATCGAACCGCGCAGCGCCGGCGAAGTGCCTGGCTGGATTGTGCCACGAACGATCATGGTCGACTTCTGAATCATGTCGTTCAGGCTGAGCCGCTGCAGAGTGGAACCGTCCAGCCGGGAATCGGCTAGAGAGGATAGGCAGGTAGCCGCAACCGCCAGGATGATCAGTTTCCGCAGCATCAGTAAGCTACCGTATAAGCAACTCTTGCGCCACCGCCGGACAATTTTAGACTGCTGAAAACAATGGGGTTCCAAGACCATCCCGGAACACTATGTATACCTTCGACACAATACCTGCCGAAAATTAGCTCGCTCTCACCTGTACGTTACTTCACATCGCGAACGATGAGCAAAGGTGCTTTTAATTTGTGACGGACTGCATTAATTGTAGTCCCGAATACAATATCTTTCAATCCCTTGTGGCCGTGCGCGCCCATAACCACAAGATCCGGTCTCAGCTCCTCGGCGTAGCGCACGATCTCGCTGGTGGGCGTCCGGGCGTGCCGCACCACCATCTCCACAGGAATCTGCTGGCTCTCCAGATCCCGAACGATCTGGTGTAGATAATGACTGCCGGCTTCCACCTCAGCGGTCGAAGAGAGCGGACCGTAAAGCTGGCTGGTGACGCCTTCCTCCACATGCAGGAGGTAAAGCTTGGCCCCGTGCTGCTTGGCCATGGCTGCGGCGTGAGCGATGGCATCCCGATCGCGACCGGTGTGATCGAGCGGAACCAGGATTTTCCGGTAGGTTGGGATAGGCAGATTCTCCGCAATCGACGATGCAGGTAGCCCGCCTGCAATTTCAACTGCGGCACTGCCAACGCCGCGAAGCGTATGTGGCAAGATGGGATGAAAGGTCACCCACAGCAACAACAAAGCCAGTCCGGCCAGGATGGGCAGAAGGCCGAGCTCCAGACGTACACGCCAAGCTCCCGCGTCACTGGTCCAATCCCGAACCGACAGCATGATCAACCAAACGTTCAGGACCACGATCAGGGCTGCGGTCAGCCAGGACAATACTTGCACCCAAGCCCGATTAGCCAGCGCTCCCATGCGCTGCTTATTGTTGGTGAAATGGATGAGGGGAATGACCGCGAACGGCAACTGCATGCTAAGAATGATCTGGCTCAAAATCAGCAGCTTGTACGTTCCATTTTCACCTGCCAGATAAACTGTGAAAGCGGCCGGAATAATGGCCAAAGTCCTGGTCATCAACCGGCGTAGCCAGGGACGCATCCGGATGTTCAGAAAACCTTCCATCACGATCTGTCCCGCCATGGTGCCAGTCAATGTTGAAGATTGTCCTGAAGATAGCAATGCTACTCCAAAGAAAATGCTGGCCATTGTTGTTCCGAGTAGGGGAGTAAGAAGATGACTGGCCTGCTGGATTTCCGTGACCACAATGCCCCGCCGGAAGAACACCATCGCGGCCAGCACCAAAATCGCAGCGTTAACGAGGAGCGCGCCGTTCAGAGCAATCGTGGAGTCGATCAGATTGAAGCGGCAGGCGATCAGTTTCTCCTGTTCGCTCTTGCCGATACGCCGTGTTTGTACAAGTGCTGAATGAAGGTAGAGATTGTGCGGCATCACGGTCGCGCCCAGGATGCCAATCGCGACATAGAGGGTGCGCCCGGACAAATGGGGGACAATCCCATGCATGACGTCGGAGAGAATGGGAGTTCCGGCCCAGAGAATCTCGATCGCAAAACAGACAGCGATGATGGCGATGAGCGAGAGCACGAAGGCTTCAATCACCCGAATGCCGAGCCTGGTGAACCATAACAGGAGGAGAGTGTCCGCGGCGGTGAGCAACACGCCGGTGAGCAGCGGAATGTGGAAGAGCAGGTTCAAAGCGATGGCCGCGCCCAAAACTTCGGCCAGGTCGCAAGCCGCGATGGCAATCTCGCACAGCACCCAAAGAGCGTAGGAGACCGAGCGTGGATAAGTTTCGCGGCAGGCCTGGGCCAAGTCCCGCTGGCTGACGATCCCCAGGCGGGCGCTCAAGGTCTGGAGCAGAATCGCCATCAGGTTCGACAGCACCAGCACCCAGAGCAGCGCATAGCCGAAGCGCGCGCCGCCTTCCAGATCCGTGGCCCAGTTGCCCGGATCCATATAGCCGACGCTGACCAGGTAGGCCGGGCCGGCGAAGGCAAACATACGCCGCCACAGCGCCGGTTGAGCCGTGGGGACGCTGGAATGCACTTCGGGCAGGGAACTATTGACTGTGGTTGATGCCCACACGTTAACTGTAGTTTACTGGAGTTGGCTGCGGTATACAAGACAGGCGCCTGCCAACACTTGACGATGGTTCCCAAATATGGGAACATGTATCCGGTGCGAATCATCGGTTTGTCTAAGCTGGATGATTTCGCGCGTCGACACGCAAAGGCTAGGAGGCCGCTAGCTAATTGGGAAAAGGTGGTCAGAGCGGCATCATGGAAAACCGCCTCTGAAATGAAGCGCACGTTCAACAGTGTGGACTATGACGCCCCGAGGACAATCTTTGATGTTGGCGGGAACAATTTTCGTCTGATCGCTCTCGTGGATTTCGAGAAACAGTTGGTCCAGATTGCCGACGCGATGACACATGCCGAGTACGAAAAGGAAAGGTGGAAGAAATAGTGGCAACGCAGGTTGAGCCGATTAAACTAATTCGGGGGCAGGTATCGGTTACCGACCTCGTGGTTAAGACTAAAGCCGATCACGACCGCGCCCTCGCCACGGTCGCGCGTCTGATGGGCCGCGAGCGAACGGCCGAGGAAGATGCGCTGCTGGATGTTCTGGTCGATCTGATCGAGAGGTTTGAGAGCAGGATCTATCCGGGGCTTGGTCAGGATCCGACCGCCGCCGAAACAATTCGCTTCCTAATGGAACTGAACGGCCTGTCACAGAAAGACCTCTGGGAGTCGCTAGGCGGAAAAAGCCACACGTCGGAAATACTCAGCGGCAAACGGAAAGTCAGCAAGCGCCAAGCTGGGCTGCTCGGGAGGCGCTTCAAAATCTCACCCAGCGCCTTTATCGACTTCGATTAGGCGCCTGGCTCACGCCTTTCCGGCTGATCCCAAGCACCGCTGGTGGTTTTCAGCCAGAGCGGGGAAGTCTCCCTCTCGATATAAACGCTTTATCCTGAATAACTTCGCACTTGGCTGCGGGATTGCATCACTACAGCCGAATGTCGGACGGCTCCCTGAAACGAGCTCTTCCCGCGCTGCTGAGTGCGATCGCCCTCGTCAGCGGTGTCGCGTTGCGCGCGCAGGATAATCCAAGTCCCGCGACTGAGCCCGACGGCCAATACGAGCCCGGCCGGGCGGTAGCACGCATCAGCGTAGTGAGTGGAGACGTATCGGTCCGGCGCGGCGATTCCGGCGACGTGGTTGCCGCCGCGATAAACGCGCCCCTCATGGCGGATGACCGGTTGCTCACCGGCTCCTCCTCGCGCGCGGAAGTGCAGCTGGATTCCTCTAATATGATTCGCGTCGGTCCGAACGCCGAAGTGCGTTTCGCCGCCATGGACGTAAGAAGCTTCCAGATCCAGGTTGCCACGGGTACCGTGATATTTCGCACGCTGCGCCCCACCCAGGCGCAAGTGGAAGTGGACACTCCAAGCGTGGCGGTTCGTCCGCTGCGTCCGGGCGCGTATCGCGTGACGGTGCATGAGGACGGCACATCGGAGATTACCGTGCGCATTGGCGAGGCGGAAATCGACAGCCAGCGCGGCGGCGAGCATTTGCAAGCAGGACAGACGATGGATGCGCGCGGTCCGGCGTCGGACGCTGAGTTTCAGGTGGTGCAGGGAATTCCCGCGGACGCATTCGACCGCTGGAATGAGGAGCGCGATCACTTTATCGAAAATTCTCAAAGCGCCCGGCATATGAGCCCCGCCATCAGCGGCAGTGAGGATCTGGACCAGAACGGCCAGTGGGTGAACGATCCGAATTATGGCTCGGTGTGGCAACCCACGGTTGGCCCCGATTGGGCGCCTTATCAAAATGGCCGCTGGGTCTGGGAAGACTACTATGGCTGGACTTGGGTGAGCGCCGATCCGTGGGGCTGGGCGCCGTATCACTACGGCCGTTGGTTTTGGGGCGCGGGCGGATGGGCGTGGTATCCGGGACCGATCTTCGCGCAGCCATTCTGGGCGCCGGCCTATGTGGGTTTCTTTGGCTTCGGCGGCGGCTTGGGGATCGGCGTGGGATTTGGATTTGGAGGAGTGGGCTGGGTGGCGCTGGCGCCGTTTGAAGTGTTCCACCCCTGGTGGGGACGCGGCTTCTATGGCGGGTTCGCCGGTGGATTCGTGGGTGGCCATACGGCCATCGTCGGCAATGTGAATATCTACAATTCGTTCCGTAATGCGCGAATTACCGGCGGCGCGATTGGAGTGAACGCGGCCGCGTTTGGGCGCGGAGGGCAGTTTACGGCGCTGAATCGCGCGCAGCTGGCTTCGGGTGGCTTGGTGCATGGCGCTTTGCCGGTGGCGCCGGATCGATCGAGCTTGCGATTGTCCGATCGCGCTGTGAGCGGAAGGTATCCGCAGACGCGCTCGCAGAGCTTCGCCAGCCGGATGCAGGCGCCGCGCGTGCAGCACACCAGCTTCGAGCAGCAGGAGCGCGGAATGCAGCAGATGTCGCGCGGGAATTTCAGTTCGGCCAGCCGGGGCTTCAATGCAGCCGGAAGGGGCGGGGCGTCGGAAGCCTCGCACGGATGGAATCGCTTTGGCGAGCCGATTCACGGCGCGGGCGGAGTTGGAGGCAGCGCCTATCGCGGGTACAACTCAGCCGCGGCTGGCCGCGAGGGCGGCTCGGTCCGGATCAGCCCGCCGATCGTACAGCAGCGCGGATCGGCCGGCGGATATTCATCGCCGCGCAGTTTTGGCGGAGCCCGTGTGGCCCCCAGCTACGGCGGTGGCAGCAACGCACGAAGCTCCGGCGGAACGTCGCGGCCGAGTGGCGGCGGCGGGCATGCGAGTAGCGGCGGAGGCCATCACCGCTAGAAGTAGCAGCACAAGATTTTTCGATTTCTTCCCTCAGGCCCGGACGAGCACCTCCCAGCGAGTCCGGGCCCTCTTTTTTTGGGGCGAAGGTTCAAACTGACCCACTACCCGATTACTGGTAGTGGGTCAGTTTGAAAATGCTAGGTATTGACAAACGGACCATTCCAAACTTTAGGCCACTCCGTCCACCGGTGGTTCCATGTTTCAGGCGGCCTGTTGTGCCAGTTGAGCGCTCGGTCTATGATCGTAGACTTATGACCGTCTGCAAGACGCCCGTTCTGGCATTGGTAGAGCGCGGCGGCGACGTTCGTTCGTTCCCTATCGAACGCGCCACGCTGAAAAACATCGGGCCGATTCTAGAGCAGCATGTGGACGCAGGATCGCATCTGGTGACCGATGAGTCTGTGGTCTACTACCAGATGAAGCCAAGGTTCGCGAAGCATTCCACCGTGAATCACGGCAAAAAGGAACATTCCCGCAAGGAAGAGAATTTCACGGTCACAACAAATACGGGCGAATCGTTCTTCGCGTTGCTGAAGCGATCAAACTACGGCATCCATCGCCACATGAGCCGCAAGTACTTGGGATCGTATTGTGCGGAGCGAGATTTTGTCTATAACGCCAGGAAAATCAGTGACGACCAGCGCACCGACAGGGCACTCAAGGGTGCCAGTGGCAGGCGTCTGATGCTGAAGCCGCCAAAGGGTACCCCTCAAGTTGGATCATAAGCCACATGTGTTCTTCTGACAGAATAGGCTACCTTTGAACTCCTCGCTTAGAGTATGCCCGCCTCTTTTAGCGTTATAACTCGTACACATTTGAATGTTGACGAGTAGCGCAAAGCGATCAAAGCTATGGGTGGTAGGGGCGGTGGGATTTGCACCCACAATTCCCTGACAGGACGCCGGTTTTGGAGACCGGTGCGTATGCTGATTCCGCCACGCCCCCGCTGTGGTTGGGGCCGGAAGATGTTCGCCAACACCTCGCCGGTCCCTTTCTACATCAAACCGCCTTTCTCTCTACGTCAGCTTTAGCGGCAAGCACTTGGGCGATTCCAGCGAACAGCGCAGCTATCCGATCAGGTCTCCAACCCTCCATTTCTTTCATGTCAACTTTGACGCTCACGTTAAAATGTAGGGCGCCTTCCGTCGTTCTGCCAAACAGCGTACTCGTCGCCGATGCTCCCTTAGCCACTGCTTCCGGCTGCTCCTGTGTTCGTGGCGTAGAAGAAACTTCCGGGCGACTCGTGATCGTAGAACTAGATCCGTTTTTGGGCAGTGTTATCTGTCCTCCTTCACGCGAGATTAGCCCACTGGCCTGCATATAATCCAGCAGCATCCGCAATTGATTGCGATAAATCGGCCCCGCCTGGGCAGCGTCAGACAACTTCGCTAATGCTGCCTCTTCGCTCATCGGCGAGAATGAAACCTTGGGAAGAAGTATCTCCGCAAACCATGATTGTTGAATCTTCGGAGCCAGTTCATGCGCAGCCGTCTCCGGCGTCCATTCATTCGCCCTCAAGAAGCTTATAACCTCGGGGGCCGGGGAGTAGCCGCCACCTTCGGCCCTCGTTATCAATCCAACGCTAGATAGGAACGCATTAGTCAGTGAAACCGTGGACGGTTGCATCTTCATCATTTCGCCTACGTCTGCGTTTGTCACCGGTTTGCCTGAGGTGCCCAACGCAGCATACGCGCGGACGATATCCAGTTGTCGGGAGAAATTGATTCGATCCGTTGGGAGCGTTTTTTGCAGCGTGGGACGCTGTTTCTTGAGAATCTTGGCAACCCTTGCAGGACCCTTGGTCCGCTTGGCTTGAGAATGTGCTGCTGGGGCAGTTTGACTAGTGGCATCGACCGGCTGGTCGATTGGTTGTGCTTCAACCATTTTGACACCTCCTGTATGATGTTCGCCAGTAACATCATAAGCCGATATGAGTACCGTGTCAATTAGCTCATACGAAGACGGCCCTGATCTGAGATGGTATGCAGGCTTGTTATTTACTGAGTGGCGAAGGATACTGGGCCAATGGCAAAGCCCGGTGACGCCGTCCATATCCCGCTACCCACCGATGAAGCGATCCGCTTAGCGCTCCGCGTGAAGCCCACGGCTGACATGCCGAGACCAGGGAAGCACGCCACTGGACCAAAGAAGAAAAAGGGAGCGAAGAAGGCGACGTGACCATGGCACGAGTCGCTAAGAAACCAACTTTTCAACTTCAATACGATCCTGCCGACATTCCAAAATTAGCCCGTAAATATATGGCAGTCTCGGCTGAAGATGACGGAAAGATGGAAGACGCTGGTAGGCGCATCGCACGTGGCGATTTTAGCCGGTCTAATCTAGAGGTCATTTGCGGATGGAAATCGCGGCGACGCGTTCGCTTGCTCAAGGACAACACCGATGCTGAAATCAAAGAGGCTCTCAAGAGTGCGGTCAATGCTACGGATGTGAAAAGTGCAGTTCTCTCACTGACGACGCTCGCGGGAGTGGGAGTTAAAATGGCGTCTGCGATTCTTACGGCGGTAGACCAGGACCGTTACACGGTCCTCGATTATCGCGCCTTGGAAGCGCTCGGCGTCGAAGACAGCGACGATATAGATTTCTACGTGTTGTACGTCGAAGCTTGTCACAACATGTCCAAGAAGTACGGGTGCGGGATGCGAACCTTCGACCGTGCCAACTGGCAGTGGTCGAAGTGCAAAGCAGTCTGTGGACCCAACCCTTGCGAGTGAGTTTTGGCCTGTCACGCCGTCCCAACGGTAGTTAGCTTACTGTTGCTTCGCCAAGTGCATAATTCACAATTCATTTCTTGTTCCACCGCGCCTTAGCGCCCTTGGCCGCGATCTGCGAGCGTTTCTTGGGAGTCAGCTTAGCAGCCCTGGCAGTACCGCCTTTAGAGCCTAGAGCGACGGCGGCTGGGTCCTTCTTGGCAGGTGGCTCAGTCTTAGCAGTCTCGCCAATGGATTCCAGGAAACCTGATGGGCGAGTTGGATCGGATCACGCGGACGTTTGGTTGCCATGAACCAAGTATGACCTTACCGCTAAGCATGTCAAGATCGAGAAATTTCAAACTGACCCACTACCCGATTACTTTACATAATACCTGTTATCGGAAGTTGACAGCTCCCCCTCCAAGCCGCAGTCACACTAATGAACAACGATCCGTGCCTACCTCCGAAATTCCTCCTAAGCCCTTCCCGCTATTTGCTCGCTCCGCTGTCCTCGCCGTATAAAGTCGCCGACCATCCCCCTCGCGCCGCGATCCCTGAGCGCGAGCTAGGCCCTACACTCTGGGCATGGCAAGAAACCTAATCCGATTCAGCGGCGGTGAGCACGCCGTCGTTGATCAAACCACCACACCACCCAACTGGACCGGCTTCCTGACGGAGTCACCGTACGAAGCGACCCCAGCCGCCGAACTGAGCACGTACACGCTCACACCTTGCACCTCCGTGGAAGATCAGAAAGCCATCGCTTCGGCGACGATCCTACTCACGCAATAAAGAACCCGGCGCGGTGGACTGGATTCGGAAATGGGACGCCGCGCCGGTTTAACCGATCCCGCAACCGACTCCCTTAGTACTTACGACTCTTGCCTTCGACCCGCGCAGCCCATAAAACAGATACTAAGCAGCTTCCTCGCGCCGCTTCCATGCACCCCCTCGAATTCCTGCAAGCTTGGTATCAAGCCCAATCCAACGGACACTGGGAGCGCGCTCACGGCATCACCATTGAGTCGCTCGACACCCCGGGCTGGCTGGTTTGCATCGATCTGGAAGACACGCCGCTCGAGAATCAAGCCCTGCCGGTTGTCGCTCGCGAAGCTTCCGGGCGTGATTGGCTGGTCTGCGAGGTGAAGCAGAATCGCTTCGTCGGCCAGGGCGATCCAGAAAAGCTGCTCGCGATCCTCCAGATCTTTCAAGCTTGGGCTGAGGCCGCCACGCTAAAATAGCGCGTTGGGACAAATTTATACTCGACAACAATTGATTGCTCTGCGCGCCGATTGGAAACGCGCGAACAAAAAGGTGGTCTTCACCAACGGCTGCTACGACGTTCTGCATCCCGGGCACATCCGGCTGCTGGAAGCCGCGCGATCGCTGGGCGACGTCTTGATCCTGGCCTTGAATACCGACGCGAGCGTGCAGCGCCTGAAAGGTCCCACGCGGCCGCTTATCTCTCAAGACCAGCGCGCCGAACTGGCTGGGGCGCTAGCTGCCGTGGACGCGGTCACGTTCTTCGACGAAGACACGCCGCGCGAGCTGATCGCGGCCATTCTGCCTGACGTGCTGATCAAAGGCGCCGATTGGACGCACTTCATCGCCGGCCGGGAGGAAGTAGAGGCCGCCGGCGGGAGGGTGCTCGCATTGCCGCTGGAGCCCGGCTATTCCACCACCGGAATTTTGGAACAAATCCTTGCGAGGAATGCGGTTTAGTTCAGTTCCAGTGTTTGCACCACCGGCTGGCTGCCGTCGAAGCGCACGCCGCCCGCCATGGGATGACGGCGCCAGGACTGAATCAAGGCCACCGCGCCCGCGGCAAGAACCAGCGCGGCCGTCCACCAGTGGCGCTCCATCGCGCTCTCCAGATCGGCCATGTGGAAGCTGTAGCCGGTGAGGCCATCGATGTAGGCGACGCCCAGCGACGCCAGACTCGTTGTTCCCGGGAAATAGGAACAGGTGAACGGTACCTTATCGAAGTTCCAAAAGAGCAGTTCGACGAGTATCGCGGCAGCGATGAGCTGAAGCGCGGAGTGTTCCAGGACCGCCGGCCAATCCCAAACCGCGATCTCGAGCGTCAGCGAAAATATCAGCAACGGAAGCAGCCCGATGGCCAGAACCAGTTTCCGGGTGGCGTTGCGCGACACCTCCGTCCAGCGCGCTTCGGTAATGCGAAAGATCCAATTGGAGGCAAGCTCGGAGGGAAACTGAAAAGCCGCGCGGAAGCCGGAGATGGCAAAGAATCCCAGGACGAAAGCCACCGAGCGTTCCCCGCCCGGCGAAAGCGCGATCCTGCCATCGCGGACGGCTACGCCAAAGAACAGAGCAATAGCGACGCCGACGCTGAAATATGCCGCCAGGAAAAACTGGTGCTTCTGGCCGCGAGCCAAGCTCTTGCCCGCAAATCCGAAGAGCGCGCGTTCCTGCGGCGAGCTGACTAGCCACTTGGGAGCGCTCCAATTCAGTACGGGCCAGGCGCGTGGACGATGTGCCGCGTCTCCGGCCTCGAGAATGCGCCGGAAGTGACGCCGGAACCCCAATCCCCACGTAACCAGGACCGCCGCGATCGCAAGGCCGGTCATTTTGATCGCGAGCATTCCGAGCGACGCCAGGAACTGATTTGGTCCACCCAGGAATAATTCGTATAGCCCGCTGAACCAGGCGGGCGGGAACAAATACAACCAAATTTGTCTTTGTTCCAGGGCCCGATGAAACACCGCCGAATATACGGGGAACCCCAGAACCGTCAATACCATCGCGCTCATCCCGAACATCTGAAGCCCGGGAGAGATACGGCGGAATAGTTGCGGCGAAGTGACATTGATGAGAATGCCTTGCAATGCGATGATCGCAAGGAAAGCGAATATGGATGCGCCAGCCGTAGCCGCCAGTTGAGCAGCGCCCAGCCTAAGGCCTCCGAGCGCGGCGACGGCAGCGTCTGGAACAGCGTTAAGCGTCACTGCCAGCATCGATAGAAACAACACCAGCGCGGTGAATTTTGCGGCTGCGATTTCGCGCAGCCGGACGGGGAACGGGGCCAGGATCAAAAAATCGCGCCGGTCGAGGAACAGCATATCCCAATGGAAGATGGCTGCAAAACCGGCGATCCCGAATGAGTAGGCCGCAAAAAACAATTCAAAGCTGCGCAGCGTCCCGTCGGTTCGTGGCGTCCCAGGGCGCAGCGCAACTGCCAGGAACGGCGGGACGGCGTAAATGAAAATGAAGCCGCCGATAGTGGCGAGAATTCCCAGCAGTTGATAAATGTTGGTTTGGAATCCCCCGCCCGGTGACACGGCGTCGTTTTCGACAAAACGATCCCGAAAGACCTTGAGCAGGAGTTGAAAAGGAGATTTCACTGCGTTATCGCGGTTGCGATGGCGCGGGCCCGCGACTCCAGGTCGTCTTGCTGGATCAGCTGCATGAACACTCCCTCCAGGTTCGGCCGCTCAAGCAGGGTTCTCAATGCGCCCACCGAATCGTCGGCTACAATTCGTCCCTTGTGAATTACGACGATGTGGTCCGACACTTTCTCGACCAGTTCGAGGACGTGCGAAATATACAGTACCGCTTTCCCGCGCGCCGCCAGTTCGCGCAGCAAATGCCGGAACAACAGGCTGTTGGTGATGTCGAGCCCGGATTGCGCCTCGTCGAAAATCAGAATATCGGGATCGTGCAAAAGCGCCGCGGCGATCAGGACCCGCTGCTTCATTCCCTTGGAATAATTCGCAATGGGAAGCCAACGGGCATCTTCGAGATAGAGCAATTCCAGAAGCTGATTCGCGCGCTCGGTCACGCGAGCCTCCGGAAGAGCGCGCAAGCCGCCTGCTAGCTGCAGGTATTCCAGGCCGGTTAAATAGCCATAGAGATTCGGCTCTTCGGGCACATAACCCAGCCGCTGCCGAAAGCCGATGGGGTCATCGTAAATGTTTTGTCCCCGATAGAAGATGTGGCCGGAACTTGGGTGCAACAGACCAGCCATGATTTTCACCGTGGTGGATTTGCCGGAGCCGTTGGGGCCCAGATAGCCGGTGATCTCACCTGGGCGGACGGCGAAGCTCACGTCATCCACCACCGGCGCTCCTCGAAACCGCTTGGTGAGATTGCGAATATCGAGCACAATCGTTAGTCCAGCTGAAGCAGCGTGATAGAGCTGCACGCATAGAAGCGAGTGACAATGAGCCCGACCACGGCGTTCAGCAGGCTGGGAAAAAGAATCAAGACGGCTGCGTCGGCGAGCGGCGGGTACTCCAGCCGGTGGGCTTGATGCACTCCGATCCATAATTCCGCGCTCTGCGTAACGAAGGATAGGGTGAAGGACAATGCGGGCACGAGCACGCACGGATTCGAGGACTGGCCGGGCAGCGCGACCGTCACTAGCTCGTACAGCGCGTACCACCAGATCTGCAAAACTCCGGCCACTCGCGCGTCGCCCCACGCCGATTCCAGATCGTCGGCGAACGCCAGAAGCATCTCGGCGCCAAAGTCGCGCCGCAGATCCTCGGGGTAAAGCAGCAAGAGCCTCTCGTAAAGCCTTACGCTGCGAAGTAAAAGCCGGTTCATGACGAGGACTCCGCCAGCCGCAGTCGCATGGCCTTCGACTTCTTGACAATCGCCTCCATGCGCGAGAGCTCGGCGTTTAGGGCAGCCTTACCCGCGGCGGTCAGCCGATAGTACTTGCGCCGGCTATCGCCGCGCTCGGGGCCCGCCACTTCGCGAATCCGGTCCGAATCGAGCAGGCGTTGGATGGTGGTGTACAACGTGGCTGGGCCGATCTGAAAGCTATCGTCAGAGAGCTTGCGAGCCTCCTGCATGATCGCGTAGCCATGCTTATCGCCAGTGGCCAGCGCGAAGAGGATGAGGAAGGCGGCGGGCGCCAGCGGTGGATCGGGCTGCTGCTCCATAGTGGTCACCTGATGATATATCATGCATGGATATAGTTGTCAAGAGGGTTTCAAGCTAAAATAGAAAAGTACCGCGCGGTCTTCCTCGCCACCGTTTTCAGTGACACATCGCCCGTGACACACCCCGCGATCCGTGATCTGTTCCAGTCGCTCAGTCGCGACCCGGCCTTCCAGGAGGCGGTCAGCCGGCTGCTGCGCGATCCGCACGCGCGCCAGTCGCTCTCCGGGCTCACCACCACCGCGAAGGCGCTTTACATCGTGCTGCTGTGGCAGGCCACCGAGCGCAACGTGATGGTTGTGGTGGATGGCAACAAGCAAGCCGAAGCACTTGGCGAGCTGGTGGATACATTTTTCGATCTGCTTGTTACTTCCGATCTGCCGCGCCCTCAAACCATCCCGGCCATGGATGTGCTTCCCGCGCAGCGCATGTCGCCGCACAACGAAATCAGCGCCGAGCGTGCCATCGGGCTGTGGCGGCTGGCCTCGCGCAAGACTAGCATCACCATCACTCCCGTGGCGTCGGCATTGCTGCGGACGGAAGCCGCCGAGTTCTATCGCCAGCTGGCGCTCACATTGCGCGTGGGTGAAGAGATCCCGCTCGAAGATCTGCTGGCCCACTTGCGGAGCATTGGCTATGAGACGCGCGACCCGGTGGAAATGGTCGGCGAGTATTCACTGCGTGGCGGCATCCTGGATATTTTCCCGGCCGAAGCGTCGAAGCCGATTCGCATCGAACTTTTTGGCGACCTGATCGAATCCATCCGAAGGTTCGATGTGGAAACCCAGCGTTCGGTGATGAAGATCTCTGAAACGACGCTGCTGCCGCTAGCCGAATATCCGAAGTCGCGCGAGCTACTTGTGGAGCTGGCGGAGCAGATGGATGTCGCCAGCCCCGGAGATCCGTTCCCCGGCTGGGAGTTTGCCGTGCCCTTGGTTCGTCCAAGAAAACATTCGCTGTTTTCGCTGGCCGAGAATCCGGTGGTGATCATCGATGAGCCGGAGCAGGTCTCTGGCGCATCCGAGCGCTTGTGGAAGCGTTTAGAAGACAAGACGGACAGGCCATTTCCCTGCCCTCCGGAAGCGAATTTCTACACCTGGCCCGAGCTGCGCGAGAGTCTGGAAGGAAACGCCGAACTCGCCCTCCGCGAACTAGAGCTCATCACCCATCCCGAATCCCTAGTCCCCAATCCCGGCGCGACAACGTCGCGGCCGTCTTTGGCATTCCACGGCAATATCCAGGCCGCGATCGCAGAAGCGCGCAATCTGGTGGAGCGCGGTTATCGCGTGGTCTTCTTTGCACGATCTTCGGGCGAACTCGAGCGGCTGGCCGATATTTTTCAGGAGTACGCGGTTCCGTTCCAGCTTGGCCTCGACCCCGCCGACGCCACGCGTCCTTATCTGGCCGAGCGATCCTATGTCGCAGGCACGGCCGCCAGCACATTTCTGGTGAAAGGCCTGGTTCGCCGCGGCGTGGTCTTTCCCGAAGCGCAAATCGCCGTTTTCGGCTCCGAGGATCTTTTCGATTCGTCGGACTTAGTCGCGAAGCCCGGGCCCACCAAATCCCAGCTTGCGGCTTTCACCGCCGACATGGCGGATCTAAAACCGGGCGACTACGTGGTCCACGAAGCGCACGGAATCGGACGGTTCCTCGGCACGCGGGAGATTGCGCAGGGCGACAACAAGGGCGACTTCATGCTGCTGGAGTACGCGGGCGATGCCAAGCTGTACGTCCCGCTTTCGCGCCTGGATCTGATCCAGAAATATCGCGGGGCGGGTGAAGGCGCGGCGCCGGGCCTGGATCGATTGGGCGGCGTGACTTGGGAACGCACCAAAACGCGCGTCAAAGCCAAGATGCGCGACATGGCCGACGAGCTGTTGAAGCTTTACGCGCAGCGCCGCATGGCGGAAGGTTTCTCATATTCGCCCGATAGCAACTGGCAGCGCGAGTTTGAAGACGCGTTCGATTTCACCGAAACGAAAGATCAGCTTTCGGCGATCAAACAGATCAAGAAAGATATGGAGAGCACCCATCCCATGGACCGGCTGTTGTGCGGAGACGTGGGTTATGGCAAGACCGAAGTGGCCATGCGCGCGGCGTTCAAGGCACTCGGCGACGGCAAGCAGACAGCCGTTCTGGCGCCCACCACCGTGCTCGCGTACCAGCACTTCGAAACATTCAAGCGGCGTTTTGCCGCGTTCCCGGTGCGCATCGAAATGCTGAGCCGCTTTCGCGATAAGAAGGAAATCGCCGAAGTGCTGGACGGCCTGGCCGAAGGCAAAGTGGACATCGTCATCGGGACGCACCGCATCCTTTCGCAGGATGTCGAGTTCAAAGATCTGGGCCTGCTGGTGGTCGACGAAGAACAGCGCTTCGGTGTTCGCCACAAGGAGCGCATCAAGCAGCTCAAGCACAACGTTGACGTCCTGACCATGAGCGCCACGCCGATTCCGCGCACGCTGCACATGTCGCTGGCGGGCCTGCGCGATATGTCGGTGATCGAGACGCCTCCCAAGGATCGGCTGGCCATCCACACCCTGGTGGCGCATTACGGGAACGATCTGATTCGGACCGCGATAGACCAGGAAATCGCGCGCGGCGGCCAGGTGTATTTCATCCACAATCGCGTGGACAGCATCTACATGCGCGCGTCGGCCATTCAGGAGTTGGTGCCCGGAGTCCGGGTCGGCGTGGGTCATGGGCAGATGGGAGAAGCGGCGCTGGAACACGCCATCCTGGCTTTCATGCAGCACGAATATGACGTGTTCGTGTGCACGACAATCGCTGAAAACGGCCTGGATATTCCGCTCGCTAACACCATGATCATCGAGAATGCCGAGCGTTACGGCTTGTCGGAACTCTACCAGTTGCGCGGGCGCGTGGGACGATCGAATCGCAGAGCATATGCGTATCTGCTGGTTCCCGCCGACACCGAGCTGAGCGAAATCGCACGTAAGCGGCTGGCCGCGCTGAAGGAATTTAGCGACCTGGGCGCCGGCTTCAAAATCGCCGCGCTCGATCTGGAGCTGCGCGGCGCTGGAAACATTCTAGGCGGTGAGCAGCACGGACACATCGGCGCGGTGGGCTTCGACATGTACATCAAGCTGCTGGAAGAGACGGTGCATGAACTAAAGGGTGAAGTGGCGCCGCTGCAGGTTCATTCGACGCTGAATCTGGGGCTCGATATTCGCATTCCATCCGAATATATTTCGGATGAACACCAGCGCTTGCGCGCATACAAGCGCGTCGCCGACGCGGGCACGCCGGAAGCCGCGGCCGAAGCCCTGGCGGAGCTGGAGGATCGTTACGGTCCCGCGCCGGAGGCCGTGCGCAACCTGCTGAAATTCTCGGCGCTCAAGGGTTCGGCGCAAGCGCTGGGAATCGAAGCCATCGATCGTCGAGCGGGCGTGCTCAATGTGAAGTTCCACAAGGAAGCGCATATCGATCCTACGCGCCTGATGAACCTGGTAACCGGCACCGAAGGCGCGCAATTCAGCCCCGCTGGAGTACTGCGCCTGCCGCTGGATGGCGCGCATGATGCGGGCCGAGTTCTGGATTTGTTGGAAGGCCAGTTGAAACAGCTCGTACCTTAACCTGTCCCCAATCCCGGAGGTTAGCCGCCTACGGCGAGCCGATCCCACTGCCAACCCGGCGCGAGCGCCACTGCTACAATCACCTCGTGCGATCGCCCATCCCCGCCCGCTGGGTTGCTATTTCCGTCTTCATTTTTGCCTCAGTCCTGAACTATCTTGACCGCCAGATCCTGGCCACCATGGTCGATATCTGGCGCGCGCGGCCCGAATTTCCGTTCACCTATGACGACTATGGCCTGCTGCTCTCGGTCTTCTCCATCGCCTATGCGGTGAGCGCGCTGTTCGTCGGTTGGTTTGTGGACCGCGTCGGACTGAATCGCGGCGCGGGCTTCGCCGTGGCAGTGTGGGCCATCGCGAGTTTTGGCACCGGCGCGTCGCACAGTGTTCATCAACTGCTTGTCTGGCGCGCGCTGCTCGGCGTTTCGGAAGCCAGCGCTATTGCGGCCGTCACCAAAGCCATCGCGATGTATCTGCTGCCCCCGGAACGCGCCGTGGGACAAGCCACCAGCCAACTTGGGTTGAGCCTGGGAGCGGGCATCGCACCAGCATTCGCGGTCTACTTCTCTTATCGCTATTCGTGGCACTGGGCGTTCTACGCCGCGGGACTTCTGAGCCTGGCGTGGATCCCGATGTGGCTCGCTACGGCGAAGCGCATTCCCGCGGTTGTCCCGATTGCCACCGGCACGGCCACGCATTCGTTCGGCCTGTTTCGCGACCCAAAGCTGTGGGCCCTGATGATCGCCAATATGCTGGGCATGACGGTCTACAGCCTCTGGGCGAATTGGGCGCCCACGTTTCTGATTCGCGTTCATCACCTGACACCGCCACAGGCATCGCACTACACCTGGATCGTGCCGTTAACCGGCTACCTGGGTGCGCTGCTGGGCGGCGCCATCTCCTGGCGGCTGGTTCGCTCCGGTCATACGCCGGTCGCTGCGCGCAAACGCGCCTGTCTGATTTCCGCAGTATTGCTGCTTACCACCATGGCCGTACCGTTACTTCCCGGCCCAGCGCTCGCCACCGCCGGTATGTCCTTCAGCTTCTTCTGGGTGTGCGCCTGGAGCACCAATCATTACACGCTACCGATCGATATCTATGGCGCCGGCCGGGCGGCATTTGGGGGCGCAGCACTGGTATTTGCCTATGGCGTAATGCAATCCTTTGTCTCCCGCCCCTTGGCAGCCAGTATCGAACGTTATGGATTCGGTCCGGTGTGTATCATCTTCGCCTGGCTGCCCATCGCCGGCTATCTGCTGGTGCATCTGTTCGTTAGTGACAGTTCAGGTGCCGACCCGATTCGTCAGTCACAAATCACGGAGCGCGTACCTAGTACTTGCTAGGCTTCCAGTACGTTCCCATCCAAACAAAGGTCAACTAAGGTATTTATCAGGGGTAACCTGATGTAGCTTTCGCCGATCTAACCATGAGACGGCGGAGGTAGAAGCGCTTAGTCTGCTTCGGAAGGATGTAAATAGGAGTATGAAAGTTCAGTGCCCATATCGCTGTGACTACTGCCTGAACCTGAAAGGCGAAACAAATCATTGGTGGCTTCGGCCGCAGGATGCCGAACAATTCCGCCTGGTTCGCTGGGACCAGCAGCTTGCGGATATGCAAGGCTACGAACATATTTGCTCGGAATCCTGCGCCTCCAAAGCGCTCTCCAAGTGGCTGACATTGGCAAGCGGCAATCCGGCGCGTCCGTCGGCTAAGGAAATCGCCCGCTCCACCAAATCGCTGGCCGCCGTTCAGTAAGGAAGTTCAATAATCAGTTGGTCTTCAGATAAGTCAGTTCCTGCTTGGCAGCCGCGACGGTCCAGTTGTGCCAGGGCGGCTGATGCATGGTGATCTTCTCAAAGCACGCCGCGGCTTCGCGGTAGCGTTTGCTCTTCTCCAGATACTGTCCGTAATAAAACCAGGCTGTGGGCAACTCGGGATCAGCTTTGATCACCGCTGTGGCCGATGCCTCAGTCTCGGCAAGACCCAGTTGCGAGAACAAATAGAGCAGCGTGACATCGGGAGCCGATTCGAGTTCGGGAAACTTGTCCAGAGCCTGGTGCGCCAGTGCCGCGCTGGCTTCACGATTCCCCAGATAAAGTGCCGTGAACGCATGAGCTATTAACTCCTCGCGCTCGGAAACTTGCAGCCTGACAACATCCTTCAGAAACACGAGCGCGATGGAGGAGCGGAGAATATTTCCGTCTGTGAGGCGCGGCGCCGCGGTCAGCGACGTGGAATTCGCCGCGACCTTCAACGCAAGGCCCTTCGCCGGGACTTCGATAGTCAGGCCCATGGGCTGAAACCACCAATCCACGTGAAATCCCGCGATTTCTTGAGTTCTGGTGGACCTGGTGCGCGCGGGGAGGTCAACGTTACCGTGCTTCCAGACCACGCGGCCCGACTGGCTTACCTCGGCCCGCAAGTCTGAGATGCGAAGCTCCGCTGCGGCACGCGTAAGGTCGCGATCAAACTGCTCGAACCCGCTTTGCGCCGCCAACGGCCAAACAACCAGCAGCGAGGCGGCGAGCAGTCGCCTCACTTCTTATATCCAATTTTGCGCAGGAACCCGTGCCGCCACTCGGCGTCTGCCGCGCTCTCCACTCCCTTGGGTGACGACCCATCAATCACGCCGAGCACTCCCCTGCCCTGCTCCGTCTGGGCCACGATCACCTCCACCGGATTGGCCGTGGCGCAGAAAATCGTGCATACTTCCGGCGTTTCGAGAATCCGATTCTTCACGTTGATCGGAAACCCGCCGCGCAGAGCCACCACGAACATGTGTCCTGCCCCCACGGCGGTCGCATTCCTGGTCGCGATTTCTTTCAGCTCATCGTCGTTGCCATCCACGCGAATGAGACAAGGCCCGGATGCTTCGTTGAACGCGATGCCGAACTTCATCTGGGGAACGGTGTTGATGATGGCTTCGTAAATGTCTTCCACCGTTTTGATGAAATGGCTGTGTCCCACAATGATATTGCCGTCGGAGGGGATCTCAATCCGGATCGCGTGGAAGTCCATGAAATCTATTAAGCCACAGGCGAAGAGTTAAGAGCCAAAGGCTAGCGAGGAGTCAACAGCCAAAGGCGATGCCTGTGCTATCATGAGTTCTCCGGCCGCCATCTGGAAAGCCACTGATTTTATTGCACTTATGTCGTACTCTGCGCCGAGTATTGCCCGTTTGATCGATCATACGCTGCTGCGTCCCGAAGCCACGCGCGCCGATATTTTGAAGCTCTGCCGCGAAGCTCGCGAGTACAATTTCGCGAGCGTTTGTTTGAACGCATATTGGGTTCCCATCGCGGCTTCCGAACTGGTGGGAATCGACGTCAAGGTTTGCACCGTGGTCGGATTTCCGCTGGGCGCAACTTCCACCGAAGCCAAAATTGGCGAGACCGAAGCCGCCTTGCGCGCGGGCGCACAAGAGATCGACATGGTGCAGAATATCGGCGCACTGCGCGGGGACGATGACCGCGCGGTGGAGGAAGAGATCGCGCTGGTGGCCGCGGCATGCCATCGCCACGGCGCCATCGTCAAAGTGATTCTCGAAACCGCGCTGCTGAATGACGATCAGAAGATCGTCTCCTGCCGGCTGGCCCAGATGGCGGGCGCGGACTTCGTGAAAACTTCCACCGGATTCGGCCCGTCCGGGGCTACCGTTCACGACGTGGAGCTGATGCGGCAAACGGTGGGATCCGAAATGGGGGTAAAAGCCTCCGGCGGAATCCGCACGCTGGATGACCTGCTCAAGATGCTGGAAGCCGGCGCAACCCGGATCGGAGCCAGCGCGGGCGTCAAGATTGTCGAAGCAGCGCGAGCAGCGGAGTCCGGATCTTGACCATGGCCGCGCCCACGGGCAAATCCAAAGTTCGTTTTCAGGAACGCGCGGAGCTGCTCGATTTCCTGCTCGATGTTTCCGCCGCTACCTCGGAAACCCTCGACCTGGACCGCATTTTGGCGAACGTCGCCGCCATCGTGAAGGATGTCGTTACTTACGACCTCTTCGCCATCTTGCTTTACAGCGAGCGCCAGCGCGGCCTCAGTATCCGCTATTCCATCGGGCATCGCGAAGAAGTGGTGCGAAGCCTGGTGATCCCGCTGGGCGAAGGAATCACGGGGATCGCGGCCGCCAACCGCCAGCCGGTCTTGTCGTCCGATGTTCACAACGATCCGCGCTACCTTACGGCGCTGGACGCGGTGCAGTCTGAACTAGCCGTTCCCATGCTGGCGCGCGGCAAGTTGGTGGGCGTCATCGATCTGCAGTCCACGCGGCTGGGCGCTTATCGCGAGCAGGACCGGGCGCTGCTCCAATTAATTGCTTCGCGCGTGGCGGTTTCCATCGACAATGCGCGGCTGTATCGCCGGGTGGATCGGCAGAATCGCACGCTCAAGACACTTTCCCATCTGTCGCAGGAGTTCAGCTCGATCCTGGACTTAGACGAGCTGCTGCGCAAAATCGCCAACACCACGCATTCGCTGGTCGCTTTTGACGCCTTCAGCATTCTGTTGCTGGATGCCGAACGAAAAGTCCTGCGCCACCGCTTCAGCGAGCGCTACGACCAGCGCGTGGATCTGGACAACATCCCGCTCGGCAAAGGAATCACCGGCGCCGCCGCCGAATCGCGCGAGATCGTGCGCGTCACCGACACGCTGGCCGACCAACGCTACATCGCTTCGCACCCTGACATCCGCTCGGAAATCGCGGTGCCCCTGATTGTCCAGGACCGCGTGGTGGGCGTGATGAACCTGGAAAGCGAGCGTATGGGTTACTTCACCGAAGAACATGCGCGACTGTTGTCGTTGCTCGCTCCACAGATTGCGAGCTCGGTCGAAAACGCGCGCCTGTATGAGGAGATCGCGCAGCGCGAACAATGGATGGACCGTGATCTCAAAGCCGCGCGCAATGTCCAACTGGTCATGCTACCGCGCGAAGCACCGGAGATTGAAGGCCTGGAAGTGGCCATTCGCCTGCGTCCCGCTCGCGAGATCACGGGCGACGTCTACGACATCTTCGAGCACAGTTCCGGCGAGACGGTGTTTCTGTTTGGCGACGTCAGCGGCAAAGGCGCGGCCGCGGCCCTGTATGGCGCCATGGTAAGCGGCCTGCTGCGCACTCTGGCCCATCGCCGCCGCGATCCGGCGGAATTGCTGAAGCTGCTGAACCGCGTGCTGCGTGAGCGAATTGTGGGCACGCAATACGTGGCGTTGCTGGTGCTGGTGTGGGAAAGCGCTCGCCATCGATTCGTTATGGCGAACGCGGGTGCCGAGCCGCCGCTCATTTGCCGCGCGGGCGCCATCATTAAACCTAAGGTGGAAGGCGTCCCGGCCGGCCTGCTGGACGATCGAGAGTACGAGGAGGTGATCTTCGATACCATGCCCGGCGACGTTATCGTTCTGCATTCCGACGGTGTCACCGATCAGCCGAATCCGAAAGGCGTCGAATATGGAACCGCCCACCTGTCGCGCAAGCTGCAAAAGCTGTGTGCCAAGCCGCCGGAGATCATTGCCAATCAGATTCTGGCTGACCTGGATCATTACCAGTCCGATGCGCCCACGCACGATGACCAGACCCTGGTGATTCTAAAAGTGAAGTAATGGAATATCGCGATCAAACGCTGTACCTGGAAGAGATGCCGCTGGCCGATATCGCGCGGCGGGAAGGCACGCCCAGCTACGTCTACTCGTGTGCGTCGATTCTCGAACGATTCCAAGCCTATGAGCACGCCTTCGGAGAGGTGCCGCACAAGGTTTGTTACGCGGTGAAGGCCAACAGCAACCTGTCCATCCTGAAATTGCTCGCGGAAGCGGGCGCGGGCTTCGATATCGTGTCCGGCGGCGAGTTGTTCCGCGCGCTGAAGGCCGGCGCGGACCCCAAGACCATCATCTTCTCGGGCGTTGGTAAGACTTCGCAAGAGATCGACTACGCGCTCGAGCACCAGATCAAAAGCTTCAACTGCGAGTCCGAGCCCGAGCTGGCGCTGATCGATTCCCTGGCTGCCCGGCGCGGCGTTCGGGCGCGCGTCGCATTACGCGTGAATCCGGATGTGGACGCGGCCACGCACCCCTATATTTCCACCGGGTTGCGCCAGCACAAATTCGGCATCGACATCGCAGATGCTGAAGCGGTGTATGAGCGCGCCCGGGCGCTCCAGAATCTATCGCTCGAAGGCGTCAGTTGCCACATCGGATCGCAAATCACCGACATCGCGCCGATGCTGGAAGTGTTCGACAAGATGATCGCGCTGGTGGAGCGTTTGCGAGCCTGCGGACTGGCTATTCGCTCACTCGATCTGGGCGGTGGTCTAGGCGTAGCTTATAAACCGGGCGACCAGGCGCCTTCCATTTGCGAATTCATCCAGGCCATGTGCCGGCGCACGGCTGGACACGATCTTGAAGTCCTGATCGAGCCCGGCCGCTCCATTGTGGCTGAAGCAGGCGTGTTGCTCACGCGCGTACTTTATCGTAAAAGCAATGGCGACCGGGAATTTGTGATCGTGGATGCTGCGATGAACGATCTGATTCGTCCCGCCCTCTACCAGTCCCATCACGAGATTGTTCCGCTGCGTAAAAGCGAGGGCGGCACGATCACCGCGGATGTGGTCGGGCCCGTGTGCGAATCGGGTGATTTTCTGGCCCGAGGCCGCGCAATGCCAAACGTGCTCCCGGGCGATCTTCTGGCCGTGTGCACTGCCGGCGCTTACGGCTTTGTCGCGTCGTCGAATTATAATTCCCGCCCGCGTCCCCCCGAAATTCTGGTGGAAGGCGACGGTTACCGCGTCATCCGCAAGCGGGAACAATACGATGATCTGACGCGCGGCGAGTGAATAGCGCCTGAGTTAGCGCCAGTGCCCTTCTACCAGCACCCATCCACCGTGCCGTTTCACCCAGCGATGAGCGACCCAGTGCGCATGAGGACGCGGGGGCATTTCCCACCGTCCGGCAACCCAGACATACCGGGCGCCGTCCCAGCGGTGATAGCCGTCAATCCAGACATAGCCCGGACCTGGGGCAACCACCCGCTTCTCAACCAACGGTCGGGGAGGCGCCACCCGGACGATCACCTCCTGTCCGAACGCGCTGAAGGTCAACAAACCTGCGAACACAACTCCGATCAATCGCTTCTTGAGCATCGACAATCTTCTCCTTTTCTGCAAACCCAAAGACTAGATGAAAGTTCCGTGGCAATGTCCGCCATCCGGAGCGCTGCATTCTAAGATCGTTCGATTTCCAGGAAAACTTGAATTGCGGTGGTCCTCGGACCGGCTCCCGGCCAAAAATTGGTGCGGCGAAACCTCACCAGGGACATCTCATACACAGAGGAATTTCCTGATGCCAACTACTGAAGACAAGCTTGTTTCACGACGCCAGGCGGCCAACGAGACACCCAGCGACCTGGGATCCCAGGCCGCAAAAAACATCAGCGCGGCTCTTAACGTGTTGCTGGCAGATGTTTTTGCGCTCTATATGAAGACCAAGAACTTTCATTGGCACATGAGCGGACCGCACTTTCGGGACTTCCATCTGCTGCTGGATGAGCAGGGTGACCAGATTTTTGCAATGACCGACGCAATCGCGGAGCGCGTTCGCAAGATCGGCGGCGTCACCATACGTTCGATCGGGCAGGTGGCGCGCCTGCAACGGCTTAGCGACAACGACGCAGAGTATGTCGACCCGTTCGACATGCTCGCCGAATTGCGCGATGACAATCGCATGCTGCTTTCGAGTATGCGCGAGGCTCATGACCTGTGCGACGAAGAAAACGATGTCGCAACCGCGAGCCTGTTAGAGGTATGGATCGACGAGGCCGAGAGGCGCATCTGGTTCCTCTTCGAAATCGGACGGTCGAGGTAAATTCCGGGAGCTTCCTGGACACCGCGAGCAGCAACGCGCTCCCGCGCCGCCTGATGCTTTTGAGTCTCTACTTGTTTGCGCCACGCCCGTTGTAGTGTACGATTAACAACGACGCCCGAAACACCACGGTCGGGCGCTTGAAACAAGGAGAATTGACGATGAAATTGGCGAAAGCGGCGTCGCTTTGCACCCTGGCGTCGATGGCGGCCTGGGCCCAGGTAAACATAGGCGAACAGAAACCTGAAGCCGGCCTGCCCTTCAACATGACCACGGTGGCCACCTTTGAACTGCCCTGGAGGATCGCCTTCCTGCCCGACGGCCGGATGCTGGTGACCGAAAAGGTCGGGCCTATCTGGTTGGTGACGCAGGACGGACATAAGAGCATGGTAAACAACACGCCAGCCGTGTACTGGCAGGGGCAAAGTGGCATGTTTGGCGTCTTCCTGTCGCCGACTTATGCGACCGACCAACGCATTTATCTCACCTATTCCGAACCAGGTGATTACGGCGGGGGCTTAGTGCTGGCTCGCGCCAAACTGAACACCAACGGCCGTGGCGGTCCGGGCACTACAGGCCCCGTGGCCAGGCTCGATAACTTGGAAGTGCTATGGCGCCAATTGCCCAAGGGCAAGGGCGGCCAGGAAGGCGCGCAGATCGCGTTCGCTCCCGACGGCCAGTCTCTATTCCTCACGGTTGGCGACCGCCAGCGCTTCACCCCCGCCCAGGATCCGAACCAACCCGAAGGCAAGATCCTGCACCTGACGTTGGACGGCAAGCCCGCGGCCGATAATCCCAACTACGGTAAAACCGGCGCATCCACCATTCCGTTGATCGATCCGCCGCGCAACACGGAAGCGGCCAAGACCGCGCCGGTGGTCAGTAACTATACGTTCACCAGCCCCAACCTGACACCGGCCGAAACCTGGGCGAGCGGATTTCGCACGCCGTACGGTCTGGCGTTTTCGCCCAGCGGCGAATTGTGGGAAGTGGAGCATGGCCCGCGCGGCGGCGACGAGCTGAACCACATCGAGAAGGGCAAGAATTATGGCTGGCCGCTGGTTTCCTTCGGCAATAACTATGACGGCGTGCCGATTCCCAAGCCCGACTCGCGGCCCGATCTCGCTATGCCCGTGCTCTATTGGGCACCGGTGATTGCGCCGGGCAATCTGATGTTCTACACCGGCAGCCAGACTTTCCCGCAATGGAACGGCAACGGCTTCGTCTCGGGCTTGGGGACCATGTCGCTGAACCGCATCATCTTTGACGGCCATGGCGGCGCCAAATCCGCCGAGCGCTGGGAAGTGGGCAAGCGCATCCGCGATGTGGAAGAAGCTCCGGATGGATCGCTGTGGATGCTGGAAGACGCCAATCCGGGCGCGTTGATCCATGTGACCCCGAAGTAATTACTTCGCCACTGGCGAACCAGGAGAATAAGGGCTGGAGCAATCCGGCCCTTTTTGTTTTACGGGGCGAATCGATTGCCCGCGCAGATCATCGCATAATCATGTTGCTTCAGCCCGCGCAGCGCGCTAGCGGCCGATATCGGAATCCTGTGCCAACCAAAGTCGGTGGGCTCTCCCTTATGTTCAAGGTGGGGCCACGGTTCTTCCTGGGGGCAAAAGCGCGCTCCCCACGCGGGCCGCTGGGTCCGTTTCATACGGACGCTTCGATTTACAACACCGAGCCCCGTTCGGGGCTGCGCATCACCTGGATGGGACATGCGACATCGGTTATCGAGATAGACGGGGTGCGCATCCTGATCGATCCGGTGTGGGACGAGCGCGCGTCGCCAACCAGCTGGAGCGGGCCCAAACGGTTTTTCCCGGCGCCTCTCGAGTTGAGCGATCTTCCAGCCATCGACGCAGTGATCGTTTCTCACGATCACTACGATCACCTGGGCGCGGGTACGATCCGGGCGTTATCGCATCTGGCCGCGGTGCAGCGCGCGCGTTGGATTACGCCGCTGGGAGTGGGCGCGTTGCTGAAGCAGTTCGGTGTATCGGCGGAGCGTTGCCTGGAATTGAACTGGATGGACAGCACACAAGTGGGCACAGTGCGGGTGACGGCCCTGCCCGCGAGGCATTTTTCGGGCCGCAGCCTCTTCAACCGCTTCGAAACATTATGGGCCTCATTTGCATTGGCCGGGCCGCAACACCGCGTCTACTATGGAGCCGATTCCGGGGAGTGGCCAGGCTTCCACGAAATCGGCGAGCAGTTCGCGCCCTTCGATTTGGCCATGCTTGAGATTGGCGCCTTCGATCCCTTGTGGGCCGATATTCACATGGGACCAGACGGTGCCGTGCGCAGCTTTCGTGCTCTGGGCAGTCACGGGCTGCTCATGCCCATTCACTGGGGATTATTCGATCTTGGCCTGCACCCCTGGAAGCAGCCGATCGAGAGGATCTGGGAGGTGGATGGGCTGAAGCTCTGGTCGCCAACGCCGGGCGTCCCTTCGGAAGTAAACGCAGCCGAGGAACTACGGTCGGAGTGGTGGCGCTGATAGGTTGTCCGACCGTCCGGCTTCGAGGCGAGACCACTGAGCGGTGGGACGTCCCTTGGTGCGGAGAGTGTCCATAATGTCCCCTTGCGGCCAGCCGGCCGGCGAATCCTCCCACTTCTCCTGCCGCCCGTAGACAGTCAAGTCGAGCAAGTGATAGTTGTTATCCATCACTTCGACACCACGACTGGTGGTCCAGTACGTCTCGAAGACTTTGGATCCCTGCCGCAGGTAGCAAACGATGTGCATCCTGCCCTTCCGCCGTCCAGCCAAGAGGGTGTCGAGCGAGTCCTGGGCCGAGTACCAAGGCATCTCCCATCCCATGAAGTCATGGTAGCGGGCGCTCTCTTTGTATGGGCCTTGGCAAAACGTGGCGTAGGTGACGTCGCGAGAATGAATGTAGGATAGCTCGCGAACTTGCGATGTCACCCAGGTGCACCCCTCGCACTGGTCCGGCGCGGCGTGGCCGGTATGCCACATGAAGTAGTAGGCGATCAGCTGGCGACGGCCCTCGAATGCATCGAGAAGCGTCACCGCGCCACGTTCGCCAACCAGCGGTGTGGTCCCGTCCACCTCAACCATGGGGAGCCTGCGGCGGGCGGCCGCAATGGCGTCGCCTTCTTTTGTGTGAGCTTTCTCTCGAATCCGCAACGCCTCCAACTCGGCGTGGAAGGTGCTGCGATCGACTATTTTCGGCGCTCCAAGTTCCTGTGTCGTGATCACGTCGGTCATGCTTTTTCCTCCGCGGCGCGCTTTCGGGCGGCTTCCTGAGGGTCGATTGTTATGTCGACCCACTTCTGGTCGGGCGCAGCTTCCGCGTTGTAGTTGTCGTGCCAGTTCCACCATTTGTACGGCGGAGTCTGGGGATAGCCCTCGGGCGAGTCCTCCCACTTCTCCTGACGGCCGAGCGGAGTGATGTCGAGGTAGCTCCAGGTGCTCCCCATTGCCTCATCGCCGCGGTTATTGACGAAGTAGGTACGGAACACTTTGTCTCCGTCGCGGAAGAACACGTTGTGGCCGTGCCATTCATCGACACCGAAGTCTTGGTCGAAGCTATCGGTGATGGTGTACCACGGCATCTCCCAGCCCATCCGCGCCTTAACGCGCTGGATGTCTGCCTGCGGCGCGCGGGAGGCGTAGGCGAGGGTGGTGTCGCGGGCGTTCAGATGGGCCAGGTGCGCCACCTGGTCGGCGCCCAAAGAGCAGCCGCGGCAGGCGTGGTCGGGCCAACCGAACACTCCTGGCTCAAAGAACGCACGATAGACGATCAACTGACGGCGGCCCTCGAACAAATCGAGCAGGCTTACTTTGCCCTTGGGTCCGTCGAACTCGTACTTCTTGTCGACAGCTAGCCAAGGCATCCGCCGGCGTTCCGCGGCCAGGGCGTCACGGGAACGGGTCAGGGCCTTCTCCTTCACGAGGAGCTGCCGGTGCGCGGCGTCCCACTCCTGCCGCGACACGATTTGGGGTGTGTTCATTGTTGCCATGTTATTTCTCCTTTTTGAAAACCTTTCTGAACTTGGCGATACAGACCCCGAGAATTCCTCCCGTGGATCCCGCACCGGCGACCATGACTGCTGCGTTTGCGATGCATACTGGGCACATATGGTTCTCCTTTAAACTTCTAACCAAACTTCACTTGCGCCGCAATTGGGAACAGGGATGTACCTAGGGGACGTCGGCGCTGACATCCTTGTGATGTTGTCTGGCCCACCGGCACATACCCCGGAGTGGCCCGATAATTGTGCTTCCCAGCCTGGTCAACGAATATTCGAAGGCCCTGGCCCTCGATCTGGTCGCGCGCCGGGTGATCAATCCGGTGGATTCCAGATTGCGCAAAGTTCTGGTAAACATCCGCTGGGAAACGCTTCCAATGTTGCGGCGCAATTCCGCGTGCCGGTACGGCCTGTCTTTTAACGAGAAGAGGATCTTCGGCGTCCATTTGCCTATAAAGATCGGGCTGCTGCTTTTTTCCGTCCTCGATATAACCTGGTGCTTAGTGCTCACGAGATAAACTTAACCCTGAATGCTGAAATGCCGGGAGTGACAAGTGTGGCGGGATTCAAGAGCCAGAACCGCGGCGGATCGACCGCCCTATCGATATGGACTCGCTGATCACCGCTGCGGCGCGCGCACTGGCGGCCGGAGATCCGCTGGGGGCGTTGAAGCAAGTGGCCCTGCGTGACGACGCGCCCGCACTGGCTCTGCGCGGCATCGCGATGGCGCAGTTGGGCGATCTGGTACGGGCCAAGGCTCTCTTGCGAAGTGCCGCTCGCGCCTTCAGTCCGAGAGAGGCGGTAGCTAGAGCCAGGTGCCTGGTAGCCGAAGCCGAGATCGCGTTGGCCTCGCGCGATCTGAACTGGCCGGTGAAGTCGCTCGAAGCGGCACGCGCGACGCTCGAAGCGCATGGCGACCGGCTCAACGCCGCGCAGGCGTGCTACATCCAGGTACGGCGCCTCCTGCTAATCGGGCGTCTCAAGGAGGCCGAGCACATGCTCTCGAAACTCCACCCCGGGAATCTCCCGCCCGCATTGCAGGCCGTCCATGAATTGATAGCGGCCGGGGTCGCGCTGCGGCGCCTGCAAACTAAGACAGCGCGCAACGCGCTCGCCCGCGCCAGGCTAGCTGCCGGCCAGGCCGATATCCCGGCGCTCATGGCAGAGGTGGAAAATGCGTCCCTGGTGTTGAACACTCCTGCCGCGCGCTTGATCGCCAATAGCGTGGAGCGGCTCTTGCTATTGGAGGATGTCGAAGCGCTACAGGCGTCGCAACGGCTGCTGGTAATCGACGCGTGCCGTTACGTCGTGCGCAGCGCGGGCCAGACGGTATCGCTCGCAAGCCGGCCGGTGTTGTTCGAACTCGCACGTGCGCTGGGTGAAGCGTGGCCCGGCGACGTTCCGCGGGACGTGCTGCTGGCGCGCGCGTTTGGAGCGAAACTCGCCGATGAATCGCACCGCGCTCGGCTGCGTGTCGAAATCGGGCGGCTGCGCAGAATGCTTCGGACACTGGCCACGGTAAGCGCCACCAAAAGCGGGTTTCTACTGGCGCGGTGTGGCGCAGGCGAGGTGGTCGTAATCGCACGTCCCGTGGAAGAAGAGCATGGAGCGGTGCTAGCCTTTCTAGCCGACGGTGAATCCTGGTCCAGCTCGGCCCTGGCGCTGGCAATGGGCACCAGCCAACGCAGCGTGCAGCGGGCGCTCGACTCGCTGGCGGCTGCGGGCAGAGTGCAGGCTTTCGGCCGCGCCCGGGCTCGCCGTTGGATGACTCCGCCCGTGCCTGGGTTCACCACCACATTGTTACTCCCCGCTCCCATGCCCGAGTGACTAGGATGGAAGCATGAAGCGAGCAATTGTAAAACGATCAGCAGCCAAAATCGTTCGCGAATACGGGCCCTTTCCGGGGACCGAGCGAGTGCATGGCGTCACTTTTGACGGACGGAAAGTCTGGTTCGCCTCCGGAGACAAGCTGAACGCTTTCGATCCGTCGAGCGGCAAGCCGCTTCGCTCCATCGATGCCGCAGGCCGCGCGGGAACGGCTTTCGACGGCCGTCATCTGTTTCAGATCGCCGAGGATCGTATCAAGAAGATCGATCCAGAAACAGGCGAGGTGCTGGCTACCATCCCGTCTCCTGGAGGCGGCCGCGACTCCGGACTGGCCTGGGCCGAGGGCACGCTTTGGGTGGGCCAGTATCGCGACCGCAAGATCCATCAGATCGATCCCGAGACCGGGACCATTCTTCGCACCATCGAGAGCAACCGCTTCGTCACCGGCGTCACCTGGGTGGACGGAGAGCTTTGGCACGGCACGTGGGAAGGTGACGAAAGCGATCTCAGGCGAATCGATCCCGGGACGGGTGAGGTGCTGGAGCAACTGGATATGCCGGCCGGTACCGGAGTGTCGGGCTTGGACTGCGATGGCCGCGATCAATTCTTCTGCGGAGGAGCCGGCGGGAAGGTGCGGGCCGTTCAGCGGCCGAGGTGAGGCTTCGAGGTTCTCTTCGATTCGATGCGCAGGTGTTCGAGCCGGGCCCGTGGGAGGGGCGCGACACGTGCCATTTGCCTCGGGCACCAATCGGACTCGACAGCGCGGAAAACTAGAAGGGGTTTGCGAAAATGGCCGGCAGTCACCGGATCAGAAATCATCGCCAAATCCCACGCAGCCCGTGACGCCGACCTGATACGCGGACACCCGGCGTTCAAAAAACTTGGTCAGCTCCTGCACGTCTTGCAGCTCCATGAAGGCGAAAGGATTCTGCGAACCGTAGATTGGCGGAAGTTGGAGCGCCGCCAGCCTGCGATCGGCAACGTATTCCAGATATTCGCGCATGCTCTTAATAGAGAGCCCGGTGACGCCCATGCTGAGAGTGTCCTCGGCAAACGTTAGTTCGCAATCCACCGCTTCACGAATCATCTCGGTTACGCGCTGGCCAAAGCTCTGGTCGAACAAATCGGGCCGCTCGCGCCGCGCGGTGGCAATCACCTCCAGCGCAAACTCGATGTGCGCGCTCTCATCGCGGAACACCCAGCTGGTGCCCGGTTGCGAGCCCTTGCAAGAGCCCGCGCGACCGCAGGTAGTACACATAGGCGAAGGCCGCGAAGAAGAATAGGCCCTCGATACACGCGGCGAAGCACACCAGGTTCAGCAGAAAGGCGCGCATGTCCTCGTCGCTGCACAACTCGGTTAAGTCCTGGATGAAATCGATCCACTTGAAACAGAACCGCGCCTTCTTCTGAAGGGACGGAATGTTCTCCACGGCCGCGAACGCTTCGGCGCGCTCCTCGGGATCGGTAACGTAAGTATCGAGCAGCGTCAGGTAGAACTGGACATGCAGGGCCTCTTCATAAAGCTGGCGCGAGAGGTACATGCGCGCTTCCGGCGAATTGAAATGCTTGTACAGGTTGAGGACCAGATTATTGCCGACAATGCTGTCGCCGGTGGCGAAGAAGGCAACCAGCCGTTTCATCAAACGTTGCTCGGCCGGCTTCATGCGCGAGCGCAGATCCGCTGGTGCTGCAGGCCACCAATTGATCTGGGCCAGTGGGTAGCGGGAACGCGTTCAGTATTGGCTGAAGAGCCGGGGCTGCCATATGCCGAATGGCCAGCGTGGGAACGTACTGCGCGCTGGCGGCTATTTTAACTTCCGGAACAAGATCGCCGCCCCGATCCTGACTGGAACTCGATGGCCTATCATGACGATCTGCTCGGGCAGGCGCTGCAACTCGTCCACGTCACTCCGCCAAGCCAGCTTACGTTGCGCCGCGCGGTGTCGGCGGCGTACTATGCGGCTTTCCATTTCTTGATTCCCGAAGCCGCAGCGAATTGGAGCAATGCCCCTCTGCGCACAGCTCTCGCACGAGCCTGCGATCACGGCGTCATCCAACCGAATCTCGAACCCCAGGGTCTTCCCTTTCACCGGCGAATACGCCACAGCCCTGGCCAGCCTGCGATCCGTCGCCCAGACATTCAGCCAGCTTCAAGAAGACCGGCACTTTGCTGGTTACAACCTCACCAAGGACCTTGATCCCGTGGAGGCTTTGACTCAGGTGACGTCGGCGGAGAGGATTTTCACGATTTGGCGGACGATACGAGCCGAGCAGATCGCCCAGGCCTACCTCGTGTCACTGCTTGTGAAGCATGTGTAACGCCGCCTATCCCCTCACCTGCCCCGGCGCTGGTGCGGAGACTAGTCGTGCTTACCATCTCCTTCTGCACCTCTGGTTCTTTAGGCACAGGCGGGCAGCAGCCATCAAGCCGGAGGCGAACGCCGCGGGGGACGAGCAGTTACATGATGGTATCGGCAAACGGGCTTCATGAATCCTTCACCCCGGCCCTTGCCGTACCGATTCCGGCTCGCGCACCGATTTAGCGGGGTAATCTACGAGAACGCCGGCCAATGTACGAGTCCCGGACGAGAACGAAGCCAGAGCCAGGAGGTGCGAAGTCGCCGTTTCCTCGCTACATTTTTGCCCAGTCACCGGACTGCTCGAATGCATAGGCAGCACGGTAAATGGTGGGCTCATCAAAATGCTTGCCAACTAGCATGACCGATACCGGCAGTCCGTCCGACATACCGCACGGCACCGCCATGGCAGGGTGATGGGTAATGTCGAACGGCGCCGTGTTCCCGATCATGTTCAGGGCCCGCTCGACATAAAGTTCCCGCGGCGCGTCAGCGGGTGGCAGCGGCGTGGCCTTGATGGGCGTAGTGGGCATCAGCAGCAGATCCTTTGTCGCCAGCGCGGCATCGTAGGCGGCGGTTAGCTGGCGTGTAATATTCATGGCCTTGCCGTAGTAGCGGCTGCCATAATATTTGCGGATGTAGGTTCCGAACATAGTAAAGAGCTTCGTGGTCTCGGACATCTCGTTTGCCCGCGTGCGCCAGCCGCGATGATAATCCATTAGACTCGTCACATAAAGATCCGGACGACTGACGCCGTATCCATCTCCCCACATCATCGTCTGCGTCAGCCCTTCCACACCGATCGGCATCCACAATGCGGCTCCAGCCAGGTGTAGCGGGATCGAAATCTCCGTCACCTCGGCGCCGAGGGTGGCCAGGCGCGCCGCTGCTTCACGCACCTTGGCGTTAACGTCCGCCTCGGCATTGGCCTGCTGGAATCCTTCCGTCACGACACCGATCCGCAGGCCCTTCACGCCGCCCTCCAGCAGGCTGGCGTAGGGATGCACCTTCACATCGTACTGGCGCGGGTCGTAGCCATCCGGACCCGCCAGCACTTCCAGCAGCAGCGCATTGTCGCTGACGTTCCGCGTGATCGGCCCGGTGTGATCGATGTAAATTTCGATTGGCATGATACCCGTATAGGGCACCAGGCCGTGCGTCGGCTTCATGCCGTAGGTGCCGCAGAACGATGAAGGCATGCGGATCGAGCCACCTTGGTCGCCGCCGAGCGCCATATCCACTTCGCCAAGCGCCACCAAAACGGCGCTGCCCGAAGATGAACCACCCGCCGAATAGCCCTTCTTGTGCGGATTGTGCACGGCGCCAGTGGCGTTCGTGTGACTGCCACCCGACAGGCAGAAGGCTTCGCAATGCGCCTTGCCAACGATCGTGCCCCCGGCGTCGAGGATACGGTCCACCACCGTAGCATCGATGTTGGGCATATAGCCTTCCAGTGTCGACGACCCGTTCATCATCGGTACGCCGGCCAGCATGATGTTGTCTTTGAGCGCCACCGTTTTGCCCGCCAGTTTGCCTGACGGCGCACCTTGAACGGTCGTCTTTACGTACCAGGCGTTGTGAGAGTTTTCCTCTCCCACCGGACGATAGCCGGGGGTTCGCGGATAACGAACGGCCGGCAGAACGTCAGGCATGGCGTCGACGACGTTATAAGCGCTGACGCTCGGCCGCATCAGCTCAATGAATGAAGCGACGTCGGCGCCAGTTAGGTCTAGCCCGACCTCCCCTGCGATGTCGAGCAACTGAGACGGTGTCGGGAGCTGAACAGCCATGAAACGTTCCTCCGGTCGAGCGGGTCGCATCATTATAGCTTTGCGAGAGCTTAGCATCCAAGATGGGCAGTAGATCCGCTTCCACAGCGGCGAAGTTTATCGCTACTTCACGTTCCCCGCCGATCGATACCAAGACTTCCTCGAGGCCGAATCCAAGGGCCGCTACTTCCTCAGCCACCTCCGAAATCGCTTTCCTTACCAAAAACTCCCTCGCTAATAAACAACTTCCTCGGTCAGATCAAGACGGGCTTGGCCGGACGCTTACTCAAATACGCCATTCGTATATACCGGTTTGTTGCCTTTATTGGTGGGTGAATTGCTTTCACCGCAAGAAGGTACAAGATTGTCCGTGTAAACGCTGAGTAGCGGGAACGCTCTTTTCGATATCCAACGATCAACTCGGGGTGTTTGGCCCGACGGCCCGCCACAAAGGACACACACCTCGCGGGTGTCGAGGGAACCGCTCAGGCGATGTACATCGCGAAATGTTTGCACGAACTGGGCGTATGTTAAGCCGCAGGAGTACCGTCGAAAGCGTAAGGCAAGCCGCCGCCACCGAGCCACTTCAAATAAAAGGCTTCGGTCAACTCCTTGAATGCATTCCAAGCGGGCGCAGGAATGACTGGCCGTGTCCGAGGCCAGGGAGGCGGATTGGCGACGAACTGCTTGGCAACGGTGCTAACGATCTGTATCCAGGTCCGCAAGCTGTTCTTCTCCGTGGAGGACTCGAGAGTGAGGACCTGCGCCCGCTCGATCTATGGTCTCCTGTCGTCTATTTTGTGGAGAAACGCCCAGAGCCAATCCGGACTTCTACTTTGTCGGGCACCCATACTCTACGGACTTGCTTCCTCTGCATACGGACATCCTCTGGGTTACGGTAGTTAATGGAGCGAACAGATGGCGCACGCCCACGCCGACGCGGATTACTCGAAAGAGCGCGTTTACCAGTTCGATATCGGATCTGGGCTGTCCTGGTTCCGGGCTGATCCAATTGGACAAGCGCTACATTTCAAAGTCGGCGTACGCAGAAATATGATTGTAGTCCCCTCCAAGGCAGCACAACGTCTTGCGGCCACCGTAAGAAGTATAAAGAAACAGCGGCCGAATTCCGTGTTTACTTTTTCATCGGTTTGGCTCTCGCACTGGTCGCAGTCTTCTTCCTTAGTTCCAGACAAACCCTCGCGCTTCTGGTAGTCAATGCTTGGGCGCTTGTCGGATTCGGTATGAGGGCGAATCGCTCCCTCCCCGACAGAACCGAAGACAAGGAGTTTCTATGCCGGAAGCACATACATGTATATACCTACTTTCCGGGCGACGGCCAAGCCGAAGCGTGCTACTTTTGCGCTTGCGGCAAGACGGAAGAAGTGCACGACGGCGACCAAGCCGAGTAGTCGACAGGAGAGCACTCCTGCGACCTGAAACCTGCTAATCTAGTCACTTAAAGTGCCTTCGCCCGAATGCCCGCTCGAATGAGCGACAGCTTCATCCTGCAGACTTATCCGTTTCGTGAGGCCGACCTCGTCGTCAGCTTCTTTACGCGCGATCAGGGTAAGTTGAGAGGCGTGGCGCGGCGGGCCCGGCGGCCGAAATCGAGCTTCGGGTCTGGTTTGGAAAGGCTGTCGCACGCGACGGTCTCGTATTATCAGAAGGAGAATCGCGAGCTGGTTAGCCTGAATTCCTGTGAACTGACGCAATCCCAGTTCGCGTTGGCCTCAAACTACGAATCGAGTGTAGCGCTCGATTATCTGGCGGAAGTTACAGAGCAGTTGCTGCCACCCAACGAAACCAACGAGCGCCATTTTCGCCTGCTCATTGCGGTGCTCGATTTTCTGCATGCGGACGGCAACGTCTGGGCTGCCGTAACGTACTTCGCGCTGTGGGCCGTGCGGCTGGCGGGATTGTTGCCCGACCTGCGCGTCAGCGCCGATTCGCGCGCGATCATAGAAGAGATGCTTGTCACACCCATCCAGCAGCTTGCCGCTCGTCCCTGGGCCAAGGAAACGGCGGCCGACGCGCGGCGCGCGCTGAATCGTTTGATTGAAGACCATGTAGAGCGAAAGCTGCGAACGACGACCATTCTGGAGGCCTTGTGAGTACCGGCCTCACGTTTCAAGAGACGGTGCTCCGGCTCAAGCAGTATTGGTCCGATCGAGGCTGCATTATTCAGGAGCCGTACGACGTGGAGGTAGGCGCGGGCACCATGGCGCCCGAAACATTTCTGCGGGTCCTTGGACCGGACCCATATCGCGTGGCTTATGTTCAACCCAGCCGCCGTCCCGCCGATGGCCGCTATGGTGAGAATCCGAATCGTCTGTACAAGCACCAGCAGTTGCAGGTGATCCTGAAGCCCGCTCCGGCCGACGTGATCGATCTCTATCTCGGCAGCTTGCAAGCCATTGGCATCGATCTTTCGAAGCACGACATTAAGTTCGAAGAGGACAACTGGGAAGCGCCGACGCTGGGCGCCTGGGGCATCGGATGGCAGGTGATGCTGGATGGCCTGGAGATTTCACAGTTCACATACTTCCAGCAATGCGGTGGTTTCGACCTGGATCTGATTCCAGCAGAACTGACTTACGGCCTGGAGCGCATTGTGGCGTTCTTGCAGAACGTCGACAGCGTCTACGATATCGTTTGGGCGCCTGGATTTTTGTACAGCGACGTGCGCCTGAAAGACGAGCAGCAATTTTCGAAGTACAACTTTGAGATCGCTGACGTCGGGATGCTGTGGCAGCTCTTCGATTTGCACGAGAAGGAATGCCAGCGGCTACTCAAGTTAACGGGTGTGGTGCTGCCAGCTTACGACCAAGTCCTCAAGTGTTCGCACATATTCAACCTGCTCGATTCGCGTGGAGCCATTAGCGTTACGGAACGCGTCGGCGTGATCGGGCGTGTCCGCAAGCTGGCGCTGGGCATTGCGAAGGCCTGGATGGATGAGATCTCACCCGAAAAAGAGGCAGTCGCGTGAGTCTGCCGTTCGTTCTTGAGATCGGAACTGAAGAGATCCCCGACTGGATGATTGTCCCTGCATTGAATAACTTGCAGGATATGTTTCAGGGATTGCTTGATCAGCAGGCGTTGGGCGGACGGGTGGAGGAGGTGCATGCGACACCTCGAAGGTTGTTTTTGAGGGCGGCTGGATTGCTTCAACGGCAGGCGGATGTCGAAGAGTTGGTAATGGGGCCTGCGAAGTCGGCCGGAGCGGGGGCGGCGGCGGGATTCGCGAAGAAAATGGGCACCACTCCGGATCAATTGGCGACAACAACGGGTGCCAAGGGCGAATACTTCGCTTTTACAAAACGAACCCAAGGTCAGCCGACATCGGCGGTTCTGGCGCGCGAGCTTCCCAATCTCATTTTGAAGATTCAGTGGCCTAAGACTATGGTATGGAACGGGAAAGGGACTGAGCGATTCATCCGCCCGATCCGTTGGCTGGTAGCGCTGCTGGGCGACGAGGTTGTGCCGTTCGAGATCGGCGGTGTGAAATCGGGTAACATGACAGTCGGCCACCGCGTGCTTGGGCAGCGTGCAATCCCTGTCACGGTCGACGATTTCAGCCAAAAGCTAAAAGCGAACGGCGTGATTCTTTCCGCCGAGGAGCGGCGCGAAAGAATCGAATCCGGCATCAAGGCGTGGCGCGTGAAGCCGGATCCCGAGCTGCTCCACACGCTGGCTTACATCACTGAGTTCCCTACCCCGATTCTCGGGAACTTTGATCCCAGCTATCTCGATCTGCCGCAAGAGGTGCTGATCACCGTGATGCGGCACCACCAGAAGTATTTGTCTGTCGAGGACGCCGATGGCAAGCTGGCGCCGCACTTCATCGCAGTCATGAATACGAACGCCGATCCCGACGGCCTGGTGCGTCAAGGCAACGAAAAAGTCCTGCGCGCACGCTTCAACGATGCGCGATTTTTTTGGGACCAGGATCAAAAGAAGCCGCTAGCCGCACGGCTGGAAGATCTGAAGTCCGTTACCTTCCAAGCCAAGCTCGGCTCGTACTACGACAAAACAATGCGCGTAGTCGAACTGGTGAAACAGCTCGGAGGCAACGAGCGAGCGGCATTGCTCGCCAAATGCGATCTCACCACCGACATGGTGAAGGAGTTCACCGATCTGCAAGGAATCGTCGGCGGACTATATGCACGCGCGCAGGGTGAATCGGAAGAAGTCGCGCAGGCGATCTACGATCACTACAAGCCGCTCAGCATGGAGGATGAGATTCCTTCCACGGAGGCCGGCCGCATCCTGAGCCTGGCCGACAAATGGGACACCCTCACCGAATGCTTTCAGGTCGGAATGACGCCTACCGGCTCGCGCGATCCGTTTGGCCTCCGCCGCGCTGCTCAGGGCATTGTCCGGATCATCGTAGAGGGCCGAGTGAAAAATGCACCGCCACTCGAAGGTGAATTCCTGCGCGATCGCGTGGAATACTACTTCCGCGATGTCCGCGGCTTCGCCTACGATGAAGTTCGCGCCTGCATGGCCGCCGGATGGACCGATCTGCTTGATCTGGAGGCGCGGCTCGAGCGCGTGCAAGGCGTGCGCGCGACGCCTGATTTTGAACCCATCGCGGCCAGCTTCAAACGCATCAAGAACATCTTGAAACAGGCCCAGTTTAGCGATTCTACGTTCCACGCCAATCTTCTCGAACCAGGCCCGGAACTGGAACTCTACGAAGCGATTCGAGGTACAGCGGGCCAACCGCTAGAATCCCGAATAGGCCCACTGCGGCCCAAAGTCGACCTCTTTTTCGACAAGGTGCTTGTCAACGCACCTGATCCCAATATCCGGCGCAACCGGCTTGCGCTGCTTCACAACCTCCTGACCGAGTTTTCTACGATCGCGGATTTCTCGGAAATCGTCACAGAAAGGCAATCATGAAAAAATACGTTTACGCATTTGGCGGCGGCGCTGCCGACGGTGATGGCAAGATGAAAGACGTTCTCGGCGGCAAAGGCGCTGGCCTGGCCGAGATGAGCCGAGCGGGCGTGCCCGTGCCCCCCGGCTTCACTATCCCCACCGAAGTCTGCAACATCTATTTCCAGAACAAGAACACCGTTCCGAAAGAGATCAACGAAGAGATCTCGCAAGCGCTCGCAGGTCTCGAGCAGAAGATGGGCAAGAAACTCGGAGACGCCAACGACCCGCTTCTCGTCAGCGTACGCTCCGGCGCCAAGTTTTCCATGCCCGGGATGATGAACACCATTCTCAATCTGGGATTGAACGACAAAAGCGTGGAAGGCCTGGCTACGAACAGCGGCAACCCGCGCTTCGCTTACGATTCCTATCGCCGCTTCATCCAGATGTTCGGCGAAGTGGCGCTCGACATTGACATGCACAAGTTCGACCACATCTTTGATGAGCGCAAGAAGAAGGCGAAGGTAAAGCTCGACACGGATCTCTCGGCCGAGGATTTGAAAGCCATCATCGGCGAATATCAGAAGCTGGTGAAAAAGGAAACCGGCAAGGCCTTCCCGCAAGACCCTCGCGAGCAGCTCTCCATGGCCCGCGATGCGGTGTTTCGCTCCTGGTGGGGCAAGAACGCGGTGACCTATCGAAGGATGGAGAAAATACCTGACGAAATCGGGACGGCTGCGAACGTGCAAGCGATGGTGTTCGGCAATCTAGGCGATACATCCGCCACTGGCGTCGGTTTCACGCGCAATCCGTCCACCGGCGAACGAGTTTTCTGGGGCGAGTTCCTGGTGAACGCGCAGGGCGAGGACGTGGTGGCGGGTATTCGCACGGGCAGGCCAATCTCCGATCTCGAAGCCATCATGCCGGATGCTTATCGCCAGCTTCGCGATATCACTACCAGCCTGGAAAAGCATTATCGCGACATGCAGGATTTCGAGTTCACCATCGAAAACGGCAAGCTGTTCATGCTGCAAACGCGCAATGGCAAACGGACCGGCATGGCCGCGCTGCGTGTTGCGGTGGAAATGGTCAAGGAAGGCTTGATCGACAAAAAAGAAGCGGTGCTGCGCGTGGCTCCGCCGCAATTGGATCAATTGCTGCATCCGCTCTTTGATCAGGCTTCGCTCAAGACGCTCACAAAAATCGCCAACGGGATCGATGCGTCTCCCGGCGCGGCTGTGGGACGAGCCGTATTCAACGCCGATGAAGCGGTCGAGTTCGCGGCCAAAGGTCCAGTGATATTGATCCGCAAAGAAACCACGCCCGACGACATTCACGGCATGGAAGTTGCGGCAGGCGTGCTCACCGCGGTGGGCGGCAAATCGAGCCACGCGGCCGTGGTCGCGCGCGGGATGGGCTTGCCCTGCGTGGTGGGAGCCGGGTCGCTGCATATCGAAGAGCACAAGAAGCAGTTCACGGTAAAGGTAGGAACCAAGGACGTCGTGGTTAAAGAAGGCGACTGGATTTCGTTTGACGGAAGCACCGCCGACGTTTATCTGGGCCAAGCCAAGACCAAAGAGCCCGATCCCAAGTCGCCCTTGTTCGTCGAGTTCATGAAGTGGGCCGACGAGTTCCGGGGCGACTTCGGCGTGCGCGCCAATGCCGATATTCCGCGCGATGCCAAGGCAGCTCGCGAGTTCGGGGCCGAAGGCATCGGCCTCTGCCGCACTGAGCACATGTTCTTCGCGGCCGATCGTATTCCGTTCATGCAGGCCATGATTCTGGCCGAAGACGAAAAGACGCGCGATAAGGCCCTGCAAAAATTGCTGCCCATGCAGCGCAAGGATTTCGCCGGACTGTTCGAAGCCATGGACGGCTACCCCGTCATCATTCGAACGCTGGATCCGCCGCTGCATGAGTTCCTGCCCAAGCGCGAGAACCTGATGGTGGATCTCGCGGTGCTCCCGCACGCCAGCGGCAAAGAGAAAAAGAAGATGTCGGAAAGCTACGGCATCCCGGTGGGCGAGCTGAAGAAGAGACTGCCCGCGCTGTTGAAGCGTGTCGAAGATCTGCACGAGTTCAATCCGATGCTCGGGTTCCGCGGATGCCGGCTCGGCATCGTACACACAGAAATCACCGAGATGCAGGCGCGCGCCATCTTCGAGGCCGCCGTGCAAGTGGCCAAGAAGGGCATCAAAGTGATTCCCGAGGTCATGATCCCCCTCGTTGGATTCCAGCGCGAACTGGCGCTCCAGAAGGACATCGTCGAGCGCGTCGCGAAGGAAGTCCTCGAAAAGGCCGGCATGAAAAACATGAAGTACCTGATCGGCACCATGATCGAGATTCCGCGCGGCGCGTTGACGGCCGATCAGATCGCTGAAGTGGCGCAATTCTTCAGCTTCGGAACCAACGATCTGACGCAGACCACGCTCGGGATGTCGCGCGACGATTATACGAAGTTCTCGAAGAAGTACGAAGAGCTGAAGATCTTCAAGGCCGACCCGTTCCAGACTATCGATCAGGAAGGCGTAGGCAAGCTCATCCAGCAAGCCGTCACGCTCGGCCGCAAGACCAATCACAATCTGGAAATCGGCATCTGCGGCGAGCACGGCGGCGATCCCAGTTCCGTGGAATTCTGTTACCGCGTAGGCATGGACTACGTTTCGTGTTCGCCATATCGCGTCCCGATCGCAAGACTGGCGGCGGCGCAAGCGGCCATCTCGGGCGGCGACAAATCCGAAGCCATGCGCACGGCGTAAATCGTGGTCTATTGGATCACCACGCGGAGCGCGAATCTTAAGGGCTAAGCGGCTATCCTATCCAGGATTGCTGGGCAATAACTTAGCCCGAGGGCGCCAAGCATTTGCGACCGCAATCGGGTTCAATGTGTGCCTAACGTCGTTGTACTATTACGTCGGCGCTTGGTGATCCGTAGAATGATTGCGGTCTGAGCTACTGGTCCTGGTCCGGAGGCTTTTCGCCTGGCTTGTACAGCGTGGGAGGCTTCTGGCCAGTGGCCTTGATCACGCCCGGCTTATCCTCGGGACTATTCTTGGCTTTCTTGTCTTCGTCCGTCGCCAGCGCCTTGCGCTCCTGCTTTTCCTTCTTCGCCTCAACCGCCAAGTCGCCCGCTCGCTTGTGCAGATCCTCCTCGGAAAGCTCCTTGCTGTCGGATGTGGTATCGATGGCGTTCTTCAGTACGAAATCGTAGCGCGCCAGATCCTTAGGCGCCGAATCCTCGATTTTTTGCAGGGTGGTGAGCATCTCAGCTTCGGCGGCGGCCACTTCCTTCATGCCCGTATCCAGCGGCAAATGGCGAACCAGCGCATCATCCGCCACCGTGTCGATGGCTTCGATTATGTGCGTGTAGCTTTCGATGGTGTCGTGGATCAACGCCGAACGGCCGGGTTTTTCCTTGCTCAGATACTGCTGCAAAACAGCGATCCGTTGGCGGGCGAACAAAATGTACAGCTTCAACCGCAGGTTCGGCTCCTGCGCTTCCCGGACCTGATCGATTTCATCCGCCGTCAAATAGTCATGCTCTTGCGCGAAACCGCAAGCGGTGAGAATCAGCAAGATGGCCAAGCATCGCATGGGATCTACCTCTATTTTTTCCTGCTCATGATGTCGGACAACAGTTCGTCGTGGATGTCTGAAAGCCTTTTCAGGGCCGTATCAATATGCGGGCGAAAATCGAAGCTCACTTCGTCGCGGAATCCGCTCAACCTGCGCATCAAAGCGCTCACTTTCAATTCGGCGCGTTTGTAGTACCGGCTCTTGCGCGGCGCGCCGTGGGCTTCCTCGAGCGAAGCGTAGCACAGCGCCACCGAGTCCGAGACCTCCTGGATAGCGGCGGCCTCCGCGGCTTCGTTCCCGGCCTGATAGGCCTGCTTGGCTTCATCGATCTTTTCGTCCGCGTGCATCAGGGCGAGCTCCGAGCGGCGATTCGGATCGGGCTCCGACTTAAGAGCAGCCAGATCGGCAAATGCCAGGAAGATCAGCAGCGCGGGCGTCACTTGTTGATCTCCTTTTGAAGAAGCTTGATGCGCTGCTGGGCCTGCCACTCCTGGTTCGGATTCTCGCCGTGGCTCATTTGGAGGAAGCGCTGGTAGCTTTCCACGGCCGGCTTCAAATCCCGAATTTTATCCAAAACGATAGCACGCAGGAAAACGTGGCCGGGCTTCTCGGCATGCAACGCCGCGATGCGGTCCAGCGCGGCCAGCGCGGGCTGATAGTTCTCTTCCATCACCAGCACGCCGGCCAGTTCGCTCCAGGCCTGCTCGGAGTCGGGCATCAGCTTGGTGGCGCGCTCAAACTCCGCGGCCGCTTCGGGAAACTTGCGCTGATCCCGAATCAAGCGCCCATGCAGCATGCGAATCTCGAAATTGTCCGGATCGGCCGCGAGAATCTGTTCCACCACTGGCTGCGCTTTGTTGGGCTCGTTGTTCTTGAGAAACGCCTCCGCCAGCGCCGCGCGATTGGCTTCGGTGGGCGATTTCGCAACCGCAATTTGAAAACACGGAATGGCGTCGGCGGGCTTGCCCGCTTTGAGCAGCAGGGTGCCCAGCCGCTCCTGCGCACCCGGATTTTCCGGGAATTGCTGATAGATGGCAATGGCTTGCTCCGGTTCCTTCGCCTTTTCGTACATGCCGGCCAGTTCCAACAGGTCGTCCCGATAGCCAGCGTTCAGATCGGCGGCATTCTTGAAATGCCCAGCCGAGTCTTCCAGCTTATTCTCGCCGGCTAATGCGTGCGCCAGGCCGAGCTCGGCATCCGGGGATTTGGGATTGATGGCCAGGGCCGCCGCGTAATACTGTTCGGCCTTGGCGAACTCTCCGGTACCCAATAGCGCCGTCCCAAGGTAGTAATTTGGCCGGTATTCCTTGGGATTTTGCGCGACAGCGGGTGTCAAGTATAACGCCGCGTCGGCCGGCTGCTTTTCGCGCAAAAGCGAAATACCCAGGTTCAACTCGGCCTGATACAGATCCGGTTTCAGCTGCAGCGTTTTTTTGTACTCCGGGATCGCTTCGGCATTCTTGCCCATCAGACTGTAGGCGAGGGCGAGATTGAAGTGCAGGCTGTAGTCCTTCGGATCGGCTGCAATGCCCTGCGTGAAACTGTCCACGGCCGCCTGATAGCGGTTTTCGTCGAGCGCTTTCAGGCCCTGTTCGGAGAAATTAGTTTGGAAGGCAAGCAATACGACCAGGGCAATTGGGCACATAAGAGGCTTTTTCTATTTTCCCCCAGAATGGCGGCCAGCGAGTCGGCCAGGCTGCTTTGTTACCGGGTCAGCACTACTTTTTACCTTGCCGGGCGAGTTGTGCCCTGGGCGGTATAGCGGAGGCTCTTTCACCACATCACCCATTCCGCCCACTAGAGTGGCCTCGAAACTGCTACATAAGGCTATGGTTTCGTGTGACCCGCCCCAATCAATCGTCCCTGCTGCGCATTGCGGCCATCCTGGCAGGCGCGGTCGCGGCATTGTATCTGGCGCGCGATGTTCTGATCCCTCTGGCCTTTGCAATCACGCTGACGTTGATCCTGTCCCCAGCAGTAGGCTGGTTGCAGAAGCTACATATCCGGCGGTTCCCCGGCACCCTGCTGGTTATGTTGGTGGCAGTCTCGATCGCCGGCGGAGTAGCGTATGTGATCTTGAATCAACTGGTGCAGGTGGTGAGTGAGCTGCCCGCATACCGCGATAATATCGACAGCAAGATTCAAGCCCTGCGAGCGCCCAACAAGGGCGCGTTGGGAAAGGCGGCGAAGAGCGTCCAGGAACTGGGCAAAGAACTGAACACCCCGCAGGAAACTCCCGCATCACCACTTCCGCGAACGCGGGCCGCGCGGAACAGCGCTTCAGCGGCTCCGCTTCCAGTGGAGGTTGTACCGGCACCCACCAATGAGCTGTTTTACCTTCGCGATGTGAGCAAGCCGTTTCTGGGACCTCTGGCGAAGCTTGGAATCGTCTTGGTGTTCACGGTGTTTCTGCTGGTTGAAGAAAGCGATTTGCGGAACCGGATTTTCCGCTTAGCCGGATTGAGCCGGCTCAACATAATGACGGAGGCTGTCGCGGACGGGACGCGGCGAATCAGCCGCTACTTGATGTTGCAGTTTCTCGTAAATGCCTGCTTCGGCCTGCTGTGTGGAATCGGACTTTATTTCATCGGAGTTCCTTATGCGGCATTGTGGGGGACAGTGGCGGCCATTCTGCGAATCGTCCCCTATCTGGGGTCGGTGACCGCGGCGCTGTTGCCGCTGCTCCTCTCCCTGGCGGTCTTCGACGGCTGGAAATCGCCCGTGTTGGTGTTCGCCTTATTCGCTACGCTGGAATTGATCACCGGCAATCTGATCGAACCCTGGCTCTACGGCGCTCATACCGGAATCTCGTCACTTGCTCTGCTCCTCACCACCATGCTCTGGGCGGCGCTTTGGGGCCCGGCTGGTTTGATACTTTCCACTCCTCTCACAGTCTGCGTGGTGGTTCTGGGACGGCATGTCCCGCAGCCTGGCGTTTCTTCACATTCTGCTGGGGGATCAGCCGGTGCTGGCGCCCGACGCGCATTTGTATCAGCGCCTGTTGGCGATGGACGACCAGGAAGCACGCGGCGTAGCCGAGGAATATCGGCGTGAGAACTCGCTTGCGCAGTTATACGATGCCGTGATCATTCCAGCGTTAACCCTGGCGGAGCAAGATCGGCATAAGGGTGCGCTAGACCCGGAGCGCGAAGAGTTTCTGTTCCTGACTTTACGCGAGATTATTGCGGGGTTTTCGGAGGAACCCGTTAAATCGGACGTGGCCTTACGGCCGGAGCGCATTTTGTGTTTGCCTGCGAACGATGAGGCCGACGAGATTGCTTCGGCCATGCTGGCTCAACTGCTGGAGCATGCCGGCGCTTCCGTAGTGTCGTTCCCGGTGGGTTCATCACTGGCGGGTACCGTGAGCCTGATTGAGCCGGGAGTGAACGATATATTCTGCGTTTCGGCGATTCAGCCGTTTGCTTTTTCGCATGCCCGAGTGTTGAGCCGTCAACTACGGTCGAGTTTTCCTCGCAGCAAGATTGTCATTGGCGTCTGGGGATTCAATGGCGACACGGAACGCGCGATGATCCGATTTCATCCTTCGCCGCCCGATCAGTTCGCGAGCAGCCTGACCGAGGCTCTGGGCTACCTGGGGGTCTCCGCGCCGGCTGCCAGGGAGCAGATTCCCGCGTAATTAGGCTCCGCACCTATTTCGCCGATACCAGCCGCGCGATACCGAAGGCGGCCGCGGCAGCCAGACCACCGATGAACGCGGTGCGTATCGCACCCGAAGCGAGGGGCATTCCGGTGTAATGGCCCTTCACAGCGCCAAAAACGGCGAGCGCCAGAATGGTGGCGACAACGGATACGATCAGCGCTGAGCTGGCCGACGCCATTAGCATGTAAGGCGCCAGCGGGATCAGGCCGCCCGCGATGTAAGCGCCCGCGATGGTGCTGGCGCTGCGCACGGCGCGCTTGGGATCCGGCTCTTCCAGGCCAAGTTCGAAGCGCATCATGAAATCGATCCACTGCTTCGGACGCAGCCGGAGCGAATCGACAATGGGAACCGCTTCGGCGTGGGTAAGACCGTAAGTTTCGAAAACCTCCAGCACCTCGCGCGCCTCTTCGTCGGGAATCTCCTCCACTTCACGCTGCTCGCGCTTGAGCTCGCTCACATAATGATCGGCGTCGTTCTTAGCCGCGAGATATCCGCCCAAGCCCATGGCGATGGACCCGGCCGCGATCTCAGCCAGTCCAGCGACTACGATGATGCGAGTGGTGGTGTCGGCGCCAGACAAGCCGGCCGCGAGCGCGAAAGGAACGGTAAGGCCATCCGCCATCCCAATGACGATATCGCGTACAAATTCTGAAGCGGTAAAGTGCGACTCAACGTGCGGCGTTTGCGGCATATTCTTTCTTAGGATACTCGCGCACAACGGACTCGCCATGGGGCGGCCAGTTCTCGATGTTGGTCTTTCATTGGGCGCCGCATTCGGCGGCCTGTGCGCTCAAGTATCGCCCAGTGTACGAATTCCGAGCTGCCGCAATCTGCTCGGGAGTTCCCTGGGCCACGATCTGGCCGCCGCGTTCGCCGCCTTCGGGCCCCAGGTCGATCACCCAATCGGCGCTACGAATCACGTCCAGGTTGTGTTCGATGATCAAAATGCTTCCGCCATTCTCGATCAATCGCTGGAAGGCCGCCAGCAGCTTCGCGATGTCATCGAAGTGCAGGCCGGTGGTGGGCTCATCGAAGATGAAGAGCGTTCCGCCGCAGGTGGACTGCGCCAAGTGCGACGCCAATTTTACGCGCTGCGCCTCGCCGCCCGAGAGCGTGGTGGCCGATTGTCCTAGCCGCAAGTATCCCAGGCCGACATCGGACAGAACTTTCAATCGATTTACTAAACGCTTGGATTCCGAGAAGAACGAGAGCGCCTCCTTCACAGTCAATTGCAGGACTTCGTGGATGTTCAGCCCTTTATAGCGGATGTCAAGAATCGCGCTCTTGAAGCGCGTGCCTTTGCACTCCTCGCACACCAGCTCCACGTCGGCCAGGAACTGCATTTCTACGGTCACCGTGCCATCGCCCTGGCAATTCTCACAGCGCCCGCCGGGAATGTTGAACGAAAAATGCCCGCCGTTATAGCCGCGCTTGGCTGCTTCGGGAGTGGATGCGAAGATTTCGCGAATGAGATCGAAGGCTTTGATGTAGGTAACCGGGTTCGAGCGCGGGGTGCGGCCGATGGGCGATTGGTCTACCAGCACCACTTCGCGTACCAGCTCCGCACGCTCCACGCGGCGGCACGTGACTTTTTCAGCCTTCTGATCCTGATCTTCGTCGAAGCCCTCCAGCGCCGACTTCCGCAGGCGCTGCGTGAGCGATTGAAAGATCACGTCATGCACCAGAGTGGATTTTCCCGATCCGGAAACGCCGGTAACGGCCACCATCATGTTCAAGGGAATTTCGACGTTGATGCCCTTGAGGTTATGAGCGCGGGCGCCAAAGAATTTGACTGTTTTGCGCGGGTCGATCTCACGTCGTTCGCCTAGGCTTTGGGCGTGCAAGTCGCCCCGCAGATAGCGCGAGGTGAGCGTGGATGAGCCATTCGCCATGATTTTGCGATAGGAACCTTCGAAGACGATCTGTCCGCCGAGCTCGCCCGCGCCGGGCCCCATATCGATGATATGATCGGCAGCGCGCATGACGTCGGCATCGTGCTCCACAACCACGATGGTGTTGCCGAGGTCGCGCAGTTCTTCCAGGATGCGAATCAGGCGCCCGGTGTCGCGCGAGTGCAATCCGATGGACGGTTCATCCAGAACGTAACAGGCGCCCACCAGTCGCGATCCCAGGCAGGTGGCCAGTTGAATGCGCTGCGCTTCCCCGCCTGAGAGCGTGGATGAGAGGCGGTCCAGGGTTAAATAGTCCAGCCCGACGTCGTTCAGGAATTTGAGGCGCTGGCGAATTTCGATTAGGATCTTGTCCGCGATGGCGGATTCTTCGGGCGACAAATCGAGCGACTGAAAGAATTCGTACGCCTGTTCGATGTTGAACTTGGCAACATCGGCGATGGTTCTGCCTGCGATGCGGACGTTCAGGGCGTCGGCGCGGAGGCGCGAGCCGCCACAATCCGGGCAAAGAGCGTAGCCTCGATACCGGCTCAGGAAGACACGCACGTGGACTTTGTACTTCTTGGCTTCTACTTCGGTGAAGAATTCGTGAATCGTTTTCACCACGCTGGCCTGCTCTTCGGGACGCAGATCGCCGTAAGGCACATTCCATCGCACCTGGCCGCGCAAAGCCTTTTTGTAATGCGCCTGGTTCCACTCGTACTGTGGCTTCGTCCACGGATCGATGGCGCCTTCGTCGAGCGACAGGCCGGGATTGGGGATCACCAGATCCATATCGTAATCGATGGTGTTGCCGAAACCTTGGCAGCGGGGACAGGCGCCCATGGGATTGTTGAAGCTGAAAAGGCCCGGCTCGGGTGTCACGAACTCGATGCCGCAGCGCTTGCAGGCAAACTTTTCGCTGAAGCGCAGGGTCACCGGCGGAGGATTTTGCGGCGTGGCTTCTTCAAAAATCACCTCGCCTGCTTCGCGATAACAAATCTCCGTGGTGTCGACAATGCGCTGGTGCAGGTCGGGCGAGATGACGAAACGATCCACCAGGATGAAGACGGGCTGGCTGAAATCGATGTCGAGCAGCGACTCGGGCGTGGAGAATTCGAACACGCGCCCATTCTGATAGAGCCGGGTGAACCCTTTCTTGCGGAGTTCGAAAAGATGATCGCGCAGTGCGTCCGTGCCGCCTCCCACGCGCACCGGAAACAGGGCGTACCAGCGGGAACCTTGGGGCTGATCCAGCATGGTCTTCGCGACCTGGTCCACGGTGTCCCGCACCACTTGATCGCCGCACTTCGGGCAGTAGGTCCGCCCGGCGCGCGCGTAGAGCAGGCGCAAATAGTCATAGATCTCGGTGGACGTGGCTACCGTGGAACGCGGATTGCGCGTGGTGTTCTTCTGGCGGATAGCGATGGGCGGCGCGATGCCGGCGATCTCATCCACATCGGGCTTCTCCATGCGTTCCAGGAACTGGCGGGCATAGGCGGAGAGCGATTCCACATAGCGGCGCTGGCCCTCGGCGTACACGGTATCGAAGACCAGCGACGACTTGCCGGATCCGGAGACACCGGTGACGACGGTGAGCAGATTGTGCGGGATGGCGAGCGACACGTTCTTGAGGTTGTGGACTCGCGCTCCACGGATGAGAATGGATTCTTCCAATGCACTCCTTGGGGGATAATTCGGGAAAGGGCGCTGGCCCCGCCTGCTTCTTTGATTATCCCAGATGCGTCAACGGAGTTTTCTCTACCTGGGCCTTTTTCTTTACTAGGTGCAACTGCCGCTAGCAGCTAAATCTTAATTGTGTCGGAGGAGTTTCCTGAGCGCTCCGATCGTCAGAAGGACAACTCCGATTGGAAAGCCCAGGGCGATCAATAACAAACCTACTTGCGTGCTGCTGGCGCACGGTTCGGTTGGCTGAAGCCAGAGCCAAGCCAAGGCAACCACGCCAAAGGCTGTGAAAATCAATCCGCCCTTCAGCATCGGACTTAGTTCAACGTTCGATTTTGCGTTGCTCATCACGCCAAAGGGCCGAATTCCCGCAGTACATCGCCATGGGAGACAATTTTGCCTATGCGGAGCTGTTCTTGCGCGCGTGTGATCGCGTCCGCGTCGCCAGCGCTCACAGGTTCGTCGTCCGACGGCGAAGACAAGGCTGTCCGGTATGCCGGACTTACCGCCAGGTACTCCAAAAAGCGCTGAGCGGCACAGAGTTCCTCTTCGGGAATTCTGTCGACTAATTCATGGAAGGCGTGGCGGCTCATTCGCTCCTGGAATTAGAGTACTGAATATCCCCAACTAACGCCCGCGTCTCGTCTGCCGGGCCGGCCCAAGCGTTCACACGACTGTGAACGCGGCACGCAGGAGTGCGCCGCAGGAGTGCGAGGCCACAGCCCAGAGTGCGTGCGCCACGGCGGCCCGGAACACGCTACTCTCGGGTACAGGAGGCCACATTGTCCATTCGACCAGTGAAGCGGCTCATCAAGTCCAAGCCGACGCTTGAGGGCGCGGGGGTGCATTTGCGGCGGGCGTTCGGTTTTGGCAACACATCCGACTTCGATCCGTTTCTGCTTCTCGACGATTTCCGTAACGACGTTCCAGATGATTACCTGGCGGGCTTTCCCTGGCACCCGCATCGCGGCATCGAGACCATCACCTATGTGCTGGCTGGGACCGTGGATCATGGCGATAGCATGGGAAACCAGGGCACCATCGCGGCCGGCGACGTTCAATGGATGACGGCGGGGCGCGGGATCATTCACCAGGAAATGCCGAAGGGCGATCAGAGCGGGCGGATGCACGGATTTCAGTTGTGGGCGAATCTTCCATCGGCCCTGAAGATGACGACGCCGCGCTATCAGGAAGTGAAAGCGGCCGAGATTCCACTGATCACCGATGACGACGGCACCGGGGTGCGAATCGTTTGCGGGAGCTTTTGGGGGAAACGCGGGCCGGTGGACGGTATCGCGGCCGATCCAATGTATCTGGACGTGTCGGTGCCACCAGGAAAGCGAAAGGTGCTGCCGGTTGAAACGACGCGGCACGCCTTCGCCTATGTTTTCGCGGGCGACGGGAAGTTCGGCAATGCTTCGGGGCCGCTGGCGGTGCCTACGGAGGGAGTGGGCTGGCTGGACACAGCGCCGCCCACGGATGCGGAGAATCGCTCGCTGGTATTGTTTGACCAGGGCGACGAACTCACCGTGCAGGCAGGTGAAGAGGGCATCCGGTTCCTGCTGGTTTCCGGCCAGCCGCTGGAGGAGCCGGTGGCGTGGTACGGACCGATCGTGATGAACACGCAGGATCAGCTTCGGAAGGCGTTCGATGAGTTGGAGCAAGGCACGTTCTTGAAAGCGGCTGGGGATTAGCCACAACGCCGCTGCTGCCATCATTCTTTCGGGGAGTATTCGTTGACGAACAAGTTCGCGATGGGGTTGATGTGCGCTTCCACCAGATGGCCGCCGTGCACGGTTCCGTCCACCAGCACAAAAACCACGTGAGCGTGGAAGACGGGCTTGCCTTTTTGCACCGTGATCTCGCCCTGTAACGAGACCAGCTCGCCCTTTTGATCGATGTTGAAGCGTTTGAACGCACCCTTTTCGGGATCGTAAGCGGAGACCACGGCGGAACTGATGCCACCGAGCCCGCGAACTTCGCTGGTTTTGAGATTGTTCTTTTCGGCGAAATCGGTCATGCCCGACATTAATTCATCGCCGGCGCTGAAGTGGACCAGGAAGCTGCGCGACGGAACAGCCGGAAGCACATCAACTTTCATCTTCGGCGCCATGCCGGGCTGGATGGGAGTGACGCGCGGAAGGTAGTTCGGATCGTCCACAGGCGCGCGATCGGGCGGCGCCGATTGGCCGCTCAGGATGAGCGCGAATGCAAGTGCGAAGAGTGCCGTTCTCATTTTCCAACTCCCAGGTTTTCGTAATATTTCACTTGATTGCCGCTGATAGCGACGATGTCAGGACGGCCGTCGCCATTGACGTCGGCGACCACTACACCTGACCCGGCCATCATGTCCTGGTCGAGCAACTCATGACGCCAGTGCATACCAGCGTCGTCCTCGGAATAAAAAATGTGAACACTGGCCGGAGTTGGCCGGCCACGATTGGTGACGTCCACCGCGACAATGTCATCGCGTCCATCGCCGTTGAGATCGCCCACGGCCATCTCATGCCCCTGAATGAGGCCCTTGAAGATCACGTTGCGCTCCCATTTACCAGCTTTGTTGGTGTAAACGACGATTTCATCGCCATGCCAGGGCTCCTCAGCCGCGAGAAAGCGCTTGCCTTTGATGTAAAGCTGATAAACGTCGTTGCTGCCTTTGGTCATTCCGCCCGCGCCCGGCACGTCCCTCGGTTCGTCGCCCTTGGCGAGCTGCTTGCGTTCGAATTTCAATTTGTCGCCGTGGCCGGATGGAGTGTAGAGCATGATGCCATCGAAGCCCGCGACGATAAGATCGTCCCGTTTGCCCGGATTCCACTTAATGGCGTGCAGATGATGAACGACGCCGTAGAGTTTGTCGTCCACCGTCTCGCGTTTCCATTGGTCATCGAGCTTGGCGGGAACGCGCCAGTAGAGCAGCGGCACATTGTCCTGATATTTCGGATCTTCCCAGCCCTTGAGCCCGACGAAGGGCGCCATAACGATTTCCTTTTTGCCGTTCCCTTCCAGATCGGCCCAGGTGACGCGATGCGCGGTGGGGACGGCATCTACCAAGTAGGACTTCCACATTTCTTTGGGATCGCCCTGGCTCTTCACCAGCCAGACGGAGCCCTTGCTCTTCTTGGGATCCTGGCCGAAATCGCTCAACAGGGCGAACTCAGGGATGCCGTCGCCGTCGATATCGGCAGCCGACGCCCAGAGCATCGCGCGCTTGTCGTTGAGCATGACATGCCGTTCCCAGCCCGGGTTTTCGTACCAGGCGAGCTCCGCATCACCGGCTGCGACCGGAATGATGTCGAGTTTGCCGTCGTGGTTGACGTCGGCGATATCCACGCTGTAGCCGCCACGCAGCTTACCGGTAATGAGGTGAGTGGTGAACTGAACCGAAGTGGACGGCGCGCTGGCGCCAATCAGGGTGAGGGCCAGTAAACCGGCAACAGCAACAGATAGAATCACGGCGATCCGCGTCATTGGGAGGGCTCCATAACGCCTCTATGATATACGAGGAGGGCAGGGAGACAAGGAATACGGGAAGACAAGGAATACGGGAAGACAAGGAATACGGGAATTCAGAATTTTGCGAACGAATTGCGATCTGGCACGTATTACATCTCAATGGGAGGTCGCGATGCTTCGTTTGCTGATTGCCGCGTTGGCCTGTGCCGCCTTTCTTTATGCTGTCGACCCCGGAGATCACGTCCAGAAATCCGTGCCCGTTTCTTCGGCTCGGCGGCTGGTATTGAACGCCGACGTCGGCTCCGTGCGAGTGGCGCCCGGCGCCTCGACGAAGGTGGAAGTGGAGGTCACCTTTCGTGGAGATCCACCCTCACCGGCGGAGTACGATCGCATGCGGCGCGATTTCACGCTGGATGTCACGCAGCAAGGCCCCGACATCCGGGTGGAGGGCGCGTTCCATAAAGGCTGGGTGCCGATGCTCGCGATGTGGCCTGCCCTCTTCGGGGGTCATCAGCTATGCCACGACGGGCGCTGCCTGGAATATGCGAGCTGGTTGCGCGAAGTGGAGTATCGCGTTACGGTGCCCGCGAAATTTAATGCGGATATCGATACGTCGTCGGGACCGATTTCGGTAAACAATCTGCGGGGAGATGTGAACGCGCACACCTCCGGCGGACCGTTGGATTTCGAAGGAATCCAAGGCGCTGTGAACGGACGGACATCCGGCGGCCCGATTACGCTTGAGGGCGGCAAAGGCAACGCCATTGTGCACACCTCGGGAGGCCCCATTCGCATCCAGGACGCGGCCGGAGATGTGGACGCTTCCACCAGCGGCGGTCCGATCACCATCGAAGGAAATTTAGGCCGGGTTCGAGCCCGCACATCGGGCGGACCGATCCTCATCAGAGATGCCTCAGGCCCGATTGACGCGTTCACATCCGGAGGGCCCGTGAAAGCCTCTCTTACTGGCCAGCCGAAAGAAGAATGCCGCTTGTCCACTTCCGGTGGCGGCATCGATGTGACGCTCCGAAGAGATGCTCGCGTCGATTTGGATGCGTCGACGAGTGGGGGACGCGTATGGACGGACTTCCCCGTTCCCTTCGATGACGACCGGCACTCGTACCAATTGCGGGCGCCGCTGAACGGCGGTGGACCGCTGCTCTACCTGCATACGTCCGGCGGCGGCATCACGGTGCGCCACGCGGACTGAGCGCTGGCTTTGAAGAATTAATGGTGGCTCGCCATCTTAGTGATGACTCATCGCTTTAATGATGACTCATCGCTTTAATGATGACTCATCAGGAACCAAATCACGATTACGACGCCAGGAACACCGAGCACCCAAGCGATTAGATACCTCATTTTGTTTTCCTCCTGGGTCCGCATCAAGCACTTCAGGGGCCTTTGCCTATTCCTTAGTTCGGCGGTCCAAGTGCTTGGGAACGGCGTGGACCGCCAACAGCGGATCCGAAGAAACGGAGACCAAGATGAAAGATAGTACAAAGGACCAGATCCAGGGCAAGGTGCATGAGGCCAAAGGCAAGATCAAGGAGAAAGCAGGGATACTAACCAACGATCCGAACCTCCAGGCGGAAGGCCAGGACGAAAAACTGGGCGGTAAGATTCAGAAGAAAATCGGACAAATCGAGAAGGTGTTGGAGAAGTAACTTTTACCGCTCGCAAGAACAAACTGCGAGCTATTAAGCAATCAGCATGGTGACCGCGGCGGCCGCCATAAAGACGAAAGTCACCCAACCCAGAGCCCGTTCAGTGATGGGACTAGTTTGATGGCCCATCACTTTCCGGTCGCTGGTAAGAAGCAGAATTAAGAAAATGAGGGGCGGGGCGAGGATGCCGTTGGTAACAGCGGACCAGAACAGCATTTTTATGGCGTCCAGCCCGGTAAAATCGATGGCGAGGCCGAGGGCCATCGCAATGCCCAGCACACCGTAGAATTTCTTGGCGCCGCGCGGCTTCTTCTCCAGCGACCCACGCCAGGCGGCGGCTTCCGAGATGGCGTAGGCGCACGATCCGGCCAGCACCGGAACGCCCAGCATCCCGGTTCCGATCAAGCCCAGTGTAAACAGCAGATATGCGGCCTTTCCGGCGAGCGGCCGAAGCGCTTCCGCTGCTTGCTTGGCGGTGTCTATTTTCACAATGCCGTGCGCGTGCAAGGTGGCAGCGGTAGTGAGAATGATGAAATACATGATGAAATTTGAGGCAAACATCCCGGTGATCACGTCCACCTTCAAAGCGCGCAATTCCTCGGCGGTGGCGCCTTTGCGCTGCGCGAGATTCTTCCCCATGGAGCGTTCTTCTTCCACCTCCTGCGATGCCTGCCAGAAAAAGAGATAGGGAGAAATAGTAGTGCCGAGGATGCCTACCAGCACCTCAATGTAATCGCGCGACCAAACCGGATGCGGCAGCAACGTCGTAATTAGAGCCTGATGCCAGTCCACCCTGGCGAAAAACGCGGTGACGACATAGGCGAGCAGCACCAGAGTGATCCACTTGAAAATGCGCGCGATCTGACGGTACGACGACCAAAACAAAAAGCTGACAATCAGGGCCGTATAAATGGGTGTCCAAACCAGGGAGTTCACACCCGTAAGCATCTGGGTGGCATCCGCCATGCCGCCAAGATCCGCGGCAATGTTCACCACATTGGCGACGATCAACAGCGAACACGCGCCCCACAGCACCCACTTCGAGTACCGGCGGCGAATCACGCCGGCCAGCCCGCGCCCGGTGACCATCCCCAAGCGCCCGCACATCATTTGAACGGACACCATCAGCGGAAACGAAATGAGCGCGGTCCAGAGCAGGCCGTAACCAAAGACGGCGCCACTCATCGAATAAGTGGAGATGCCGGAGGGATCGTCATCGGCGCAGCCAGTGATGAGCCCCGGCCCCAGGTCGGCAAAAAACAGTTCAACGCGGTTCTGTTTTGTCGGTGGACTGGTTTCCAGCATGTGTACCTATATTAGAGGCGCGATGCACCCGGGAGAAGACTCATGCCGATGAATTTAGTTTGGTCCGACATTGCGATCCGGTTACTGTGCACCATTGTGGCCGGCGCCTGGATCGGCTACAACCGCGGCGAACACGGCCGTCCGGCGGGGTTGCGAACAACGATGCTGGTCGCTCTGGCGGCATGCTTGTCCATGATTGAGGCCAATTATTTGCTCTCAACTGCCGGTAAGACTTCCGATTCGTTCGTGGTGATGGACGTCATGCGCTTTCCGTTAGGTATTTTGTCAGGTATCGGATTCATTGGTGCCGGCGCGATCGTACGCCGGGATAATTTTGTAGTCGGCGTCACCACCGCGGCTCCTCAGGACCAAGATTCCGATGCCCGACGCCCGGCGAAAGTGAGATTCGTACCAGCCTGGCGCAGGCGGGGGTGAAAATCTCAGCTTGTGCTTACGCCTACGACCCCGCGACACAAAGTACCGAGTTGAATTGCGATCTGAGATGGAGAGCCGCGGCCGCCGATAACGATGTTCCCGAGGTGATTCACGCGCTGGCACGCCGCCCCGGCCTGATCAAAATCGCCTGGGCTCCGCAGGCGAAATAGTTTGCGGGACCTTACTTCGCATCCTTATCGGCCAGGGTTGGACCGCGGGTGATGGTGGCAGAGATGGAAGGCGGATAGACGAGGATTTCCACATTTCCGTTATCGCTCGCGCCGTTGGTTTTGCCGAGGGCCAGTGTTTTTATGCGCGTGTCGTCCAATCGGAAGTTCTTGGCCAGATAATCGCGGACCGCCGCAGCGCGCCCTTCCGACACCTTTTGATCCTGGCCCGTTTCACCCTTCATTCCGACTGAATCAACGATCACGGCCAGCCCGAACTTGTTGGCCTGGAGAAAATCCCCAACCTCTTTGAGAGCCTTCTGGTCTTCGAGCTTGGCTTGCTTGTTGAAGAGCTTTTTGTCGCCGTAGTCGAAGGTCTTTACCGGATCGCCGGGCGGCAGATGAGAGACCGCGTTCTTCGTCAGATCGGCTGCGTCCTCATACCCCCGGTTTTTAAAAAATCCACGGAGCAGGAAATTGTGTTTCAGCGCTTCCATATCTTCGTTCAGGGCAGTGGCTCCGGCAGTGGCTTGCTGGTAGATAGTTTTATTGTTGATCAGTTCGCCCACCGTTCCCTTCCCCTGATTGATTTTGGAGCTGATGGATTCCAAGTTGCTCGCGGTGCCAGTTAAATCCGTGACGGCGCCTTGAGCACTGTCCAGAAGGTTGTCGGCCTTTTTTACGAGATTGGACAGATCCAAGGGCGGCTGGCTGGCGATGGTATCCCCATTGTTGAGTGGCGCCTCGCCTTGGGATCCAAACGAAATCTCAACATACTTGTCGCCCACCAGTCCGTCGGACTTGATAGACGCAACCGAACCCTTGTTCAGGACATCACGAGTGGCTTTGTCGAGATCCATGCTGACGGTTACTTTTCCGTCGGGTTGATTCGGGAGCTGAATATGCTTGACGGTGCCCTGGTGAAGTCCTCCTACACGCACGTCGGCGCCATCGGCCAGGCCTGCTACGTTCTGGAATTGGGCGTTCACACGGTAAGTAGCCTGGAAGAGGGACTCCCGGCTCCCAATTAAGAACACTCCGGCCACCAGCACCGCAAGGGCGGCAACAATGAATAAGCCAAGCCGAAATGCTTGCGACATAAAACCCTCCCTAAGCCGCGTCTTTCAGAAATTGGACGACGAATGGATCCGGGCTCCGCTCGAGTTCCGGGAAAGGTCCGTCAATCACGACTTTCCCTTCGCGCAGCAGCACCACTCGATCAGCGAAAGACTTGGCACCGTGCACATCGTGCGTCACCACCACCGACGTAAGATTTCTTTCTTTCTTGAGTTTCACGATCAGCTCGCCGATTTCAGCCGCGGTAATAGGATCGAGACCGGAAGTAGGCTCATCGAAGAGCAGGATGTCCGGATCCAGCGCCAGCGCCCTGGCCAGGCCAACGCGCTTTTGCATTCCGCCGGAAATATCCGAGGGCATCTTGTTTAGGTCATGCTCCATACCGACACTGGCGAGCAGGGTTCGGACGCGGTCCCGGCGTTCGTCGTCCGACAGACTGGGTGTGCTGGTTCATCGGGAATGCGACGTTCTCTTCGACGGTGAGCGAGTCATACAGCGCGGCCTGCTGAAACAGGAACCCGATCTTTTTTCGAATTTCGTTCAGTTGGCCCAAATCCAGACCGGCCAGCTCCTGGCCGTGAATTCGAATGGAGCCCGAGTCCGGCCGCTGCAACGCGACGATAAGTTTCAACAAGACGCTCTTACCGGTTCCGCTTCGCCCGAGAACCACTACCGTTTCGCCGCGTTTGGCCACGAGATCCACGCCCCGCAGGACCTTTTGCGAGCCGAACGATTTATACAGGTCCGTCACCACCAAGGGCTCCTCACCTGAGCGCTGCTGCGATGGATTCGGCTTGAGGGTTTCGCGCGTCGTGGTCATGAGGGGAACCATACCTGAATGAATCGAACCAGGATTACGTCGGCGAGGATGATAAAGATCGACGAAAGCACGACGGAACTGGTAGCGGAGCGCCCTACTCCCGCAGTGCCACCGCGCGTGCGCATGCCTTGGAAGCAAGAGACCATGCCGATGATGAGCCCAAATACCGCGGTTTTACACGTGGGCGGCAGGAAATCGCTCATCGCGGCATTCTTCAGTCCGTTGTGCAGAAAGAGACGGAACGTGATGGGATGCACCAAGATGGACGAGATCCACCCAAGGAAGATGCCGGAGAAATCCGCGGCCAAGGTCAGGAGCGGGAGCATCAGCACACACGCCAGCACGCGCGTAGACACCAGAAACTTGTAGGGATTCACCGCCGAGACTTCCATGGCGTCGATCTGCTCGGTAACGCGCATGGATCCGAGTTCGGCGCCAATTCCCGCGCCAACGCGCCCACTGACAATCAGGGCTGTGATGACTGGGCCACTTTCCTTCATCAGGGAAAACACGATCACGGCCGGAAGCATGGCTTCGGCGCCGAAGCGCGTCAAACTGTCCCGGGTTTGAAGCGACAGGACGATCCCGGTGGCGGCTCCGGCCAGTGCGACCAGGGGAAAGGATTTCGATCCGATGGCATCCAATTGCCGGACGAATTCGCGCAATTCCAAAGGTGCGCTCAGGCTGGCCCGCGCCACGCGCGCGCAAAACAGCCCGAGATCGCCGAACCATTCGAAAAAGGTTACGAGCCAGTTTTTAGCGACGGCAGCAATATTGGCGGCCACACTCAATACTCCGCCCGATCTGATGCTTTTCAGGGGCCAAACGATAACGTTCCAGCGCTGAGGAATTTAGCTCAAGGCCACTGAGACAGTACTTGCAATTCTTACAGGGGCGCGCACGTTATCGCGACCGGCGCGCTCGCGTGCGGGCTGCCTTTTGTGCCGCCACCTTACGTCCAGCCGCCCCCTTGGTGCGGACCGCTTTCCTGGCGGCCTGGCTGCGGTTGGCGGGCCCCCGGCTGCTTGCACTCGCATGGGCCTGACGCGACAAGGCGTTGTGGGATGCAGCTTGGTGCCCTTCTCGCTTGAGGGCGGAAGTAACAGCGCGTGACCTTTTCCGCGAGGGCGCGTGCCCTGACGGATGCGATCCTTTGCGGGTATCACGCGCGGCCTGGGTGCGCGTTTTCTCCGCTACCTTGCCTCTCTTCGGAGCGGGAAGCTTGACGCCGGCCCGGCGCGCTTTGGACAGACCGATCGCGATGGCCTGCTTGGCAGAGCGGGCTCCATGCTTCCCTTCCCGGACATGGTCCATTTCTTCACGAACAAATTCTCCGGCCTGCGTCGACGGAGCCTTTCCCTTGCGTCGGTCTTTCCGAGCGCGCTCGAGTGTCCTTTTTTCAGGCATGACAATCTCCTTGGTTCGTTCGGTACATTGCACTCCTACATTTCTAGACCGGCGCTACGCGAGTAAGTTTCAAGTCCGTGCACTTGGTTTAACCTCTGGCAAGCCGTTTGCTCTCGAATGAAAGGGGGATCCATGCCGCGAACCGAATCTGCCAGCGCCGCCGACTACATTCCGGAACATCTGACGCCGCGGGCGCTCAGGGAGAGCGTTCAAAGTTGCCAAGGGTGCAACCTATACCGGTGGGCCACGCAAGCAGTTTTCGGCGAAGGACCGAACTCGGCTCAAATTGTCTTTATCGGCGAGCAGCCTGGGGACGAGGAAGATCGCCAGGGCCGTCCGTTCGTCGGGCCATCCGGCAAACTGTTCGATCGGGGGCTGGCCGAAGCAGGCATCGATCGCTCGCAGGTTTACGTTACGAACGCCGTGAAGCATTTCAAATTCGAGGAGCGTGGTAAAAGGCGGCTGCACACAAAACCCGACAGCATGGAAATTAGAGCATGCCGGCCGTGGCTGGAGGCGGAGATCAATTTGATCCAGCCGGAAATCATCGTGTGCCTGGGCGCAACCGCGGCGCAGACGATCTTTGGCAACACCTACCGGCTGACCAAGGAACGCGGGATCTTCGTCAGGAATTCTTGGGCGCCACATGTCACATCCACCGTTCATCCCTCCGCGATCCTGCGCGCCCGGGACCAAGAGCAGCGGCGCGTAGAATATGAAAAGTTCGTCGCAGATCTGAAGAAGGTTCGCGGCTTGCGGAAGGGGCTGGGTAAGTAATCGGGACTTGGGGCGTCGCTTTTACCGCGGAAACGGACTGCCCGAATTGCCGTCATATTCATAGGGGCCCGGACCGTTAGAAGAATGTTGAACGCCGGCTCTTGTAACGGTGCTCTGAATTGCTGTTATGGCCGATGAACCAACAGTCCGAGAGATAAGTCAGAAAGTAGACGACCTGGAGGACGAGCAGGAGCGCCTCAAGGAGGAGCAGCAGAAGCTACGCGAGTCGGCCGGCGCCGCTAGTCCTCCAAAAGCACCTGAACCGGCCAAAGCTCCCCAACCGGGTGTTGGCGGACAGCAGGAGCAACCGCCGGCGGAAAACAAGCCGCCTGAGAAGCCCAAGAAGCCTTTCGCACAACGAACACGGCGGTATCTGAGACGGCATCCTGGCCGCGTGATGCTGGGGGCGATTGCGCTGGTTGGGCTCGCGGTGGGCGCGATTCTGTTGTGGAACTATCTGTCATCCTACGAATCCACGGACGACGCCCAGGTGGACGGACATCTGAATATGATGAGCCCGCGAATCCGGGGAACAGTGGTGGGCGTGTATGTCGAAAACAATCAATTCGTTCAGGCCGGGCAAGTGATCGTGGATCTGGATCCGCGGGATTATGAGGTAGCCCTGCAACAAGCGAGTGGCGCTTATGCGCAAGCCGTGGCTCAGTTGCACGCGGAGAGCCCCAACGTGCCGATTGTCGTAACCACAAATCAAACCACCATTTCGGAGGGTCAAGCCAGCGTTGTGGTGGCGGAAAAGGCGGTAGCTGCGGCTGAACAGGAGTACGTCGCGAAGCAGGCGGATCTGCGCAATACCGAAGCGCAGAACGCGAAGGATCAGCGGGATGTGGAGCGCTACCAGCCGTTAGCGGAGAAAGCCGAGATTTCGCGGCTGCAATTCGACGCGGTGCGCGCCACCGCGGAAAGCCAGGCGGCAACGGTGGACGCGGCCAAAGCGGCGGTTCAAGTAGCGCTACGCGATCTGGATGAACGGCGCGCGGAACTATCGCAAGCCCGTACGCGCCTCGAAGGAGCCCAGCAAAATGCGCCGCGGCAAACCGCATCCCGGCAGGCCACGGTGGCCACCCGCAACGCAAGTATCGTTTCAGCCAAGGCCGCGCTGGATCAGGCCCGCCTGAATCTTTCTTACACCAAGATCGTGGCGCCCGTTTCGGGAGTGATCGCGAATAAAACCGTCGAGGTGGGCGAGGACCTGCAAGCGGGCCAAGAGATGCTGGACATCAGCCAGATCGACGATATTTGGATCACGGCAAACTTCAAAGAGACACGGCTTCGCCGCATGCACCCCGGCCAGTCCGTGGACATCAAGGTGGACGCGTTCGACCGGACGTTTCACGGTTACGTGGAAAGCATGCCGGGAGCAACGGGAGCCGTAACAAGCCTGCTTCCACCGGAAAACGCCACCGGCAACTACGTCAAAGTTGTACAGCGGCTACCGGTGAGAATCCGGCTGAAACCGGGCGAGGATCCGCAGCACCTGCTCAGAATCGGTATGTCCGTGGAGCCGAAGGTCTGGCTGAACTCGAACACAAGACCCAGATAAAGGCTTCAGTGCCCAACCGAAGCGGCGCCGCGTTTGCCTTTTACCGGACGGAACAGAAACACAATCGGCAGGCACAAGATGCACAACGCGACCATATAGCGGAAGTCGTCCACGTAGGAGTAAAGCACGGATTGCTGGTCCAGCCCGTTTTGGAATAGCGAAAGGGCCCGCAGCCTGGCAAGCTTCGGCCCGGCATGTAACGACATAAAGGTTTGAATCCGCAGCAGGGCCTGGTGGACGGAAATACCGGGTGAAAGATAACGGCTGAGTTCATTGCGATGGACCTGTTGGCGCCGTGCCACCAGTGTTTCCGCCAGGGAAATCCCGATGCTGCCTCCGATGTTGCGCAGCAGATTGAACAGGCCGGTAGCATTGCCCATTTGTTCATTGCTCAACGTGCCGACGCTGGTGGTGGCGAGCGGCACAAACATCAGGCCGGTACCGACTCCGCTGATGATAATCGGCCACGCCAGAGACCACTGGGAAACATTCAGTGTCAGGTTCGATATCCACCAGGCAGACCACGCGAAGATGACGAATCCTCCGCCGATGAGGTAGCGATTATCCATTTTGGCGGTTAGGACGCCAACCACGGGCATGATCAAGATGGCGCCGATTCCGCGCGGGCTCACGGCTAGACCGGCGGCCCATGCGGTGTAATTCATCAGCGTCTGATAGAACAACGGCAGCAGCGTGATCATGGCGTAAAGGACGGCGCCGACGGCCGAAATCAAGATACAGCCCATGGTGAAGTTGCGGTCTTTGAAAATCTTCAGGTTCACGATAGGATTTTTGATCACCAGTTCGCGGACCAGAAAGGCCACCAGGGCGATTAACAGGATCACCACCGCCCAGCGAATCCAAGTTGCGCCGAACCAGTCGTCTTCCTGGCCTTTGTCGAGGACTACTTGCAGGGTCCCGATCCAGATCGCCAGCAGGCCCAAACCGATCGCGTCTATTTTGCCGGGTTTTGCGGACTGAATATAGGGTGGATCTTTGACGAAGCGCATGATCAAAAACGAAGCGATGATACCGATCGGGATGTTGATGTAGAAAGCCCACCGCCACGTGTATTGGTCCGTCAGCCAGCCGCCCAGTGTCGGTCCAAGTACTGGAGCCACTACCACGCCGAGCGCGAACAGCGCCATCGCCGCGCCACGCTTTTGGGGCGGAAAACTTTCGAGCAAGATCGACTGCGACAAGGGTTGCAGCGCCCCGCCTCCGGCTCCTTGGACGGCACGCGAGAACAGGATCATTCCCAGGCTTTGCGCCGCACCGCAGGTAAACGATGCCAGCGTGAAAAGCCCAATGCAAAAGAGCAGGAAATTCCGCCGGCCGAATTTCATGGCGAACCAACTGCTGGCGGGGAGAACCACAGCGTTGGCGACCAGATAGCTGGTCAGCACCCAGGTGGCTTCGTCGGTGGTGGCGGAGAGGCTTCCGGCAACGTAGGGCAAAATCACAGCCGCGATGGCCGTATCCAGCACTTCCATGAAAGTCGGAAGAATGACCGCGAGCGCAATCAGCCACGGATTGCAGTCTGGACACCAGTCCTGAATGGATACTGTGCTCGGCGTGGTCTCTGGCAGGACGTTCTCCTGAGGTGTGACGCAACTGGCGGCGAGATGCTTCGGCAGAGCGCAGGTTAGATGACGTTATGAGGTGAACTTGTAGCGCCGAGCGTCAATGTAATTACTCCGTTCACCGCTAACTTCGCGGGAAGCCGGCATCCTTGCCCGCCGATAACGGTCTACAAAGTGGGCGTTGTGGCCGCCTGAGTGATACAGAGAGGCAGACTCTGCATGCCATCGCCGAGCATCAGGAGGCTGGGGACGACTCGAGCATTGACCTTCGAGAGATTCCGCGCTTAACCGACGAACAGCTGGCGAGCATGACACGTCTGCGCGAGGTGGGGCAAACCAAGGTGCCAGTCAGCCTGCGTCTAGACCCGCGAGGTCTCGCCTGGCTGAAGTCCAAGGGAAGCGCCATCTGACGCGCATCGATGACAGTCTGACCCTCCATGACATTCTGACAAATGTGCTGGAGGCTGAACATAGAGCGACGGGAAGAAGTGACCTATTTTCCCAGCCAGTGAAGCGGCGCCGTGGTAAGCCACGGAACATAGGTGATCAGCAGCACCGCCCCAGCCAGTATCCCGAGAAACGGCAGCGTGGCCCAGATGATGGTCCCCATCGGCTTCTTGAAGCGATAGGCCGAAAGAAACAAATTGATGCCGACCGGCGGATGCAGGTAACCGAGCTCCAGGTTCGCGATGAAGATGACGCCCATCTGCACCGGGTCGATATGATACGCGGCAGCCAGCGGCTTGAGCAGCGGCACAACAACCAGAATGGCTGCGAAGATGTCCATCAGCGCGCCGACGACCAGCAGCGCGATGTTGAGCAATAGCAGGAACAGATACTTTGATTGCACGTGCATCTGTACCCAATCGATCAGGCGCGAAGGCACTCGGCGCCGAACGGGCCACCATCGGCAACGTACTGCGAGATCCGTTCATCGACTATGCCAAGATGGCCGCGGGCTATGGCATGGCGGGGGAGGGACCGATTTCCGATCCCACCAAGTTAATGGCGGCGCTCAAGCGCGGAGTGGCTTCGGTGAAGCGCGGCGATCCGTACATGATCGACGTGATCACGGAGCCAAGGTAGTTATGAAGAACCCGATTGGCTATTGGTTAATGGCGACAGCGCTGAGCGCGCTGGCGCTGCCGTTGGCAATCAACGCGCAACAAGGCGGGCGTGGAGCGCCTGCGAATAAGCCTGCGCCCACCAGCCCCTTCACCGGCAACGCGGTCGCAGGCAAGAAGCTGTTTTATTCTTACGGCTGCTATGCCTGCCATGGATACAGCGGCGAAACCGGGATACGCCCGCTGGGGGGAACCTGGGGACATCTGGGCACCGAGCAGGAGTTCATCACTTTCCTGCGTGGTCGCGTCAATGTCGCGCCGGTAATTCCATCTGGGTCCATGCCCAATTTCAGCGCCGGCTCATTGCCCGACAACCAGGCGAAAGATATATACGCCTACATCCGGACGTTTAAGAGCACTGCACCCGTGGGGAAAGATCCCACTCTGAGCGCGATCGTCGAAGCAGCCAAGCAAGAGAAGAACTAGCCGCGCGGGGTCATCAATCTCAACGCAAAACAATGCGGAACAGGTTGGCGTGCACGGACGGTTTGATGTAGGCGTAAACGGACGGAGTTGGGCCGGGCGCGATGTTTACGTGCTCGATGATCTTGACTCCTGGAACTTTCGCCCATTGGGTGACGTCCTGGGCCGCTTGCGGAGGCAGGCGGGGCAAGGTATCGCCCGGCGGGATCGGAATCGCCACCGTTCTTACGTTTACACCCAGGTCGGACTTCTGAGCCATTTTCAGATACAAATACCGTCCATCGGGCGACCAGGTGGGCGAGCATAAACCGCCACAGATTTGTATCGCCGGCCCCCCATCCAGTGGAAAAATGAGAGTAGGGGGCGGCGTCACGTTGGGCACCACGGCGGATGCAGCCACAAATCGCCGATCGTGCGAGACGCTATCGAAATTTAGGATCGGGCGCGGCAGCGCTTTGCGACGGCCCGTTCCGTCGCGTGCCATCGCGCCGATGTAGTAGGCTTGGCCATCCGTCAAACGAAAGACAATTTCATTGTGCGAGCCGAAGTGCGGAAGCCTTTCGCCGTTCGCGGCAATCCGGCGCGGGGGCGCGCTGCGGTCCAGCGGGGCGATCCAGGTCTGGGAAAGCTGTCCGGGCGGTTGGGTCGAAAACACGATTTCTTTTTCATCGCCCGCAATGTCGTAATCGCTGATCGAAACGCCTGACAGGACGATTTCACTCTTGCCCGTTACAAGATCGGCGCGCCATAGCTCGGCGGGTGATTCGAGCGAGTTGCGGCGCAACAAATAGTACAGGCGCTGTCCGTCCCGCGAGAAGACCGGTGGCGTCCCCTCTGCATACCCTTCGGTGGAAAGGGCGCGGTCGCCGTGCGAATCGTGAATCCAGACCGCATTCTGCCGCGTGAATATCGACGTGATCAAAGAGCGCCCGTCGGGCGCCATCGCGATGCCGCCCTCTTCGGTGGAACCGGATGTGATTTGCTCCGGTGGCCCATTGGGAAAACGCTGGCGCCACAAATGGTTTCGTCCGGCCACCAGGACCGACATATACATCCATTTCCCATCGGGAGACCAGGCCGCGGAGGTGCAGGCGCCGTCCGGCCCCACCTGCCTGCCCGGTGATTCGCCGGAGAACGGCACCACTCGGCAGGGACGGAAGTCGGAAATCATTTCTGCTAACAAGACCCATTTCTTGTCGGGCGAAGGATAAGAGTAATGCACCATGCCGCGCTCATGCGCTGGGAAATAGATCTCGCGCAGGTCAGACCGGTCGGGTTTCGACGTCACAAGCCCAAGGTGGATTCCGGTCTTGATTTGGGAGAACAGCAGGTGGCCGTTGTCCAACCAACTCAGCCCCGCGGAGTTCGGCAGGAACAGTTGGGAATCTCCGCCAAGCGTGGAGACAATGTAGGTCTGAAAAAGACGGGAGACATTCGGGAACACGGTATAAGCGATGCGATCGCCACCCGGAGAGAACGCAATGTCGTATTTCAGATGCGAATCGTGAGTGATTTGCACAGGCTCGCCGTTCGGAAGCAGCTTGAGCCAGATGTCGCTGGTGGTTCCGAACAGAGAGCTGCTTCGATAAAAGGCGAGCATCTTGCCGTCGGGCGAAAGTGCGGGGCCTACCGCGGAGTCCGTGAAGCTGGTGAGCTGAGTGAAGGAGGAGGGATTGGGGATTGGGGGTTGGGGATCAGTCACTTTGGAGCGCAGGTAAAGCCAGGCTGCGAGGCCAAGAACCAGCAACGCACCGGGGATTACGTAGACCGCACGCCATCGTGATGGTGGAGGCGGAGCGGCCAGCCGATCGGCAATTGCGGAGAGCTGACGGGCCACTTCGGATGCGGATTGTGGGCGCTTGGCTGGGTCCTTTTCAAGCAGCCCGTTAATCAGAGGATCCAGGCTGGCCGGAACTCCCACCCGCTCGCGAGAGGGCGCGGGGATGGCCGGGTGGGATCCGCTGGAGAGCATCTGCCCTAACGACGCTCCGGGAAACGGCAGCTTCCCGACAGCCATTTCGTATAGCACCAAGCCCAGCGAGAACAGGTCGGCGGCGGTCCCCGGTTCGCGGCCTTCCACCTGTTCGGGCGCCATATAGGCGGGCGTGCCCATGACGGCATCGCTTTGGGTGATGCCAGTGGCCGAGAGCATCTTTGCGAGTCCGAAATCCAGCACCTTCACGCCATGCCGAGTCAGCATGATATTGGACGGCTTCAGATCGCGATGCACGATTCCAAGCGCGTGCGCTTCGGCCAGTGCGCCGGCGATTTGCGCCCCGTAGCGCGCACCTGTCTCCGGAGCCAGGGGACCCTTCCTGAGCTCGGCTGACAGAGTTCCGCCGTCAATAAACTCCATCACCAGATAGTTCGGCCCGATGTCATAGAGCGTGCAGACGTGGGGATGGTTGAGAGTGGAAATCGCCCGGGCTTCCAGTTGGAAACGGGCGCTGTAGCGTTGGGCCGCAATCTTGATGGCAACCACCCGCCCCAATCGCGTATCTACCGCGCGATAGACTACGCCCATCCCGCCCGCGCCGATCTGAGCTTGGATTTGATAGGGGCCCAGTTGGACACCGGGGGCAATGACGGTTCGCGTAGGATCCGCCGGCAGCCCGTCCAGCGGTTGGTCCAGAATGTGGCTGCCGGAATCCACTTCCAGCATGCGCTCCACCCGCGAACGGATTTCCGGATCTGTGCCTTCCAGCAAAGCAGCCCGCTCACGCGAGGGGAGCTCTTGGGCCTGGTAATAAAGATTTTCGATCTGTCGCCACCGTTCGGGCGTCATTTCTCCCTGCATCCCCGAGGCATCCCTAATGATTCCCTATATCTTATGCCATATTCCGGGGGTGTCGCGAAGTGTTTGTTTTATACTTCTCCAGAGAACCTCGCACACGAATGGCGGATTCATCCAGTCTCGAAACCAGGCGTGGCTCGGACACGACGCAGCTCCTGCGAGCATGGGCGGGCGGCGATACTGAAGCGCTCCAAGAGCTCACCCCGCGCGTGTATCGCGAACTGCGCCGTGTGGCCGCGCGCCTATTGCAGAACGAGCGCCCCGGTTTTAGCTTGCAAAGCGCGGACCTGGTTCATGAGGTGTATTTGCGCCTGGTGAACGCCCGCGAGTTGGGCTGGCAGCATCGTGCCCACTTCTTTGCGGTGTCGGCCACGCTGATGCGCCGCATTCTGCTGGACCGGGCTCGGCGAAGAGCAGCGGTCAAGCGTGGCGGCCAGGCTCAGCCGCTGGATCTCACCAAAACGCTGGACGTCGCGCAGGCCAGAGCCCGTCAGTTGGTGGCTCTGGATGATGCGCTCAACGCGTTAGCACAGGTAGATCCGCGTAAATCCCGGATCGTGGAACTGCGCTTTTTCGGGGGATTGAGCGTGAAAGAGACGGCCGAAGTGGTGAAGGTTTCCTCCGATACCGTGATGCGGGACTGGAAAATGGCGCGCGCCTGGCTTCTGACTGAGCTGGACGACCGGTCCTAGTACCTAGTCGCCATCCCAATTCGAAATTTTTCTTCTTCCGATCCAAGTTTTTCATTCCGCTTTGCGCCTTGGAGAGTGCACGCGGAAAACCCGCGGCAGAAAGAGGAACTTCATGAGTGCAATTTCTCGAGCGTTAAGCATGACTCTGAGTGCGGGGATGTTGGTAACGCTGTTCGTTTCCAACGCACTGGCGGGTTGTGGAGACCTGTCCGGCTTGCAAGGTCCCCTGACCCTGGTGGACCCCCAGGTGGAGGCGAAAGCGTTAGCGCCGCGCGTTGCTGGTCCAGTCGCCGATCAGCGTGGAGGGTCGAGCGCGTCTATCGTCGGGCTGTGGGACATTCAATTGATATCCAAAGGCAACACCAGCCACAATCCTTCCATTCCGGACGGCGCGCTGATCGACTTCGGCTATACCCAATGGCACGACGATGGAACAGAAATCCAAAATTCCGCAGGCGTGCCGGGCGGCGGCTTCTGCCTGGGCGTATGGGGGCAAACCGGATTTCTCACCTTCGAGCTCAACCATTTTCCGATCGCGTTCTCGCCGACCACCGGATCGGTGGCGAACTATATCAACATCCGCGAGCAGATCACGCTATCTCCCAGCGGGGACAGCTACACCGGCACCTTTACCGAGGACATCTACGATCCGAAGGGAAACCACGTCGATCACGTGGGGGGTACCGTGGTGGGAACGCGCATGACCGTGGACTCCAGCCTGCCGGCTTCCATCCCGAGCAACTGACGGGGCCGGGCGCGCGGAGAGGAGAGGCTGCGCGCCCGGAGTCACGTCGCGATGAGCCCTAAAGGTGATCAGGATTTCACGCTTCAAAAGGCAGACGAGCTCCAAGCGTTCACACGCGTGTGAACGTGGCACGCTGAAGCGTGCGCGATACGGTGCCTGGAAACCCAACAGCTAACCGCCAATAGGCGATCACTTCCCCAGCCACCGCAGCGGCGCCGTCGTCAGCCACGGGACGTAAGTGATGAGCAGCACTGCCGCGGCCAGGATCGCGAGAAAGGGCAGCGTGGCCCAGATGATGGTCCCCATCGGCTTCTTGAAGCGATAAGCAGAAAGAAATAGATTGATGCCCACCGGCGGGTGCAGGTAACCGAGCTCCAGGTTCGCAATAAAGATGACACCCATCTGCACCGGGTCGATATGATACGCGGCAGCCAGCGGCTTGAGCAGCGGCACAACAACCAGAATGGCTGCGAAGATGTCCATCAGCGCGCCGACGACCAGCAGCGCGATGTTGAGCAATAGCAGGAACAGATACTTCGATTGCACGTGCATCTGTACCCAATCGATCAGGCGCGAAGGCACTTCGGCATCCACCAGATAATTCGTGAAGCCGAGCGCGACGCCCAAAATCAGCAGAATTCCGCCGACAATGGTGGCGCACTCGACGAATACTTCGCGATAGTCGCGCGAGAGCCTGAGGTCGCGGTAGATAAAACTTTCGACGAAGAAGGCGCAAAAAGCGGTCAACGCCGCGGCTTCGGTGAGCGTCCCGAATCCGCCAAACAGCCCGACGATCATGATGGCCGGTAGCGCCAGTTCCCACTTAGCATTCCAAATGGCGGCGGAAGCTTCCCGTAGTGAAAACGGCTCGCACACGGCTCCGCTCTTGATGCCCATGCGGACGCCCACAAAAGCGATGGCAGAGATCATCACTAGCTCCGGTAGAATCGCGCCGGTGAACAGGCGATCGAGCGGGGTCTGTGAATAGACGCAGTAAAGAATGGCGGGAATGCTGGTGGGGAACAGCAGGCCGAGCGAGCCGGAAGAGGTAAGCAGCCCGATCGAAAAGTTTTCGGGATAACGGGTTTTGATGAGCATCGGGACCAGCAGGCCGCCGAGCGAAAGGATGGTGAGGCCCGACCCGGCGAAGGTAAAAACCGTGCAGATTGCGACGGTCGCGATGGCCAGGCCGCCGGGAATCCAACTGAAGAGCGCCGTGAATACGCGCAGCAACCGTTTGGTGGCGCCGCCTTGCACCATGAAGTATCCGGCCAGCGTGAAGAGCGGGATGGAAGGCAGCAGCGGAGAAGCAACCAGGCGATACATCTCCACAGGCACCGACGCAACCGGCGTGCCGCTCGACCAGAAGAGCAGAAGCGCCAGGCCGCCAAAAACGGCGAAGATCGGAAGCCCGAGAACAGTGGCGAGCGCGAGGAGTGCGAAGGAGAGCGGAAGCACGCCGACGGTTCCCGCCGGGATTGCGTAACCGAACAGCACTGGAATGAAGAGGCCGAGCGCGGCGATCGCGCGCCCCGTCCATTGATCGCTCGCGTGCCAAATGGCGCGGAGCGCGATGATGGCGAACCCCACCAGCATGATGGCCAGCGCGGTCCATTTAGGAACGCCCGGAAGCAGATAACTGCCCGCCTGGCGCTCGCTTTGGACGAAGACCCAGCTCGCATAGGCCAAGCACATGCCAACCGCGGCCAACGCGCCGCTCCAGAAGATCTTCGCGGGAGCAATCCAGGACTCGGGGAGGAAGCTCGATGACGAGAGTCCCAGCAAGCGGCCCGATCGCGACGCCAGCATGCCGCCCAGCATTCCGATCCACAGTGTGAGTTGCTGGACGATGACGGCCGAGCCAGGGATGCCGGACCAGCGGAACAGTCGCGCAACCATTTCGATCACCGGGAGCGCGGTCATCAAAGAGAGAGCGAGGATGGAGAACGAGTCTTCGAAAACTTGAAGCGGTGTGGGAGGCGCGGAAGTCTCGATCGGAAGAGTCGCGCTCACTGGGCTACGTGATGGGTTTTTCTATAGTCGTCGCGCAGGCGCTTCACTTCATCGAACAGGTCGGGCGGCACTACGCCACCACGCAGTTTGGGCCAGATACCTTCAGCCAGCTGGCGCCATTCGGCGACCGCTTTCGGGTCGGCATGTACGACGTTGAGGCCGAACTGCTGCATCAGCGGAATGGAACTGGCTTCGGACTTCCGGATCTCATCGCGCAGCGCGACTCCAGCGGCGCGCGCGGACGCCATCATCTCCTTCTGCACGGGCGCTGGAATCTTGTCCCAGACCTCTTTCGAAATTACCGTTGCGCCAACCAACTGCGCGAACGGAATGTCGAGCATGTTCTTCGCGCCGCCGAACCATTGATTGCTCAGGGCCACCAGCGGCGGGGCCTGGAAGGCGTCGATGAGTCCGGTCTGCAGGCCGGTGAGGATGTCGGTGGCGGCCAGGGAGACCGGGAGAAAGCCGTTGATCTTGTAAAGCTGGAACGTCGCGGTGTCACCTTGCAGGACGCACAGCTTCATGCGGCGAATGTCGTCGGGACGGGAAGCGGGCTGCTTGGTGAAGAAATGAATCCAGCCGGCGTCGCCCCAGTTCAGCACGATGAAGCCGCGCTGGGCCAGCCCTTTCTCCAGGCGCTCGGAGATGTGATCGCGAACATAGTCCAGCTCCGGATAAGACGAAAGCATCATCGGGATTTGCAACGCGGCGACGTCGGCGTCGATTCCGCTCAGTCCCGCGCCCGAAAGCGCCACCGCTTGCAGCTCTTTGATGCGCAGCTTCTGGACCATCTCGGGCTCGTCGCCCTGTTCGCCGCCGGGATAAATCTTCAGCCTGGATTTTGCCGCCCGACGCTTTTTTCCACCCCTCGCCCATGTTCTGAAGAATCTGGTCCCAGCGCGAGCCTTTGGGGACCAGTGTGCCGAGTCGAATGATGGTGGTTTGGGCGGATAAGGAGACGGAGAAAAGACAACAAAGCAGCGTGATGCGGACCATCATCAAGAATAGTAACGCAGGGCTGGAGATTGGGGTTCACACAAGTGTGAACGCGGCACGCAAGAGTGCGCGCGCCACAGCCACCTAACGTGTGGGGTGCGTGGCGACGTGCATTTCGAAGCTAACCGGGGGGTTGTAATAGAGGATGCGCCCGCAGCTTTCGCAGAACATCATTTCTCCGCTGTTGCGCAGATCCTGGAAAAACTGGGGACGAAGCAGGATCTGACAGCCGGAGCAACGGCCTTCGGTCACCTCGGCGACGGCCGAGCCGCCGTGCCATTTTTTACGAATGCGCTCGTACGCCGAGTAGGCAGGCTTCTTGAGACCAGCCACCAACTGCTGGCGCTCGGCTTTGAGATCGTCCAACTGCTTTTGATCGACAGCGGTGCGCTCGCGTGCCTGTGACTTCTCGCCCTCCACCTGCTGCTTCTCTTCTTTGAGCGCGGCTTCGGCCTTCTTGACGTTAGCGTCCAACGGCTCGGATTCAGACATCAGGTCCAGCGTGCGATCCTCGGCCTTGCGGATGGTGGCTTCGCAAAAGCTGATCTCGTGCTGAAAAGCGCGATATTGCTCGTTGGTCTTGGCGCCCAGCATCTGATCGCGAAGCTTGGAGATTTTTTGATTCTCCACCTTCACGTCGTCTTCCAGTTGCTTGCGTTCCTTTTGGTTGGCTACCAGGGCGGCCCGGTCTGCCTCCAGCCGGCGGAGGTGTGAATCCAGAGCCTTTTCAATTTGTGCGATGTGTTTTGGTAAGGTAGCGACTTCCCGCTCCAGCTCCGCAATCTTCCGATCCAGGGATTGCAAGCGGGTGACCTGCTCAATTTCAACGGTCATCTCTGGGGTCTATGGTAACATCCCGAGCAACCAAATGCGCGTTGAGGCGTCCTCCTATGAGGATGCCCGGATGGCTTTCGGCTTGTTAGCTATTGGCTTATTGGCGTTAGCGGCGACTCGCACCGCGATCAGCGCGCACGAGCCATGGGATTTGCCAGCGCGCGCGCCGCAAGCTCTAGTTCGCTGACGCGGAGGATGCGGCAGCCCGTATAGAAGACCAGCATGCCGAGCGGAATGGACGCCGCAAGGTCCGCCAGGCGGGCCAAGCGGCTCACGCCAAGCCATCCTTCGACGAAATGGCTGGACGCGAGAACGGCCGCTCCCATCACTGCGGATGCCGCGGCTATCTTCCACACGCTTTCGATTAAGTTGCGGCCGTAGATTCCGCCCACGCGATTGCGAAGAATCACGAACAGCGCCACGCCCCCGAAGGTCGCCACCGCGGCGGTGGAAAGCGCCAGACCGGCGTGCCCCATCGCGGTGTGACTGAACAGCAGGTCGGCAGTGAAATAATTCACCGCGATGGACAGCAGGCTGATCAGCATGGGAGTGCGGGCATCGTGCAGCGCATAGAACGCCGGATTCAGCACTTTGAGTGCGGAGTACCCGGCCAGCCCCAGAGCGTAACAGGAAAGCGCCAGCGCGGTTTGCTCGGTATCGTAAGCGCTGAATTTGCCGCCCTGGTAGATGGCGCCGATCATGGTGCGGCCCAGCACGATCAAACCCACCGCGGAAGGCAAAGTGAATAGAAACACCATGCCCAGAGATTTGGAGAGCGTGCGGCGGAATTCGTCGAAATCGCCAATGCCGGCGCTGCGCGAGATGGCAGGCAGCGTGGCAGACGCAATGGCGACGCCAAAAAGTCCGAGCGGAAGCTGCATGAACCGGAACGAATAACCCAGCCAGCTAACCGGTCCGTTGCCGGGAATGCGCGAAGCAAAATTGGTGATCACCAGCACGTTGATCTGAACGGCGGCGTTGCCCAGGATGGCCGGCCCCATCAGGCGGAAGATCTTGCGCAGCAGCGGATGGCTCCAGTCGAAGGCCGGACGAAAGCGGAATCCTTCGGCGCGCATCGCAGGCAATTGCCAGGCCAGTTGGAGAGCACCACCGAATACCACGCCGATCGCCATTCCAGTAATGGGTTCGATACCCAGATGGGGTCCCAGCAGGTAGCCCAGGACCAAGCCGAAGGCCACCGATCCGATATTGAAGAACGTGGAAGCGAGCGCGGGAACAGCGAAGCGATTGCAGGCATTCAGTACGCCCATGGCCTGGGCGGCCAGCGCCACCAGCAGCAGGAAGAAGAACATCACGCGCGTCAGCTTCACCGCCAGCTCAAACTTTCCCGGAACCTGGTGGAACCCGGAAGCCAGCAGATTCACCCAGGCCGGCGTGAAGATGACCCCGAACAGGCAGAACAGCCCGACCACAATGACGAGGGCCGTCCCAACCAGATTGGACAACAACGCAGCCTCTTTCCGGCCTTTGTGCTCCAGCGTCTGCGTAAAGATGGGGACGAAAGCGGAAGAGAGCGCGCCCTCCGCGAAAAGATCGCGCGTGAGATTGGGAATGCGGAATCCCAGCAGAAACGCATCGTAGACGAAGCCGGCGCCGAACAAACGCGCCATCACGATTTCACGCAGCAATCCGGTGACGCGCGACATCGCCATCGCCAGCGAGACCATCCCAGCGGACCGGACCACGCTTTCAGCCGGCGCCGGATTGTCGAGCTTGGTTGCCAAATGCAGCCTGCCTAAGCGGCCTTCGCGCGGTACTGTTCACCCAACTGTTCGAAAAAGTGCGCGATGGTCATGATGCCGGTATAGTAATTGCCGAGCCGGTATTTTTCGTTGGGCGAATGCAGCCCGTCGTCCGGGAGCCCGAAGCCCATCAAAACGGTAGGAATGCCGAGGTAAGTTGCAAAATCGCCGACCACCGGAATAGACCCGCCGTTGCGGGTGAGCACGGTGGGCTTCCCGAACATTTCGCTGAATGCTTCGGCGGCGATGCGAATCGCGGGATGATCCGGATCCACCATAACGGCCGGAGCGGCGCTCAAAACCCGCAGCTCCATGCGGATCCCCTGGGGCGCGTTGTATCGCAAGAACTCGCGGAACGACTTGAGAATTTTATCCGGGTCCTGATTCGGCACCAGGCGAAAGCTTATTTTGGCAACTGCCTTGGATGGGATTACGGTCTTCGAACCCGCCCCGGTGAAACCTCCGGCGATGCCGTGGACCTCCATAGTAGGCCGGGCCCACAAGCGCTCCAGCACCGAGTAGCCTGCTTCGCCGGTCAGCTCTTCGGCCCCCACGTCCTGATGCAGGAATTCCGATTCATCGAACGGCAAGCTGCCTCCAGCTCTCGCGCTCCACGGGGCCGGGCGGCACCACGTCGTCGTACATACCCGGAATTCGGATGGAACCGGCTGCGTCTTTACACTTGCCAAACAGCTCCATCAGGCCGTGAATCGGGTTGGGCGCGGCCCCTCCATAGAGGCCCGAGTGCAGATCACGAGCGGGTCCTGTAGCCTCCAACTCCATGTAAACCAAGCCGCGCAGGCCGATGCACAGGGTGGGCAGTCCATCGGCGTAAAGTTGTGTGTCGGAGACCAGCGCAACGTCCGCCTTGAGTTTGTCCGGATTCTCCGCCACGAACTTGCTGATGGAGGCGCCGCCAATCTCTTCCTCGCCTTCGATCAGAAACTTCAGGTTGACTGGCAGCCGGTCGCCATTTACCGCCCGCAGCGCTTCGGCGGCCTTGATATGCATGTACATTTGCCCCTTGTCGTCGGAGGAGCCGCGCGCGTAGATGTTTCCATCGTGAACGGAGGGTTCAAAGGGGGGCGAATGCCAGAGCTCCAGCGGATCGGGCGGCTGGACATCGTAATGGCCATAACAGAGAACGGTGGGTTTTCCTTCGGCATGCATCCAATCGCCATAGATGAGCGGATTGCCGGCGGTTGGAATGGTCTGGACATTTTCGATGCCCGCCCCGCGCAGGCTTTGAGCCACAAACTCAGCCGCGGCAGCAATATCGGGCTTGTGCTCGGGAAGCGTGCTGACGCTCGGGATACGCAGGAAGGCCTTGAGTTCTTCGAGCAGGCGGTCCTGGTGCTGTTCGACAAATGTATCTGCGGAGCGGTGCATGGGCGCGGGTAGGACCATTATCGCAGACGGGCTATAGAGAGCGGCCGGACACGTCGAGCAAAGCCTTGAACGAAGCCCTAGACTGCAATTCAGGACTTTCACCGAGCGGAGTTTGGCGCGTTTCCGCCGATATGACTCTTATAAACCATGTCAGCTCCACTCGCCGGCAAGTTTCAAGATCACTATGCGATTCTGGAGATCGACCCCAAGTCGGACTCGGAAACTATTCAGAGGGCATATTCCAAGCTCGCGCAGAAATACCATCCCAACAACACCGCGACCGGCAGCCCCGAGATGTTCGAGGCCATTAATGCGGCTTATGAGACGCTCACTGACCCGGAACTGCGCGGCATATTCGACAAGCTGAAGGGTATTGGCCAGGACGACGGCGGTCCCAAATTCAGCGGCGCCGAATTTTTTGACGCATTGGGGCGCGAATCGGTCAGGCGGGTGGCCATCCTTTGCGTGCTCTACGATCGGCGGCTCACCAAGCCCAACGCGCCCAGTCTCTCGATGCGCCACTTGGAAGTGATTGTCGACGCGTCCGCGGCCGAACTGGCCTCCGCGCTGTGGTATTTAAAGCAGCGGGGCCTGGCGGCAAGCGACGACAAGAGCAGCCTGCAAATCACGGTGGATGGCATGGATTTTCTCGAGAACAAGCGGCCTTTGCCGGAAGATATCCTGGCGTTTATCAAAACGACGGGCCTGGCCACCGTCCCTGCCTCTCCCGCTGCGGGTAACTCCCCCGCCGGCGCTACTACGCAGCCTAAGCGCGCTGGTGAATCCGTGATGTCCAGCCTGAATCGCGCGCTGGCGCGGACCTCGGCTTAGGCAGAAACCAACGTCCGGCTAATATGACTTCGCGATCACTACGCGCCGGTCTACTGGCTCGCCAGTAATGATGCATTTACCCGCGCCATCGAACTCATCCACCAGCGGGATACAACGAACAGTAGCTTTGAATTCCTTGAGCCGCGCGTCGCAGGCCGGGTCGTCCTTCAGATGCGCCATCACGAATTTACCCCCGCCCTTCTCGGCGGTGACATCGGCCAGGATCGCCTCCACTTCGGCGATGGAATTCGCGAGCACGGTGTTGGACTTCAGACGCTGCTTCGCGGCCGAGTAAAGATCGGTCTGGATTTGCTCGAGCGTGGCGGGGATGCGTGCGGCGATATCAGATTGCGGCAACACTTCTTTAGTTCCGGTGTCGCGGCGTTTGAGCACAATATTATTGGCTGCCACATCACGGGGCCCAAGTTCCATCACCAGAGGAACGCCGCGCCGCTCCCAATGAAAGAACTTTGCCCCCGGACTGGGGCCCTCCCGGTCGTCAATTTTCGCTCCGACGTCTTTTGCGATGCGATGCGCGGTCTCAAGCACGCGCGCCTTCTCCTCATCCTTGCGATAAATCGGCACCAGCACCGTCTTCACGGGCGCGACTTTGGGAGGCAGCACCAGCCCCTTGTCGTCGGAATGGCTCATAATCAGCCCGCCAATGAGGCGCGTACTGACGCCCCAACTGGTCTGCCAGACGTAATCGAGCTGGCCTTCCTTGGTCTGGAATTTCACGTCGAACGCGCGACCGAAATTCTGGCCCAGATCGTGACTTGTGCCCGATTGCAGCGCCAGCCCGTTCTGCATCATGGCTTCGATCGCGAAGGTGCGTAGGGCGCCCGCGAATTTCTCGGCACTGGTTTTCTGGCCTTTGATGACAGGCATGGCCATGACGTTCTCGGCCACGTCGGCGTAAACATCCAGCATGCGGAGCACTTCTTCCCGCGCCTCTTCGTGTGAGGAATGCGCGGTGTGGCCTTCCTGCCAGAGGAACTCAGTGGTGCGCAGGAACATGCGCGTCCGCAACTCCCAGCGGATGATGTTGGCCCATTGATTGAGGAGCATGGGCAGGTCGCGATAGCTCTGAATCCACTTCGCGAAGAAATGCCCAATGATAGTTTCCGACGTGGGGCGGATGACGTAAGGCTCTTCAAGTTTCTTACCGCCGGCAATGGTGACAACCGCCAGTTCGGGCGCGAAGCCTTCCACGTGTTCGGCTTCCTTCTGCAGGAAGCTCTGGGGGATTAGCAGCGGGAAATAAACATTCTGATGGCCGGTGGCTTTGAAGCGATCGTCCAATTCTCGCTGCAGCACTTCCCAGACGGCATAGCCATTGGGCTTGATGACCATGCAACCTTTGACGATTTCGGCCGGCTCGGCCATGTCGCCATGGAGCACTACGTCTTGGTACCAGGCAGCGAAGTCTTGGCTGCGTTGAGTGATAGGAGATTCGGCCATGAGATGGGGAAACTCCTATTGTAGGGGATGGCGGCCGGAAGCTTCTAGAGTAGAAGACCTTACGATAGGAGCGGGCGTTTAGCTCGGACCTTCGTCGTAGGCATACCAGGAGCCCTCTAGCTTTTGAAAGGAATAGCCTTCCTCGCGTGTGTCCGGATTGTACTCCCGCTTGCCCCTTTCCTGACGCAGTATGCACGGATAATAGCGACTGAGATTGGTCGGTACGCCAAGTGCACAGTAGAGGTAACCGCTGGCGTGACCACGGTTCAAAAGACCGACTGAGTCAACCATAATGAATGCGTCCCGCCCGGCGTCGCGCTGGATGCCAAGCTTGATTCCGTTTCTGGAATAAATCTTCCGATATGCATCCCAACGAAGCCTTGGCAGTCCAGCCTTCGGATCATCCTCCGAGTAGCGCCCAAACCTGTTCGAGCCGATGTCGCGATCAAGGAAATCAGGTGCAATGCGAGAGAAATTCGCATCCTCGTCAGACATGTGGACGATCGTTTCCAAGTCGGTCCGCTTCGACTGGAAGTCGCGTTGTAACTCTCCTAATGTGGGCGGCTCCCTAAAGATTGTGAGCCGCAAGAAGATTATGAGAACGATAGCAATCACAATCGGAGTTATCAGGACAAACGTCGCGAAGCGAATTCTGCGCCGCCTAGGTTGGGTCTGCGTGGTGATACTCATCACGAGGCCTACTAGGCTTGCTGTGAGGTAGGCGAGAGCAAGAAGGACTGGCCACGCGATCACGAAGCTGACCCTCGGTTTAATCGATCCACATGCTCCGGATCGCCGGCAATGAAAGTCAGATAGGCTCGTGTCGGTTGATCCGGTTCCGAGCGGCCTTGCTCCCAGTCGCGCAAAGTGCCGAGCGGGATGTGATAACGCTCGCCAAACTCCTCGTTCGAAATAGTAGTTTTGCTCATACTGAGTCGCGCTCCGTGCCGAAATGACTCTGGTCGGCTCAGCGCGGTCGGTGAAAGCGTCGTCGAACTCCGCCCGTTTATACCCAGCTATCGCCGCCCGCGCTTCAACGCCGGCTTCAAATTCATGGTCCGGATCAGCTTGTGCAGGTAATTGGGATGCAGGCCCAGGATCTTGGCCGCGGCCTCGTGATCGTGATTCACCTGCTCGAACGCCTGCAGCACCACCTGGCGTTTGGCCGCTTCGACCGCCTCTTCGTACATGCTGGCCGACACAGCCTCGGGACGCGATTCGCGGATGTGCTCGGGCAGATCCTCGGCCAACACCGTTTCGGCCGAGCCCAGCACCACCGCCCGCTCAATGGCATTCTCCAGTTCACGCACGTTGCCGGGCCATGAGTAGCTTTGCAGATAGGCGCGCGCCTGCGGCGCCAGCCCGATAATTTTGCGCCCGCATTCGGCGGCATACTTCTTGGCGAAATGCTCGGCCAGCGGCAACGTGTCTTCCGGACGTTCCCGCAGGGCGGGCGCCTTCAGCGACACTACGTTCAAGCGATAAAACAGATCGCGGCGAAAATCGCCCTTCTGAACAGCCTGCTCCAGGTCGCGATTGGTGGCGGCCAACAATCGGATGTTCAATTGAATGGTCCTGGTTCCACCTACGCGCTCCATTTCGCGCTCTTGCAGCACACGCAGAAGCTTGGCTTGCAGCAGCATGGAGAGCTCGCCGATTTCATCCAGGAAGACGGTTCCGCCATCGGCCACTTCGAGCTTGCCTTTCTTTTGCATAATGGCGCCGGTGAAAGCGCCGCGTTCGTGTCCGAACAGTTCGCTTTCGAGCAAGCTTTCCGTCAAGGCGGCGCAATTGATGGCCACGAACGGGCCGGCGGCACGCAGGCTGCTGCGATGCAGCGCCCGGGCGATCAACTCCTTGCCGGTTCCGCTCTCGCCCAGAATCAAAACATTGGAATTGGACGGCGCTACTTTAGCGATCTGGCGTTGCAATTCGCGCAGCTTGTCGCTCACTCCCACCATGCCGTGCTCCACCCTCAGTTCCGATTGCAAGCGAACATTTTCTTCCTGCAACCAGCCCAGAATGGTGGCATTTTCCCAGGCCACCGCCGCCATCCCGGCCACGGCCGTCAGGAGTTGCAGATGTCCTTCGTCAAAACGATGTTCGGCGTCCACCGATTCCAGATACACGACAGCCGCAACCTCTTCCCGAACAATGAGCGGAGCAGCCAGATAAGACGGGCCGTAGCGGTCGGTTCCTTCCTGCCAGGCACCTTCCTGCCAAACTACCACGCGTTCCTGAAGCGCGCGCTCCAACACCTGTGGATTCGGCGGCTGATCGATAGAATGAGCCCCCGGGATGAAGATGGAAGCGTGCGACGCGGGGATCAAATCCAGCAGCAAAGAAGTTAAATGGCTGCGAAGGATTTCCGCCGCCGGAGCCGAGGTTGTGTCATGCAGCCCACGAAAAGAATGCAGCATGGTGCTAACACGGAGTAACGTCCGCAGGTCGTGCAGCGCGCGCGCCGATGGCGGCAGAATCGTGTATTCGTCAGAGGAAAGATAAAGCGATTCCGACAGACGAAGTTCGCGGGTGCTCGAGATGGAGATCTGCTTTTCGGGAGGCGGGCTGGCGTTGGAGTCCACCAGATAACAAAAAACCGAACCTCCGATTCGAATCTCATCGCCTGGCTGCAGTTGCTGCTCGGTAACGGGCGTGCCGGTAACGAAGGTGCCGTTGCGGCTGTCCAAATCCTTGAGAGTGCAGTCTTCACCCGACCGCAGGAAGAGGCAATGGCGGCGCGAAACCGCGTTGTCTTCCAACTGCAGGTCGTTGGTGGCCTGCCGGCCGACCCAATATTCGCCCTGCGGCAACGGGATCACGTGGCCCTTCAAGGGCCCCCTCACCGCCAGTAGTCTGGGCTCCACTCCCGCCTTCGATTTGAGCAAGTTCTCTAAAACCCCGTCCTCGCGCTAACCAAAAGATTCGCGACAGAAGCCAAATGATTCTGCCGCGCTGCACTCTGCCTGACTGCTCCCTTTCCCATAGGTCTGGTAAGCGCGCTATAGCAATAAACTATCGTACAATCTTCCAGGCCTGAAGCAGGAACCCGCCAGCGTGGCCGCTCAAATGCTCGTAGGGCGGCGACCTTCAAGATGATACAAAGAACCGTCCTCCGGCTGATAATCGGATTCGGCCTTCCGATGACCAGCGCCTTGGTGCTGGAACAATTGCCCAAAAGCGGCGTGGCGCAGGTGCCCTTCGCTTTTGAAGTGGAAGACCAGACGCTGCCTCCCGGATCCTACTCGATAAAGCAGGAGGACCGGGGCCGAAGCATTCGGATACAGAGCGAAAAGACGGCCGGCATGGGCCTCACCTGCCTAGCGGTGAAACGCCGATTCGGAAAGCCGCAAGGAGCGCGATTGGTGTTCGAAAATCGCGAAGGACATTACTTCTTATCGGAGATCTGGTTTGAGGCGGACGGCAGAGGCTTGATCCTGCAGAAAAGTAGCCTTGAAGAGAACCCCACATCCAGCCGTGAGCGTATCCGGTCGGTCCGCTTTCAATAATCTTGCGTCCTCAATCGCGCTATGGAGGAGCAGAAATTTCTGCTCCTCCTTTTTTTGTTTTCCAGCCAGAAGCGCTCGGTTAGCCGCGCATCCGCTCTTTGAATCATTTGCTTCTCAAAGACCGTCCGATTCCGCGTAACTGATTGTTGCTCTTACATCCCACCTGTGGCGTCGGAATTGCACTCTGGAACGTTACAATGCAACGTACGATTCGGACCAATCTCACCTACGGATTCCTTATCCTGGCTCTTGGACTGATGGTCACGGATTTTTACCGGCTGATGCGGGCGCCCTCGGAGGGGACTATATCGGCCACCAACAGTATCCAGCACGCTCGCAAGTTTTGAAGAGATGTAAAAGGGGGAGTGACGGAGCCCTGTACTTACCGGTACGGGGCTCCCTCGGCGTCTCGATTCGTGGCCCGTCTAAACCCGGCGAGACATGTGAGTAATTAACGAGACGAGGAAAAGTACGATGAAGACGAAGAATAGAATCTTCGCGACCCCCGCCGACACAACAGCAATTCCTCCGAACCCCAATACCGCGGCTACAATCGCGATGAGCAGAAAGACCAAAGCGTAATACAGCATTTTTCGTTCTCCTTTTGAGTCCGTCCGCTTTGCACTGGACGGCTAAGTCGGTCTCGCTGCTGTGCAATGCACCTTAGTAACCACTCAGGATGTTATTGAAACGCAATGTGATCCGGCGGTGGAACGAACCCAAAACGAGCAGAATTTGCAGGCTATGCCGGTTATAGATGCGTCCGGCCAACCAGGAAGAGCGGCAAACGTTGTTGGACGGCTCCGCCGGGCCAAAACATTCCACCCCATTTCTGTTCACGAACAATTCGCCCAAAGTACACCATGATTTAAACGCTCATGCCCCAGATTTGAGGCACAGAACGTGGCTGGGGATTATCTCGACGCGAGCTTTTGCGGTCCTAGCTGGTCTCGCTGCTCTGCAAAACGTCAGCCGGATTAACCGGAGCCGGGATCGATCCGGTCAGTCTCAGCCTGCGCGGGTTCGTTCCAACGGCTGTCTTCGAGCGGCGCTATCGCTTGGATGCGACCATTCTTCTGTTCGGCGCACCGTTATTCACACGGCGGGCCGCTGGCGGCGGTTACGCCTCGGTTGAGCAGTGCGGCGTTGCGGACGGTGAGCAGGGCGCGACGACGGTGGCTCTCCAATTCGCTGCCGGCTCATCGCCTAAGCGAGCGCACGGGCTGAATCGCTTCGGAATTCTGCGAGAGGCCGTGGTCCAGCGCGCAGGCGCCGCGCAGCTGTCGTTCGCCGGTTTGATGACGCGATCGCGTGAGGAGAGTTTCGAACAGGGCAGAAAAGCTTTGGCTTCGATGGAACGCGGCGCGGAGGGTGGAGTTTTGCGCGCTGAAGATCTGGCGCGCGCGTACGCATCTACGGCTGCTTTTGTTTTTCGGATGCTTTTGTTTTTCCCTCCGCCACGGACACGTTCGGGAACGTGGTGCTGGAGTCGATGGCATCGGGCGTCCCGGCCATTGTGACGCACACCGGCGGGCTGAAGTACCTGGTCCAGTCCGGCGAAAACGGCCACTTGCGGGCAACGCCCGGGAGTTTGCACGCTGGATCCGGCAATGGTCACGCACTCCGGAACGTCTGGCGGAAATGCGGCTCGCGGCGCGTGAATCCGCCCAGCGATTCTCCTAGGATGCAGTTTGGGAAGACGTCTACCGCCGCTATGAAGTCTGCTTCCCTTACACCGCCGGCCACAGCCCGCCGGGCGATCCGCTGGAACTTCCGAACATATTCACCAGCTGGTCCCCGGCTAAATCGCTACGCCCGCGCGGACGGGCACGTAACGGCCGATGTTAGCTTAGTGGTGCGTGATCTCGTTTTCCAATATCAATAAACAATACGGCAAGCAGTTGATTTTCGTCGACGCTTCCTTCCAATTGAACCCCGGCGAAAAGGTCGGCCTGGTCGGGCCGAACGGCTCCGGCAAGACGACGCTCTTTCGCATGATTGTCGACGAGGAGGAGCCCGACGACGGCGCGGTCACCGTCCCGAAGCGGCTTCACATCGGATACTTTCGGCAGGACGTAGAGGAGATGCAGGGGCGCTCGGTACTGGACGAGGCCATCGCTGGCAGCGGCCGCGCCGGCGATCTGCATCATGAGCTGGAAGCTTTGCAGAGCGCTATGGAAGACCCCGCGCGCGCCGATGAAATGGACCGTATTCTGGAGCGCTTCGGCGAGGTGCAGGAAGAATATGAGCATTTGAACGGCTATGCGCTGGAGGCCCAGGCGCGTGAAGTGCTGCATGGCCTGGGCTTCGAAGACGACCAGATTGACGGCGACGTGGGTGCCCTCTCCGGCGGTTGGAAAATGCGTGTCGCGCTGGCGCGCGTGCTGCTGGGCCGTCCCGACGTGCTGCTGATGGACGAGCCCACCAATCACCTGGATATCGAGTCGATCATTTGGCTGGAGCAGTTCCTCAAGTCTTATCCCGGCGCGCTGCTGATGACGTCGCACGACCGCGAATTCATGAACCGCATCGTGACCAAGATCGCCGAGATCGATTCCGGCGAGATCGTGACCTATTCGGGCGACTACGATTTTTACGAGCGCGAGCGCGCCATTCGAGAAACCAATCTGCAGGCGGCGTTCGCGCGCCAGCAGGCCATGCTCGCCAAAGAGCAGCGCTTCATCGATCGCTTCCGGACGCACGCCGCCAAGGCCGCGCAGGTGCAAAGCCGCATCAAGGCGCTCGACAAAATCGAGAAGGTGGAACTGCCGAAAAAACGCCACGTCGTGAAATTTGAGTTTCGCGTGCCGCCGCGCTCGGGCGACCAAGTGGCGGTGATCGAAGACCTTCGCAAACGTTTCGGGGCGCGCGTGATTTATGACGGATTCAGTCTCACCGTTCGCCGCGGTGAGCGCTGGGCCGTGATGGGCAAGAACGGCGCGGGCAAGAGCACCTTGCTCAAAATGATCGCGGGAGCCATGCAGCCGGACGGCGGGACTGTAAACTTGGGCGCCAGCCTGAGCATGGGATATTTCGCGCAACAGTCGCTGGATGTGCTGGACCCGGAACTAACCATCATCGAACAGCTCCAGAAGGATTTTCCGCAGGACGGCCTTGGATCGCTGCGCTCGCTGGCAGGGGCGTTCCAATTCTCAGGCGACGATGTGGACAAAAGCATCCGGGCGCTTTCGGGCGGCGAAAAGTCTCGCCTGGCGATGGCGCGGATGCTCTACAATCCGCCGAATTTCTTGGTGCTGGACGAACCGACCAATCATCTGGATCTGGCGACTAAAGAAATGCTGGTGGAAGCGCTCAAGGAGTTTGAGGGCACCATGATCTTCGTCTCGCATGACCGCACTTTCCTGCGCGGGTTGAGCTCTCGGGTCTTGGAACTCGGCGGCGACACAGGACGGGATCGCAGCCCGCACGTGTATCTGGGCTCCTACGTGGAGTATGTACAAAAAACCGGGCATGAGGCGCCGGGGATTCACCAGTGAGAACGGGCTAGTCCCAGCCGGAGCCCATGCTGGCGGGCATAATCTTCATGAACGCCTCCACGGCGTGGATTTGGCCGCTATACACCTTGAACTCCTCCCACACGATGAGCGCGTTGCCGGCGCCATATGAATTGGTCTGGCCGAAATTCATGCGCAGAAGCACGATGCCAAGGGCGTCATCGAAAGCGACTACTCGAGTGGTAATAAAAGGATGCTCCATGATCTTCTGCGTCTTGATGTTCTCGCAGCCTGGGCGCGAACAGCCCGGACCTGCGGTGATGACGCCGTTCTCCACGCGGTAGGCATCGGAGGCAAAAGGAGCATCCACCGTCACGAAGCTGCCGATTTTGAGACCCGCCGGGTAGAATTGGGCAATCCGTATCGCGTCCTGGCGCGAGGGGATCTGGGATTTAGCCGGCGCAGATTCCATGTTCTTGTCCGGGGCCTGCAAGGCATCGATTTTGAAGAGCGCGCCCTCTTTCTGGCTGCGGGTGACCATGGTTTCGATCTCGGTAATTTTCTTTTTAGCGACTTTCAAACGCAACACCAGGAGCGCGGGCGACCCGGCCTCCTCCACCACCACTTGCGACGCTGCAACGCCTTGCCGCGTGTCCAACACATCTTGTCGATAGGCCCGGATACGCGAGGCATTTTTCCAGAGACCATCGCCCAAATGCATTTCGACGCTGTCTTCGGTGAAACGCACGGTTTTGCTGAGCGGCAGAGCGCTCGGGTTATGCGCCACCAAAGCGTCCAGGTATTGCGTGATGAATCCGCGCAGGCAATCGCGATCGCAATCGGCCGCAGCGGCGTAACCCGAACTCGCGCCGACAAGGGCTAAAACAACGATGAGATGTTTCATCGCGTTTGATTGTATACCTTACTCCACACGGACGGTACTTAGATAGCGCTCCAGATCGTTGATACTTCCCAGGATACGCGCGGTGTCATTCGCCAACGCAGACTCCTCCAACGCGCTGCCAATTTCCGTGATCCGGTCGAAACCATAGCCCCCGCCGGTGCCGGACATCTGATGGCCGAGCGTGCGGATAATCTCAATGTCGCGAGAATCCAGCGCGGCGCGCAGTTTCGCGACATCCGTGCGGCGTTTTTCGAGATACCCTCCCACCACCGGCTTCAGCCAGTCTTCCACCGCCACGGTTACCTGACCGCCAGTTGGAACATGCTTGTTGATGGCTTCGAGAAGCCTTGCTTTCTTAATTGGCTTCGTGAGGTGCTCCGTGCAACCGGCTTTAAATGCGCGGGCGCGGGCGCCGGCGAACGCATGCGCTGTCAGCAGGAAAATGGGCGTCGCACCAAGCGCACGGATCGCGCGGGTAGCAGAATAGCCATCCAGAACGGGCATTTCCGCGTCCATGAGGACGATATCGTAGGCACGCTGCTGGAATTGCTCAACGGCTAGTGCTCCATTCACCACTTCGTCGATTACGCAGCCGGAATCCTTGAGATAGCCGCGGATCAGGAAGCGATTCTCTTCAGAATCGTCGGCGAGCAGGATACGCAAAGCGCGAGAAGCAAGCGTAACAGTGGCGATTTCGACTGGAGTTTCGACGGGGCCCTCGGCCATTGAGAACCGCGCGGTGAAATGCATCGTCGTGCCGGAGCCAAGCGCGCTCTCGGCCCAGATTCGCCCGCCCATCAATTCTACGAGCCGCTTTGAGATGGCCAGGCCCAGACCCGTTCCGCCAAATTTGCGTGCAGTGGAGGCATCGGCTTGCGCAAAACTTTCAAAGATCGCCGACAAGCGATCGGATGGAATGCCGATACCGGTATCGGCTACAGAGAAATGCAGCGTCGCGGGCGCCGACTCCAATGCTACTCGCACCGTCAGTTCGCCGCGCTCAGTAAACTTAGTGGCGTTTCCGAGCAAGTTCAGCAGTATTTGTCGCAGCCGGCCCGGATCGCCAATCAAACGCGCCGGCACATCAGGCTGGATCACGCTGCCGATTGCGAGACCCTTCGCCTGCGCCCGTACGCCCGCGATTTCGAGCGCTTCAGCGACAACATGCGCCAGGTCGAAGTCAATGCTCTCCAGCTCGATCTGCCCGGCTTCCACTTTGGAGAAATCGAGAATATCGTTGACCACGTTCAACAGATCGTCGCCCGCGCTTTGGAACACGCGTACGTATTTCCGCTGTTCGTCGTTCAGGGGCGTTTCCGATAGAGCTCCGCCATGCCCAGCAGCGCATTCAGAGGAGTCCTGATTTCGTGACTCATCCACGCCAGAAACTCCGATTTTGCCTGGTTGAATTTAACCATCTGATCCCGCGCCAGTGACGCCTCATGCGCGTATTGCACGGAGCTTTGCATCTGCTGAAATCTCCGCTCGGCACACTCGATGACCAGCAACTTCTGTTCGCCGGCGATGGCAATCGCGCAAAAGTGGAAGCTCGTTTTGAGCCCACAGGTCCGAATACAGCGCCGAACGACCGTTGGGACTGGCCCAAAACTCTTCCGCGTCGGGAAGAAAAACCTCGAGAAATGGAAATGCGTCTTCGATTGAGCCGGCCGGTAGCCAGTTAGGCGCCGGTTCGGAAAGGTGAAAGGACCCTTCGCGGTCGCGCTCAAACACCGCGTAGCCGAGAGCCGCGAGAAGAGTCATGCCAGCTTCTCGGCAAGCGCCACGAACATTTCTTCGACACCGCTGCCGGCCTTGGCGCTGGTTTCAAACGTTTGCCACCGGTGTTCGGCAACGGCCTCAGGCCGCACTTCCCAGCGATCGCGCAGGTCCGCTTTGTTTAACACCAGAACGAAAGGCAACGGGCCCAACTGATGGGCGATCCGCTGCTGCAACTCAACCGCCTTCGCAAGTGAAGCAGCCCGGCATCCATCCGCCACCAGGATGTATCCGGAAGCGCCGCGTAAGTGCGACACATTGAGTTGGGCGAGATCGTCTTCGCCGGCCAGGTCCCAGAGCATCAGCGTGACGGAAGTCGATCCAACAATGACGTCCTTCCGATCGATCTTCACACCGATAGTGGTGAGATAACGCTCGTCGAAAATACTGTCGACAAAGCGGCGGACCAGGCTGGTTTTTCCAACGCCGAATTGCCCCACCATGCAGATCTTTTTCTTCAGCTGCGCCATGTTTGCGCTAGGGGACGCCGATCACTCGACGCCTTTAACCCGAAACGACGCGCTGCGGCAAAACATCCGCTCTTCTTCCTTAACGGCCGAGCACGTTTCCTTCTCCAGATCCTCCGGCACCGCCGTCAAACGCGCCGACGGAACTCCGAGCGTGACCAGCGCGGCGCGGACATTTTCCGCCCGAGAACGAGCCAGCATGGAATTGAACGCCTCCGTTCCCACCGGGTCGTGATTGCCGCGCACCTGGATGCTAACGGTCTTGCCCAGACCGGCGGCGGACTGAATGAGAGAGATCATCTGGGAGCCAACATCTTCCAGAAAGAAGTTCTGTTCCGGCGGGATATCGGCACTGCCGGTCGGGAATCGGAAGGCGCGCCTTTCCAACTCATCCTTCAGTTCCACCAGACGGCGCTGTTGTGCAAAACGCGGTGCCAGCGAATGATATTCCTCCCACTGGAACTCGATCTTATTGCCTGCCAAGTTCGCCGGAAGAAGCGACGCGGGATCGGCCGCCATGGGATCGCGCAGCCCCGCGATATAGAATTTCGATCCGCGCTTTTCTGTATGAGTGAGCACGATGCCAGGCTCGCGTCCCAGGCGCTGTGCAAAATCCACCTCACGGCGCTCCAGCGTGGCGGAGTAAATCCACCAGCCAAGCAGCGCCAGGATCGCGAGCGTCGGTAGCCCGAACAGCAGCGCCCGCGCACCCCAGGAACCGGTTCGTCGCTCGTCCGGACGGCCCTGCCCAAGCAGGCAGGCTTCGAGTTGCGGACGGCAGCTATCGAATCGCGAGGTGTCGCCGGCGAAAGTGTGGAGAGCCTCGGCCTTCTTTTGTTCGATGGAATCCAGCGTGTCCTGAAACACGCGGCGGAGCTTGTCGGGCGCGACGCCGCGAACGAATCCCGCCAGGATCGCGTCCGGGCCGTAAGCCAGCACCAGCTCAATTTCGCCCATTCGAACAGTTTCCAGGTTGCTGTCGGCCCCACTCACAGAATCGCGGACGAAATCCTGGATGGCGGTCAGCATGCTGGAAACCATTTCAGGATCTTTTGTTTCGGCGGCTGTTTCACCAGTGGATGCGACGACATGCTGCAGCAATAAACCGGAATGGCGATGAATCAGGAAGACCTGCTCCACGCGATACAGCAGGCTGCGCAGTACGACAATTTCGGCGTAAGGCTTGCGGGTGCTGAACGCCTCCCAGCGCCATTGCAGGCTGCGCCAGGAAAAGCTTTGTTCCAGCGTCTGGCTGAGCGATTGCAGCATTCCGTCCAGCTCAGAGGCAATAGCCTTGCGAATAGCCTTCCCGAAGATGGGGAACAGCGCGTCGGCCAGCATGCGCGGATTGGACTGCACGGAAAGCTGGAGCGCTTCTTCGATAATGGGTTGAAGCGCGCGGCGCAACTTCACATCCGAGTGCAGTCGCGATCGTAGTCGCACTGCATCCGCCAGCACGCCCGCTACATCTTCCGCACGCCGTGACGGATTATCCAGGCGCTGCCGCATGGATTCCCAAGCCACGCGATCCGGGCCAAGCAGGATGGCGCGCAGTTGGGCTAGCGGCTCTTCGGACGGCTCTTTAGAAGATGCCGGGCGCTGATCTGCACCGTCGGTGGGCATGACGTTCGCCAACGCGCAATTAGTCCGCGCCCGTCACTTTGAACTGATCGGTAAGAGCAATACGTAAACGCAGCACAT
>CAVRZH010000111.1:0-20482 GCA_963725455.1 Bryobacterales bacterium
CGCCGGAGCATCGCCAAGGCCAGCCGCTGAAGACTGAACTGGCGAAGATCCAGAATCGCACGCGCGAGATTTTCGACCGCTTGTTTGCGAATTGAGAAACTGGCTAAGCCGGCCGGATCATGTCAAACCGGTCCTGGGTGCGGGTATAGCTGTTGCCCGCCATGCGGCCGATCGCGCGCAGCTTATCCGGGTCGATCCGATAATTGCTTACGCAGGCATCATCGATGTGAATCCGCACCACTTCGCCCAGCACCAGATTTCCGCCGTTTACCAGTCCGCTCATGGAGAGAGTGTAGAGCAGACGGCATTCCATGTTGATGTGTGATTCCGCGACCCGCGGCGCCTTCACTAAATCGCTCGGAATCGGCGTCAGGCCGGAAATCTCGAATTCATCGACTTCGGGAGGGTAATCGCCCGCGCAGAGGTTCATCTTGGCGCCAATCTCTTCCGACACAACGTTCACCACAAACTCCCGTGTGGTGGTGATGTTGCGCAGCGTGTCCTTGCGGGGGTTCGGCGTGGCACGGTTGCCAACGGTGAAGACCAGCACCGGCGGGTTAGAGCTTGCCACGGTGAAAAAACTGAACGGCGCCACGTTGAAAGCGCCTTCCTGATTGAGCGTGGAAACGAACGCGATGGGGCGTGGAACCACCGATCCGATCAGAAGCTTGTAGACGCTGAGATGATCCGTGGAACAGGGGTCAACTATCAATCAACGTATCTCCACAGGCCATCAGCGCGTCTCCACATGTGGCAAATCCACGGGTTGTGGCAAATCCACGGGTTTCTTTTCCATCCAGCTTGCCCAATAATCCTTCCATTCTACATCCTCGCCCGCGGGCAGAACGTGGATCGGATTCAGACCATCCAGCATGACGGCGTATTCGTCGGTGTGGGTCTTCTTCTTTTGATTGGCCAGCGCCTTGGGATGCGGCCCGTGATGGATGCCGCGCGGATGCAGCGTCGCCATCCCCGCTTTGATGTTGTCTTTGCTGAAAAAATCGCCGTCGTGATAGAAGATGAACTCGTCGTAGTCGGTATTGCGATGGAAGAACGGAACCCGCAATGCATCTTCGTCTTCTTCGAGCGGACGCGGCAGAAAACTGCACACCACCGCGCCTTCCGTGACGAACGTGGTGTGCGCGCTGGGAGGCAGATGGGCGCGATGGCTCATCACCGGCCGGATGTCGCGCATATTGATCTTCCAGACCGTCAAGTCCCCTTTCCAGCCGACGACATCGAGGGGATTGAACGGATAGACCACCTTTGAAATTTCGCCATCCACCAGGATGCGGATTTCCCATTCCGCATTGTCATCGAGTATCGGTGAAGGGTCAGGGGTAATGATAGCCGCGGGATCGTACAGCGCGTGCTGCCCCAGCAGGCCTTTCTCCGGCTGTTCGAACTCGTGCTTGGATTGAATGATCAGAAAGAAATTGTCGCGAGTCTCGGGGATTATCCGGTACGTCACGGCCCGGGGAATATTGATGTAGTCGCCCGGCTCAAAATCGAGAGGCCCGAAATCGGTTTCAATCTTGCCGCGCCCGCGATGGACGAAGTACAGCTCATCGCCATCGGCATTGCGGAAGTAAAACGGCATCGGGTGGGATCGGCGGGACACGGACAACCGGATGTCGTCGTTTCCCAGAAATGCCGCGGGCCGACCCTCGGCATCGTTCAGATCGCCGGGCTTCAGCCGGTTCAAGTCGAAACAGTGCGGTCTCAGCTTGCCTTCAAAGCGAATCCAGCCGGTGGGCGGATGCGCGTGATAAAGGTGCGCGGATTTCCCGTAAAAACCCTTGCGGCCGTGCTCTTCTTCAAACGTGCCCTGGGGCAGGCCGACATGGGCCTGGTTGGTGGTCTGGCCTTTTTTGAGCGGATACATATCTCATCTCCAACTTCAGTATACGGCCCGTCCAGGCGGCTGGCAGTTAATGGCACCACTTGCGCGTGGTGCTTTTTGGAGGGATGATATGGACGGAGAGCGATGATGAAAAGTTTATCCGTCAGTTCGAGTCCCAGTTTGACTACGAACGAGTCACCGTTTATCGAGCAAGCCAAGCGTGCTGGGCAACTCTACATTGAGCAGCCCTACCAGCTGTACTCGGAAGAGAATCACGAGGCTTGGCGCAAGCTTTACGCGCGCTTGCTTCCCCGCTGGGATCGCTATGCAAACCAGCATTTCCTCAAAGGCATCCATTCGCTGTGCCTCAATCCGGATCGCATCCCTCACCTGGAAGACGTGAATCGATTTCTAAAGCCTCTGACGGGGTTTCAAACCAAGGCCGTCAGCGGATATGTTCCCGCGTTTGTCTTCTTCGATTGTCTTCGCAACCGCACCTTCCCAACCACCGTAACTATTCGCCGCGCCGACCAATTAGATTACCTGCCGGAGCCGGATATTTTCCACGACGTGGCCGGCCACGTACCCATGCACACCGACCGGAACTTCGCCGAAGCACTGGTTCGCTTTGGAGAGTGTGCGCACACAGCCGCTGAAATAGCGGCGGGGATTCGGGGTCCGGATACGCGCGTGCACTACCTCACCAGCGTGATTCGGGCCATGGCGCGATTCTTTTGGTTCACCATCGAATTTGGACTCATGCGAGGCTCCCATCAAAAAACGCCGGGTTCGGACGGCTTCAAGGTCTATGGCAGCGGACTGCTGAGCTCTTATGGCGAGATCGCGCACGCCATTGAAGCGCCGGAAGTGCAGCGGTATCCAATGCAATTGGAGTGGGCCATCAATCAAGGTTTTGAGATCAACCATTACCAGCCGCTGCTGTTCGTGGTTGACTCATTCGATCACCTGTTCAGTTTGGTGGATCAGCTGGAACACTGGATGAAGGCCGGGAAGCTGAGCAACGTGGCGCCCGGAGAGCCGGAGGTCAACGAGGAAGATCTGAAAAGCTTCCTGCACGCGGAACTTTCCTAGGCCTGGATTGGGCCGGCGCTCTGATTACGGTCAATCGGAGTGATAATAAAGGAATGCGATTCCGCATCGTGGTCCTCTGTTTATTTGCCGCCGTTGCGCTGGTGGGGCAAACGCCTTCCGCTGACGCCTGGAAAACCTCCGAAACGCTTGGCACTGTCGATCTTTCCAGCTTGACGCCGGTGCAGAAGAAAGCGGTCCTGAAGGTCCTGCGCGAAGAGGGCTGCACCTGCCAATGCGGGATGAAGGCGGCCGAATGCATCATGAAAGATCCCAACTGCTCTTACAGCCGCGGGCTGGCGAAGATCGCCATCCAGGGCGTGAAGGACGGCAAGAGCCTGATGGAGATCAGCAAGCTGATGGATGCATCGCCCAAGGCGCATCGGCCGAAGCTGCTGGAGGCGCCGGTGACCATTCCCGTGGATGGCGCGCCCGTGCGGGGTCCGGCCGACGCAAAAATAACGCTAGTGGAGTTTTCCGATTTTGAATGCCCTTACTGTTCCGCCGCGGTGAAGCAGGTGGATATCGTGATGGCGGCATATCCCAAAGATATAAAACTAATCTACAAGCAATTCCCGCTTTCCATGCATCCCCACGCGGAGATAGCGGCGGAGGCATCGCTGGCGGCCCGCGAGCAGGGCAAGTTCTGGGAGATGTACGACCTGCTCTTCAAGAATTTCCGGCAGCTTTCGCGCACCAGCATCCTGGCGATGGCGAAGGAACTCGGCCTGGACATGGACAAGTTCACCGCCGATCTGGACTCGGGCAAGTACAAAGCGGTGGTCGAAAAAGACCTTGCCGATGGTGAAACGGCGGGCGTGTACGGAACGCCTTCCTTCTATATCAACGGCAAGCAATACAACGGCGAAGTGACGCTGGCCGCGCTGAAACCGATTCTGGCCGCCGAACTCAAGGGCGAGAAAAAAGCAGACGTCGCCGCCAAGTAGGTGCGGAGATCACAAGTTACCGCGCGACGCCTGTTCGCGCTCGATGGCTTCAAATAAAGCCTTGAAGTTGCCTTTGCCGAAGCTGCGGCTGCCTTTGCGCTGGATTACTTCATAGAACAACGTCGGCCGATCTTCCACCGGCTTAGTGAAGATCTGCAGCATGTAGCCTTCGTCGTCACGATCCACCAGAATTCCCAAGTCGGCCAATTCGCTGACCGGCTCGTCGATTTTGCCGCAGCGCTTTTCCAGATCGTCGTAGTAAGCGGTGGGAACACGCAGAAACTCGATGCCCTGCGCCCGCATTTTAGACACCGTCTCGAGGATGTCGCCGGTTGCCATGGCGATATGTTGCACGCCCGGCCCGCCATAGAACTCCAGATACTCTTCGATCTGAGATTTCTTTTTGCCAACGGCCGGTTCATTGATAGGGAACTTCACGCGGCCGTTCCCGTTCGACATCACTTTGGACATGAGAGCTGAATACTCGGTGCTGATGTCGTTGTCGTCGAAATGCTGGTAAAGCTGGAATCCCATCACATCGCGATAGAAGCCGACCCAGCTATCCATTTGTCCCCAGCCGACATTGCCGACAATGTGATCGATATGCAGCAGGCCGGTGGGCCGGGCGATCGGATCGTCGCCTTGGATGGCGCGGAAGCCGGGTAAAAACGCGCCACGATAATCCTTGCGTTCAATAAACGCGTGGATTGTGTCGCCATACGCGGCGATGGACGAAATGCGAACGCGGCCGTCCTTATCTTCGCGCACCGTGGGTTCTTGCACACCACGCGCGCCGCGCCGCGTGGTTTCCCTATAGGCTGCTTCAGCATCATCCACCGACAGCGCGATTTCTCGAACGCCATCGCCATGCCGCTTGATATGGTCTGCAATTTCGCTGTCTGGTGAGAGCGGCGTCGTCAGCACAAAGCGGATCTTGCCTTGCTGCAGGACGTAGTCAACACGGTCGCGCGTGCCGGTCTCCGGACCGCGATAGGCCACCAGCTTCATCCCAAAAGCTGCTCGGTAGTAATAAGCCGCCTGCTTGGCGTTGCCGACATAAAACTCTACAAAGTCGGTCCCATTCAGTGGCAGAAAATCGACGGAGGTTTTTTCTGTGACAGGGTGTTCCACTAACTGTTGCATAATAACGGTACCTCTAACTTCTTTATAGCTTCGACGCAGCGCTGATTGTCTTCCAGCGTTCCGGTGGAGATGCGTACGCAATTCGGCAACCCAAAGCTGGCCAACGGCCGAATGATAATTCCTTGAGTTAGTAACTCGTTTGTAAGTCGCGCGGCCTGGTCAGTCCCGGGCAGTACGATCATCAGGAAATTTGCCTCTGAGGGGACTACGGTGAGGCCAAGTTCGCTTAACGACGTGCTCAGAAACCGCAGGCCGTGCGCGTTCAGTTCGAGCGACTTATGCAGGAACTCCTTGTCGCTCAGCGCGGCGATGCCGGCGGCTTGTGCCAAAGTGCCGGGCTCGAATGGAAGCTTCACCTTGAGTAAGTTGCCGATCAACCTTTCGTGGGCGAATCCATAACCAATGCGCACCCCCGCCAACCCGTAAACTTTCGAGAACGTCCGCAGGGTGATGACGTTGTCGTAGCGATAGTGCATGGAATCCGGATAGCGCGGCGTATCCTTGGCGTATTCGAAGTAAGCTTCGTCCAAAATGATGAGCACGCGCTCGGGCACATGCCGGTAGAACGCGTCGAACTCCTGTTTGGAGAAAATCGTACCGGTGGGATTATTCGGGTTGGCGAGATAAATTATCTTGGTGCGCTCGTTGATGGCCGCGGCCAGCGCGGTCAAGTCATAATGCCAGTTGCGATAAGGCACGGTGCGGTACGCCACGCCGCGCGATTTCGCCAGTAGCTGAAACCCGATGAACGCAGCTTCGGTGGTGAGCACTTCGTCTTCATCCCCTAGAAACGTACGAATGATGTTGGAAATCAGGCTCTCCGAGCCGCTGCCCGCCATCACGTTTTCAATTTTCGTTTCGTATTCTTCCGCCAGGACGCAGCGCAGATCCAGACCGCTGTTGGGATACAGGTTCAAGCCTTGCATGGAGCGCGTCATCGCTTCAATGGCAAGTGGCGACGTGCCCAGCGGATTCTCGTTTGAAGCGAGCTTGCTGATGCGGGTTAGGCCGTAGGCGCGCTTTACTTCTTCAATGCTGCGCCCGGCCTCATAAGGACGCAACGCCTCGATATACGGTGGAACCAGCGGCATCCAACTTCAGTGTGACACAGCCATTGCCGCAAATGGTCTGCGCTCCAGGGGGAGTCGCACGCGAAAATTACTTCTGGGTAGCCCTCTCTGTGTTTCTTCCCGTGGGCCGGATCTGGTGCGGTATATTTATCTTGTGAGGGTCAAGACATCCGTAACACTTCCGTCGGAGCTCCTTAGCCAGTTGGATCGGGTGGATAAAAACCGTTCGGCGTTGCTGGAGCGTGCCGCCAGAGCCTATCTGGCCAGCCTGCATCGTGATAAACGCGACCGTCGTGACATTGAGATTATCAACCGTAACGCCGACCGCCTGAACCGCAAAGCAATGGATACGCTCGAGTATCAGAAGCTGCCATGAAGCGCGGGGAGCTCTATCTGGTCCGCAAACCAGGAACGCGAGATCCACGAAAGCAACAAGTATTTGTCGTCGTTAGCCGGCAACCACTGGTGGACTCGCGCTTCTCATCTCTCATATGCGCGCCAGTGTACTCGCAACACGATGGATTGAGCACCCAAGTGAGCATCGGGCCGGAGGAAGGCTTGAAGAAAGACTCCAGTGTTCATTGTGACGAATTGGTCAGCCTTCCTAAGTCGTTTCTCACCCATTACGTAGGTTCCCTGAACCATACCAAGCAGCAGGAAGTTGACGGAGCCCTCGCCATCGCGGTTGGCCTAGATCCTCCTTTTCTTGTCTCCTGAGTCACGATTCTGTTCACCAAAGTGAGCTTCCTGCTAGCCCATCCCGCCCGATTCTCGTAGCCTGATACAGGTCAGATGAGACAAGAGCCATAATAGATCGATCCGCCATGCATGCTGTTTCCAAGATAGACCCAGCCGCCGCCGAGACTCCCAAACTCTATCAGCCGCACAGTTCCGGATTCCGCCGCGCCACTTATGTGGATCGCGCCATGGGCTCCGTTCATATGGGCACGGGTATTTGTTTTCTCGATGCGGGCGGGTCCATCTCGCCGCATCTGCATTCGTTCGAAGAAAGCTTCTACATTCTCGAAGGCAGCGTCTCCGTTCAGATCGGCGAGAAGACGCACGTGCTCGGGCCTGGCAATTTCGGATTGATACCGACGGGAGTGGCGCACTCCTGGAAGAACGGCGGCAGCGGCACAGCTCGCTGGCTCGAAATGCAAGCGCCGCAACCTAGGCCAGTTGAATACGGGAGCGATACTTTTTTCACCAACCAGTCTTCGCTTACGGTGGGGGTCGCAGAAGCGGCTTCGCCGATCGGCCATTTCGACGAATCGCAACTGCCCCGCCCGGGCGGCGCCTCGCAGATGGAAGGTTTCAATCCCACCACTGGCGTTGCCATCAAGATGTTTGTTGATCGCTCGTTCGGCGCCACGCATCAATCGCTGTTTCTGATTCAATATTCGCCCGGCGCGAAAATCGATCCGCACGATCATACCTTCGAAGAGTCCTATTTCATCGTGGGCGGACGCGTTCACGCCGTTGCGGACGGCAAAAGCTACGACCTGGGTCCGGGCGATGTCATCTGGACGGGCGTGGGGTGCATCCACAGCTTCGCCAACAACGGCGCCGAACCGGTCCGCTGGATTGAGACGCAAGCACCGCTGCCGCCCGCCAAAGAAGTATTCCGATTCGAGCGCGATTGGACGAAATTCGCGTAAGGAGAAAACCAATGTCCACCGAAGCCCAGCCTAAGCCCGCCGTTTTCGGCGCCACGCGCACCAAGCCATTCACCTCCCAGGAATTCCTGGAAAGCCTGCGCGACGGTCGCGAGATTTGGATTTACGGCGAGCGCGTGAAGGACGTCACTACGCATCCGGCCTTCCGCAACACCACGCGCATGCTGGCGCGCTTGTATGACGCGCTGCACGATGAGCGCAAGTCGATCCTATGCACCGAGACCGACACGGGCAGCGGCGGCTACACCCATCACTTTTTCAAAGCCCCGCGTAGCGTGGAGGAAATGGTTGCCTCGCGCGACGCCATCGCTGAATGGGCGCGCGTCACTTACGGTTGGATGGGCCGCAGCCCGGACTATAAGGCGGCGTTCCTGGCTACGCTGGGCGCGAACTCCGATTTCTATACGCCGTTCCAGGAGAACGCGCGCCGCTGGTACAAGAAGGTGCAGGAAGAAGTAACCTTCGTCAACCACGCAATCGTGAATCCGCCGGTGGATCGCAACAAGGAACTCTCCGAAGTGCGCGACGTGTATATGCACGTCGAAAAGGAAACGGATGCCGGCCTGGTGATCAGCGGCGCCAAGGTGGTAGCCACCACGTCCACGCTGACGCACTACAACTTCATCGCGAATAACGGCGCGCTTCCCATCAAGACTAAGGATTTCGCGTTCGTCTGCATCGTGGCCACTGATTCGCCCGGCGTGAAGCTTTTCTGCCGCCCATCCTATGAGATGACCGCCGCCGCCATGGGCAGCCCGTTCGATTACCCGTTGTCCAGCCGTCTGGATGAAAACGATTCGATCATTGTTTTCGACAAGGTCCTGGTGCCGTGGGAGAACGTGTTCGCGTACGGCGACATCGACAAGGTAAACAACTTCTTCCCGCGCTCCGGCTTCCTGCCGCGCTTCATGTTCCATGGCTGCGTGCGTCTGGCGGTGAAGCTGGATTTCATCGCGGGACTGTTGCTCAAAGGTGTGGAAGCCACCGGCTCCAAGGATTTCCGCGGCGTACAAGCGCAGGTGGGCGAAGTGCTGGCTTGGCGCAATTTATTCTGGGGACTTACCGACGCCATGGCGCGCACCACCACGCCCTGGACGCCCGGCTACGTGCTTCCCAATCTCGATTACGGCCTGGCGTATCGCGTAGCTTCGAATCTGATTTACCCGCGCCTCAAAGAGATCATCGAGAACGTTCTCGCCAGCGCGCTGATCTATCTTCCGTCACACGCCAATGATTTCAAGGTGCCCGAGATCCGCAATTACCTGGAGACCTTTGTGCGCGGGTCCAACGGATACTCGGCGCTGGACCGCGTCAAGCTGATGAAATTGATGTGGGACGCCATGGGCACCGAGTTCGGCGGCCGGCACGAATTGTACGAGCGGAACTATTTCGGCAATCACGAGAGCATCCGATTTGAAACCTTGATGGTGGCCGATCAGTTGGGACAATCCGCGAAGTACAAGGGCTTCGCCGAACAGTGCATGGCCGAGTACGACCTGGACGGCTGGACGGTACCGGATCTGATCAATCCCAACGACATTAGTGTTGTAATGAAGAACGGCCAAAAATGATCATGGGATGAACCTGGCCGTTCTCTGTGACCAACCCGAAAATTGACACCAGACAATTCCGCAACGCATTAGGACGCTTCGCCAGCGGCGTTACCGTTCTTACGGCCCAGCATGAAGAGCAGATGCACGGCATGACCGCTAATGCGTTCGTGTCGGTCTCGCTCGATCCCCCGTTGATTCTGGTTTCGCTGGATAATCGATCGAACATGCACCGCATACTGCCCATGGTGCGCCGCTTCGGCATCAGCGTGCTGGCTGAGGATCAGGATGCGCTAAGCAACCATTTTGCCGGGCGCCCGGTACCTGACCTGCATGTTCGGCTGGTGCATCGCAATGGCCTTCCGCTGATCGGCGGCGCGGTTGCGTACTTCATTGTAGAGGTAGCCGACATCCACCCGGCGGGCGACCACACGCTCTATATCGCCCGCGTGGAGCATTTTGAAGCGAACGAAGGCCGGCCGCTGCTGTTCTTCGGCGGCAGGTATCATCACATGCGCGAGGAAAAAGGCAGACCGACGCAATGGCCCGAGGACGAGTTTTCTCTGTTTTCGATCGGCAGCGTGGATCCGCCGGTTACTTGAGATTCAAACCACGGCAGGCGATGTTTTGACGCTAGCTTCCACGGTGTGCTCGTTAAAGCTGTAGCCGAAGCCGCGGACCGCGCGTATGAACGATGGATTGGTGGGGTCCGGCTCAATCTTCTGGCGCAGGCGCAGAATGTACACGTCGACGGTTCTATCGGTGACGGCGCGATCGTGACCCCAAACCGCATCCAGAAGCTGTTCGCGGCTATAGACGACACCCGGACGGCTCATTAGAAACTCCAGCAGCCGGAACTCGGTTGCGGTAAGGGCCACTTCGGCTCCGCGCAACGTGACGCGACAACTTGCCCGATCCAGTTCCAGATCTCCCGCTCTTACGGTCCGCGCGGGCGACGTCTGCGTGCGGAACTGGTTCTTCACCCGGGCGATCAATTCGCGGATGAAAAACGGCTTGACGATGTAATCGTTCGCGCCCAGTTCCAGCCCCAGGATGCGGTCTGTCTCCGAGGCGCGCGCGGTCAGGAAAATAATGGGGACATGCGCCAGCTCGGAGTGATTGCGGAGGCCCTTGCAGATCTCCAGGCCGTCGGAATCGGGCAGCATAATGTCGAGAATCAGCAGGTCCGGACGCTCCCGCCGGCATAGTTCGATCGCACCGCGCCCCGTCTGCGCGCCTGCGACCGCGAACCCCTCCTTCTCCAGGTTGTACTTCAGGAGCGCGAAGAGGTCGGAATCATCTTCGATAAGGACGATTTTCTTCATGGGCCTTTCCTAGAAGGTAACCTGATTTGTGTTACAACCGCATTACGAGTTGATTAACGCTGGTTGAAGGCTGTGTTTTCTTCTAACCGGCCCGATGACGGTTGGTAGAGGCCGCGTTCCATGATGTAACGGCCCACAGCCGGAGGTAATTCCGCCGGGATCTCCCCAGCAGCCAGTTTTCTCCTTACTTCTGAAGAAGATACCGGCAAAGCAACGGTCTCCAGCCGAAGCACCCGCGCTCCAGGTGGCGTCGCGTACTGGTGGCCGGGACGGGTGACAACAATAAATTCGGTCATACGAACCAGGTCCTGCCAGCGGTGCCAGCTGGCTAGCTCGGCGAAAGCGTCCGCGCCGATGATGAAGTATGGCTGCTCAACCAGCGCGCGGACCCGTTCCACCGTATCTACCGAGTAGCTCTTCTCGTCTCCCGCTTCCAAACGTGAAGCAACGAAGCGTGGATCCGCCTGGCAGGCCAGTTGCGTCATGCGAAAGCGGTCCTCGTAGGTTGCGCCGGTATGGTCCGACTTGTGCGGCGGGTGAGCGGCGGGAACGAACCACACTTCGTCCAGCTGGAACCGGTCAGCGGCTTCCCGCGCCACCGTTAGATGAGCGTTGTGGATGGGATCGAAGGTGCCGCCGAAAAGGGCCAGTCTCATGACTTGGTTTTTCCGGCAAATCCATTTCCACCGGGATTTGTTTAGTTTAGCGCACCCCAGGGGTCATTAACGCAACGGCGACGGGGCCCGCTGATTGAGGAACCACGCCTGGCAGTCCGCGCCCGCACGGCGCGACTTCGCCGAATAGGAGCCGTCTTTCGCCATGTGACGGGAGCCAATTTCATCGTGCAGGTAGGAGTGCAGGATTTCGTCCCTGATCCGCTTGATACTTTCGGGCCGGTCCACCGGAAACAGCACTTCCACGCGGCGATTCAGATTGCGCGGCATCAAATCCGCGCTGCCCAGATAGCATTCCTCCGCGCCGTTGTTGCGGAAGTAAAAAATGCGGCTGTGTTCCAGGAACCGCCCCAAAACGCTGCGGACATGAATGTTGTCGCTGATACCGGTCATCTGGGGACGCAGACAACAAGCGCCGCGTACGATCAAATCCGTCGCCACGCCCGCCTGGGAAGCCTGATACAGCAGCTTGATAATGGGGCCATCCTCCAGCGCGTTCATCTTCAGGATCATCCGGCCGCGCCCGCCGCGGCGCTGGATGTCGATCTCGCGCTGAATCATCTCCTCCATCCGCTGCCGGATATTGAGCGGAGCCACCAGCAGCTTTCGAAAGGTCTTCTTGCGGGAGTAGCCGGTCAGATAATTGAATAAATCCGTCGCGTCGGCGCCGATTTCCTCGTCGCAGGTGAACAAGCCGAGGTCGGTATAAAGACGCGCCGTGGCGGAGTTGTAGTTGCCGGTAGCGAGATGACAATAACGGCGGATAACATCGCCCTCGCGGCGAACTACCAGAATCACCTTGGAGTGTACTTTCAAGCCGAGCAAACCGTAGACCACGTGGACGCCTTCGCGCTCCAGCGCCCGCGCCCATTCGATGTTGCTCTCTTCATCGAAGCGGGCTTTCAGCTCCACCACAACGGCTACCTGCTTGCCGTTTTCGACCGCTTCCAGCAACGCTTCGACAATGGGCGAATTCCGCCCCAGGCGGTAAAGCGTCATTTTCATCGCCAGCACGTCCGGATCCTTGGCGGCCTTGCGCAGGAATTCCACCACGGGCTGGAAGGACTCGTAGGGATGATGGAGCAGTTGATCCTGCTGGCGGATCACTTCAAAAACATCGTCCTCTTTCGATGCAAAACCGGGTGGAGTGTGCGGAAGAAAGGGCTTGTCTTTTAAGTCCGGCCGATCGAGCGAAAGCAAGTGCCGCAACCGGCTCAAATCCAGCGGGCCCTGGACGCGGAAGATATTAGCGGCCTCCAGTTCCAACTTGCCGGCTATAAAATCGACCATCGGGCCTGGCATGCGGGCGTCCACCTGCAGGCGCACCGCATCGCGGAAGCGGCGCTGCCACACGGCTTCCTCGATGGTTTCGAGCAGATCGTCGGTCTCCAGCTCTTTGATCGCCACTTCGGCATCCCGCGTGAGGTGGAAAACGTGCGCTCGCAGAATCTCGAGGCCCGGAAACAGATGCTGTAGATTCGCGATGATGAGCTGCTCCAGCCAAACGAAGCCATACGCGCGCGGGCCGTTGTTGGCCGGCACTACCACCGGCAGCAATTGGGGTAGGCTATCGGGAACCTTGACTCGCGCAAAGTGCTCAGGGCCGCCGCCGGGCTCGCGGACCGCGACCGCGATATTTAAGCTGAGATTGGAAATATGGGGAAACGGCCGGCCCGGATCGAAGGCCAGCGGCGTAAGAACGGGAAAAACCTTTGCGGCAAAAAACGTATCCAATTGCGCGCGCTGATCCGGATTGAGGTCGTTCAGGTGCAGAAGCCGGACGTGATTTTCTTCGAGGGCGGGGAGCAAGTCTTCACGCAGGTATTCGTAGGCGCCATTCACCAGCCGGCCCACGGCGGCGCGGATTGCATCCAGGGTTTCCGACGGCCCCCGGCCATCCATGCCGGTCTCCTGCACGCCATTCTCGATCTGCTGCATCACGCCGGCCACGCGGACCATGAAGAACTCGTCGATATTGGAGCCGAAGATGGATAAAAATTTCACGCGCTCCAGCAGCGGATTCCGGCGATCACGCGCTTCTTCCAGAACGCGCCGTTGGAACTCCAGATGGCTGAGCTCGCGATTGAGGTAGAGAGCCGGATCGTTGAATTCGGCTAGGTCTGCAAGCTTCAGCGGGGCTCTGGCGGCTTCCGCGCACATGTTTTATTAGTGTACCGGATGGCGGGAGTTGAGATGTACAAAAAACAAAATGGCCGCCGGTCGGTCAAAAACGGCGGCCACTGCTTTCTGCGCTTGCGGGAGGTTAGCTCTTTTCGGCGACGCGCAGGTTATTGGTCACCGAGAAAACTCCAGGAACCGAGTTGGCGCGAATATAGGCGACGTTTTTGTCGGCTTCGCTATTCACCACGCCGGTTAACGTCACATGCCCGAAGTCCACGATGATGTGGATAGATGGAATGGCGCCCATGGCGTAACGATACAGGTCCGAATAACCGAAAATAGCGCGGTACTCGGCGGCCCGGATATGGTTATCCATGCTCGAGGGCGGGAGAATGTGAATCTTGTTGATCACCTGTGTCACGCCAGGAAGACGTTTCACGGATCGTTCAGCGTCAGTTTTCACCACCGGGTTATTCACGTCTCCGGTGAGTGTTACGACACCGTTATCAACCGAGTAACCTAAATCGTCGAAGACGCTGTAATAAGGGATCATCACCAGTTCGTGACGAACCTGATTCGCTAAGTCCTGCGGGGGCGGATTGCCGGTACCAGCAAAAATAGGAAGCGCGCCAATGGAAAGCGCGGCTACCAGCGCAATATTTTGAATTGTTCTTTTCATAAGCCTCTCTCTAACATCCAATTAATCCGATGTATGGCCCCCAGCCGGGGTTGCTGTAATTACGCAGATTTACAGCTGACCATCCCTAGGGAGTGGTCGCAGAACCTTTTGATAGGGCACGACTTACCTCTCCGCGCCCGCTACACACGCCAAGGCGCCAAGCACGCTATGATGAAGATGAAAGTCCTCACTACAACTCTTCATGTCCGAAACACGCGCACCAGAACTAGGTATCAACAGTTGGCTCGAAGACGAGCTGTACCAGCAATACTTGAGCGATCGCAAGAACGTCGACGCCAGTTGGAAGGAAGTCTTTGACACCAACGGCGAAACCAAGGGAGGCAGTGCTTCGGATGCACCGGCCGCAGCGTCTTCCATAGCGCCCGCTTCAGCTGCGCCCGCTTCAGCGCAGGGTAATGGCTCTCACCAGCCGGCGCAGCAACAGGCAGTGGCTCTGCATAACGGCGGCCCAACGCCTGCCTCGACGCTCAGCGTTCCCGAGCATCAGCCCGTGGCCGGCGAAACATTGATGCCGCTGCGTGGCGCGGCTGCTCGCATCGCCGAGAATATGAACTTGAGCCTCACCATCCCGCTGGCTACCTCCCAGCGCGTGATGCCGGTGAAGGTGATCGATGAAAACCGCCGCGTTTTGAACGAGCATCGGGCGCTGCTCGGCAAGAGCAAAATTTCGTACACGCACATCATTGCCTGGGCCATCGTGAAGGCGCTTCGCGGCAATCCTTCGTTGAATCACGCTTACGCCGAGACCAAAGGCCAGCCTTTCCGCGTGGTGCGGGATCAGGTGAACATCGGCATCGCGGTGGACGTGGCGGGCAAGGACGGCGCGCGATCCTTGAAGGTGCCCAATATCAAGGACGCCAGTTCCATGGACTTCGCGCAGTTCATCGCGGCTTTCGACGATATTATTTCTCGCGCGCGCAGCAACAAGCTCACGGTGCAGGATTTTGAAGGCACCACCATTTCTCTCACCAATCCCGGTACCGTTGGGACGCTGGGCTCGGTGCCGCGCCTCATGCCGGGGCAAGGCGCGATTATCGCCACCGGCGCCATCGATTATCCGGCCGAGTATCACGGCGTCACCGAGCAATTGCGCGCGCTGCTGGGCTTGAGCAAGGTGATGATGGTCACTTGCACTTACGATCATCGGGTGGTGCAGGGCGCCGAGTCCGGCACATTCCTGGGCCGACTGCAGACGCTGCTGGAAGGCGAAGACGCGTTCTACGAAAAGATTTTTAGCGACCTCAAGATTCCGCACAAGCCGGTTCACTGGGAGCCGGACCGCACTGTCTCTATTCCCGGCCTGCGCGGCGGGCAGCGGGATGAAGTGGTCAAGGAAGCGGCGGTACTGCAGCTCATCAACGCCTATCGCGTGCGCGGACACCTGATCGCCGATTTCGATCCGTTAGGTTCAGAGCCGGTTTATCATTCCGAGCTCGATCCGGCTACGTATGGGCTCACCATTTGGGATCTCGATCGCGAATTCCTGACCGGTACCTTGATGTCCGAGGACGATCAGCCGCAGAAGATGGCCACGCTGCGCGAGATTCTGGAAACCTTGCGCCAGACTTACTGCGGAAAAATCGGATGCGAGTACATGAACATCCAGATTCCGGAGCAGAAGCGCTGGCTGCAGCTGCGGATGGAGCCGACCGGCAACCGCTGGCCGCTGGATTCGCAAACCAAGCTGCGCGCGCTGCAACACGTCATCGAAGCGGAAGAGTTCGAGCGCTTTTTGCACACGCGCTTCATTGGCCACAAGCGGTTTTCGCTGGAGGGTGGTGAATCGGCGATCGCAATCCTGGATGAAATCCTGGACCGCGCCGCGGAGGCCAACGTGCATGAAGCGGTGATCGGCATGGCGCACCGCGGACGCCTGAACGTGCTGGCTAATATCGTCGGCAAATCGATGGGGCAGGTGTTCTCCGAATTCGAAGGGATCGATCCGGACAGCACGCAAGGCTCGGGCGACGTGAAGTATCATCTGGGCGCGAGCGGCGTGCGCAAATCGTCGTCAGGGCGCGAAATCGTGGTGTCGGTGGCGTTCAATCCAAGCCATCTGGAAGCCGTGGATCCGGTGGTGGAAGGGCTGGTGCGGCCCAAGCAGGACCGCTTAGGCGACGCGGCGCGCGAACGCGTGATTCCCATTTTGATTCACGGCGACGCGGCCTTCGCCGGGCAGGGCGTGGTGGCTGAAACGCTGAATCTTTCGCAACTGGAAGGCTATACCACTGGCGGCACCATCCATCTGGTGATCAATAACCAGATCGGATTCACCACCAATCCCAACGAAGCGCGCTCCACGCCTTATTCCACCGATGTGGCGCGCATGGTGCAAGCGCCCATCTTCCACGTCAACGGCGACGATCCGGACGCCTGCGTTCGCGTGGCTCAGATGGCCTACGACTACCGGCAGACCTTCAAGCGCGACGTTGTGATCGACATGTTCTGCTATCGGCGGCACGGCCACAATGAAGGCGACGACCCCAGCTACACGCAGCCCATGCTGTATCGCAAGATTCGCAATCATCCCTCGGTAGCCACTTCCTATTCGGAGACCTTGGTTCGGGACAATTTGATCGACGCCGCCCATGTGGCGCTGCTCCGCAAGGGCGTCAGCCAGCGGCTGAACGACATCTACGATGCTTCCAAACAGAATCGGGAGCAGTATCAGGTTCAAGAACTGAGCGCGGTAGATCCGGAAGAGATGATCGCTCCGCGGCCCAATACGGCCGTGGACCGGGCGGCGCTGGAGCGGGTGGTGCAGGGCATTACCACCTTCCCGGACGATTTCCACGTGCATCCGAAGCTGGAAGGCACCCTCAAAAAGCGGCAGGAGATCCTGCGGGGCGCGCCCATCGATTGGGCTACGGCGGAGACGCTGGCATTCGGCACGCTGGTCCTGGAGCATACGCCCGTGCGGTTGAGCGGCCAGGACAGCGGCCGCGGAACCTTCAGCCAGCGGCATTTGGAACTGTACGACAGCGAAACCGGCGACCGCTACATTTCGCTTCAACATCTGGCGCCCAATCAGGCCCGTTTCGACGTTTTTGACAGCTCGCTCAGCGAGTACGCGGTGATGGGCTTCGAATTCGGCTACAGCGTGGCCGATCCTTTGACGCTGGTGCTGTGGGAGGCGCAGTTCGGCGACTTCGCCAATGGCGCGCAGATCCTGATTGACCAATTCATAGCGAGCGCCGAGTCGAAGTGGGGCCAGCCCAGTGGCCTCGTGTTGCTCCTGCCGCATGGCTACGATGGTCAGGGCCCCGAGCATTCCAGCGCACGCATCGAGCGCTTCCTTACGCTTTGCGCCGAGGACAACCTGCAGGTGGTGAACGCCAGCACGCCCGCGCAATATTTCCATCTGCTGCGCCGCCAGATGCACGGCGGCCCGGACCGCCGGGGCATGCGCAAGCCGTTGATTGTGTTTTCGCCCAAGCGCCTGCTCAGGCACCCCAAAGCCGTATCCAGCGTGAATGACTTAATGAGCGGATCGTTCCGCGAAGTGATCGACGACACCACCGGAATTGAGCTCTCGCGCGTCAGCCGCGTGCTGATGTGCACCGGCCAGGTGTATTATGACGTGCTGGCGGCGCGTGAAGAGCGCAAGATCTCCGATGTCGCCATTGTCCGGCTGGAGCAGATCTATCCGTTCCACGCCGCCCAGGTGCGCGATATTCTGGCGCGCTATCCCGAGACCGCCGACGTGGTGTGGGTGCAGGAAGAACCGCGCAATATGGGGGCCTGGCGCTTTGTGCAGGAGCAAATGCAGCCGGTGCTGGAGCCAACCCAGCGCGTGTTGCGGTACGCGGGCCGTGCGCCCAGCGCCAGTCCGGCATCGGGCTCGTTGAAGCGCCACCAGGAGGAACTCGCGGAACTGCTGGAGCAAGCCTTCTCGGCCGAAGTCAAATTGGTGGAAGCCAGGCGCAAACCGGGCCGGCGCAGGCGTTAGGGGCTCAACGGGCCGCGACCGGCGGTTTCAGGCGCAATCCCTGCACCCACAGACGCTGATCGAGCGTTTCCGGGACATCCAGGCCTCGAGCAGAGCTTACCGCTAGGATGGCATCGTCGAGACTGACACCGGCCACGGCTAGAACACCGACTGCGATTAAACCAGAGCGGCCGATGCCTTGACGACAATGCACGGCAACATTCTTTCCTTCTTCCAAGGCACGCGCGATTTCGAACATCATAGAAACTGCCGCCGGGCTAGAGGCTGGGACGCCGCGATCTGGTATCGGGAACGAGATGAAACGGATGCCGCATGCCTCCGCGACCTGGGATTCTTGGAGAAGGTTCAGTCTGAGCCGCTTCCTCGTTTTCCAACAGAGAGATTATGACGTTGATACCCGCGTGCCGCCAGCTGCATAGTTCGTCCTCAAGCCAGTCCCCTCCTCGTGGCCGAGTGGCGATGGCCAGCCGGCCGCTCCAGGCACCAGCGATCCAGAAAAGGTCAGGGCTCATGGCAGAAGGGCAAATTTCAGCGCATCTGTTGGGAGCCGCCGGAAGGCGTCAAGTTTCGCAACATTCATTACCTGCCCGGAATGCAGGAATCGAAGTCGTGGTTTCGGCGCGGAGTCCATGTGGGTACGACTCCGTAGTGGAAGGATCGGAAAAGAAGTTGCCGTCGAATTTGGCTTACGCGGTTCCGCCGATAGGCGCCAGCCAGCGGAACAGAAAAAAATGGTGGCCGCACAGAGTGCAGCGGTAGGGCCATAAGATCCAGTGGATCGCCTGTTCCATGACGTTTCGAACGCCTACGCCTCGAAAGTCCACTGATTTACAATGCGGACATCGCATGGAGAACATGGCTTTTGGCCTCTTTCCTAACCGTCGGTTTTTGCAGCGCTGCCGGTACCCTGGATATTGTTCCGAAACGCCGGGGTCGAATTCCGTGCCGCGCTATCGTTGCTACTGCCGCCCCTGGTGGCACGGCTGGCTTCGCGAGCGGCTTTGATCTCTTCCGGGGTTCTGACATCGGGCTCGGAGAGCTTCACTCGTTCTTTTGCGCGCGCAACTTCCCGTTTGTGTCGCTTTGCTAATCGCTTGTCCATAGACTATCCCTGTTCGTGTTCGATATTTACCATTATCGGTTAAGTATTGATTGCAGTCAAGCTGGCTACGTGGCAGAATTGGAGCGTGGTTCACTGTCAACGGTTAATAGGTGCTCCTTGGATGTTTCTCTCGTTATAAAACAGCGTCTGAGCGAACTCGGTCTCGATCAGAGAGACCTGGCCGCCGCCACTCAGGTTACCGAATCCTACGTCTCCCAGCTACTCACTCGCAGGAAAGCCCCCCCGGCGCCTGGACGCACGGACATTTACGACAAGATTGGCGATTTTCTCAAGCTGCCTACGGGCGAACTGTCGCGGCTTGCCAACCTGCAGCGTCAAGAAGAATTGAAGAAGCGTGTCACCGCGCCGCCCAGAGCGCTATTCCAAGAATGCCGGGAGTTAATCCTGCGTAAATGCGAGCCCGACCGGGAAAATGAAGTGCGCAGAATTTTCGAGAAGGAACCGTTCGGCGAGTTTGAACGCTTGATTACGCAAAAGCTACTGGATGTCGCGCAAGGCGTTGCCCGGGAAGAATTGAGAAGCGAGGAGTGGCTGCGGCGGATGGCTCAAGTGAGCGGCCGAAGCTACGAGCAAATGCGAGTGGCGATCCTGGAATTTCTAGACACGGAAGTTCTCAACGTTTCCATCGAGAACTGTGTCTCCTTCCTCGATCCCATCATCGATTCCTGGGATATTGACCTGAAGACCTTTGGCATGGAGGTGGTCCTCAATCACCGGTTGGCGCCCGGAAGGCGCAAGCGATTTGAGTTCGTGGAACAGGATCCGCAACAATCCTTCGTGCTAGAGCCGGGCTTCGAACAGTTCCTCAACGACAAGTCCCTGAGCGGCGACGCCACCGAGCAGGAGATTGAATTCCTGAAGACACTCCGGTTCCAAGGCCGGCGTCCCGCGCCTCTGTATTATTATCGAGAGCTGCAAAACCTGAGGGATCCACTGCATTTCTCGCATGAAAATTAGCGTCGCGCATTCCACCATCTACTACTATGACTTTCCGGTTTATCTGGAGCCGCATATTTTCCGGCTGCGGCCCCGCGAGAACAGCGCGCAGCGGCTGCTCGCGTTCGACCTTCAGATCACGCCAACGCCCGCCGGGACCACGGAGTGCCTGGATCAGGATGGCACTCTCGCGCTGAATGCGTGGTTCAATGCTCCCACCAGTGAGTTGCGCGTGGTGAGCCGCTTCACGGTTGAGATGCTCCGGGCCAATCCATTTGATTATGTTCTGGCCAGCGAGTCACTGAACCTTCCGCTGTGGTATTTGGATCCCTTGTG
>CAVRZH010000112.1:0-85064 GCA_963725455.1 Bryobacterales bacterium
TCATACCGCAGGTTCCGGGTACGATTCCTCGGAGCAGGGCGGTTCGCGGCGTGCTGGAGTCTCTGGTCAAATCCAAAAGGTATGCCGTGCCGCTTGTCTCCCTGGCTGTGCTGCATCCAGTAATCGGCGGAAGCCTGGCATTCGCCTGGCTGGATGGTTCGCAGTTCAATCCACGCCGTATCGCGGACCCCGACAACTCCCAGCCGAAGCCTGCGGCGGTTGCAATCGAACTGCAATCGAACCGCAACGTTACGGGCGCCGCACAGTAACAGTAATCGACGGCGTTCCCCGTCACATTTACGAAACAGTGGCTGATCGATTGAATCCAACTTTTGGGGAGCCGCGGAAGGCGAGGCCCCAAGTCGAGTCTGAGGAAAAATTATGAACAAATTAAAATATTTCGCAATAGCCGCAGCCGCCGGATTTCTGATGATGGTGACCGCTCCCAAAATGGAAGCTCAGGTTGCCGTCAGCATTGGACCGGCTCCCGTGTGCCCGTATGGATACTATGACACTCCTCCGTATGCTTGCGCTCCGTATGGCTATTACGGCCCGGAATGGTTCACTGGCGGTGTTTTCATCGGCGCCGGCCCCTGGTTTCACGGCCCAGCCAACTTCCGGGGCCACGTAAACAACCACTTCCATCCAGACCATGGATATAAAGGCCCGATGCCGCATGCGGGCGACAAACCTGCGCCGGCAAATCGGCTGGATAAGGTGGCTCACTTCAAGGGCAATGAAATGCGCGATGGCCGCGGGCACGTAGCCGGCAAACGCTGACCAGATCTAGCTGAAGATATTCCGGCAGGTATTCCACAATCATGGCTATCTGCCGGTTAGTTCGTGATCGTAATCGTTGCCGGCGCGCTGCTCACTCCGTCTATCGTGACGACCACAGTCTGCACACCGCTCGGAATTCCGTTGGGGACCTGGGCGTTAATCTGCGTCACGCCTACCAATCCAGGGGGAATCCCGATGAAATCGATGTTAGCGATCGCGCCGCCGATGGTGACAGTGGCGGATTGAACTGGCTTCGGCAAATCCGAGAGTGCGGTAGCGGAAGAGGGCGCCGCGCCATCGGCGATCACAGGAGAAACTGCCCCCGCGCCGGTAATGTAGAAAGCGACTTCCTGGCCGGCTGCGGCGCTCGGCGTCGGAACCAGTGCGCCAGCGGAATTGGTAAAAATCCCGGGCGCCGCCGTGGCAACCTGGAACGATTGCGTGGTCACCTGCCCGTTGTTGTTGATGCTGAGCACGGCAGTGTTTCCCGCGGAAACCTCATAAGGGATCTGCACGTTTAGTTGGCCGGGAGCTACGTAATAGAGCGGTGCGGCAATTCCGTTTACCAACGCCGCCACTCCTGAGATGGAAAGCGGCAACGGCACACTGGATGCGCTCTGCGTCACCGGCGACAGCCCGGACCCGAACACACTCAGCACACCGCCGGGCGCGAAGCCTTGCTTGAAGCTGGCCCCATTCGTCACGCTGCTAACCGCCGGGGAGGCCACCGACCCCGATCCGGACGATGTTACGCTAACCGACACCGAGCTGCTGGCGCCGTTGTAGGTTGCCGTGATGGTTCCGCTCCCTACCGGCAGTTGCAGCCCGTTCAAGACCAGCGTTCCTGTCGCCATGCCTCCGGACCCGGCCAGCGAAGCCGATCCCAACGAAATCCCGGAGATCGCAAAAGTTACCGAACCGGTCGGCGTTATCCCATCTGTTGCCGTGACCGTTGCCGTCAAATACACCACGTCGTTGGTCGAAACCGTTCTCAGATTGCTGACCAGCGTGACGTTCGCGGATGGATTGGTGGGCGTAGTAACACTGCCGCCGTTCCATCCCATTACCAGTTTGTAAGCATCCACCGATCCCAGCCCGGTAGTTTGGTCGTAGCCCGCGCCCGCGTAGTAACCCACCGGAGTGTCCGAACAGCCCGAGTTCCGGTGTGAACAAGCCACCGTGACAATGTTGTTGCCGGTCGTGATGTCGTGGAAGATACTGGCATCGGATTGCGCTAGCGCATACAGCTTCGGGTTGATGTTGCCCACGCCGCCGGAACCCAGCTCTTGATTCAGCAGCGCTGTGATCCCGGCGAAGGAAGGCGCGGAAAAGGAGGTGCCTCCGTAGAGCTGGATGCTCCCGCTGGTGTAAATCATATAGGGATCATGATCGTCCGACGCGTTCAGGGATATATCCGGCACGTCGCGGGCATTGTCGGCGGGGACACCCGGCCCGGTTTGCCAGGAAGGCTTCGAAAACAGGACGCTCGCGCCACCGCCGCTGGCCGACGGCTCCTGGTCTTCCACGCTCGTGTTCCACGTGTTCTCCGGAATGTAGGACAGCGCCGAGCCACCGTTGGCATTGTTTGTGGCGTCCCAGTAATTGCCGCTGCCCTCGGCGAATTGCGTGCCGCCCGCGCTGGTAACTTCCGGAACGCTGCCGGGAAGATCCACTGCCAGCCCCGGATTTTGCGAATCGTCACAATCCGCCGCGCCGTCGTCGCCGGAGGCCGCAAACCAGGTCATGCCCTGCGCGTTGGCTTGCTCGCCCCAGGCCACGAACGCGTTGTACTCAGACGCCGGCGTCTCCAGTTCGCAAGAGCCATAGCTGACGCTGACCACGGGCGCAAGATCCTGGTCGATAGCATATTGGAGTGACGTCATGACATCGGTGGAATAAACAAAAATGATGCTCGCGTTCTTCGCTACAGCTCCGGACCATTCCAGATCCAGGTCGGACTCGGCCAGATCCCCAGAAGCGGCACTGCTCCCCGGACTTCTGGATCCCGGCACCAGCACCGTCTGCGGATCGTTCGCCGGCAAGTTGAACATGCTGCGGAATTGCTCGATGTCGGAAAGATTGACCTCGATTTGTCCAGCGATCGCGATCTTCTGTCCCGCTCCATCGATGCCGGCGGTGTAGAGCGGTGTGACGTCGTAAATGGTGGCGAAATCGCCGGGTGCAATACACTCGGAATCGCAGGATGCCGACGTGTAGTTCGGCTTGGACGAATTCGATTTGACCAAGCTTATTTTGGACGACGACGGATGCGAGCGCGGCTTCAAGCGGAAATCGTTTAATCCACGAATGCCCTGTACTACCGAACCAAAGGCCGCCGGCACCGACGGCGCCGATGCGTTTGCGTAGTGGGTCTCGCCATCCACCAGGTAATTGTGGATCTCGGTCTGAAACGCCGACTCCACCTGCGCCGCCGTGCCGCTGACTGCGATCCAGCTTCGTCCACGCGCCACTGAAACCACTTGCAAACCCTGTTGCTGAACCCATGCGGTGATCTTACTGAGGTCGGCATCGCTCACGCCGAATTGTTGCCCATATTGCTCCGGCGTCAGCCAATGATGATAATCCGGCGAACCCGGCGTCTGCTGTTCCTCCAGAAGTTTTTGGAGGGCAGCCTGCTGGCTAGCGGAAGGCGCGAGCGTCAAAGTGACGTACGGCATCTCAAGCGACGGCGCCACTCGCCCTTGGTCGTTACCAGCCTGGGCGGCGGCCAGGGCCTTGGGATGAATGTTTCCTGCCAGAATCGTACGCTGCCGATTGTCAATCGGCTGGGTAATGCGAGCTTGTGTGACGCTAGTCTGCGCGGTGGCGCCGGCCGCACAGCAGATCGCGGCTACAATCACAGTCCAGGAATGAAAGCACTTGCTACGCATGTTTCCTCTTTAAGCAACAGAAGGACGCGGGTAGGGCGTTGCCGATTCTGCGCCACGGAGGGCGCTGTCAAGTGCGACGTTTCCGCGGACACCGCCGTTTCGCCGTCTCACCGAAATTTGACCTTAAGGAACCGCCGCAAGAAGCCCCGGCGGCACGTTAATTTCGTTGTAATACTTTTACTGTCCCACCCTCAGGCGGGTATTGGAGCCGCCCAGGTCGATGGCTTGGATATTGTCCGTGCCGCCCGCAGTGGAGGTTTCGACCGAAGTGTTCTGAAATTTCTTGTCGCTGTTCTCAACCTTCACGGGGACAGTATAGGAGGACTTGCCGTCTCGGGCGTCAGTGAAAACTGCTTGTGATCCTTCCACTTTGACCTTGTATTCGCCGGCTTTCAATTCTGTGGCTCCCGCCTTGGCGGGCTGGTCCAGAACAATGTCATACGATTTAGCGCTGGCGATACCCAGGCTCGATAAAGTCAATGCACCAACGATCAGAACTGATTTGGGGCTCATCTGTTCAAATCTCCTTACACTCACTAAGACGAGTCGATGCAGCGCACGTTACGGGAAGGAGTGTAAGGGTCTGTCGTTAGACTGAAGCGGATACGCGGGTCCGTGTAAAACTGTGTTAAATCTGCGCGGGAACAACCACGGACGCCTCCATGCGCTCGTCAGTAATTATGGCTGCAATTAAACGAATTTAACCTTACGCCAAATTTAACCTTACAAGGACATAAGCTGATGCAAACCATTCCTCCCATCCAAACCGATAGTGCGGCTTCGCGCAATCTTGTTTCCAACATGATCCGAACCATGGCGCAGTCCCCTTACGCGCTCGAAGGGTACATCGAATTCAAGCGTGCCCTCGACGGCGGAGCGCTCTCCGCCAGGATTCGCGAGCAGATTGCCTTGGCAGTGGCGCAGGAGAATCTTTGCGAATACTCGCTGGCGGAGCATGCGCATCTCGCCACCGAACTCGGTCTTACAATGGAGCAGATTCAGGCCAGCCGCGCAGCCTGGGCCACCGATTGCAAGACCGACGCCATCTTGCGATTCGCGCGAGACCTGGCCGCGCGCCGGGGACGGTTCTCGGTCGTCGAGTTGCGCGAAGGTGGCTGCAGCGACGTCGAGATTATTGAGGTGATGGCGGCTGTCGCGCTGAATATTTTCGAGAATTACTTGAACGACGTCGCGCTCACGGAGCTGGATTTTCCGAGAATCGGCCGTTCCGCCAGAGCTGCGTGATTGAGACCCAGAGCCATCCACCGCAGTAGACTGAACTTTATGTTGCTGCGACTGGCCCTCTTTTTTGTAGTGGCGTTCAGTGTGGAGGCGGCAAGTCCGCCGTTGATCGATTACGTTACGTACCTGGGCGGCTCCTATACCGATACTGCCGCTGGTATTGCGGTGGATTCGACAGGCGCCGCCTACGTTGCCGGGACTACAAATTCGCCGGATTTTCCAATAACGTCTACCAGCCTGGGCACGCCCTCCGGCACCACCAATTGCGCTTTCGTTACAAAATTGAACCTTTCCGGCACCGCGATCGATTTTTCGATTTGCCTGGCGAACTCTCAGACCACAGCTTTCGCGCTGGATGCGGCGGGAAATATGTATTTGGGAATTGTGGCGGATGCCAACCCATATTCCGTTGCTTATCAAGTGGTGAAGCTGGATCCTACTGGCCAGAATATTCTTTACACCGCACTTATCGGTGGACTTGCCGAATCGCTCGCGGTGGACGCGGCGGGTGATGTTTACCTCTCGGGTGCCGCGGGGCCCGGTCTCGCCACTACAGCAGGCGTATACCAGAGCCAGTTCGCGGGAGGGCTGTGCCCGGGCGATATAAATGCGCCGTCGTCGACGTGTAACAACGCATTCATCACCAAGCTGACGCCTTCCGGCAGTGTCGCGTGGACGACGTATCTAGGCGGTTCCGGACCAGATGACGCACATGCCATCGCTATCGACAGCACAGGAAATGTGTGGGTTGCGGGCGAAACTGTTTCGCCGAATTTCCCAACCACCGCGAATGCGGTCTCACGTACTTTCGGCGGGGAAGTGACACTAGGACCTTTGCAGTACGGCGACGCTTTCGTTGCGAAGCTCGATCCTACTGGCAGCCATCTGCTTTATTCCACTTACTTGGGAGGCAGTGAAGCGGATGGCGCGCTCGGCATCGCCGTGGATTCAACCGGCGCCGCGTACGTTGCGGGCGGGACGGGATCTTCCAATTTCCCCACTACAGCAGGCTCGCTCCAAACAACCTGCACTGGCTGCGCCCTCACTACGATGCCCAGCCTCGGCCCCGATGGATTTGTCACCAAGCTGGATGCGTCTGGCGATCTGATTTACTCGACGTTTACGCCAGCCACAAATTGGCCGATTGTCGTAGATGCCGCCGGGCAAGCGTACGTGAGTGAGGTCACAACCGCGCAGTCTGCTATTGTCCAGCCCACTTGCGCAGCGCCCGCGGGTAAAGATGTTTTCGTAATCAATGCCACCGGTTCCGCGCTGGCGGCCACTTCGCCCGTGCCCGGTGCTTATCTCGCTCTGGACGGCAAGGGCGGGCTCTACTCCTCCGGTCTAACTTACACTCTCGTCTTCTTCTCAACACCGCGCGCCTTTCAAACCGAATATGGAGGAGGTGATTCCGACGCGTTTGCCGCCAAGGTCGATTTTTCTCAGCCTGCCGGGATCTCGGTCGCTTCCGTGTTGAATGCCGCTAGCTTCTTTCCCGGTTATGCCGCCCAATATCCAATGGGAGGGGTAGCGCCGGGTGAAATCGTTACAATCTTCGGTAATGACTTCGGATCATCCAAGCCAGTGGTGAACTTCGGCCAATCCCCTGCCACTGTTATCTATTCATCCAACTGTCAGATCAACGCAGTTGTTCCGTTTGAAGTGAACCCAGGTTTTACTACATTGGTTACCGTGGGATCGGGTGAGCAAACTTTTGGGCCGATGAAACTCCCGGTGGTGGTTGCAGCGCCCGGCATCTTTACTATCAACGATAGCGGAAGCGGCCAGGGGGCGATTCTGAACCAGGATTCTAGCGTGAACTCGCCCTCGAATCCAGCGGCGCTCGGTTCCATCGTCTCCCTATATATGACCGGTACCGGCGCGCTGAACCCTCCCATCGCCGACAGCTCGCTTGGGCCGCTGACCGCTCCGTTCCCAGTACCTGTGGCAGGCATCAGCGTGATCATAGGCGGAGTGGACGCACTCGTCACGTTTGCCGGCCAGGCCCCCGGTCTCATTGCTGGTGCAACGCAAGTGAATGTTCAAGTGCCGCAAAATGCGCCGGTGGGGTCCGCGATTCCTATCTTCATTTACGCGGGAGGCTATGCCAACGCATCCACGGTAACTATGGCCGTGCATTAGGTATCTACATAGTGACCCAGGAGGTCTACGGTCCGATATGACCCGTCAAACATGCATCATTTCCTCGATCGCCTGTGCCACATTTCTCGTGGCTGCGTTGCCGGCGCAGGACAACCCGCCGGCAGCCGGAAACCCAGTCATTGCTGGACTTCCCACGGCGCGCGGTATCTACTATCACGCCGCGCAGGGGTGGGTAGCGCTTTCGCCCAGAGTTCTCATGCCCTTCTTTGCAGGAAGACCACTGGCTTTGGAAATCCTCAACGTAGGGTCGGACCACGCCATCGTCGAGATGCCGGGACCACGCGCCGACGTCCAGATCGGCAGCGACGCGCGGCCGACGTTTTACCTGCGTGGGATTACGGCCGACGAATTGTATCTGGTTCGCGCTGTTGCTAAGGCTGATTATCGCGAGCTGCGGATGCCCACCAGCAGACATTTCCGCGAGTGGGCCTATTTCCGCGCCAAGGATGTAGCCGACCTGGAACTGCAGCCGCTGGCGTCCGATGTGGTGGCCATCAAGCCGCGCGCCGACCTGAAAGCTGGGGAATATGCACTCGCGTCCGTCTTTGAGCCGGGTGAACGCTGGATTCGCTTGGGCTATGACTTCGGGCTCACTGGCGTTGCCGCCAGTACGAATCAATAAAGAGAAGCCGGCAAGCGATCTCCCCTTTTGCCGTCTGCCCCAGGTGCCTTCACAGCGGCCGCCCTGCCATAATATGTTCTTGGTCAGATTTGCACGAACTCCTGCGCTCTTTTGCTTCATTCTGTGTCTGGTCTCCTGCGATCGTCTTCCCGAAAGCTACGCACCGCCCGAGCAGCGGCATCCAGTGGAGGGTTACAATCCCGGCCCCGACGCCATGATGGTGGACATGAGCGACCCCGACGCGAGCCTGCACATCGTCAAAGACATTTACGGCGCGGCCGATCCCTCCTGGCGTTGGACCTCCCAGAATCCCACCGTGAAATTGCTGGTGCTGGCCACTGAAAATCTCAAGTTCCATGCGGACTTTGCCATTTGGGATGACGGCTTCAAGAGCACTGGGCCGGTGGAAATCACGTACCTGGTGAACGGCAACATGCTCGACAAAATCCGTTACACCACGCCGGGCGAGAAGCATTTTGAGAAGGCGGTCCCGCCCGATTGGCTCTCGGTGGACGCCGATACCACGGTTGGGATGTCGGTAGACAAGCTCTACATCGCACCCCGCGATGGCGCCAAGTTCGGCGTGATCCTGCTGCGCATGGGATTCAAACAATGATCGGACTAGAACTAAGGATCGGATTAGAACCATGATCCGGGTGGTTCCTGTTCTCTTTGGGGCGCTCTTTACGGTAGCTGCTGCCTGGTCCCTTGGCATGATCCTGTTCCGCAGGCTGTCGCTGGTCCTGCACGCCTGGGAAGAGCGCTTGCTTGCATTTGTCGTCGGATCAGCCTGCCTGAGCGGGATCATGTTCGTACTGGCCGCTACGCGGTTGGTGCGGAGAGGGATCTTGCTGGCCTTAGGCCTGGCGATTATCGGCTACGCCGCCTATTCCGGAGCGTTGCGATTCTCCGGAAAGCAGTTTCCGCCACTCCCGAAATTGTGGCGCGGGCTTTTTGTCGTAGCGTTCGCCGCGTTCACCTATCTCGGGTTTTTCAATGCCCTGGCTCCCGAGCATAGCTCTGATGGCATGTCTTACCACCTGGCTGAAGTGGTGAAATACTCCCGCGCTCATGGATTCATGCGCGTTACCACCGACATTTACTACAACTTGTCGCAAGGGATTGAGCTGCTTTATTTGTGGGCATTTGACTTTGGACGTCATTCCGCTGCCAGCGTGGTTCACTATACGTTCCTGGTAGTGCTGGCCTTCCTGATCTTGTCCTACGGCCGGCGCATCGGGCGTCCGGAAGTGGGCATAGCAGCGGCCATCTTCACTTACGCCAGCCCCATCGTGCTGCGCGACGCATCCATTGCTTACATCGACGTGGCCTTGGCAACGGTTGCCTTCGCCCTGTTCTACCTGCTCCAGATCTGGGATGAAAATCGCGATCCAAAAATGCTGATCCCCATCGGCATTCTGGCCGGTTTTGCTTATGAGGTGAAGTACACCGCGGTTCTGGCCGTTCCGTACGCTGTTCTCTTCGTCGCGTGGAAATTGTGGCGCGCGCGGAAGCCGATGTTGTCGCCCGTGCTGGTGGTCTCGCTGCTGGCCGCCCTCTGCATCCTGCCCTGGATGGTAAAGGATTGGATCGAAGTGGCCAATCCGGTTTCGCCCCTCGCCAACAGCATCTTCCCGAATCCCTACGTCCACGTTTCGTTTGAGACTGGCTGGCGCAACTATCTAAGCAACTACACTCTCGCCAGCCACTGGCAAATTCCGCTGCAAGCCACCGTGCAAGGCGACCGTCTGGAGGGGTTTCTTGGCCCGTTGTTTTTGCTCGCACCCTTGGCTCTGCTCGCGCTACGGGTGCGCGCAGGGCGACAACTGCTGCTGGCCGCGGCAGTGTTCGGAGCGGCTTATTTCGGCAACATCGGTACGCGCTTCCTGATTCCCATGGTGCCGTTCGTATCGCTTGCTCTGGCACTGGTGGCCGCCAATGTCCGCTGGCTCTTGCCGACGCTGGTGGTGGCGCACTGCATTACCTGCTGGCCGGCAATCTATAACCTTTACAGCGCACCCGGCGCTTTTCGCATCGAAAACGTTCCAGTGAAGGCGGCACTCCGCAGGGAGCGGGAAGAGGTTTATCTCAGCCAGGATCCCGATTACAACATCGTCCGCATGATCGGCTCCATTGTGCCTCCCCAGGAGCCCATCTTTGCCATCAGCCAGAACGGCCAATCGTATTTGCAGCGTAATCTGTTGATCGGCTACGAAAGCGCGTCCAATGAAGTGCTGCAGGATATTTTGTGGACGCCCGTAGTCCGGGCGTTCCAGCCCACCCGCAGGTTGACCTTCAATTTCCCGGCGCGTGAGCTGCGCAAAATCCGGGTGGTTCAGACCGCCAGCCTGCCAGACGATCAGTGGTCTGTGGCGGAGCTGCGCGTTTTCAACGGCAATGCCGAGCTCCCGCGCGAGGCGGCCTGGCGGCTGACCGCGCATCCCAACCCCTGGGAAGTTCAATTGGCTTTCGACAATAGTCCGGTGACGCGCTGGCGCAGCTGGCAGCCGGCCGCGCCCGGCATGTATGTCCAAGTCGACTTCGGCCATCTTCAAAATGCCAGTTCGGTGGTAGTGGAGTCAGCCGGCGAAACCGGCGCAACGAAGATCAAGCTGGAAGGCATGGGCGCGGATGGATCCTGGGCCACGCTGTCCGATGCTCCGGTGGAATCCAGGCAGCCAATTCGGGCCAGCCTGCGCCTGGCAGCCAGCGCGGAACTGAAGGCACGCGGTATTCATTATGTCCTGATCAAGCCCGACAACCCCGGGGCGGATGACTTGCGGCGCTATCCAGCTTTTTGGGGAATGACGCTGGCCGGCTCGCTCGGCGACGTCCGGCTGTTCCACATTAACTAAGAATGCGTCATTTCTAAGAATGCACCGGTACTTCCTGGGCGTCGACGGTGGCCAATCCAGCACCACTGCGATCATCGGCGATGAATCGGGCCGCATTGCCGGCGTGGGGCGCGGTGGAGCGTGCAATCACGTCGGCGCCGCGGAGGGCCGGGCCAAGTTCGTGGCTGCTGTTCAGTCCTCTTTGCGCGCGGCCTGTGCCCAAGCTGGATTGGATGCCGCCAATGTTCGCTTCGCCGGCGCCTGTCTGGGATTCAGCGGCGGGCCAGCCGATAAAGCATCGATCCTGCGCGAAATCCTGACAAGTGATCGGATGCTGGTGACCGACGATGCCTTCATCGCGCTCAGCGGCGCCACTGCGGGTGAACCCGGATTGGTGGTGATCGCGGGAACCGGCTCCATTGCCTATGGCCGCAATGCCGGGGGGCGGACCGCGCGGGCGGGCGGCTGGGGTTACCTTTTCGGCGATGAGGGCGGCGGATTCTGGATCGCGCGCCAAGCTATGCGCGCCGCGCTGCGCATGGAGGAGGGCTGGGGCGTTCCAACCTCGCTACGGTCCAGGCTGCTGGATGCCATGCTCTCGCAAAACGTGCTGGTGCGAAATATAAATGATTTGATGCACCGCTGCTACACTGTCGAACTGCCGCGGCCGCGTGTGGCGAGCCTTTCGGTTGTCGTCAACCAAGCCGCGGAGGCCGGGGATCCGGCGGCTCTCGAAATTCTGGAGGCAGCCGCCCGTGAGTTGGCCTTGCTGGCAGTTGCCGTACGAGGGCAACTATTCGCGGACGGAGAGCCGGCCATCGTTACTTACTCCGGTAGTGTATTCCGTAGCCGGATACTTCTAGCCCGGTTCTACGATTGGATGGCATCCGAGGCTGATGTCCGTCTCACGCCGCCGGTTTTTTCGCTCTACGGCCCAGCCGTCGGCGCCTTGCTTGAGGCCTATCGTACTGGGGGCGTGGACAACGCGGTCCAGAGTCTCCGGTATTCCCTGCCTCTGTTGAAACATTTTCCCTGACCTGTGAATCAGCCGTTTTCCTGTACGGCGACTAGGGTGAGATTTCTTGAATCGGGCCTCCGGATCATCGATAAGTCCCGCGAGGGTGAATTGCGTCAATGGCTTGGGCTTCAGAGGAAGGGAAGAAGGCAGAAACGAACGAACCGTCAGGTCCCGCATTTTCGGGGACAGTGGTCGATGAGATTCCCATGACCAGCCGCGCCGCGGAATTAATGGAAGCGCGCGGCGATATCGCAATTCGCGCGCATTGCCTACGGGTGGCAACCTGGTCCGGTGAGCTGGCGGGCGCGATCGGCCTGTCCGAATCCGACAGAAATCTGGTGGAGCAGGCCGCTCTGGCCCATCACGTGCCCGAGATCCTGCTGGACGAGCAGGCTGGTCGGCGGCTGATGGCTGAAATGCACTTGGAAGCGCAAGGCGAACAGCCCTTCGTGGCAGAGAACGTTCGAACGGTCCTTGAGACTCTCTGGGGCCGGCGTCCGATCGCCGATCCTGCCATGGGGAAGATCGTGGCGGTGCTCGAAATCAGTGACGATTTCGATCAGTTTTTCGAGTCCGAACCGTTGTTTGACGCCGACTCTCTGGACCAATGCACCAATTCCTCCGTCGAGGCCATGATGACCTACCTGCAGGTCACCAGCCGGGCGGATGTCAGTAGGGTGATCGATCGTTTGCCAGTATTTCCCCGCGCCGCTCGGGAGGTGGTGCGGCAGGTGGCGAACCCCGATGTGGGCCCGCGTGAAATGGAGGCGGTGGCATCGCTCGATCCTATCCTGGCCGGGCGTCTGATTCAAACCGCGAATTCAGCTTACTACAGCCCTCAGTTCCCCATCGGAACCATTTTTCACGCTGTATCCTTCATCGGCACCGAGACTGCGCGCCGGGTCTTGCTGGCTGCCGCTATTCGTGGTAACTTTTCGTCTCCGCAGGCGCATCAGCTCTGGAACCACAGCTTGGATGTGGCGCAGACTGCCGAACTGGTGGCCATGCATTCCTCGGTCAAAATTGATCCTTCGCACGCCTTTCTCGCGGGTTTGATCCACGACATCGGCCGCCTGGCTTTCGCCATCATGCCGGTTGCGTTCCAGGAGCGTTTCCAGCGCCTCACTGACGGCGGTTGTCCTCCAGTGGAAGTTGAAATGTGCCTATCTGGCCGCTGCCATGGCGAAGTGGGCGCCGAAACGCTGGCGCAATGGAAGTTTCCGGCGGAAGTCATTGAGGCGGTGCGCTGGCACCATCGCCCCGAGCGCTCCACGCTTCCGCTCAGTTCGCTGCTCTATCTGGCCGAGTTCATTACCGAATCCCAGGAAGACCTTCCCTCCTATGTCCGCCTCAACACCGCAACGCGCCTGGCTGGTGTCTCCATGGCTTCGATGACCGAGATTCGCCAGAAGGCCGCCGGGTCCCTCGAAAGCTTACGTTTCGCGGCTTGACCCAGCAGGTTTTGCGGACGGATTGCGAGCGAATGCGATTTCGTCCGCGAAACGGTCCGCGAAACGGGCTGGCGGTCTGCAATAATAATTGTTAAGTGGCTGACGAGCGCAATGCGTTGTACGATCTGATCCGGCGTGGCCGGCGACGTCAAGTCTGGCATCTGCTCATCCACGCTGCGTCGTTTGCCGCGGTGGTCGGAATAGGCGGCGCCATTTTACTGCTGATCGTCGGCGCGCAAATCCTCAACTGGTATTGGCTGGTGGTGCTCTTCGTCGGAAGCCTCGCGGCCAGTGCGTTTCGTTCGCGCGCCAAGCTGCTTTCCGCTTACCAGGTGGCGCAGTCTATCGATCGGCACCTCGATCTCAAAGATGCGCTCTCGACTGCGTATTACTTCAGCCAGTATCCGGACCGGGCCACCTCGGCCGAGTTCGTCGCCGAGCAGCGTAGCGTCGCGGAAGGCGTAGCGCGATCGGCTGACCTGGAGCGCGGCGTGCCGTTCCTGATGCCGCGAACGGCCTATGTGAATTTGGCCCTGGTGGCCGTTGCGTTCGGCATGTTTGGATTGCGCTATGGAATCCATAGCAGCCTGGATCTCGGCTCGCCCTTGGTACACATCAATTTCGACGGGCTGTTTGGAACCACGCCGCAAGTAGCCAAGGCGAGGGCTGGCCGCCGCCCCGCCGATGCCGATGCCCATCGCGAGCCTGGCGCGCCAGCGGACGCGTTGGAAGCCAAGAACGAGCTGGAACCATCCACCGAGACAACGCAGCAATCGATAGACAAATCCGATCCGAAAAACGCCGCCACGTCTCCGGACGGCGCTGCCAAAGCCGACGCGAAAAGCAACGACCAGTTACCGCCGGAAGGCAATCCGCTCGACTCCGGAGACAAGAACGATTCTTCGAAGCCGAGCGACGCGAACGCGAATTCTTCGCCGGGCGCCGATTCGAAATCGGGCCAGCAGAATCCGTCGAAGGATGCCGCTAAGGATTCCAAAGACGCCAGCCAGTCCGGAAGCTCCGGGGATAACTCCAACCTCGCCAGCAAGCTGCGCGACGCGCTGTCGAATCTACTGGCGAAGATGAAGCCGCAGCAGTCCAAACCAGGCGGCGGGAAGCCGAACGAGTCCTCGCAGTCGGCGAAATCGCAATCTTCCCAGCAGGGCGAAAAGCAGGAAGGCGCTCAGAAATCGCCCGGCCAGGAGCAAGCCGACGCCAGCGCGAATTCGCAATCGGAAGGTGACCAGCAGCAGGGCGGCACCGAACAGGCGTCGCAAGGCAAGAGCGAAGGACGCAGCAACAATCAACCCAACTCGCCGGATGGCAAGAGCGGCATCGGCAAACAGGATGGCGACAAGGCTGCTCGCGAAGCGGCCGAACTGGCCGCCATGGGCAAGCTCAGCGAGATTATCGGCAAGCGTGCGGCCAACATCCAGGGCGAAGTGATGGTGGAAGTCTCGTCCGGCAAGCAGCAGTTGAAGACCCAATATTCCGAGCAGAACGCCGCGCATGTGGAGGCGGGCGGGGAGATCAACCGCGACGAAGTCCCGCTGGCGTACCAGCAGTACGTGCAGCAGTATTTCGCCCAGGTACGCAAGCTGCCGGCGGGGAAGAGCAAAGCCGCGATCCCCGACGGGAAGACTAAGACGACGCCGTCCAGCCTGCCCTAGAGAGCCGAGCTTTTCTGGCGTAAGCACGTGCATTCGACTATAATCATTCTCCATTAAGACATTGGAGCGTGCGATGAGATTAGTTTACTTAGGCTTTGTGTTTTCGCTGATTACACTTCAGAGTCAAGGGCAGGCCCAGAGCGAACCGGGCTCTCTTTTCATCTCCCTGAAAGATAAATCCTGGGCGCTCCAGATCGTCGCGCCTGGATTCGTCGTCACCCAAAACGTTACCAAGGCCGATGGGCGCCAATATCTGCTGGCCACCAACGACTCTTCTGGATACACACTGTCGGTGACACTCGAAAAAGTTTCCGGGGAGGCGGAGCTCGACGGGTGCCGGGAAAACTTTCGAGCGCGCACCAAGCCCGGAGGTCCATTCGAGCTGGCTGATATTAATCAATCGGAACTGGCTTCGATGCCGATTTTGGAATATATGATTCCTGAAGCGAATAAGGTCCCGGTGCGGCAAAAGAATATCTTCGGGTGCCTCGTGAAGGAAGACGTTTATGCCGACATCCACCTATCCAAGGCGGCGTTTCAAGAAGCGGATGAGCCACGTCTGAAGGCCATCCTGAGTTCCGCCCGGTTTCAGGACATCTCCGACGCCCAGAGTGCCAACTCCCGACCGGCCAGCAGCGCCGCATTGTTCGCTGAAGGCAGCCGTCACTTCCTGTTAAACGAATTCGATAAGGCGATTGGACCATATCAAAAAGCTCTCGATCGAGAAAGGACAACCCCGACACTCGATGCTTCGAATTGGCGCGTGCTGGTAGACAATCTAGCTATGTCGTACGGTATTACGGGCAACCTAACAGCGGCCGGCGAGGTATTGAACTATGGCTTATCAAAGGATCCGGAGTATCCGATGTTTTACTTTATTCTGGGGGACGTGGCCGCCGAACGTGGCGATTTCGACAACACAATGAGGTATCTCCGGCGAGCCTTGAAGTTCCGCGCCAACTTGATTCCCGGAGAGAAATTGCCAGACCCTATGACCGACGATTCATTTAAAGCGTTTCGGAAAAACGACGAGTTCAAGAAACTCGCGGCCGAGTTCGTGGCTTCGCCGTGACAAGCCTGAGCCCGTTTATTCGCTATTAATGACTGATCCCATGTCTCGCGCTATGCGTGCTGCGGGTCCGGGCTTAAGGTTTTACTGCCGTACACTGGTGTCGAAAGGACCTTGCGCTCGGCTGGTTTGGAACAGATATGATGGCTTCCATTGATCCGCCGAAGCGACTAGCCATTTTTCTCGATGAGCCGGCACATTGTCTAAAATCCGGACATTGGGCATCACGCTCTTGCCCTTGCTCCCTTAGTGCTTCGTGCAGGCCAGCGATGGCTTCCCGATATTATCCTTCAGCTCGCCGATGGTTTGGCCCTGCGAACAGCAGCCTGGCAGCGCTGGGACCGCGCCCCAAAAGCAGCCCTCGGGATCTTCGTGGATGACGACCTGCGATGGGTCGAAGCCTTTCGCGACGGTACGAATCCGTAACTACTTGCCGTCTCTGCTCTGCGTCACCGCTTGCGCCAGATAGTTCACCACCGTCGCTTCGTCGCGCGCTACTTCGTAGTACGCGGCGCGGAGCAGCTGGTCCTTGCGATTGATCAGGGTCTCGCGAATATTTTGCTGCACCCGCGGATCGGTGAGCTCGCGCTGGCCGGCCGGCTCCTTGGAGTAAATCTTGAAGATGCGATAGCCTTCGGCCGTCTTCACCACCGGCGTTACCTGGCCCGCGGGAGCCGTTTGAATTGCCGCGCGAATTTCCGGGTTGGCTTTCTCCAGCGCCGATGCCGGCACGAATCCCAGGTCCCCGCCATTTGGCGCCGTGGTGGGGTCCTCGGAAAAATTCTGCGCCAGCGTCACGAAATCCTCGCCTTGCTTGAGCCGCGCCACCAGCATGTCCATCTTTTTGCGCGCCTGTTCGTCGTTCTGCGCCTTATCGTTCTTCAGATTCCGCACGTTCGGGTCCGGCATCGGAGACACCAGGATCTGCGCCAGGTGCACCTGCGGCTCCGGGAAATTGAAGCTGGTTTTGTTGGCGTTGTAAAAGTCCGTGACGTCTTTGTCGGAAATCGAAATGTGCGACGTGATCTCTTTATTGAAGAGCTTGGTGATGCTCAAGTCCCGCTTGAGCTGAGCTTTCATGTCGTCCACGGTCATCTTGCGCGCGTCCAGCTGCTTCTGAAATTCTTCCTGGGTGTACGGCGCTTTCAACTCCGCGAACCTGGACTCCACGTCCGCATCGGTGGCCATCAGGCCCAGCTTCTCGGCGCGCTGCAGCATGATTTCGTTGTCCACCAGCGTTCGCAGCACTTCCAGCTTTTGAATCTCCATCTGATCGACGCTGGGTTTTTCAGCCGACGACATGAACTGTGCTTGATACTGCTTGTCCAGGTCCGCATAGGTGATGATGCGGCCGTTCACCGTGGCTGCCACGTTGTCGGACACGGCGCGCTTGCATCCGCAGGCGCATACGACCAGCAGAATGCTGCTGAGTGCGGGGAAAATACGGGACATTCGGTAGATGAAACCATTCTACAGTCTTGGCGCTCGGAAGCGCACTGCTACAATCGCGCGCATGAGCCGCGTGATGAGCCGTTTTGCCGCGGGGGCGATCGCCGTTGTCGCTCTTGTCTTTGCCGCTGGCCCGCCCGCCAACGATTTCCGCTTCACCATTCTGGGCGACCGCACTGGCGATGCACAGTCTGGAGTCTACGAACGCGCCTGGAACGAGATTGACGCCCTGCATCCCGATTTCGTCATCAATGTCGGCGACACCATCCAAGGCGGCAACGATGCAACCGCGGGGTCAGAGTGGCGCGCGCTCCGACCGCTGTGGGACCGCTATCGTTATCCGATTTACTTCACGCCCGGCAATCACGACATCTGGTCCCCCGCTTCCCGCGCCATCTACGAACAACAAACCACGCGTCCGGCGTTTTATGGCTTCAACTATCAGAACGCGCACTTCACCGTGCTGGACAACAGCGAGGCCCCGGATTTGAGCGATCTAAGCGACCAGCAAATGCAATTTCTAGCCCGGGATCTGGCCCAAAATCGCGATCGCAACCCCAAGTTCGTCTTCTTCCACAAACCTTTCTGGCTCATCCCAGTGAAGTTTCAAAACAGTCACTTTCCTTTTCATCAACTGATCGCCAGAAATGGCGTGCGTTATGTAGTGAGCGGCCATGGGCATCAGTACGTGCACGCCGTGCTGGATGACGTCACCTATCTGGAAGCGCCCAGTTCAGGAGGCAAGTTGAAAGGGCAAGGCGTCGCGCAAGGCTGGTTTTACGGCCACGTGCTGGTCACCGTGAAGGGCTCGAAAGTTGAGATGACGGTGAAGGAAGTCGGACGCTAGGGCTATTTCTTTATGGGCGCTGGCGGTGGCGGAGGCGGCGGCAGGGGCACAGCGTCGACGTACCCACGCTCTCCGTCCGAACGAATGGGCCCTGGACCAAATCCCAAGTGGTCGCGATCCACGGGATTTTCAGCGCACGAATATTCCGCGAGCCGCTGACCCGGATCGCCCGCTTCCCACGTCCGCGAATAGGTGAAGGTCTTGGTGTAAAACTTCGGATCTTCGATGGTGGTGTCCACGTGGATATGCTTCGCGTCCGGCCGGGTCCAGCGCTCGATCACGTGCAGGGCGTCGCTGTGCGGACTGCCGTTTTCATCGGCCCACACCTGGGTATCTTTGAACCCAACCGAATCGATCACGAACGCATCGCCATCCCAATGGCCCACTTCGTCGCCAAAGAACGAGGGGTCCGGATCGTCGGGATGCTTGCGCCCGTCGGTAGGGATCAGCCGGTAGTAACTGTAGAAGTAAAGGAACGCAACGAAATTGGGAGTCTGCATCACCATAAACGGCAATCCGCTCGCGTTGTGGCGCGGGATTCCGCCGAGAATGCACAAGGCCTCGGGATCCACGGTGGCGGTGGTGTTGTGTTTCCAGGCAGCTTCGCCGGCCGGCGTGAGGGGCAATTTATGTCCGGGAAGATCCTTGGCAATATTCCCGCCGGGTTTGGTGTCCTTCATGCCCTTCCAGAACCCATTCAGGTCCGGGTGCCCATCGGCGGTGCGCGGCGCCTGAGCCGCAACCGGCGCGCAAGCCATCGCCAAGATCGCGCAAACAGCCGCCAGGAATCGCATCTCGATGCTAGAGTATATGATGTGATCGACCTTCGTCAATGAAACGGAGACAGCTCATGCGGACCAAATTCGCAGCCCTCGTTGCTTTCGCGCTCTCGGCAACCGTTTTGCCGATGGAAGCGCACCATTCTTTCGCGGCCGAATACGACGCCAGCAAAGCCGTCCGCATCACCGGCTTGATTAGCAAAGTGGAATGGACCAATCCGCATTCGTATCTATATATAGATGTGAAGGACGATCAGGGCAACTTCGTCACCTGGACCTGCGAGGGCGGGGCTCCGAACGCTTTATCGCGGCGCGGCTTTCGCAAAAATGACATCAAGCTCGGCGACACCGTCACTATCGACGGCTATGGAGCCAAGGACGGTTCGCACTTGATGGATGCGCGGCGCATCACGCTGACCGATGGACGAAGCTTTTATAGCGGTTCGCCGGGCGACGGCGGTCCTGGTGATCCAGGAAAAGGTCAGTAGGCACTACGCTACTCCGGCCCGCGCGATGGTTGTGCGACGGCCAATCTGCGTACCGAACACTTTTCGCAGCAGCGGTCTGAAACGAGGATCTTTCCGCAGCCCTTCGCCGCGCGGGTCTACATTGAGCTGGAATAAGGTGGCGGAATTCTCCCGCCGTGCCCGCTCCAGTTCGGCGAACGCCTGATCCCGTTTGCCTAGAGCATCCATCAGCAGAGCCACGTAATAGGCGTCCACGTATTCCCGCTCTCGCAGCTTCTGCAACTCATCCAACGCGGCTAGCGCACGGTCCCGTCGTCCGTTCCTGGCAAGTGAAGCGCCTTCGAGCGCCCGCAGCCACGGCAGATCCGGCGACATCACACAGGCCAGGCGCATTTCGGCGAGCGCTTCGTCCACGCGTCCGGTGCGTTCCAGGGCTTCGGCATAGTGGGCGCGTCCCACGTGCTGATAAGGATGCAGATCAATGGAGCTTTTTCCGCACACCACGGCTTCGTCAAACTCGTGCCTGCACATCCGGATAAACGTCTCCACCGACAGCAGTACCGGACACAGCGGATCCGCCGCGCGGCCGTCGACAATCATCTCCAGCGCGTCGTCCAATTGCCCCTTGGTAGAATACAAAATCGCCAGCCGGACGTAGATGGTTCCTAGTTTGGGTTCCTCGCGCAAAGCGTGCTTTAGTTCGGTTTCCGCTTCGTCCAGTTTTCGCTCGCAAATGTGCAGCGCGTGGCCCCAGTTCGATCGCAGGGACGCGGTCAAACCTCCCAATGCCACGGCCCGCTTGTGCGCTTCCAAAAACTGCGGGTACATTTCGATGGGCGGAAGCATTCCATGGGTGCAAAGCAGCAGATGACAAAGTGATATGCCTTCGAACGCCTGGAAGTCGGTTCCATCCTCCCGCGCAGCCTGCTCGAAACACGCCTTGGCCTTCTCCAAGCCTTCGCGCGTCCGGCGCTCAAAGATGTGCCATCCCTTACGGATTAGGTTCTCCGCCTTTGGTACTTCCAGCGCATACCCCAGTTTAGGGCGGCAGCGTATCCACGATCCATACTCCTGCAACACCTTCTTCACTTCCACGATTGTCACTGCAACTGTATTTGGGGAGACTGATATGCCATTCCACGCTTCGCGGATCATCTGCTCGTGATGCACATACCGGCCACTATTCCGAATCAAGACGTTGAGCGCCCGAAATGCCTGCGGCCGTAATTCCAGTTCGGAATCGCCCCGCCGTAGCCGACGTCCCGCCATGTCTACCGAGAAGGGTCCAAAGGTTATGTGCTCCATAGTTCCCAGCCCATCGATTTCATAATTTTTTAACCCTGAGTTGTAGTGAATCTAGCATAGAACCGAGCCAAAGGCTAGACGCCATTTAGACGCTGGGGTGAATAGTAATTCTCTAACGCACGCGTACTTGATGGAGAATAGGATTTGAAGCTTCTCGCTCTTCTCCTAGGCTTGGCATGGATTGCGGCTTTCGCCCAAAACACTGCTCCTGCCGGAGCCATCAGCGGCACTCTTTTCGATTCCATCGGCGATCCGATCGATCACAATGAAGTGCAGGCGGAGAACGCGGATACCCACGCCGTTTTTAAAGCCACAACTTCCGCCGCTGGCAAATACATCTTGTCAGGCTTACCGCCCGGCAAGTATTTTGTTGTGGTCTCCGCGCCCGGACTGAAAACATTCGCGATGAAAGGCGTCGTTGTCAAAGCATCGCTCACCCTTCGGTTCGATATCCACCTTGCCGACACCACGCAGCTCAACACGCTGGGCGAAGATCGCTTGAGGATAACCGAGGACAACAAGCGAGACCATCCGCCCTCTGGCGCAGCGCCGCGCACTCCCGATGGCAAGCCCGATCTTTCGGGCGTCTGGTGGCAACCCCGCACCGTGGATCCCGGCCAGCCTGAGTTTCTGCCTGCGGCGATTGCCATCCAGAAGGAGCGGCTCGAAAATAACTTGAAGGACAGTCCCCAGGCGCACTGCCTGCCGTCTGCCCCGCTCCGCAATGGTCCGCTGTGGGAGTTCGTCCAGAGCAAGGATTTTCTGGTCTATATTTCAGACGACGAGAGTCCGGGCTTTCATCAGATCTATCTGGACGGCCGCGGCCATCCTGCCGATCCGAATCCGGCCTGGTACGGTCACTCCATTGGCCGTTGGGACGGCGATACCCTGGTGGTCGATCGCGTCGCTTTCGATCCGCGAGTCTGGCTCGACATCCAAGCTCATCCGCATTCCGATAAGCTTCACATTATCGAGCGCTACCATCGCCCCGATCTCGGCCATCTCGAAATAGAAATCACGGTCGACGACCCGGGGGTTCTAGAAAAACCTTGGATACAGAAGCGCGTGGCAGACCTTGCGCACGAAGAGATCTTTGAGTTCATCTGCGCGGAAAACAACCGCGACCTCCAGCACTTAGTCGGCAAGTAACAGCGGCCAACCCCCTCAATAACTTAGACGAATTGAATTTCACAGTTTTTTAACAGCAGGCTGCATGCAATCTGGCTTAGAATCACGACAACGGCTAGACTGTACTTAGACGCTCAGGGTTGGACAGTAATCTATCTATCAGTTGTCGTAGTATTGGGCACTGACCTAAGGCGCTAGCCCATAGTCAAAGGAGAATCAGGGGTATGAGATTCAAGAAGCCACTCAGTATGTGGCTCGCAGTTGCTTCAATGTTGACGCTGTTGGCCATGTCGGCTTCCATCCTAATGGCCCAATCAGCCGGAACGTCGGGTTTAGCCGGCACGGTAACAGATCCATCCGGCGCAGCCGTTCCCAACGTCAGCGTAACTATTACCAGCAACGAAACCGGCCTAACGCGCACGGCAACTACCGGAGCCGATGGCACCTATAAGTTCAGCCTGCTGCCGCCGGGCAACTATCACGTACGTTTCGCGGCCACCGGCTTTAAAACAGCGGAGGTTGGCGCAGTGACGTTGAACGTCACCGAGACGCCCGAGTTGAACCGTACGCTCGAGATCGGGCAGCAAACTGAAGAGGTGACTGTAGAAGCCACGGCCGAGAACCTGCAGACCCAAAGCTCCACCCTAGGAAGCGTGGCTACAGGTGCCGAGGTCACGGGTCTTCCGCTGAGCAATCGCAACTACACGCAGATCCTCAGCCTTGCGGCCGGCGCGAATGCCGCCGTGAACGACGCTCGCTCGCTCGGCAAAGGCACCCAGGACATGAGTGTCAACGGAAACTCGCCCGGGTCGAACAACTTTCAGATGGACGGCGTGGCCATCAGTAGCATTGCCCATCCGGATACTGCGAACGATACCAACATCTATGCGGGCATCGGCATTCCCAGCCCGGATGCCATTCAGGAATTCAAGGTTCAAACATCCACGTATGACGCTAGCTACGGCCGCAATCCGGGCGCCAACGTCAACGTCGTGACGAAATCGGGTTCCAATCAATTCCACGGGACAGCCTTTGAGTTCTTTCGCAATGGCGATTTGGACGCGAACGACTTTTTCTATAACCGCGACACTTGCTCTATCACCTATGCGGGACAGAGCTGTCCTCACCAGGTTTTGAATATGAACCAGTTCGGGGGCGTGATCGGCGGGCCAATCAAGAAGGATAAGCTTTTCTTTTTCGGTAGCTATCAGGGAACCCGTGAGAAGAACGGCGTAGCTGCGCAGGGCTTTACCGACGCAGTGCTGCCTCCCGTTCCAGCCGGTCCCAGGAGCACATCCCCCACCTCCGCATGGGCCCAGCAACTGGCCGCTCTGAATTGCACTGGCATCAGCTTTGGCCCGAACGTGGCGTGCAACGGCTCCAACCTTAGCCCAGTTGCGCTCAACATCCTGAACCTGAAGCTGCCCAACGGCCAGTATTACTTTCCGAGCACCGGCGCCAGTGTTCCCACCAACGTCGGTTACAGCATTCCCGCTCTATACAACGCCGATCAGATGGTCATCAACGGCGACTACCTGATCAACAGCAAGAACACTCTCGCGATGCGTTACTTCTACACGCGCGATCCGCAGACCATTCCGCTGAACGGCTTTCTCCCGGGTGAGCCACAGACCGATTATTATTCCAACACCGACGCCTCCATCAAGCTCACCACCATCGTCACGAACAGCCTGGTAAACGAACTGCGGGGATCGATGCAGCGCAACCTGGCTCGTTTGACCGATACCCCGATCCCAGGTAGTACGCCCGCCGACCTAGGCATCACCCCCCTGGTGCCAGGGCTTCAGTTGACGCCGGGTATCGACATCATCACGGGGGGCTACACGATGTTCGACACCTTCAACCCAGCGTTCAGTCCCACCACCGGGATCCAAATTTCCGACCAGGTCTCCTGGTCGCATGGGAAGCACACCATTCGCGCCGGCTACGAGTATGAAGAGAACCAATGGAACATCGTCTACCAGGGCTTCGAGCGCGGTTGGCTTTTGATGGGCACGTTCAACGATTTCCTGGTCGGCGGTCCAGGCAATGAATTGAGTTGCATCTTTTGCGTAGCCGGCCCTGAGCAGGGCGTAGTTCACGGCTATCGGCTGCCCGATCAGAACGCCTTCGTGCAGGACGACTACAAAGTCAGTTCTAAGTTCACCCTGAATCTTGGCGTCCGCTGGGAGTATGACGGTTCATTGAGCGACAAGTACGGAAACTTGACCAACCTGTGGACTAGCCAGTTGCAAAAGGTTCCCGTTCCGCCCACCGGTCCCAACATGGGCGCCAACAATCTGGTCGGCTGGGTGGTTCCAGCGAACTACAGCACAGCTACGTACGGAGCAGTGCCGGCCGGTGTTCTGCAGAATTCCGGTAACTTGCCGATTTCGAGTCGTGTTCCGCTCAGCAACTTCGCACCCCGAGTGGGATTTGCAGACCAGTTGACCGATAAGCTGGTTCTGCGTGGCGGCGTCGGTTTGTTCTACGACCGCGTGGATGTCGGCGCTCTGGTGCACGGCCTGGAGCAGGGCCCTCCCTACTCGGGAACCGCCGATGTCGGCTCGGGCAACGAGCAGACCCTGGCGAATCCTTTCCCGGTTACTCCGATCGGTGTGTTTCCGCAGCGTTATTTCAATCCGGCATGTTTGAGCGCGGCGCCCACCGCGGCGGCGCCCATCCCCTGCAACTCCCCCGCCTATAACTCCTATTTGAGCGCGCCGTTCGTTTACCAGGATATGCACACACCCCTGGTGCGCCAGTACAACCTCAACCTGCAGTACGAATTCGCGAAGAATTGGGTGTTGGAAACGGCTTATGTGGGATCGAGCGGCATCAACCTGCTGGATGCTTACCACAATTACAATACGGCGCAGTTGGCAAGTGCCAGCAACCCCATCAACGGCCAGACCACGAACTCGCTGGAAAACGTAGCTCTGCGCGTTCCCTATCTCGGTTATCAGCCGGTAGGCGTGCAGGGTAGCGCATTCGATGGTAGCTCCAACTACAACAGTCTGCAGGTAACGCTCCGCAAAAGCTTTTCCCACGGACTTTTTGTGCAGGCGTCTTACACCTATAGCAAGGACTTGACCGACATCAACTACTACAGTGGCGGAGCGGTGGGCGCGAACATCAACAACGCAAGCAACCTGGCCGCACAGTACGGACCGGCGTATTTCAGCCGGCCGCAACGTGTAGTCATCAATTATAGCTACGATCTGCCCCTCGGCACTCACCAGGGCGCCCTCGGCAAGCTGCTCAGCGGCTGGAATGTCTCGGGCGTAACCACCATCCAGGATGGTGGGCCTATGACGATCATCGATCCAAACGCGGGGTCCATCTATGGCACGAACTCCGTTGCCAATACGGCGCAGCTTTGTCCCGGACAGACCTACAGTTCCATCCTTTCAAGCGGCGGCCTTACCTCCCGCCTGGGTGGCAACAGCGGTGGCTCCGGCTACTTTAACTCCAACGCGTTTTGCTCCGCTCCAACCGGAGGCATCTACGGCAACGGAACGGGGTATGGCGACTCGGGCGTTGGTATCGTTCTGGGCCCCGGTCAATTCAACTGGGACATCACAATCGTGAAGACGACAAAAATCACCGAACGCCAGACACTGATATTCCGCACCGAGTTCTTCAACGCCTTCAATCACGCTCAGTTCAACAATCCGCTCGCTACGCCCTCCCCGGGCTTAGCTGAACTGGGATCAACGTTCGGTGAAATCACTTCCACCAGCGTCAATCCCAGGATTCTGCAGTTTGGGCTCAAGTACGTCTTTTAGTCCCTGGCATTGAAGATTGTGGCCGCGGCTCTCACCTTGAGTCGCGGCCATTTTCTTTTTCGGTGTGCCACATCCAACCCCGTAAAATGGCCGTATGGTACCCGTTCTTGAAACCGAGAGGCTCAAACTTCGCGGCCACCGTCTTGAAGATTTTGCGGCTTCGGCTGCGATGTGGGCCGACCCAATTGTCACTCGTTACTTCGGTCATTCGTTTATCGAAGAAGAGTCTTGGACCAGGTTTCTGCGGTATGTGGGCCATTGGGACCTGCTGGGCTTTGGTTATTGGCTGGTCGAAGAAAAGGCCAGTGGGAATTTCGTAGGCGAAATCGGATTCGCGGACTACAAGCGCGATATCCAATCGTCGGTGGAGCTGGCGCCGGAAATTGGTTGGGTGCTGGCCGCCGCGTCGCACGGTAAGGGCTACGCCACAGAGGCAGTTCGCGCCGCCACCGAATGGGGCGACCGGAATTTTGAAGCGTCCCAGACTACCTGCATCATCCATCCGGAGAATCTTCCATCAATTCGCGTAGCCGAGAAATGCGGTTACAGGGAATTTGAACGGACCGCGTACAAGGGACAGCCTTCCGTGGTGTTTGTGCGTGCGTGAGCGTCAACCAAACGGGTTTTCGTCCGCGCTTGGTCCGTACACCGACGGAACGGGAATTTCGAGCAATCGCAAGTAGACCGATAACTGTCCGCGATGATGATACCAGTGGTTGAGCATCAGGGTTCGGAGCATAACGGCGCGCGGCATGGCCATGAGATCGCGTCCCCCCAGTGTTGCCCGCCACGGTCCTACCGCAGCCGATTCACTTACTCCGCCCAAATACGCTTGTGCGGCTTGAACGCTTGCATCCAGAGCTTTGACAATTTCGTCGGAACTCTTGGGATCGGGCGGATTAAAATTGGCAGGGTCGACTTCGAAGGCATCCACTTCCGCCAGTTTCGAAATTGCTCCCGGAATCATGGCCACATGCATCGCGAGTTGCCCCAGCGACATCGATTTCGGATGAGGCTTCCAGGTTAGTTTGTCCGCGGGTACGCGCTGCAGCATTCGTTTGGTAGTGGCCGCCTCCTGGGTAATCTCACCGCTCATTGGTTCCAGCATCTTAATCATTTTGTGCCTCCTTGTTTCGCGGACAAGCTCACATCCACCAACCCGCTGTCCGCGCATTTATCGTGATGCCGCACCCATTCCATGGTGTGCTTCAAGCCGTCTTCATCGCGGCCTTTCGGCGCCAGGTCCAGAAAGTTGTATGTGCCAACTAAAATATCCAGGCCGCGGGCGTAGGCGGAGTAGGTGTGGAAGATGGCGCCAGCCTGGTCTTTATAGAACACGCTGGCGCCCGGCGCTTCTTCACTCGGAAACTCCGTCACTCCGTAGTTGTAATACACCTTGCCGGTTGCAATTTCGTCTTTGGTGAACGACACGTGAAAGTCATAATTGAAATCGTTCCCGAAGGACGATACCCACCCGAAGCGCCAGCCCATCCGCTTCTTGAATGCTTCGATCTGCGGCAGAGGTGCTTGCGATATACACAAGAGCGTGACGTCGCGATGCGCCAGATGGATGAGCATGCCGTCAAAATGATCGCCCAGATACGAGCAACTCTTGCAGCCCTCTTCCCATCCGGGGCCAAGCATGAAGTGGTAAACGATTAGCTGGTTTCGAACGCCAAATAAGTCCGCCAGAGCTTTCTTTCCACCCGGCGCATCGAAGACATACTCTTTGGTCACCTTCACCCAGGGCAACTTGCGGCGCTCCGCGCTTAGCGCGTCCCGTTGGCGGGTGAATTCCTTTTCCTTAGCCAGCAGATCCTTGCGCGCGGCCAGCCACTCGGCTTCAGTGACAATCCTGGGATGTTCGATTTCAGACTTGGTCATCCCCTTGGTCATCCCAGGCCTCCTTCCGCACGCGCCCGCACGCGATCGTGCAGGTTGGTCCAGCCGGTTGACACGTTCTTCCTCAGCTCTTCCGGCATCGGCCCGAACGCCAGGTGGTGGAACTTGATCAGCGTTCTTCCATCCGCTTCAGTCAGCCGGTATTGCAGGTTCGACATGGTAGGAGATGACATGAAGAGCGGACCATAGATTTCGAGCAACGCCGGACGCTTGATGGCTTGCACGTGTCCCCAAAGATGGCCGTTGTTATCGCCCAGGTCCCGATACCACCTGCCTCCCGGCCACGGCTCAATCTTCATTGGCATGGGCTTGCCGTCCATCACCACATTGTGTGGTCCCATCTGTTCCAGAAGTGCCGCGAACGTTACGTCGAGCGATGCCCGGATGTGTATCTCCTGCGTGACGTTCAAAATAAAATCGTCGATGGCTTGCGCCGTTGCGTTCATGATTCCTCCATGCTTTTCTTCTCAGCTCGCTCTTTGATTCGTTGCAACTGATTCGACCAGTAACGCTCGAACGTGCCGGTCCATTCGTGCAGCGGCCGAATCGCCTCTGCGTTGGTTCGATAAAACGCGCGGCGTCCTTCTCGCCGCACGCGCACCAATCCAACGTCCTTGAGCACCCGCAGATGTTTTGAGACCGAGGGCTGTTCCAGCCTCAGGCTGGTCACAATGTCCCCCACCGGCCGCTCCTTCAGCGCCAGATAGCTCAGGATTTCCCGCCGCCGTGGTTCGGCAACCGCATTGAAGGCGTCGGAGGTTGTGGCAGCACGTGGCACAAAGACATTGTATTCCTATATAGGAATATGTCAAGACCCGCACCCGGTAAGCTGGAGAAATGAGATCCGCTCTGCGTTCTCTGCGTCACCGGCCGGAGTTCGCCGTGGCCGCGATTCTCACCATTGCGCTCGGCGTTGGAGCCAACATTGCGCTGTTCAGTGTCATCTATGCGGTGCTGATTCAGCCTCTGCCCTTTCGCGATCCCGGCAAGTTAGTCCGGATCTGGGAGACCCATCCAGCGTTGCCTCAGTTGCAGGTGGCCGTGCCCGATTTTCGCGACTGGCGAAGTCAAGCTCGTAGCGTTGATGCGATGGCCGCACATACTGCCTCGGCCATGAATACCGTTACGCTGCTGGGGCGCGGTCAGCCGGAGATGGTTCATGGCGCCATGGCGACCAGCGATCTGTTCTCCACTATGGGCATTCAACCGATTATGGGACGGGACTTCAGCGACGCCGAAGAACGGGCGAAGCGGCATGTCGCGGTCATCGGCGAAACCTTGTGGCGGCGGAAGTTCGCGGCTGATCCAGCAATTGTCGGCAAGCAGATTCGTCTCGATAAGGAATCGTTCACGGTTGTGGGAGTTGTATCGCAGCGCCAGGCCTTTCCCAGCTGGGCGGACTTCTGGATGCCGCTGTCGCTGATCGGCTCCGATTATCAGGATCACCGCAAGTATCACCCGCTCGAAGTAGTCGCGCGCCTGAAGCCGGGTGTGACGGCGGAGCAGGCGCAGATCGAAATTCAATCCATAGCGCACAGCTTGGCCCAGGCTTATCCGGATACGAATGCAACCATCGGCGCTTACGCTATTCCGCTGCAGCGAGAGATGACCAGCGCCATTCGTCCTTCGTTGTTGCTGGCGTGGGCTGCGGTGGGCCTGGTGCTGCTGATGGCGTGCGCTAATCTCGCGCATCTGTTCCTGGCGCGCATGCTAGAGCGGAGGGATGAAATGGCGATTCGGCAGGCGTTAGGTGCGCAAGCGGGACACCTGATTCGTCAGGTGTTGTCGGAAAGCCTGCTACTGGCCGCTCTGGGCGGAGCGCTTGGCGTCGGATTAGCGATTGGCGCGGGACAGCTCCTGCCTTCCGAGCCGAAGGCTTGGCAAGCCCCTGTTTGGCTATTTGCGATCGCGATTTCGGCCGCGGTTGGGGTACTGTTCGGCTTGCCCGCGTGCTGGCATGTTTTGCGCGAACGACGCAGTCTCACAGCTTCCACCAGGTCGGTGGCACGCGGCCGTTCGCGCCTTGGGGCGGCGCTTTTGGCGGCCGAGGTCGCCATGGCTTTTCTGGTTCTGGCCGGTACTACGCTCCTCGCACGCAGCTTCGCTGCTTTACTCGATGAAGCTTCCGGTTTTCAGTCTGAGCGCGTGCTCGAAATCCCGAATCTTCCGCTACGCCCGGATTGGGACAAGTCTCTCCTTCCGGCTTTACGGCGTATTCGGGGGGTTCAAGCTGTAGCTGCGGTAAATTCCGCTCCCATGACTTTGGGACCCGGCGAGCAGAGCCGCTTCGCCACGCGTTTCGGGATTGAAGGCAGAACGTTCGACTCCGGCAGTTACCCGGTGGCGCAGACGCGACTGGTAACGCCGGACTATTTTCACGTACTCGGAATCCCTTTGCTGCGCGGAAATTGGCTCACGGACTCCCGAGCGGACCAGAACCGCATGCTGATTAATGAAACCCTGGCCCGCCGCTTCTTCGGAAACCGAAACCCCGTGGGACGGCGCCTGATCTTTGGAGTCATGGATCCGCAACAGAGTTCGAGCGAAATCGCGGGTGTTGTCGGCGACGTCCGGGATTTAGGATTGGACCAGGAAGTGGAGCCGACGTTTTATGCCATTTCCTCCGGAACGGCAATGACCCTTCTCGTCAAGACTGCTGCCGAGCCAATGCAGTTCGCGCCCATGGTTCGGGACACGATCCAAGCCAGCGACCCGGAAATGCCGATATCGAAGATCCAGCCGCTTTCTCAGAACGTCGCTGATTCCCTAGCCCGGCGTCGTTTTGCGCTCCTGCTTCTCGGCATATTCGGGGCAATGGCTGCGTTGCTCACCGCGGCCGGTGTATACGGTCTGCTCGCCTATTCAGTGAGCGTGCGAGTGCGCGAGTTCGGTGTGCGGGGAGCAGTAGGCGCGTCGCGTGGTGATCTGGTCGCGATGATCCTGCGGGAGGCGGCGACGCTCACGGCCCCAGGACTCGCTCTCGGTCTGGCACTCGCCTTGGCTTTCTCCAGCCTGATGAAGAGCTTCGTTTACCGGCTCTCGCCTCTCGATCCCTGGTCGCTTGCGAGTGCGGCGGGTTTCCTCATTCTACTGACTCTCATAGCGGCGCTGATACCGGCGCGCCGGGCTGCGGCGGTGGAGCTGGCCACTGCGCTCCGAGCGGACAATTAAGTACAATACCAGCCATGCGACGCAGAGAATTCGTTAGCGCGGCTGCCCTGGTCGGCGCCGCTACCGTTGCCGGCACCCAGGCAAGTGCCCAGGCCGGAACACCGGTTCCCAGCAAGGGACGCCTCAAACAATGCGTCACTGGGTTCCCGTTCGATCCCAAAATGCCGCTCGAAGACCGTTGCCGGGAGGCCGCGCGGCTGGGGTGCGTTGGCTACGATCTGATTGGTCCCAAGGACTGGCCGACGCTGAAGAAATATGGCTTGATTCCAACCATGGCGCCGACGGGTGGCGTCACTATGGAGAACGGAATCATCCACAAAGAGACCCACGAAAAGTTTCTGGCCTTGCTTGGCCCGGCCATCGATGAATGCGCAGCCGCCGGATGCCCCAATATTATTACGGTGGGTGGCCAGCGCAAAGGCATGCCGGACGCGGAAGGCGCCGACAACGCGGTTGAATTCCTGAATCGGATCAAGTCGCGCGCCGAGGACAAGGGCGTCACCATCTGCATCGAAGTGATGAACAGTATCCTTCAGGACCCGGGCCTTGGCAGAAAGGACCAGATGTGCGACCACATGGCTTGGGCCGTCAATGTGGTGCAACGCGTAAACTCACCACGGGTGAAGATCCTCTACGACATTTATCATGCCCAGATCATGGACGGCGATATCTGCCGCCACATCCAGGAAAACTTCCAGTGGATCGCGCATTTCCACACCGGCGGCGTGCCGGGCCGGCACGAGATCGACGATACGCAAGAGCTGAATTACCGGTTTATTGCGAAAACGATCGCTGATTTGGGATACAGCGGCTACATCGCGCATGAATTCCGTCCGTCGGCCGGCCGCGATCCGCTCGAGAGTTTGAAGCAGGCCATCGAAATTATCACGGTGTAACGGAGGCTGGCGGCGCGTTTGTTCCATTGGGCGCCGGGACGGCCGCCGGCGCGTAACTGATGGTAGCCTGGGTAGGCACCGCCAGCGCGGTGCCCGCGGCTTCCACTGCGTCCAGGATTGCCAGGAACAGATCCTGCTGGATCTTATTGAACTCATCGCCATCCAGGGTGCGAACGTACATAAATATTTCGATATCCAGCGAATATGTGCCGATTCCCACGAAACGAACCGGCATGGGTCCGGTTTCGAATTTTGCATTATCTTTGAGCAGTTTGGTGAGGGATTGAAGCAGCGTCCTCACTTGATCGGGCGTGGTGTTTCGGCGGAGATTGAGGACCACGTGGAAAAGCGTCTTATCCTTGCGGTCGAAATTTTCGAGCGTCATGGTGGAGAACGAACCATTGGGGACGGTGACCAGCGTTCGATCCAGCGTGCGAACACGGGTGGAGCGCAGGCCGATGTCTTCCACGGTACCCGTGGTGGTGCCGAACTTGCAAAAGTCACCAACCGAAACAGGCCGGTCACTAATTACCGCGACGCTGCCGAAGAGATTCTCAATGGTCTTTTGAGACGCCAGGGCCAGGGCTACGCCACCGATGCCGAGCCCCGCCAGAAGCGTAGTTGTGTTGTATCCCCATGCAGTGAGTAGCGCTGCAACTATGAGCGCGAACAGCACAATCTTCGCGATTCGTCCGGAGAGCGGCAGAACCGAATACGAGAATGCCCGGTGTTTTGCTTCCAGGCGTGTGCGAAGATGCCGCACGATGGCGTCGATGATGACGGCGCAGAGCCAGAATATGCCCCAGAAGAACAGCAGCGCGAGAACGCGGCCTAAGTAAAGCCGCAGCAGCGCCGAAGGTTCAAACCATTCCATGCCCGCGCGAAAAAGGGAGACCGAAAGCAGCAGGCGGAGGGGCCCAAGAAAAGTTTGCAGCAGGCTGAGGTCCCAGGTGGGCGCTAAGCGCTTGACTACTTGTTGCGTCAGCCACAGGGCCACGCGCGAGAGCAATTTTGAAAACGCCGCCAACGCAAAAGCCAATAAAACCAGTCCGATCCAGCGCCACACCGGAGTGCCGATCAATTGGAAGTTAACCAGCGGAAGAGGCAGGTGCCGCTCGATCGCGGAGTTGTCGGTCATCTGGGCAATCTCTGGGATATTGGCGATGCTGTCGGAAGAAAACAGCCAGACGCGGAGTCCCGAATGCAACGTCACTCGTTCCAGATCCAGTTCAAGTGTTTTGCCATTTACGTGAAACGTATCCACTCGATCGCGGTTCGGCGCAAGATTATCGGCGACATCGCCTTCCGGGCTGCGGCTGAGATTGCCGACGTCGAATTGGGTGTCGCGGTCCAGAATTGTTTCCAGCTCGCGCGCCAGTTCGGTCCCTCCCGCGAGCCGCCGATCCTCCGGCATGCTGCGGAGATCCAGGTATCGCCACGCCTTGGCATAGTTGTGGGCGTGGGCGGCTTCAAGAAACGCGACGACGGAGCTTTGTGGAGAATCACGATCCAGTGGGTCAGTGTTCGCGGATGGGCTGGCTGGTTTGGCGGATGGCAGGATTTGTGCGGAGGCGCCGAAGCTGAAGAGCAGAAGGCAAAAGACAGTCCGAGCGTTCTTCATGGTAGGCACCAATATTGCACGTTAGCGGCCACGAATATTTGTAACGGTTAGAGGCTGGCTAATACCGACGAAGAAGTGGTTAAGCGTCCGCCGGCCCTTGCGAATTCGGCGAACATATCGCTGGCCTTTTGTTCATCCAGAGCTTTGACCGCATCGGTCACAATCTCCACCGGTTTGCCCGTTTTGAGCAGGCCAAAGGCGGCATACCGCACGCAGATTTCGGTGACCACGCCGTAGACGACGTAGCGATCGGCGTTGAGTTGCGCAAGCAGCGGCTCCAGATGCGGACTGCTGAAGCAATCGAGCTGTTGTTTTTCCAGGATCCACTGGCGAACCCCTTCGGGTGAGCCTGGAACCGTCGCGCGCCGGTCCAGCAACGTGATGGCGGGCTTATGCTGCCCTGTGGTCCCGACCACGCAATGGTGCGGATAAATCTGAAATTCGGGATCGTCTTCGGAGTGTGCATCCATGGTGGACACGACCACGGGCGCGCAGCGATTCAGCGCGCCGACTATGGGGAGAATGTGCTCGGCGCGCGGCACGTAAAGCGAGCCGGCCGGATAAACGAAATCAATCTGCGTGTCGATGTCGAAGAAGACCGTTTTCATCCTGGACCTTTTCGTACAGCTTCATCAGCTCATGGCTCTGGTCGACGCTATATTCCTGGCCGATATCGAACAGGCTGCGGACGGCGGTGGGCAATCGCTTTACGCACTCGGCGGCGTACTGCCGCGCGGCGCCGGCGGTAGGCAAAGGCTCGATCAACTTTCCGCCCAACATTACGGGACGCAGCAATGCTTTCGCCTCCGGTTCGTCGGGGCCGCAGCCCAGGCACTCCCAGGAGCAAGCGATCACGTCATGAGAAGCGAATCGAAACACTTGCTTCGCGCCCGGGAGCGTGTGTTTATCTTCGCTGAATTTGGCGGTGAAGCGGCCGTTGAGTTCCACCAGTTTGTAGACCACGCCAAGGTGCGGCGAGTCAGCCGATGTGGCCAGATCGGTGCCCACTCCAAAAGCGTCGATGGGCGCGCCGGCGGCCGCGAATTCCAGGATCTTGTATTCATTCAGATCGCTGGTGGCCATGATTTTGGCGGTCTTCAATCCAGCGTCGTCCAGGATCCGGCGCACCTGGCGCGAGAGCTCCACCAGGTTGCCGCTGTCCAGACGCACGCCCCACAATGGCTGGCCGAGCGCGGCGGCGGATCGTGCTCCTTCCAGAGTGTCGTAGGTGTCGATCAAATACGCGGTGGCATCGCCGAGAAGATTCTGGAGCCGCTGAAAGGCCTCCATCTCCGTGGCAAAGGACTGCACCCAGGAGTGCGCCGCGGTTCCAAAAACAGGAATGCCGTAGCGGAATCCGGTTTCAGTATTGCTGGTGCCGATGCAGCCGCCAATGTAGGACGCCCGTCCGGCCAGAACGCCCGCTTCCGCGGAATGCGCCCGCCGCGCACCGAAATCGACCACTGCCCGGCCGCCCGCCACCTCCACGATGCGCGATGCTTTGGTGGCCACCAGTGATTGAAATCCAATGGTGGCGAGCAGATATGTTTCGGCGATCTGCGCTTCCATCAATGGCGCGCGAACGGTGAGAAACGGTTCATTGGCGAAGATGGGCGTGCCTTCGGGCATGGCGAAAAGATCGCCCGTGAAATGGAGTTGGCGCAGTGCATCGAAGAAACCGCCCGACACGCGGCGGAATTGGGGCAGTCCGCGCAGATAATCGATTTCCTCGTCCGTGAACTTTAGATTCAGGAGATAGTCGACGGCTTGCGCCAGGCCCGCCGCCACAACGTAATTACGATATCTGGGCAGGCGGCGGAAAAAGAGCTCGAAGGTGGCGTTTTCCGTTGTTTTGCCGGCTTCGAAGTAACCGGCCGCCATGGTGAGCTGGTAGAGGTCGGTCAGGAGGCCTGTCACTCACTGTATTCTATCAACCGCTTACTAACGTGCGTGGCCCGGTTTAGCGTGCGGCTCCGTCGGCGGCGGCTTTGAGCGCCAGTCCCATGGCCACCGATGTGAACTCGTTGCCGGTCTTGATCCGTTCCCGGCCGAACCGCAGGTCGAAGATTCGCCGGACGGCAGGAACCAGAGACGAACCACCCGTCAGGAATACCATGTCGACATCGCGCGCGTGGATGCCGGAGGATTTTAGCAGGTCATCCACACAGGTCTCGATCAGAGCCAGCTCTTCTGAGATCCACTCTTCGAAATCCCGGCGCTCGACCACGGAGTTCAGTTTGACGGCGCCATCGGAGAACGTGAATTGCGCGGTCTCCTGGTTCGACAAATCGACTTTGGTCCGCTGAATGGCACGGTGAAGCTGGTAGCCAAGATCTTCTTCGACAAGATCGATGAGCGCCTCTATCATTTCAGGATGGAATGCCTGGGTTTTGACACTCCGCAGCATGTTCATCACTTCCCTGGTGCGCAGGAAAGACAAGTGATGCCATCGTTCGAGCTTGAAATAAACCCAGTTAGGGACCGGGAGGACCTTGTTCATGGATCGCATTTCGGATCCGGCTCCCAGCGCCGGCGAGACGATGTGACGAATCATTTTGGAATCGAATGAGTCGCCCGCCAGCCCAATTCCAGCGTTGCCGAGCAAATCTTTTGGCGACCTGCCACGACGCCGTATGCCCGGTCCAACCCGCAGCAGTGAAAAGTCACTGGTGCCGCCTCCGAAATCGCCGATCAGGATGAGTTCGTCATGATTCAAAGTGGATTCGTAATAGTGCGCGGCCGCAACCGGCTCAAGCTCAAAACTGACGGATTCAAAACCCGCTAGGTGGAAGGCTATTTCCAGACGTCCCTGCGCGTACTGATCGTCTTCGTCCGTCTCCGCGCCGACGAAGTGGACCGGCCGCCCAGCGACGGCGTGCCGGATACTGTTTCCAAATTGACGTTCGGCCTTCTCGCGGAGGTCCGAGAGAATGCACGCGATCAAAGCCTCCAGAGTCCGCCGCTGACCAAAGACCTCGGTAGTCTGGAGGGTGCGGCTGCTGAGAAACGACTTCATCGATTGGATCAAGCGGCCTTTGTGATCGGCTCCCAGATAGTGCGCGATGCCTTCCGGGCCGGTCCAGGGCTTGATCAGGACTTTATTCTGCTGCTTAATCTGTTCCAGGTAAAGTAGAGACCGGTACGAATCAGTAAGGCCGCCATCAAAGGGGAAGCTCGCCAGCGTGACGCCGGAACCCGGTAGGGCGCGCGCGATGGAGCTATTGGTGGTGCCGAAATCGATACCGATCGCGACGTCCGTCATGACCGGTTTCGCGGTCTACTTCTTGACCGGCGGCGGAGGCTTCACGTCGGAGGCCGCTTGGGAGAGGTCGTTCACAGTCTTCGCATCGAGACCATACAGCGCCGGTTCGTTTTCGCGCTGCGCGACATAGTCCGCGCCCTGCTTGGCGATCAACAGTTTTTCGGTTAGCTTGCCGCTGTTCGAAACCACTGTGATGTCGATGGTTGGAGCGCCGAGCGTACCGGTATCGATGAACTTACTCGCCGATAAGTCGCGCAATTTATCGAGGAAGGACTGCACGCTGGTGCTGTCCATCTTCTTGCCGTTCGAGAACCAGTCATCGCCGCCTTTCTGGAAGTCATAGGTCTTGCCGTTGGCGTGCACCTGGATCTTGCTGGGATCGTTGAATCCGAAGTCGAAGAGCTTCTTGTTGCGGAAATCATCGAGAGATTTGTCGACGCCGGTGCCCAGATCGGCAGTTACTTTGAAAACGCCCGGCACGGTGCTCGACTTAGCGTAGTAATCGTCCTTATTTTTACGGATATCAATCTGCTGTGTGCCCGAAGGATCGGTCAGCTTCACGGTGGCAATTTGCATTCCGGAAGCAAACGCGGCGGCGGCTTTCTTCGAGTCGTCGTCGGAAAGCGTCAAGTCCATCTTCGCGTCCTTCAGCTTCCTCAGCATTTCGTCCACTTGCAAGCCGTCGGTACGCAGAGGCTTGGGCTTCACAATTTGCCATTGATCTTTGTCGCGGCCGAACTCGATGTCCTGCTTCTTGGCCATCAGTTCCACGCGGCTCAGCTTGTCCTGATCGAAGGTCAACAGGCGCTTGTCCCGAAGATCGTTAGCGGACTTATCCACTCCAGTCTTCACGTAGCTCGCCACTGTATACACGCGCGGATTGCCCGCCAGCATGGCGTAGGAACCGCTATTAGTCGGAGTGTCGTCGCCAATCTCGAGTTGACTTACCTTGCCGCCTTTCCCGGTAATGTCCACTTCCAGGCTGGGCGTGCTTAACCCATAGGCCGAGAGATTGGAAGCTTTCTCGTCGACGATCCGATCGCCACTAACATTGGCAACCGACGCTACTAACTGGCTGGCGGCGTCCTCGTCCGCCGGATAGGGCTTAGGCGCGGTAAGCTGCCACTTACCATCGGTCTTTTGCAGAACGGTCTCGTCCGCGCCCTTCTTCTTTAAGGCGATTTTAGTGATGTCACCTTCGGTAAGCGCGAGTATCTTGGGTGGGGCGTCGGCGGGAGGTTTAGCCGCCTCGGCGGCTTTTTCTTTGTTCGAGAAATACAGGCCGACACCCAGCCCGGCTAACAGGACGACAGCAACTAACAAACCACGAAACCGCATTCTTTATCTCCTCGGCTATCGCCACTATCTCCTTTTCGCCCAAACCATGACCCCGCCCAAAATCACGATCAACGGCAGGAAGAACTGGCTAAAGAGTTGCACCATGCGGAACTGCGCGATCGTTAAACTGATGCGGCGATCCTCGGGCGCCTTGGGGCGAATGGAGATGAGATCTTCATCCGATGACAACCAGTTGACCATGTTCAATAGAAGATTGCGATTGCCGCTGAAGCCAAGCGCCTGGTTGGAGGCCCAACCCGAATTTCCGACCACGACGAAGCGTCCGGAATCGCTGGGTTTGGCGCCGGTGTAGGTGCCCGCGACGGCGAGGGTAAATGGCCCGTGTTTATCTTTGTTCGGATCGATCCGAATCTGCGATGAAGCCAGATCATTGGTGGCGAAGCTGTCGGCGGAAGTAGAGAACAGCTTGGTGACGGTGGTTTTATCCGTGTTCTTGGTTTCCAACGATCGGGACAACGGGAAGGCCGTGGAGATATTGGTGAGATCGTTCACGATAGGATGCGAATCGTATTGCAGCACAACTGGCGCTTCGGGCCCGCCGCCCAATAGTTGCGACGCGGCGCTCTCATCCAGCAGCAAGTCCTTGTCGGGGGTAACACCCCAGCTTTCGAGAAGACTCGCCAGGGCATCGTTATCCGCGATCTGTTTATGTCCGAGCTTCAGCGGAGGGTCCAGCATGAAGAGCGCGCGGCCGCCGCCTTCCACATATTTCTTGATGGCGTCTACTTCGGGCTGGATGTAATCGCCCGTCGGGCCGGCCACCACCAGCACGGTGCAACTGGCGGGGACTTCGGCTTTCTCCTGCAAATTGACACTCTGAACTTTATAATTGTCTTTCTCCACGACACCTTGAAAGCCGGAGAAACCGTCGCCTTGGGAAGAATCGTCCAGGCGATGCTCGCCGTGTCCGGAGACCACGCAGACCTGGCGCTCGCCGCCTTTGAGCGCCCGGATCAGAGCGCCGGTGACGCCTTCCTCATCGAACGTCTTGGCATCCTCGCGCCTGGATCCGACGCTAATCACAGCTTCGCCCTCGCGAGTGACGTTCTCGGCGCGGGCCAGAGTCGGATTCTTCAGCAAATCGACATACTGGATGTGCACCTTGGGCGACAGATTCTGGTACCGGTCCAGCAGGTCCTTGGCGGCTTGCATGCCATTGGCGCGATCGAAATAGCTGATAGTCACGTCCTGTTTCAACTCGCCGACCACTTTCTTGGTCTGGTCCGATAGGGTGAAACGTTTATTCGCAGTGGCGTCGTAGGATTTGTTATAGCGATTGGCGAAAAAATTCGCCAGCACCAGCACGGCCAGAATCACGACGATGTAAACCGTCGCGTACGCCGCGTACTTGGTTTGTCTTGCTTGCATCCATCCATTACTCATCTAAAACCTCCACAGGTCGCCAGGCATTTACGACCTCCACCGCAGGGATTCCATGGAGCGGGATGTTAGAAAGAGCCCCAGGAATATCATAGAAACGTAAAACACCGCGTCCTTGGTATCGAGCACGCCCTTGGAAAAGGAATCGTAATGCGTGATGACGGAGAAATACGCGAGCACTTTGGCCCACGTCGCCGTTTCGTATCCCGAGACCCATTCCAGAACCCAAAGCAGGAGGCAGACGCCAAAGGTGGCGGCGCCCGCGATAATTTGATTCTTGGTCAGCGTGGAAATAAACGTCCCGATGGCCAGGAGCCCGCCGGCTTGCAATAACAACCCCAGGTATCCGATGGCCAACGGCTTCCAATCCGGATTGCCGTAGCGGAACAGAAACGCGAAGTTGATGGCGCTGAACAGCAGGAGCACGCCATACAGAATCAGGGCTGATAGCCACTTGCCGATGATCACTTCGATGTCGCGAATGGGCGAGGTGGCCAGCAGTTCAATGGTGCCCATGCGCTTCTCTTCCGCAAACAGCCGCATGGTGATCATGGGAATGAAGAACAGGCCGACCACGCTAATGTTGCTGAGCAGCGGACGGATGACATATTCGTTCACGCTCATCGGCATGGCTTGGCCGCTCATTTGCGATTGCAGGCTGGCGGCGTTGAAATATCCCACCGAGTTCCAAAAGAAGAACCCGAAAATGATGGCGAACATCGTCAGCAGCAGATACGCGACGGGCGAAACGAAATAGCTGTGCAGCTCTTTCTGAGCGATAACCCAGATATTTCTCATTTGCTCTCTCCTTGTGCAACCACCTCGGCGGAGACGGCTTCCTCACTCTTTTCGGCGGACGCCGCTTCTCCGCCGGTCAACTGCAGGAAGATTTCTTCCAGGCTCATCGCGGAGGGACGCAGTTCGTTCAGATTCCAACCGGACTCTACAATCGCGCGGGCCAGATCGCCGCGAATAAAACGATCCTTCAGACTCTCTACTTCAAAGACGGATCGATTGCCGCGAGAATCCTTCAGCAGCACGCGGCTCACGCCGTTGACGGTTTCCAGCCGATGCTGGATGGTCTGTGCGTCGATTGCGCCGCCGCGGCCTTCCACTTCAAGCATCACCGACTCGGCGCCGCGCGCACGATTCTGGAGATTGTGCACCGAATCCGTCGCCACCAGCTTGCCCTTGTTGATGATCAGCACCTGCTCGCAGGTGGCTTCCACTTCCGGCAAGATGTGCGTACTCAGAAGGACAGTGTGATCGGGCGCCAGGCTGCGGATCAGATCGCGCGTTTCATTGATCTGCTTGGGATCCAGTCCCGCGGTGGGTTCGTCCAGAATGAGAACGTCGGGATTGTGGATGATGGCCTGCGCCAATCCGACGCGCTGCCGGTAGCCTTTGGATAACTTGCCGATTAATTTGGTGCGTACGTCGGCCACCGAGCAGCGCTCAGCTACCTCGGTCACGCGGTTCGCCAGGCTCTGGCCCGACATACCCTTCAGCTTTCCGACAAATGTGAGGTATTCTTGCACCTCCATTTCCTGATACACGGGCGGAGATTCCGGCAGATAGCCGATGCGTTTTTTCACTTCCATCGGCTGTTCCAGCACATCGAAGCCGGCTACCGTGGCGCTGCCTTCCGAAGGCGGAAGAAAACACGTCAGGATGCGCATGGTTGTGGTCTTGCCGGCGCCGTTCGGTCCCAGAAAGCCCACAATCTGGCCCTTCTTCACTTCAAACGAAATGTGATCCACCGCAAGCGTGCGGGCGTATCTCTTCGTGAGGCCTTGAACTGTAATCATAGTTAGACTCGGAGGAGCTGCGATGACTGGCCGGAAGCGCCTGCGAAGAGGCCTGCTACGGTCAGTCGGCTGCTATTACATGATAAAAATCGCTGGAGGCGAATGTCAATTTGAACCAGGGCTTCGGATTGGCTAACTGCAATTGCGTCTCTCGATATGTTAGACGTGGATGACATCATTCCGTCAGGGCGAAGCCCATAATTTGCATGCCTGCATCGACATAAATTATGTTGCCGGTGACGCCGCGGCCCAGGTCGCTGGCCAGAAAAACGGCGGTGTCGGCTACTTCCATAGGGTCCGTATTGCGCCGGAGCGGAGCCAGTTTTGCGCCACCTTCCAGCATTTTTGAAAAGTCGCGAATTCCGCGCGCCGATGTAGTTTTGACGGCTCCCGCCGAGATTGCGTTAACGCGAATGTTAGACGGGCCGAGGTCGGCCGCCAGGTATCGCACGGAGGCTTCCAGCGACGCTTTGGCTACGCCCATGACGTTGTAATTCTTGACCACCCGGGTAGATCCCAGGTAGGTGAGCGTCATAACGGAACCCCCACCCTGATCCGGCGGAGCCATCAGAGGCGCCGTAGCGCGCGCCACCGCTACCAGCGAATAGGCACTGACGTCCTGGGCGAGCGCGAAGCCGGCCCGCGAAGTCTCCATAAACGGGCGGCTTAAGTCTTCACGATTGGCGAATGCGATGCCGTGTACCACGGCGTTGAGCGCCGCTCCCCGGCTCTTCAGCTCACTCGCCAACATGTTCGCTAAGGCGTCCACTTGGGCGTCCTGGGTTACATCGCAAGGCAGCACCTGCCGCGCTTTTATCTCGGCGGCCAGCTCCTCCACGGTCTGTTTTTGACGATCGCCCTGGTAGGTGAGGATCACTTCCGCGCCTTCGCGAATAAAGGCTTTGGCGATTGCGTGGGCGATGCTCCATCGGTTAGCGACTCCAAGGACAAGGGCAACCTTGCCCTCCATCAGGTGGGGCATGAACATTTCATTGTAACTCGCGTGAGTAACGCGCGGGACTACTTATCGCGCACTACTTATCGCGCACCTTCAAGATCTGGAACAAATTGCTGTAGTCGTCCGTCCAAGGGCGCAGGTTGGGCCGGAGGTGGGTGGGTTGGACGCTGGACGATTTGAACGCCGCGTCATGGAAGATGCTGCCGCCGTTCGTAACCAGCACCCAGTCGCTGTTGGCAAAATAGTCCTCCTCTTCGTCCTCGTCGTCCACGTCCACGGAGGCTTTTCCAAAATCGTGCGCGTTGCGCGCCACCACCGGCACCAGATCCAGATAGCGATTGGATACGTGAACCGCTAGAATCCCCGTGGGCTTCAGGTGCCGGAAGTAGAGCGCGAAAGCTTCGCGCGTGAGCAGGTGGACGGGAATGGCGTCGCTCGAAAACGCGTCGATGGCCATCAGATCATACTGCTGGCTGGGTTGCGCTTCCAGTGTCAGGCGTGCGTCGCCGAGCAGCACCTGATGGTCGGCTTGGCAGTCGCGCAGAAACGTGAACCAGGTGCTGGCGATGGAAAGCGCCAGGGGATTTATTTCATAGAAGCGAAACACGTCGCCGGCCCGGCAGTAGCTGGCGGTGACCCCGGCGCCCAGTCCGATAACCCCCACGCGAACCGGACCACGATGCCGCAGGTAGGTCATGGCGCGGCCCAACCCGGAGTAAGGGCCGTAGTAGCTGGTGGGTTCGTCGCGATGGGCGGCGTCCAGCAGCTGGGTGCCGTGATTGATGGTGCCGTGAATCAAGCGGCGGACGGGAGTGGTCTCTTCATCCTCGGGAATGTCGCGAACGCGCAGGACGCCATAGAAATTGCGCGCCGACAGTCGAAATACCTGATCGGAGCGATGCTTTTCATAGCCCAGATGGATGGCCAGACCCACGGTGAAAGCCAGCATTGCGATGCGCACGGCGGAGACTGGGATCTTGCCCTTCCAGTTTTCAGGTGAGATCCACAGAACCAGGGAGACCAGCGCGCTACAAGCCACCATCGATAAAGGAAGCTCAAAATAGGTGTGAAAAATGTGTGGGGCTACGATCGCCACGAACACGCCGCCTAACGTCCCGCCGAGCGAGATCATCATGTAGAAGCTGGTGAGATGCCGCGGGTCCGGCTTCAGGCGCGCCAGTTCGCCGTGGCACACCATGCAGCAGATGAACAGCGCTGCGACAAAGGTTGGCACGGCCCAGGCGATATTCGGATTCCCCTGGTTCGCGTAAATGGTATAGCCAGCGCCATCCAGAGCAACCACGAGCAAAGGCAGGAACACACCACGGTTGTAAACTTTATCGCGCTCGAAGCACAGGATGAAGCTCAGCAGATAAGCGGCCAGCGGCAGGACCCAGAGAAACGGAATGGGCGCGACGTTGGAACTCAGATGATTGCTGATGGCCAGCAGCAGGGTAGAAGCGCAGGCCGCCAGCGCCGTCCACAGAATGCGGATGGCCCAAGTAGGAGGCGGGGCCGGCGTTTCCGCGACGGTTTCCTGGGATTCAAGCGGAGCCGTCCGCATCGCTCTCCACGCCACGGCGGCGCAGATCAATACGAATACGGCGTAGATGCCCGACCATCCGAAGGCCTGCCCATGCGTGGTGAACGCGGGCTCGACCAACACCGGGTAGCTGAGCAGCGCGAGCAGCGAGCCGAAATTCGAAAGAGCGAACAAGCGGTAAGGGATGGCGCCGGGTTTGGCCGCGACGTACCAGGCCTGCAGAAGGGGGCTGGTGGTGGAAAGCAACAGGTAGGGAAGGCCTATGGTCGCGGAGAGCAGCAGCAGAATACGCAGAGAAGGGTCGCCGGCGTGGGATGGCTTCCAACTAGGAGATGGCAGGATGGGAAGCAGCGCCAGGCTGACGGCCATGAGTGCGATGTGCAGCCTAGATTGTTGTTTCGGCTTGAGCCAGCGCGTGGAGCGGTCGGCATAGAAGTAACCTGCGAGTAACGCGGCTTGAAAGAAAAGCAGGCAGGTGCTCCAGACGGCGGCCGATCCGCCAAACCACGGCAGAATGATCTTACCGATCATGGGCTGCACGGCGAAAAGAAGAAATGCGCTTAGAAAAATAGTGAAAGCGTAGGCGAGCATGGAACGATACGCAGCAATGATCGCACAGGCCGCGCGAGCGCGCACCCAGCTTCTTCCACGCCGATTTTACTGCGATGTAACGGCGTTCCTATGCTAGACTTTAGGCGGTTTGAGGCTTGCCCCTGTCGACTATCTGATCCTGTCGCTGTATTTCGTTTTCGTTCTTTCCATCGGCTGGATCGTCAAACGCAAGGTGGCCACCAGCGCCGATTTCCTCACCTCCGGCCGCTCCGTCCCGGTTTGGATCACCAGCCTGGCGTTCATCGCCGCGAACCTTGGTGCGCAGGAAGTGATCGGCATGTGCGCTTCTGGCGCTAAGTACGGGATCATGACCGCGCATTTCTATTGGATCGGCGCGGTGCCGGCCATGCTGTTCGTCGGCGTGTTCATGATGCCCTTTTATTACGGAAGCCGCGCGCGCAGCGTGCCCGAGTATTTGAAGCTGCGGTTCGATGAGAAGACGCGGGCTCTCAACGCCATTACGTTTGCGGTGATGACGATATTTTCGTCCGGCATTTCGATGTACGCGCTGGGACTTTTGTTCGAACTGGTGCTGCACTGGAGCTTCACTGCTTCGGTGCTGCTTTCGGCCGCCATCGTTTTGGTCTACACATTTCTGGGCGGACTCACCAGCGCGATTTACAACGAAGTTCTGCAGTTTTTCCTGATCGTGCTGGGCTTTGCGCCGCTGTCGATTTTCGTCGTCATCAAGACGGGCGGCTGGAGCGGCATGGCATCGCGCTTGCCCATGGTGATGACGCACACCTGGCGATACGCGTCTAAAGCATCTGAAAATCCCATGGGCGTGGAAGTGTTCGGCCTGGTGGCGGGACTGGGTTTCGTGCTCTCGTTCGGCTATTGGTGCACGGATTTTCTGGTGGTGCAGCGGGCCATGGCCGCGGACTCTATGTCGGCCGCGCGACGCACGCCTTTGATCGCCGCGTTTCCGAAAATGGTGATGCCGTTTGTGGTGATTATTCCCGGCGTCGCTGCGCTGGCGCTTTCGCACATGGCGCTGGGCTATTCGATTCCGATGAAGCCCGGGGGCGGCCCCGACTACGATCAAACGTTGACCACCCTGATGGCCCAGTTCTATCCTTCGGGCATGCTCGGGCTCGGATTAACGGCGCTAATGGCATCGTTCATGTCGGGCATGGCCGGCAACGTCACGGCCTTCAATACGGTTTGGACCTACGATCTCTACCAGGGCCACATTCGCAAGCACGCTCCCGATGAGCATTACTTGTGGGTGGGGCGCGTGACCACCGTTGTTGGCGTTGCGCTCTCCATCGGGACGGCTTATCTGGCAAGCCACTTCAACAACATCATGGACTTTCTGCAACTGGTGTTTGGCTTCGTCAACGCGCCGCTGTTTGCAACATTCCTCTTGGGGATGTTCTGGAAGCGCGCCACCGGCCATGGCGCATTTTCTGGATTGCTGGCCGGTACGGGGGCCGCGGCTGCGACGCACGGATTGACTTTGGCCGAAGGCAAGGGCGGCTGGCTGGGTAGCGTGGTCCACACCTTCCCCTCCACCATGGCGCAAAACTTCTGGATTGCTATTTTCGCCTGGTCCACGTGTTTTCTCGTTACGCTGTTGGTGAGCCTGATGTCGGCGCCAAAAGTAGAAGCGGAACTTCACAATCTGGTCTACGGCCTGACCAAGATTCCGCATGAGGATGTTCGCTGGTACAAGCGTCCGGCGCCTTTAGCGCTGATTGTTATCGCCGCGCTGGTATTGCTGAATATTTTGTTCTGGTAATTATGAACGACCTTCGAATTCCTATCGGAAGCTTCTTCGCGTTGGTGGGCCTGATCCTGATGACCGTCGGCCTAACGGTTGATTACCAAGCCCGACTTGAATCCGCGAACGTAAATCTCGATTGCGGCATCTCCATGCTGATATTCGGAGCGGTGATGTTAGGCCTGGCGCGGCGAAAGTGGATCAATCGTCGCGATGAACCGTAGCGGGGTCGAATGCGGCCAGGCACACGGCGATGTACTCGGCGCCGTCTGGTCCTGGAGTGCTATAACGCACCCATTCGCCGCGCGGCGAGATGATGGCTTGACCGGCCTTCACTTCGAGGACACCGCTCTTCGATTCTACGCGCAGCGTTCCCTTTAAAACCACGGTGTATTCGTCGAACTCGGGTTGCTGGCCGGGCTCGCTCCATCCCGACGGGCTATGCATGTGGGCGATGCTAACGGCTGAATCCTTGGTATTCACGCGGCCGACGTATTCGTCGATTTGTTTGCCGCCGGGGACAGGGATGCGCGTGGGGCTGGGAACGAGTTGGGGCATGGCGAATTAGTGATCGCGATCGGTGACCAACTCGGTTAGCGCGAACATGGCGCGTTGGTTGGGCGAATCGGGAAACTCGCTCATGATGGCGCGCGCTCGCTCGGTGAAGGATTGCGCGCGTTCGCGCACACGATCGAATCCATGGCGGACCTGGATCATTCGAAGGATTTTCTGGAAAGGCACCTGGTCGTAATTGCCGTCTTTAAGCACCGTCGCCACAGATTGCCGCTCTTCCGGCGTGGCTTCTTCGAGCGCATAGATCAGCGGCAGCGTAACCTTGCCCTCGCGAAGATCGCTGCCCACCGGCTTTCCGAGCACCTTCTCGTGCGAAGTAAAGTCGAGCATGTCGTCGACGAGTTGGAATGCGATGCCGAGGTTCCAGGCGAATTCGCCCAGTCGCGTCTCAGTAGCCTCGTTGGGGCCGCCCGTTTGCCCCATAATAGCGCCCAGCCGCGCGCAGGCGGAGAAGAGGCTGGCGGTCTTGCGATCTACAAGTTCCATGTAGTCGGCTTCGGAAATGTCGATCTTGCCGATGCGTTCTAACTGCAGCAGTTCGCCTTCCACCATCATCTGTGTCAGCGCGATCAGTAGATCCAGCACGTGGAAATTGCGCTCGCGCAGCGCGAGTTGGAAAGCCTGCATGTACAGCCAGTCGCCCGCCAGCACGCAAGTATGATTGCCCCAGATGGCGTTGGACGACGGCCGGCCGCGCCGTGTTTTGGCGATATCGATGACATCGTCGTGCACCAGCGTGGCGGCGTGAATCATTTCCACAACCGCGGCCATGCGAATGGTGCCATCGCTGACGCCGCCCACCAGTTGCGAAGCCAGCAGCACCAGAATCGGCCGTAGGCGCTTGCCGCCACCATCCTGGAGGTAGCGCGAAATGGTGGTGACCGCGTCGACACTGGCCACGGACTCCAGGCTGATCTCGCGCTCCACCCGCTCGAGGTCTTTCTTGACCAGATCGAAGATTTCCTTCGCGGTTAGAGTTTGCCCGAGCCTGCCGAGTCCCATGGGATTATTAAGTTTAGCAGGTTGCTTGAAACCGCCGTCTCATGCTTCCAGAGCAACTTCAGCTCCTATCGATGTTGTATGTGCGGCCGGTGCGCGCGGCCGGTGGAATCATCGACCGCGGACGTTTCTGGTTTGCCCTGTGTGCCGCTCTGCTGGTGCTGCTTCTGATGCCAAGCGGCATTTTCCTGCCTGCCGGTGTTCGGCCCAGCCTGTTCGCGACGATTATCTTGGCCATTGCCCCCACGTCGGTGATCAAGGTTCTGGGCACCATCGCGCTGGTGTTTGTACCGGCGGTGATCCTGATTGTGACGATCTACCGGTGGCAGGAAAGCTTTGCAGTAATGCTGCGGCGCGACTATTTAACGCTCCTGAATTGTGTCTTATTGTCGATGGCGGCGGCATTCCTGCCGCTAGCGGTGGTGAGCAGATTTCTTCCGTTCATGGGATATGGGTTCACGCTGTTGCTTCTCGGTGCGGAGGAGATTTATTTCCTGGTCCTTCTCACATTCTGCATACGAACGCTGTGGGGGAGCGGGCTGGCCGTGGCGGGTGGTGCGGCTGTGGTGGGTTTGGCCGCGATGCTGGGAGGCTTGGTCGCATTCGTATTGCTGGGCCCCGTGATGTACTACCTGTCGTCTCCATTCGTCTTGTTTTACGCTTACATCCTGCTTGGATCGGACCTGCAGTCCCTGGGCGAAGGTTTGCGCGCGCGCCAGCATCTGCGACGCCAGTTGGAGATCGCCGCCACGAATCCCCGCGACGCCGATGCGCACTATCAAATTGGACTGATCTACCAACAGCGCCATCAATACGACGAAGCGAAGCAGAGATTCCAGCGCGCTATGGAGATCGATGCCAGAGAAGCAGATCCGGTATATCAGCTCGGGCGGATCGCGCTGGATGAGGAACGCTTCGCCGACGCGATCGATCTGTTGAGCCAGGCCGCGGCGTTGGACGACAAATGCAATTCGAGCGAAGTATGGCGCGATTTAGGCGTTGCGTATTTCCGATCCGGACGGCTGGAGGAGGCCCGGCTCGCTTTGAGCAAGTACGTGGAGCGCAGGGCGTACGATCCCGAAGGGCTTTATTGGTATGGCAAAGTCCTGCTCGCATTAAGCCAACTGGACGCTGCGAAACAGCAGTTCCGGCAATGCCGTGAGGCGGTGGAAACCATGCAACCCAATCGCCGCAGGCAATTGGCGAAATGGAAGCGGTTGGCGGTCGCGGAGTTGAAGAGCCTCTAAATCGCCATCAGTCGTCGAAAATTTTCCGTGGTAGCTGCGCAGACCTCTTCGTAAGATTCCCCGCGCAGTTCGGCCAGTTTACGCGCGGTGTGAACCATAAGCGCTGGTTCATTGCGCTTGCCCCGTTTGGGAACGGGCGCAAGATACGGTGCATCGGTTTCGATCAAGATGCGATCGCGTGGCGTGGACTTCGCCGCTTCTTGAACGACGAGCGCCTTCGGAAACGTTACGATGCCACCGAAGCTCAGATAAAAGCCGAGATCGATTGCGCGGCGCGCTTCCTCCGGCCCTCCAGAAAAGCAATGCATGATCCCGCCGATGCCGTGCTGCGTCCAATGCCCTTCGATCAGCGCCAGCGTGTCATCCCAGGCCTCCCGCGTATGAATCACGATCGGTTTCCGGGCCTGCGCCGCGATTTCCATCTGCTCAATAAACGCCGATTGTTGCACTTCACGCGGCGAAAAATCGTAGTGATAATCCAGACCGATTTCACCGACGGCGAGCACCTTGGGATGAGCGAGCAAATCGGAGAGGCGCTTAAAATCGTCCGGGGCCGCCTTGGCGGCGTCATGCGGATGAATGCCGGCGGTGGCGAAGAAGGCCGGGTGTTTGTCCGCCATCCGAACGCCGGCTTCCAGATCGGGCGGGCCATTGCCGGTTCCGATCGCCAGCATCTGCTCCACACCGGCCGCCACCGCGCGCTCGATCACGGCATCGCGATCTTCGTCGAATTCCGCACTATCCAGATGGCAGTGCGAGTCGATCATTTGAGACGCGCACCTACCGGTACATCTTCTAGAAATCCCGCCAGCACCGGCTTGCCGCCCTCGAGCGAGGCAGCCACAATCATGCCGTTCGATTCGATGCCACGCAGTTTGCGCGGCTGAAGATTGGCGACGATCACTACCTTGCGGCCCAGCATCTGTTCGGGCGGATAAGATTCGGCGATGCCGGCGACTATGGTCCGCGGTTGTTCCTCGCCGATGTCCACCTTCATGTGGAGCAGCTTGTCGGCGCCTTTTACTTTCTCGGCGCTTACCACCTGGCCGACACGCAGGTCCACTTTCACGAAATCGTCGATGTTGATTTTAGCGGCGTCGGGCGCCGCGGCAGCGCTAGTAGCAGCTTTCGAGTGTCCGAACAACTCCGCCTGGCGCGCCTTCTCTTGCACTTCCAGGGTCTCCATCTTGACGATGGCGCTCGCGTCCAGGCGGGGAAACACGGCGGCCACCGAGCCGATCTTTTGTCCAGCCGGCAATTTACCCCAGTGCAAGTCGGCGAACGTGACGGATTCAATGGGCGACGCCATGCCGAGCTGGATCCAAATATTGCGAGCCGAGTTCGGCATCACCGGATAGACCCAGGCGCAGATGATGCGCAGGGCCTCCGCCGCGCTGTACAACGTTTCGTTCAGCTTGTTCTGCGCGAACTCGGATGTGTCCTTGCCCAGCTTCCAGGGCGCGCGCTCCACGATGAACTTGTCGATCACCGAGATGAAGCTCCACAGAGTCTCCAGGCCGCGCGAAAAATTGAAGTCGCAGAAAGCGTCCATGGTCACTTCGGTGGCGTGCCGCGCCGCCTCGGCGATGTCGGGCGACCCCGGGGAATCGGGAATCAGTCCATTGCGATATTGATGGATCATCGTCAATGTGCGGCTGGCAAGATTTCCGAGACCGTTGGCGAGATCGGCGTTGTAGCGCTGGATCAAAGCGTCATAGCTGAAGCTGCCGTCCTGGCCAAAAGTAATCTCACGCAGCAGGAAGTAGCGCAACGCGTCGGCCCCGACCACGTCCACAATGGGACCGGGACGCACCACGTTGCCGCGCGACTTGCTCATCTTATTTTCTTCGTGCAAAATCCAGCCGTGCGCGAAGACCTGTTTGGGCAGCGGAAGATCGGCGGCCATCAGGAACGCGGGCCAATAGACGGCGTGGAAGCGCAGAATATCTTTACCGATCAGGTGCAGATCAGCCGGCCAAAAGTCGTCCTCCTTCACCGCGCTCATGTAGGAGATCAGCGCGTCAAACCAAACGTAGAAGACGTGATGGCCTTCCACGGGCGCGCGAATGCCCCATTGCAGGCTGGTTCTGGTGATGGAGAGGTCGTTCAAGCCGCCCTGAACGAACGCGATCATTTCGTTGCGCCGGTGATCGGGCTTCACGAATTCCGGATGATCTTCGTACAACGTCAGCAACGGTTTCTGGAATGCGGAAAGCTTGAAGAAATAATTCTCCTCAGTGACGCTCTCGGTCGGATTGCCGCAGGTTGGGCAAGGGTCGCCGGGTTGTACGTCGTTGACGTATGCTTCATCGCTGACGCAATAAGCACCGGTATAAGAGCCCTTGTATATGTAGCCGTTCTTCTCACAGCGCTCGAACAGCCAACGCACAGTGTCGTGGTGCTTGGGATCGGACGTGCGGATGAAATGGTCGTAGTCAATACCGAGTTTGGCCCACTGGCTGATGAACTCGGCTGCCATCTTGGTGGTGTACGCCAGCGGGTTGACGCCCGCGGCTTGAGCGGCGCGCTCCACTTTCAGGCTGTGCTCGTCCGAGCCCGTGGTCAGGACCACCGGATGGTAGCCCTCCATTTTCTTGAAGCGCTTGATCAGGTCCGCGACGAACGTGGAGTAAGCGGTTCCCAGGTGCGGCGCCGCATTGACGTAATAGATGGGAGTGGTCAGGTAATATTTCATCGAAAGTTTTTCAAATAGTCCGGCCCTTTAGGTACGCGGTGTTTGCCTCGGCCAGGATTTGTTTGAGTGCAACGCCTGATTCACGTGCCAGCTTGCGGCAATCCTCGTATTCGGGCGCGTACGATCCGTTCTCTGCGACCTTCATTCTTACTGTACCGTGCGGCGTCGCCACGTCGATAGAATGCCGGGCCTTGACGCGGCGTTCGGCCGAATAAATCCGGAGGCCCAGCGTGGAAGTTTCCTCAAACATCAGGCGCGCCAGCGCCTCGCGATCTTCGGGCCGCGCGATGACGCTTAAGAGCGTCCCGGGCCGGCTCTTCTTCATTTGAACGGGTGCCAGTGTCACGTCGAGCGCGCCGGCTTCGAGCAAACGCTCCATGGCGTAGCCGAGCACTTGCGGGCTGGAATCGTCGATGTTGGCTTCGAGCACCGCGACGGTTGTGGATTCATCCGCGGCGCTGGTTTCGCCGATCAGGATCCGCAGCACGTTGGCGTGTTCGGGAAAATCGTAGTCGCCCGCGCCGTAGCCGCTCGCGATCACACGCATGGGCGGCAGCGCGCCGAACTCGCCGGCGAGCGTCGTGGCGATAGCGGCGCCGGTGGGCGTGGTGAGCTCCAGCGCTGGGCCACGCGCATAGATGGGCTTGCCGGCTAGAAGCTCGGATGTTGCTGGAGCCGGGACGGGCAGGATGCCATGCTCGGTCTTCACGGTCCCGCTTCCGACATTCACCGGTGAACTATAGACGGCGCCGATATCCAGCAAATCAAAACCAATGCACGCGCCCACTATGTCGCAGATGGAATCCACCGCGCCAACTTCATGGAAGTGAACCTTCTCGATAGAAACGTCGTGAACTTTGGCTTCCGCCTCGCCCAGCCGTTGAAACACGGCTGACGCATTCTTTTTGGCGCGTTCCGGGATGCCGGAGCCTGCAATGATTTCGAGGATGTGCTTCAGATGGCGATGGGTTTTGCCGTCGCCCCCGATCACGCGAAATTTCGAGGCCGCAATTCCGCGCCGCTTGGTCTTTTCCACTTCGAACCTGGCGCCGGTGCCCAGGGCTTCGAGCGATTCAACAAGCCTCTTGCTGTCGGCTCCCGCGTCGATCAGCGCGCCAACCGTCATATCTCCGCTAATCCCGGAGAACGCGTCTAAGTAACAAATCCTCATGCGATCAATTGGGGTAGCAGTTCGCCGGACGGACCTTGCAGAAATTCGTCGATTGAATCCGACAGACCGGTTTCCGCGATGTTAATCTCCACCACGCGCGCGCCCGACGATTTCGCCATGGAGGCCAAGCCCGCGGCCGGATAAACCACCGCCGACGTTCCGATCAGCAGAAACAAATCCGCCTGGCGCGCGGCAGTTTCTGCGTCCTGCCAAACTTGTGCGGGCAATAACTCGCCAAACCAAACCACGCCCGGGCGCAGCATGCCTCCACACTCGCACAGCGGCGGGATTTCGGGAAGCGGCGTTCGACGGTCTTCGCGTTCGCTCTTGCATTCCAGGCATCGCGTCGTCCAAATGCTTCCATGCAGGCGAAGAATGTTGCGGCTGCCTGCCAGTTCATGCAATCCGTCGACGTTTTGTGTGATCAGCGTGAACTTGCGCGCGCGCGATTCGGCGGCTGCCAGTGCATAGTGCCCCGGATTCGGTTTGGCTTGCGCGAGCAGTGACCGCCGCCAGTCATACCATTCCCAAACCAGTTTCGGATCGCGCGCAAATGCGCCCGGAGTGGCGAGGTCTTCGGCACGATACTGCTTCCACAGGCCCTGATTGCCCAAGGTGCCGCCGCGGAAGGTGGGCACACCGCTCTCGGCTGACACTCCCGCGCCGGTGAGTACGGCGATGGAGGAAGCTTCGCGCAGCCATTCGCGAACAGCGTGCATTACTTTTAGAGTAACCCACGGGTCGTGAGTAGCCCACTAATAAGTGGCCATTTCTTCAATCAGCCGGGCCACCAGATCGGCGGCCGGCATGGCACGCGCACGGGCAACGCCCTGGCCGGCCCACAACGATAGATAATCTGTCAGTCCTTGTTGAGCGGCAGCGTTGCGCATGGGGCGGGTGAGAGCATTCTGCAAAGGATAAGGCAGGACGAGTTCCCGGCCGTCCACGCTTGCCATAAATGCGTTCTTGAGCCCGCGCGCGGGGCGCCCGGAGAAGGCTCGTGTGACAACGGTGGAGTCTTCTTTAGCCGCGAGAATCGCGCGCTTATGCACTTCGGATGCACCCGATTCGGGACAGGGAAGAAATGCCGTCCCCAGTTGCGCCGCCGCTGCTCCCGCGTTCAATGCAGCCAGGATATCGCGGCCGTCCATCAGGCCTCCGGTGGCGATCACAGGAACGTGTACCGCGCCGACGGTGGCGCGGACCAGATCCAGCGTCGGAATCATGCTCGATTCAAACGAATCCAGAAATGTTCCGCGGTGCGCGCCGGCTTCCGATCCCTGCGCGACGACGGCATCCACTCCAACTCGCTCCAACTGCCGTGCCTCCTCCACTGTCGTTGCCGTGCCGAGAATCGCGATACCGCGCGCTTTAAGCCGGAAGAGCGAGTCAGGATCGGGAATGCCGAAGGTGAAGCTGAAGATGGGCGGGCGTGCAGCGAGCACCGATTCAAACTGCCCAGGGAACGGATCCGGCGCCGGACTCGGCGGGATAGGAGGGGGAATACCTAGTTTTTCGTGAACATCTTCCAGGACCGCGAGCATCGGTGCTGCATCGCAGTCGGCCCGCGCGTTCCATCCACCGGCGAATAGATTTACGTTGAACGGCTGCGAAGTAAGCGAGCGAATCCGCCGGATCGCGCTGGTAATCTGATCGGGCGTTAAGTACGCCGCGCCGAGCGATCCCAGTCCACCCGCGTTTGAGACGGCTGCGACCAACTCCGGCGTGGAGGGCCCGCCGCCCATGGGGCCTTGGATGATAGGATGCTCGATGCCGAGAAGTTCGAGGAACTCGTTATTGCCCACCAGTGTTCATTGTCGCGCTTCTGGATTGCTATTATCGTCCACAAAGAAGCCTGTGACCACAAGTTCAACAGTACTGGCGGTCCCATTCCGTTTGAATCGATTCTTGCAGGCTCTGATTGTCGCCTTGGCATTCGCGTGGACGTGGTCTGTAATTCAGCCCGCGATTCCAGAAGACAGGCTGCTCGAAAACTTGCTGGTGTTCTTGCTAGTGGCGCTACTGGTTATTTCTTATCGGTGGCTCACACTATCGGATTTGTCCTACTTGTTCATCTTGATCTTTCTTGTCCTCCACGAATGTGGCGCGCACTATCAGTATTCCGACGCGGTACCCGGGAAGTGGCTAAAGCGCGTTTTTCACACGCAGAGGAATCACTATGATCGCGTCGTCCACTTCGCATTCGGGTTACTCCTCTCCTATCCGCAGCGCGAAATATTAGTCCGAAAAGCAGGGCTCCGCGACAGGTGGGCGTGTGCCTTACCGATTCTCACCACACTCGGCTTGGGCGCGGCATATGAGATCGTTGAAGCGGCCGTGGCCTCGATCGTCGATCCTACCGACGCGGCTGCGTTTCTAGGCATGCAGGGAGATCCGTGGGACTCGCAAGAGGATATGTTTATGGGCTTAGCGGGAGCATGTGTCGCAATGTTCGCGCTCGCGGTAGTAACGGCACGTCAGCGCGCCAGGCTGTCGCGAGCGGCGAGCACCGTCCGATAGGCTTCCTCCGGGTCGTGGTTCAGCGCCGTCAGGTGTCCCATTTTGCGGCCGGGGCGGGGCTCCAGTTTGCCGTACAAGTGCAGCTTGACGCCGGGAAACGCACAGGCGGCGGCCCAATCGGGTTCGCCGTTGGCCCAGAGATCGCCCAGCAAGTTCGCCATCGCCGCGGGACGATGCATCTCGGTGGATCCCAAGGGCAGTCCACACACCGCCCGCAACTGTTGCTCGAACTGGCTGGTGACGCAAGCGTCCACTGTCAGATGCCCGGAGTTGTGCGGCCGCGGCGCCAGCTCGTTGATCAGCAGCGAGCCGTCGTGCGTCACGAAAAACTCGACGCAAAGCACGCCCACCACGTCCAGTTCTTCCAGAACGCAACGCGCCAGATCAACCGCTTCCTCGGCCACCTTGGGTGGTACGCGCGCCGGGGCGATGGACACATCCAGGATATGCCGGCTGTGCTTATTTTCGATGGCACCGTAGTGCACGAACTGGCCGTTCTCGCCACGTGCGGCGACCACCGAAATCTCGCATTGGAAATCGATGAATGCTTCAAGCACCGCGTTCTGCTTGCCGATCGCGGCCCATGCGTCGGCCGTTTGCTCCGGCGCGTCAATCCGGAATTGACCCTTGCCATCGTAGCCGAACGCGGCCGTCTTCAGAACCGCCGGGCAGCCCAGATCGGCAAGAGCGCGATGCAAGCCTTCCAGCGAGTGCACCTCGCGATAGGGCGTGGTCGGCAGGCCGGCACGAGTCAGAAACGATTTTTCACGGATACGCTGCTGCGTGGTGTGAAGAACGAACCCGCTGGGCCGGACGGGTGCGCAGCGGGCCGCGGCCTCGGCCGTGGGTGCAGGAACATTCTCAAACTCGAATGTAACTACGCTGACGTGCCGGGCGAAATCGGAAACCGCGTCCAGGTCGTCATAGGATGCTTGCACTTCCAAGTCCGCGACCTGGCCGGTGGGCGTGTCCTCATCCGGCGACAGCGTGTGGACACGATAGCCCATGCGCCGCGCCGCGATGGCGAACATGCGCCCCAGCTGGCCGCTTCCCAACACACCGATGGCGGCGCCCGGCCCAATGCAGCGGGGAGAGACCGATTGAATCACGCCAATTCTTCCGCCCGTACCTTGGCAGCCTGCTCTTCACGAAACAAGCGCAGCTTCTCGCGCAGCGCCGGATCGTGATTCGCCAGGATGGCCACAGCGAGCAACGCCGCGTTCTGCGCCCCGGCTTTCCCGATCGCCAGCGTGCCGACCGGGATTCCGCCCGGCATTTGCACGATGGATAGCAAAGAGTCCATGCCCTTCAGAACATGGCTCTCCACTGGTACGCCCAGCACCGGCAGCAGCGTGTTGGCCGCCACCATCCCGGGAAGATGCGCGGCGCCGCCCGCTCCGGCGATGATCACCTGCAGCCCACGAGCCTCCGCGCCCGACGCGTACTCCACCATCCAGGCCGGCGTGCGATGGGCGGACACCACCTGGGCCTCATGCGCCACGCCAAAGCGGTCCAGTGTTTCGCCGGCCGCGCGCATGGTCTCCCAGTCGGACTTGCTGCCCATGATGATACCCACCAGTGGCTCCATCAGCTACTGGCCTTGAAGGAGCGTGTAGCCGACCGCGCAGTTGTGGGAGTGAAGCGTTTCGGTCTTGACCATTTCCAGATCCACTCGCGCGCCAGGATCTTGGCCGATGTGGAGGGCGCCCTCCACGATCTCCGGGCCGATTCCGACGCCATGGGCGACCGAGCTGGGGACGTTGCTGGACATAAATCGGGAACCCACCAAAATACCACGTGGGACCAATCGGCGCGCGTACAATTTGGTACGCGGTCAGTGTCGCGGTGACCTATTTCACTTGCGCCAGCAGGTTCCGAAGCTCGGTTGCGGTTTCCGCCGGTGGTTTCTTGGACAACGCCGTCTCCACCTGAAGCCTCGCAGCGGAAGAATTACCGGTGTCAGCCAACGCAACCGCATAGTGATAGCGGAACGTCACGTCGTCGGGATGCTCCTTGGTTAGCGCTTCCAGAATCCGAAGCGCGGCGGACTCATTGTGCAGCTTGATTTGCACCCACGCCAAGGTGTCCTGCAACTGGGGAGCGTTGGGTGCTTTCAGGATGGCCCTGTTCACCAGGCGCAAAGCTTCCGCGGTATCGCCACCAGTGTCCGCGATCAGGAATGCCAGATTGTTGAGCGTTGCCGGATCGTCTGGCGACTTTGTAAGAGCCTTGCGGTAGTTCTGGATGGCTTCCGATTTCTTGCCCAAGCGCTCCTGCAGGTTCGCGACCACTTGATCCAGGCCCTTGCGATCCGGAGCCAGCTGGCGCGCTCTTTCGAACGCCTGTAGCGACTCTTGCAGCTTGCCATTGGCCTGCTCCAAAGCGCCAATCCGGATCTGCACATCAGCCGAAGTCGGATTCTGCGCGGCCATCTTCTGCAGTTCCGAAAGCGCCATATCCTTTTTCCCATCGGCTTCCGCTGTAGCGATGAGGAGCGCCTCCTTCCCCTTAGATTCCGGAGAATGTTGTGTTTCTTGCTCCATCAACGCCAAGGCGCGGTCTGGCATATGTTCCGCCTCGAACGTGTTTACCAGCCCGGCCAGGGGCTGAATGTCGGGTGACCCTTCCTTGTAGAGTTTGCGGAACAGTTGTTCGGCCTCCGCGTAGTGCCCTTGTCCCAGCGCGATGACGCCCAGTTGCATCTCCACCTGGGGCGCGTCCTTGGTGTCATGGGCCAGTTGCTCAGCCTCGGTCTTAGCCGCTCCGTAGGAGTGCGTCCCGGTCAAACCAATCACGCGAAAAAGCCGCGCGCTCGGATCGCTGCTGCGAATCCTTAGAGCCGCGTCGGCATGTTGCAGCACAGCGGCATAGTTTTTCCGCGCCACTTCCAGGCGCGCCAAAGCCAATTGCGCGGTCTCCGATGGTGGATTGGCCTGGGCCGCGTTTTGAAGATGCGAGTATGCTTCGTCCACCTTGCCTGCGAGCAGGAGAGCCTGCCCGGCCAGCAGTTGAAGCCTCGTGTTATTGGGAGCCTCTTTTACAAGATCGGTTGCCAGGGTGGCCGCTGCATTCAAGTTCTGTGCTCCGCCCATCCGCTCCAGTGCCTGTACTTTCAGAGCACGGGCAAATTGGTTCTTCGGATCCTTGGCCAGGATGTCGTCCGCGGCCTTGATTGCATCCGGGAATTTCCCCAGCTTGGCCAGCGTGCTGGCTATCCGTTCCTGGTAGACCTGCAGGCGCTCATGATCCTTGGATTCACCCCGCTGATAATCCGCCAGCGCCTTGTCCAGATTGCGCGTCAAGGAATGAAAATCCCCCACCAGCAAATCCGCCTGTGGGAACTGAGCACGCCGGTCGAGCAGCGAGTCCAGCGTTTTCTCGGCATTCTCCGGCTGCTTTCGAGCGTAGTAGAACGACGCCAGACGGAGTATTGGACTCGATTCCTTGGGGTTATTCGCCACCCACGACTTCAAAAGCGCCTCCGCTTTTTCCCAGTTTTGCTGCGATGCGTAAATGGCGTACAACACTTCGTACGACTGGTTATATTGCGGATGCTGGTCCAAGGTTTGCCGCGCCGTCTTCTCGGATTCATCGATTTGGTTGTCACGCAGCAGCGCCCGGGCCAAGTCGCTTTGCACTTCCGCGTTACCCGGCGCGATCCCAGCCGCTTCCCGCAGACTTTGCACGGCGGCGCCCGGCTGATTGTCGATCAGCGACAGCGCGCCTTTTAAACGCAGGCCTTCCATGCGATTGCCCCCCGGCGCCAGTAGTTCATCGGCGATGGCCATGGCTTGCTTGTAGAATGCGGGGGGGTGCTTTGCATCGCGCGTATAGATAATCAGTGCCAAGTTCGCAAGTTGTATCTTGGCTGGAACATTCTTCGCATCGAGCGACACTGCGCGGCCGAAGGCCTGATAGGCATTACCCACCTGGTTTTGCTTCTCCAGCGTCAGTCCAAGATGGTAATAAGCGTCGCCGGAATTGGGGCTCTTCTTGATCGCATTCCGATAGTTGAGCGCCGCGTCGGCATACTTCCCATCGGCCGCCAGCTTGTTGCCCCGGTCAATGTATTGAGCGGCGCTTTTGCCGCATGCCACCACGCACAGGCTGGCCACGACACACACCAGCGCCGGAAAAATTGCGGGCAAGCTATGCGTCCGCGCGCAGCCGATCCGACGTTCAGGAAGTTGGGGAGGCGTCAAAATCTTACGGTAGCATAGCGCGGAGTTCATAACTCAGCCAATATAATCGGCAGAATCGTCCATTCGCGTTATCGTCGAGTAACATTTGCAGTCCCGCTCCGATTGCAACGTAGGATCTTCAGAAATGGCAGACGGCGCAATGTTGGATGCTTACCGCAGCGATCAGAGACATTCCTTTATATTCAAAGGTTTATGGTCTGCCTGGGGCAGCCGAATCGATGTCCTGATGGTTGGAAGGAAAACTGCCTGCCTGGTTACGCAGGGAAAGGAAACGCAGCTTTATGTTGATCCTGTTAATTCTGTTAATTGTTTTGTTGATCGGCGCCACGCCGGCCTGGCCCTATAGCCGGGGCTGGGGCTACTATCCGACCGGAGTTCTCGGAACGATTCTCGTGATCTTTCTGGTGCTCATTCTCCTGGGGCAAGTGAACCTGTGATTCGAGAAGCAATGCGAGAAAAGAGGAGAACTGCATGAAATATGCCGCCAGTTTGGCATTGTCATTATCTTTGGCATCCTTGACATATGCCGTGGAGCCGGAGAATGGCGCGCAGAAGCGTGTTACTGCCTCCGCTGAGGTATTGAGCGAGATTCTGCACGCCAAAGACCGGGGGATTCCAGAGGATCTCTTGGCGAAAGCCCAGTGTGTCGGCATTGTGCCCAGTTTGAAGCGCGCCGGCTTTATTGTCGGCGCGAAATACGGGAAGGGCGAAGTAGTCTGCCGGACCGATCACGGCTGGAGCGCGCCATCCACCATTCGTATTGAAGGCGGAAGTTTTGGCTTTCAGATTGGGGCCGGTGAGACGGACCTGGTTTTCATCGTGATGAACCGTCATGGAGTCCGGGACCTGATGAAAGACAAGTTCACACTGGGTGGCGACGCCAGTGCAATGGCGGGGCCCCTGGGCCGGTCGAGCGAGGCTCAAACCGACGCATTGATGCGGGCGGAAATCCTCGGGTACTCACGGTCCCACGGCATTTTCGCGGGAGTGGCGCTGGAGGGGTCCACACTTCGTCCCGACAATGCCGACAACCGTGAACTATATGGCCGCGACGTAACCCAGCGAGAAATTCTCTTGGGCCACGTGAGGCGTCCCGCGGTCGCCGGTCCGCTCTATGCCGAACTGGACCGTTACGCGCGTGTGAAACGGGCTTCCCGATAACCTGCGCTTCGCGCTTGAGACCGTTACGTCCAGAAACATCGCAGCTCGCCACTGGGTCTCACAAGTGAAGTCAAATTACTTATCAGGAAGGATTACATTATGACTAAAGATCCAGTATGTGGAAAGCAAGTTGACGAGAACCGGGCTCCGGCCACCAGTATGTACCAAGGCAAGAAGTATTCATTCTGCGGCCAAGACTGCAAGAATAAGTTCGACCAGCAGCCACAGAACTACTCCCAGGCGTCATCGCAGCAGAATAAACAACAGCCTCAGCAGGAACACGTCAACCGGTAGTTTCCTCAGCGCGGCTCCCGGAGCTATGTGGTGGCTCCGGGAGCCCTCCTTTCAATAAATGCCCTATCAGCCGATTGAAGACTACGGGGTAGTCGGTAATCTGCGCACTACTGCCTTGGCCGGGAAGAACGGCTCCGTCGACTGGTTTTGTTTTCCTCATTTCGATTCGCCGAGCATATTCGGCGCCATCCTTGACGAGCAAAAGGGCGGCTATTTTCAGATCTCGCCTGGTATCGATGGGTTCTCGCGCAAGCAAGTCTATTGGCCCGACACCAACGTCCTGGTGACTCGGTTTCTTTCCGCGGACGGAGTCGGCGAAATAATCGATTACATGCCAGTGGGCGAATCGAAGACCGAGCCGCCTTACCGCGGGCTGGTACGCCGGGTGAAAGTGGCGCGGGGGTCCATGCGGTTTCGCCTGGAATGTGTTCCGGCCTTTAATTACGGACGCGACCAACACACCGTGGAGATTGTTCCGGAAGGGGCACGTTTCACTTCTCCCAATTTGCGCATGGGGCTGGGTTCGTCTATCCCACTGCGGAAGTTTTCCAGAGACGGAATGGCGGACAATGGCGTGGCCGTCGAGTTTACGCTCGACGAAGGGCAGACCCAGAGCTTCGAGATGCATGGCCTGGCTGAGGGCGTTCGCGAACAAATCGGGCTGGCGGAGAAGGAGAGTGAAAAACTCTTTCACGACACCATTCATTTCTGGCGCCAGTGGATCGGCAAGTGTACCTACCGCGGCCGGTGGCGTGAAATGGTTCATCGTTCGGCGCTGCTGCTGAAGCTGCTCACTTTTGAGCCCACCGGGGCCATTGTGGCCGCGCCCACCTGCAGCTTGCCGGAAAGCCTGGGGGGCCCGCGCAACTGGGATTATCGCTACACCTGGATTCGCGATGCCGCTTTTACCGTCTATAGTCTGATGCGTATTGGCTTCACTGACGAAGCTGCGGAGTTCGTTTCTTTTCTCGATGCGCGCTGCCACGAGATGGATCCCGACGGATCGCTGCAGACGGTGTATGGCATTGACGGCCGGCATGTGCTGACGGAAGAAACGCTGGATCATTGGGAAGGCTACAAAGGATCGAAGCCGGTGCGCATCGGCAACGGCGCATACCAGCAGCTCCAGCTCGATATCTACGGGGAGTTGATGGACTCGTTGTACCTCTACAACAAATATGGGACCCCGATTTCTTATGACCTTTGGAATTATCTCCGCCGACTGACCGACTGGGTCGCGAAGCATTGGAAGGACAAAGACGACGCCATCTGGGAAGTGCGCGGCGGACCGCGTGATTTCGTCTACTCCAAGATGATGTGTTGGGTAGCGGTGGATCGCGCCTTGCGATTGGCCAGCAAGCGCTCTTTTCCGGCGGATTGGAGCGGCTGGACCTCGGTCCGCGATGAGATCTACGAGACCGTAATGAAGCGGGGATGGAACAAGGAACGCGGGGCTTTCGTGCAGCAGTTCGACGGTGATGCGCTGGATGCGTCCACGCTCCTAATGCCGCTGGTGTTTTTCGTTTCGCCCACCGATCCGCGCATGCTCCAGACCATTGACGCTATCAATCGGTCGCCCAAGGCCGGCGGGCTGGTCTCTGATGGGCTGGTCTTTCGTTACGACGTGGAAAAAACGCCGGATGGGTTGAAGGGCACGGAGGGTACTTTCAATCTCTGCACGTTTTGGCTGGTGGAAGCTTTAACGCGCGCCAGTCCCGCCGACCCCAAACGTCTGGGGCGGGCGCGCCTGTTGTTCGAGCAAATGATCGGATTCGCGAATCATTTGGGCTTGTATGCGGAGCAGATCGGCCCCCAGGGCCAGGCGCTCGGCAATTTCCCGCAAGCGCTTACGCACCTGGCGTTGATCAGCGCGGCGTTTAATTTGGATCGCTACCTGGACGGCCGGGAAAAGACGCCGCCAGTGAAGTAGTTGCGGGCCGCTCGAAGGCGTTCCTCTCGCTGACCACAGGTATTCACCCTGGGTGGATACCGTAACCGAACCGGAGTCAATCCGAGCGTGTATTCATAAACTCAAGAATCAGCTGTGTGGACACTGGTTGAACGGCTGGAGTGTATGGCGCTTTCACTCGCGCAGCGACTCTTTTCCGCACGCGGGCCAACTCCTCCAGCAACGTTTCGATCTGGAAGGGTTTCGAGACATAACCGTCCATCCCAGCCGCCCGACAGGCCTCCATATCTTCCTTGAGTGCATGGGCCGTCATCGCGATGATAGGCAAATGTTTTCCCGTCTCCCGTTCGCGGATCCGAATCGCCGCCGTGGCTTCCCAACCGTTCATCACTGGCATCTGCACGTCCATGAGAACTAGGTCGAACACGTCTCGTGAAGTGGCGTTCAACCCTTCATATCCGTTAACCGCGGTAGTTACATAATGGCCGCGCTTGTTGAGCATCGACACCGCGACCTTTCGATTGACTGCGTTGTCTTCTACCAGAAGGATACGCAAGGCTGCACCGGATTCCTCCTGCGGCCGGTGGTTTGCTGGGCGCGTCACGGGGGCGCTATCCACCAGATTCCGTAATACCTGCTCGAGGCAGGCTTGATCCCACGGTTTAGAGATGAACGCGTCCCCAACGGAACATCCGCATGCCGGAGCGCCATCGGCTTCACCGTTGGAGACGAGTACAACGATGCGAGTGCACTGATTTCGCCGACGGATCTGCTGGATAACGTCGAAGTCGTTGGTGCAAAACTGTTCATGATCAATCAATACGAAGGGAAATGGAGTGCCCCTGAAATCGGCGGCATCCAGCGCAGCGAGAGCGGTGGATGCATCGTCGTAGAGCGCAGGTTTCATTCCGAATCGCAGCAACATCTCCTTCAAGTTCGCGCTATCGGGAGCCGTGCCGCCCATCGCGAGCACGGAGACACCGGCGAGCGAATCCTCCAGGGCCGGCGTCGATTTCTTTTCTGCTAGCCCCAGCGTTACCGTGAAGTGGAAGGTGCTACCCCTGCCCGCTTCGGACTCGAGCCAGATGCACCCACCCATGGCATTTACGAGGCGACTGGAGATGGCCAACCCCAGTCCCGTTCCGCCGAAACGACGTGAAATGGAGCCGTCCGCCTGCGTAAAGGCGTTAAAGACGGTGCCTTGTTTTTCGATTGGGATTCCGATCCCGGTGTCTTCGACCGAAAAATGCCAGCGGCAAGCAGGCTGGCCGCCCGTTGCTTGTTCGTAGCCTGTCTTCTCCACCGTTACGGTAATGCCGCCGCGCTCGGTGAATTTGATCGCATTACTCAACATGTTTATGAGGATTTGCCGCAACCGCGTAGGATCTCCCACCACGGAACCGTCCGCAAGTTGCCGAACGACCAGCCGCAACTCGGATTTGCGGGCGCGGGGGGTGAGCAGCCGCGTTACGCCGTTCACTATGTCGCTCAATATGAACTCGGTCGATTCCAGCTCCAGATTGCCCGATTCGATCTTGGAAAAATCCAAGATGTCGTTGATGATCGTCAGCAAAGAATCCGCCGATTCCTTGATCGTCTCGGCGGCCTCGCGTTGGTCGGCGGAAAGCGGTGTGTCCAGCAATACCTGCGTCATCCCGAGTACGCCATTCATGGGAGTGCGAATCTCGTGGCTCATGGTAGCCAGGAAATTACTTTTGGCACGATTTGCCGATTCCGCGGCCGCTATCGCCTGTTCCAGTTGCTGGGTGCGCTCCGCCACTCGCGATTCCAACTCCGCCTGCGCTCGTTCCAGAGACGCTTCCGCGCGCTTCATCTCCGTAATATCGAAGCCGGCGCCGTGGATGAACCAGGGCTGCCCGTCCTCGGATCGGATCATCTTAGCTTCGCAGCGCAACCACACCGTGCTCCCATCCCGGGCCAGCAGCCGGTAGGTGGATCTAAGCGGCGCACCCTTTACGAAAAACTGTACAGCTTCATGGCTCCAACGTTCCTTATCGTCGGGATGCAACTGCCGGAACCACAAGATAGGACTCTCCAGCCATTCTTCCTGAGTGAAGCCTAGGATGGTCTCTATCTGCGGGCTTACGTAAGCTTCCCCTATGCCCCCTTCCATGGGTGCGAAGAAGACCACGGCCGGGACCTGTTCAATGAGTGCCCGGTAGCGGTCTCCCGCGCTCAGTGGGGAATAAGCTCGGCGTTTCAGGTTCGAGGTTGCCTGAGAGTGGGCACAAGCCAACTCCAGCAGCACTGCTTCGGCGTCACGCAGTACGGCTGCAGTGTCGGGTTGCAGACTGACCGGGTTTTCCCACTCTTCCCACAAGGGTATATCTCTCACGCTCTCATCGGCACCATGCTATTCGACCTTTAGCTTCCTAATCGATGAAACTATTGACGATTTAGCGGATAAATTGCTTACGATCGCTTTCCGAGCTCTCGGTTACACGCCTGCGCGCAGATGTCGAATCTCTCAATACCACGAATAGGGTACGCTTCTCCCCACTAAACTGGTTACTCGAAAACCCTTCCATCTTGTGATTCGGCCGGCTCGCTAATTGGGCATAAATGAGGAGCGTAGTCTTCCTGAAGGAGGAACCACTATGAAAAGGATCACGCCGTTGTTGCTTGCCGCTGCAATCTTGGCAAGTATCGCCGCTTTTACGGCGCCTGCGTCCCTGCGCGCCAATGACTCGGCCGCCCCAATCTTCGTTACAAAAATCCCCGCCGGATACCGGGACTTTCGGTTGATCTCGGTCGCCCACGAAGAAGGCAGCCTGAACAGTCTTGGCGCTGTGTTGGGCAACAACGTGGCGATCCAGGCCTATCGCGACGGGAAGCTTCCTTTCCCGGATGGAACCATCATTGCCGCTTTGCACTATAGTCACGTCCCGTCGGCGGAAAACAACAAGGTCTTTGGCCAAGCGCAATCTTTCGTCCCTGGCGCCCCCACGAACATTCAGTTTATGGTCAAGGACTCCACGAAGTACGCCGCAACGGGCGGCTGGGGGTTCGCTACCTTCGTGGACGGTAAACCCGCGGCTGCGGCGTCCATGAAATCCTGCTTCCCCTGCCACAATCAAGCCAAGTCGAGTGACCTGGTCTTCACGCGTTACGCGCCTTAGTCGTGCGCGACAAGCGCGTTCTAGTGAGGGTCGGCGTAGACGCTTTTGACGAATCCCGCTGCGTTCGTGTTGGGCCAATCGGGATGCAACGTTTTGAGAGCTGTGCTGACTTCTTTCCCAGCGTCATCCGCCGACACACCCTTTTGCTTGAGAGCGAGCGCTCGTGTGCGAATTTCCGATATCAGCTTTCGCTCCTCCGCAACCAGCGAACCATCGCCGGGAGCACTGTGGTCGGGCAGGACGTGCGCCACGTTGAGGCTCGCGATTTTATCCACCACGGCCAGCCACGTAGTAGGCGTGCCACCGTCGCCGAAGATCATCGGCATGGTCTTGTTCTGCACGACGTCGCCCGAAATCAGCGTGCGATCCGGCTCAACAAAGGTAAGCTCATCGCCCTTGGTGTGCGCTTCGCCGAACCAGATCAGGCGCGCCGCCACGCCGCCCAGATCGATCCTCGCTTCTTGATCGAACATCACGTCAGGGGTGCGCAACACCACGCCCGCGAGCAACTCACTGTTCTGCGCTGAACCCTTGCTGAACATATCGATCATCTCCTGCCCGTGCTTCTCCATTTCTTTCTGCTGCATTGTGTTGCGGATCAGGATCGTGCTGGGAGGAAAGCCGGGCTCGCCGGCGGCGTGCTCCGGATGGAAGTGGGTTGTGGTGAGGAACAGCTTGTGGTTATTGGGCGCCAGTTTGGTGGCCACGCGCGCGGCCGTAGCTCCATTTTTCGGGCCCAGGCCCGTATCCACCACCAGCGTTGCGCGGCTACCAACCACGATAGCGATGTTAGGAAAGCCCATAATCGCCCAGACGTGGTCGGAAACCTGGGTCGTCTTCTCGCTAACCAGGGGCTGGGCCATTTGCCCGAATGCGCCGGCGGTCGTCAGAGCGGCCAGCGCCAAGACTTTCGTGGGTGACTTCATAGTCTTTCCCTTGTACCATGCCAAGATTCGGGCCGGCGCCGGATACGACGAATAGGTAGGATTTCTGAACTCGGCAGCGACGTTCCCTCGTGGTGCATCGGCCCGCCGAGGGATGAGCACCCAAGGCCGTTTACACGCTTATTTCGCCGCTGCTTCCTTAGCCTCATGCCGGCGGGCGCCTCGTAATATATCGGCGAGCGCGTAATTGCCTTCGTGGCAGGCATATTCGTAAATCGGCTTGCTGGTCGCCGGCCAGGCGTACTCGCCGGTCCAGGGCCGGTCCCACGTTTCCGGGTCTTCCACGGTGAACCGATACAGCAGCGTTTGGTTGTCGACGCGGGTGAAACGCTCCACTACGTGGAGATTTTCCGTGGATCCGCGAAAGCGTGTCTTGTCGTTGAAATTCGTGGTGTCCACAACCAACGTGTCGCCTTCCCAATGGCCCACCGAGTCACCCATCCAGCGGCGAATATTTTTCGGCAGATGTTGCGCGTTCATTCGCACGATGCGGGCGTCGTGTACCATCTCGCTTAGAATCATGATCGAATCGGGAGTCTGCACAATCTGGTGCAGATCGTTATAGAAATAATCTGGAAGCGCCGGTGGCCCGGACGTGGAACCGAACCCAAGCAGACAGCGCTCGCCTAAAGGCCGCTGCTCCGGATTATCGAACGCGCCGGGCGGTTCGGCCGTCGGGTCCTGGCTTTCGCGTGCGTCCGAGGTTGGCGCCGCCTGGGCGGCCGCTAGCCGTTTGCGCGCGATGGCATTGTAGGGAGGCACGCGTCCATCCGGCGGATCCACTACAATCGACGTTCGAATCTGACCGTCCACCATGGTGTATGCCGAACCCTGCTGCAGCCAGAAATGATTGTAGCCACCGACGGTGCCGCCACCGGCCCGCTCCAGAATTTCAAAGAACGATTTAGGCTCGCTCTTATCGCCACCCACCGGCGGGGCGGGGCGATCCGCTGATTCCTGCTGGTTATCCTTGGCTCTGCGCGCTGTTTCAGCCTTCTCCAGCGCCTGCGCTTTCTCTTTGCTCAGAAACGGTGGATCTCCAGGCAGCCGTTCGAGCGGCGTCATCATTGAGAGATCGTAGGTGCCTCCCAGGTCCGGATGTCCGTCGGGTGTGCGAGGTCCCGGCGATTGAGCGGCCAAGGGCAGACCGGCCAAAGGAAGACCGGCCATAGAAAGAGCGGCGAAAGACAGCAGCGCAAGCGCGAGATTCCGCATATCAATCCGCATATCACTTCGCATAACCAGGTGCCTCCTTACTTGCTCAGGGGATGCTTTCGATACTGGCCATACAACAACTCTTCCACAAACTCGGCGCACTTGAAATCCAGGAGTTGTGCATTCTTTTCCTGGCGGCGGTACAGCGGCATACTGATCCGCCATGCGCGCGTGAAGACCTCCGGATCGTCAATCGTGGCCTGGTAGGAGATTACCTCCGGACTGGTGCGGGTGTAGCGCTCCACAACGTGCAGTTTGTCGCTGTGGAAGTCCCCGGCGCGGTCAAACCAGCTCTGATCGTTGAAGCCGGTGACGTCGATCACCAGCGTTTCGCCCTCCCAGTGTCCGACGGACTGGCCCATCCAGGAATCTGTTGGAGCGGGTCCGGGATCTTTCAGAAAAATGTTCCGCACCGCACCCGCATATTCGTAGACGAACGTCAGCGCGTTCGCGCTTTCGAGGACCTGAAACGGATACGGCATGTAGTTGGCGCGTGGCACGCCGGGGAGATAGCATTTGATCTCGGGGTCGCGGTTCAACCAGTCCTGCTGGTTCTGCTTTTTGCGCGCGAGCGCCTCGGGCTTGTAGGGGATCTCGCCGCCCTCCACCACGCCCAGGCCGGGCGGGACTGCGCCGACCGAGCCCAGCGCCAGGACAGCAGCGGCCGGCACCGGACCGTATGGCCCGGGGCGCAGCGCCAGCGCAGGCCGTGCGTCGTGACCTTGCAGGTCGTAATTCGCTTCGTTGAGCGCCTGCCAGATTCCGTTCAGATCGGGCTTGCCGCCGGGCCCGAGTGGCGCGTGATAAGACTGCCCGGCCAGCGGCATCACGCCGATCGCTACGATTGCCGCCAGGGCGCATCTGGCTTTGGGTCTGCGAGGGATTCTTCTCATGGAACCGAACCGGTTCCGATCATTATCACTCGCCCGCGAGTCGCGTGCTTGTTAGTTCGCTTCCGGCACCATTTCGATCGCGCCGCAAGGGCATTCTTGCGCGCACAATCCACAGCCCTGGCAGTAATCGTAGTCGAAGCGGAAGCGCTGGCCCGGCCCCAACTTCACAACCGCGTTCTCCGCGCATACATTCAGGCAGTTGTCGCACTCATAGCAGTTCCCGCAGGACAGGCAGCGCTGCGCTTCTAAGCGTGCATTGGAGTGATCCAGTCCTCCGATGACTTCGTCGAAAGTGGATCGGCGGAGTTCCATGTCCAACACCGGCTGCACAGTCTCGGCAGCATGCTGATAATGCCAGGTACTCAGCCGGTCGAACGTGGCGACAGCGTGCTGGGGCGCCGGCGTATACACGGTTCCTCTCAGCCATGCGTCGATATTGCGCGCCGCTTTTTTGCCGTGGCCGATCGCTACCGTCACGGTGCGCTCGCACGGAACCATATCGCCCCCAGCGAATACGCCCGGGCTTCCAGTCATCATCCGCGCGTCCACTTTCACCACGCCGTTCACCATCTCCAGGCCACGTACATTTTGCAGGAAGCGCAGATCCACTTCCTGGCCTAGCGCCAGAACCAGCGAGTCCGCCTCAATCCGCTCGAATTCTCCGGTGGGCTGCGGGAAGCCGGCCTCGTCCAGTTTCATCTTCTCCACGACAAACGCGTGTTCTTCGGCTTCTTTTATGGTGGATAACCACTGGATACGGATGCCCTCATCCAGCGCCTCCTGCACTTCGAAGTCGTGCGCGGGCATCTTCTCGCGGGTGCGCCGATAAATAATCAGGGACTCAGCGGCGCCCAGCCGCGTTGCGGTGCGCGCTACATCCAGCGCCGTATTACCGCCGCCATAAATCAGGACCCGGCGGCCCAGAAGCGGCTTTTCGTCCGATTCCATACTCCGCAGAACGCTGAGCGCGTCCACAATTCTGGTTGCGTCGGCGGCCGGGATGGACACTCGCTTGGCCTGGTGGGCGCCCACCGCGAGGAATGCCGCATCGAAGCCGCCATCGCGCATTTGGGCGGAAAGATCGACTACTTTGGCAGAGAGCAGGATCTCGACTCCCATGGCCTCAATGCGTGCGATCTCGGCGTCCAGAATATGGCGCGGCAACCGATACTTGGGAATGCCAAAACGCAGCATGCCGCCGGACTGGGGAGCGCATTCCCGAATCGTCACAGCGTGCCCAAGCCGCCTCAAGTGGTACGCGGCGCATAAACCCGAGGGGCCAGCCCCTACTACTAATACGCGCCTTCCGGTCGACGGCGCGGAGACGTCGAACTTCCAACCTTGCCGGATGGCTTCATCGCCTAAGAATCGCTCCACCGCGTGGATGCCGACCGTCTGATCGAACTGTGCACGGTTACAGGCTCCCTCGCAAGGGTGATAGCAGACCCGCCCCACTACGGCGGGAAGGGGATTGTCGAGCGTCAAGGTGTTCCACGCTGCGCGATACTCGCCCGATTGGGCTTGATTTAACCAGGCCTGAATATTCTCGCCCGCGGGGCATGCCTGGTTACAGGGCGGCAAGCGGTCCCTGTAAACCGGGCGTTCGGAGCGCCAGGCACCTACGGATTTCGCGACATGGGAGCTAGCTTCGGGCTGGATTGACGGCTGGTTCGGCATAAGTCAGGCTCTCGGAGGGATACTGCATGTGGACAACCACCCCGAGACCTTCTAGCTCGAACCATTGGCGTACTCATCCTGGCGGAGATCCCCGGACTGCGCCATATTGCGCATGGGCTGTGGGGTGAAAACTTCCAGTCAGTCCGCAACCCGCAACGAGAGCAAGCCGGCTAATTCCCGAAATTGCCCAGCCCAGCGCGCATCCTGCTTTTCGTGCGCCGCTTTCTCTCGAACTTGGGGATAGACCTTCTGGAGTACTTCGTAGCAGCGGTTCTGCACCGACCAAAGCACCAACGGAAATGGCAACGAACGCGCCGCCACCAGGTTGTCATGGAATTTCGTAAGACGCGCCAGATTTCTGGGATCTTCAAAGAAGTGATCGGCGCCTTTTTCAAGATTGCGGCGCAGAACAATTTCCAGGCCGCCCTGATCCAGGGGAATTCCGGCGATGCGCATCTCTTCCAACAGACCCTGGATGGTGGTTCTATCAAGTTCGGCGGCAGCCAGCGCCTGCCGTAGCAGGCCGTTCAAAGCTACTTCGGCCGCGGCTTTGAGTTCACGGGGGATCGGAATGCCGCAATCGCTCATGAACCTCAGCAACTGGGCCTGATCTTCATAGATCTCGCGAGCCACCGAGAAAGAATGCTCCACGGTGGACTCCAGTACTTCGGTCAAAACCTTGCGTTGCTCGTCGCGGAATAGATTCTTGAGCGAATAGGTGTGGTCGGCAAATCCCTGGTCCAGGCAATGAATAGTGGCCGCCAGGTCCGAACGGCTGAAGGCATCGCGAGTAGACTTGCTCAGCTCGCGATAAGCTTCCTCGGAACGGTACAGAGCCACTCCGCCGTGCAGATTGTGGTCTCCGAAATGGAGCACGCCGAACGTCAGCATTTCCGAATCCTGCGTAATTTCCGAGGTGAACCGGGCCTTGCCGAACGCTAGCCGCATTTTGCCCGAGCGCTTTAGGCGGTAGTCCTTGTTGTCCACCGAATAGGCGTAAATGCGCGTGTTCTCCGGATAGCTTTCAAATAACGAACTCATGGCGTAATGCGCACCCAGTTTGAGCAGATCCACGCTGGCGGGCTTCACAAACTTTTCGTAAACCGCGGCGCCGTCGCCGTGCTGGGGTATGTTGCTCTGAGCCAACGCCAGTTTTTCGAGAAACCCACGCTCCATGTCTTTGCCGAAAAGCTCATGGGCCAATTGCACCACCCGGCCGGCATACTGCATCACCTGCACCGTTTCGATGCCCGTCAGCTCGTCGAAGAACCAGCCGCAACTGGTATACATCAGCATGGCGTGCCGCTCCATTTCGAGCAGTTTCCAGGCCTTTACGCGATCGCCGCTCTTCAGCGACTTGCGCCTGAAATTGGCTGCCGCGAAGCGCTCACGGCTTTCGGGCGAACGGTCCAGGATCACGTGAATATAGTTGTTGCGCGCCGCCCAGGGATCTTTGAACAAACGCCCGGCCATTTTTTCGTAGCAGGGAGTGATCTCATCCCGCAGCCAGTCCAATGCCGCCCGCAGGGGTGCGCGCCATTCCTGGTTCCAATCGCCATGCCCCCCGGAGTTGCAGCCGCAGTTATTGTTCCAGCGGCCCACCCCGTGGACGCAGCTCCACGCCGTGTTCTCCAGGATCTCCACCTCGTGCTGGGCCGGAAACTTCTCCAGAAACTCGCCGTAGTTGGTGACCTTCGCCAACCCGCTGGACTCAATGTGATCCAGCGCATAAGCCAGCGCCATGTCGCCGAACGCGTGGTGATGCCCGTAGGTTTCTCCGTCGGTGGCGATGTGGGCCAACTGCGGACCTTCGCGTTGATCTGACAACGCATCCACAAGCCGCCGGGCGAAGCGTTCACCGTTGCTTAACAAGCGTTCAAACGCCACCGCCTGGGATACCGGTCCGTCGTAGAAAAATAGATGGATGGAGCGGCCGGAAGGCAGCTTCTGGCGGTAGGCGCGCGCCGGGTCGATCCGCTGGCCGGTTACGTCGGCACCGTCCATGGACTTGGCCTGCGAGGGCGCCAGAATGGTGAACTGGACGCCGTGTTTGGCCATTAGATCCAGCGTTTCCAGATCTACGGCGGTTTCGGGAAGCCACATGCCTTCCGGATCGCGGCCGAAGCGGAAGCGGAAATCTTCGATGCCCCAGATCACCTGCGTCAGCTTGTCGCGCGCATTGGCGAGCGGCATGATCATGTGGTTGTAGCACTGCGCGAGCGCCGAACCATGTCCTGAGAATCGCTGCGCGCTGGCACGGTCGGCCTCTAAGATTGCTTGATACGCCTCCGGCGCCTTGTCCTTCATCCAGGAGAGCAGAGTGGGGCCGAAGTTGAAGCTGATGCTGGAGTAATTGCTGACAATTTTTGCGATGCGGCCTTCTAAGTCCAAAATTCGGGCGGCGCTATTCGGTGCGTAGCACTCCGCTGTGATGCGCTCGTTCCAATCGTGATAGGGCGCCGCGGAGTCCTGGAGCTCGATCGCTTCCAGCCACGGGTTCTCGCGGGGCGGCTGATAGAAGTGGCCGTGAATGCAGAGATAGCGGTCTTGGTTCACGTGCGAGATGCCGGCTTCACCACCACGGCGGTGCCGTAACAAAGCACCTCAGTCACTCCTTGCATGATTTCCGTCGCGTCATAGCGAACTCCTACCACCGCGTTGGCGCCCAGTTGAGCGGCGTGCTGTGCCATGCGCTGGTAGGCGTGGGCACGGGTTTCCTCGCAGAGATTGGTAAAGAGCGTGATGTCGCCGCCCACCATGGTTTGCAGGCTGGCGCCCAGGGTTCCGAAAATGGAGCGGGACCGCACGATAATGCCACGTACGATCCCGATGGTACGGTCAATGGCGAAGCCATCCAGCGTAAACGCGGTGGTCACCATGGAATCGAGCACGGCTAGTGAATCGTCAGCCATCGCGGTAAGGCTAGTATTTTAGCATTGGCCGCGGCAGTGGCGGTTCGGACGGGGCGCCAAACATAGAGCGACCGCGCGGCCGGGTTGGCCCACCGCTTCCATAGGTTTGCTCTCGAGGCTGTTACTGCGGCTTGTTCCCCTCGAGTTTCCCAACACGCTCCGAGAGCGATTCCATCTCCAGATCGATAGCGCGCAATGCCGCCGCGTGGGTACGCTGGCGTGCGTCGGAAGGAGATGCCCAATTGTGAAAGGCGGTCAGCAGCTTCGTTTCCGTGATCTCGACTCGTTCGTCAACGTACGTTCGCAATCGAGTCTCCATCGCGTCAAGTCGTGTTTGCAATCCAGTTTCAACGCCATCGATGCGCGCAGTGAGACGACCCTCAAGCTGCGTGAACGCCTGTTGTAAATCCTGATCCACGAGCTCAGCTTAGCACTTTCCCCTTTCCGCAATTTTCCACCGTTCACCCTAGGCGAAATTCGCCACCTGCCGATGGAATTAAGTAGGCGAGGAGGGGGAGCGGCGGTCGCGCCGCTTGAAGAGAAATTAATGGAGCGTATCTAACTGATTATGCAGCCGACCATTACGGGAGCCACGTCCAAGGTATGGGCGCGCTCATGCCCGGTGTTATATTTGAGAGTCAATCGTTAGTCCATGCCCTTTCAGATTCAACCGGTTAAGGAATTCCTTGTCCGGCCTGCGTTACCGTCTACTATCGCTCGAATGAGCGACCTTGCGTATAACGTGTTGTGGAGCTGGGATCACACGGTGCGATCCTTATTCCGGAGGCTGGATTCGGCGCTTTGGAGGAATTGCGGCCACAATCCCGTTCTGATGTTAGGGCGGGTGCCCCAAGCCACCCTGGAACGCGCCGCCGCCGACCCGCGATTTCTGGCGGCCTATCGCCGGGCGTGCGACCGCTATTCCACCTATCTGGAACGCCCGGAGCTGGCGGACAGCCGGCTGATCGCGTACTTTTCCATGGAGTACGGGCTGGTGGAGTGCATGCCAATCTACGGCGGAGGATTGGGTGTTCTCTCCGGCGATCATTTGAAGGCGGCCAGCGATGGCGCCGTTCCGCTGGTTGGTGTGGGTCTGTTGTACCAAAAAGGCTACTTACAGCAGTCCCTGAATCCGGACGGCTGGCAACAGGAGCGCAACCCGGTCAACGATTTCTACACGCTTCCGGTCCGGCCGGTTCGCAGCGAACAGGGCAAGGACGTGATGGTCACCGTGAAGCTTCCAACCGGCGATGTTTCCATCAAAGTGTGGAGCATCGACGTGGGACGCGTGAAGCTCTATCTGCTGGATACCAACGTTCCCGAGAATGAGCGCCCGGAAGATCGCGAAATCACCGCGCAGCTTTATGGCGGCGACAATCTAACCCGCATCCGCCAGGAGATTGTCTTAGGGATCGGCGGCCTGCGCGCTCTGGACCGGCTCAATCTGAAACCCACCGTATGGCATATGAACGAAGGGCATTCGGCGTTTCTGGCCATCGAGCGTATTCGCCGGTTCATCAAAGAGTACAAGCTCACTTTCGAGGAGGCTTACGAGGCCTGCCGCTCCAACAGCGTCTTCACCACGCACACCCCGGTTCCGGCCGGTATCGATTTGTTCGATCCGGGACTGCTGTACGAATATTTTGGCGAGTATTGCTCGGAGAGCGGTATTCCTTTCGAGAAGTTCCTGGCCCTTGGCCGCTTCCGTCCCGAGAATCATCACGAGCCGTTTTCCATGGCCATCTCGGCCATTCAGACCTCGGCGTTCCGCAATGCGGTGAGCAGCCTGCATCGACAGGTTTCGCAGGAAATGTGGCAAGAGCTGTGGCCGAAGCTGCCGGTGTGGGAAGTGCCGATTACCTCGGTAACCAACGGCGTTCATCTGCTGACCTGGCTTAATGGCGATCTGGCCCAGCTTTACGATCAGCACCTGCAGCCGGACTGGCGCGAGCGAAATTCAGACCCGCGCATCTGGGATTTGGTGGAGGACATTCCGCAGCAGGAGCTTTGGGAAGCCCATCGGCGCCGTAAACGTTACCTGGTTTCCTTTGTGCGCGAGCGCGTGGTGGCCGCTGCCATGGGGCGCAAGGCTCCTGCCGCGGAGCAGCGGCGTTTAGCCGAAGTGCTGGACCCGGACACCCTGACCATCGGCTTTGCGCGCCGGTTCGCAACTTACAAACGCGCGACGCTGCTGTTCCGGGATCTCGATCGGCTCAAGCGGCTCCTGACTAATCCCGAGCGTCCGGTGCAGATCGTGATTGCCGGTAAGGCGCATCCCCGGGACTTGCCGGGAAAGACGCTGATTCGCGAAATCGTGCAACTTTCCCGCGCGCCCGAGATTGCCAAGCACATCGTCTTCGTGGAGGACTACAGCATCGAGGTGGCCCGTGAATTGGTTCAGGGTGTGGACTTGTGGCTGAACACCCCGCGGCGCGGCGAGGAGGCCTGCGGGACCAGCGGCATGAAAGCGGGCATCAACGGCGTGCTGAACCTGAGCATCCTGGATGGCTGGTTCGATGAAGGCTATGAGATCTCGGGCGGCTGGGCCATCGGTGACCGCGAGCCTTACTCCGACGACCAGGACGAGATTCACGCGCGCGCTATCTATTCCATACTCGAAAACGAAATTGTGCCGATGTACTACCAGGACCGCGAGGGCGGTGTGCCGGTGGAGTGGATGCGGCGGGTGAAGCAGTCGCTCATGCATCTCAGCCACCAGTTCAACTCCGGACGCATGGTGGGTGAGTACCTCGCGCAGCTGTATGAGCCTGCCCATCAAGCTTACTTGGATGTGTCCCACGATTGTTTCCAGCCGGCGCGCGATCGGGCTGGGTGGAACCACCGGGTCCACGAGGTATGGGAGAAGGTTAAATTTGTCGAAATCGGTCCCGGGCCCGATTTGTCCGTTTTGACGGGCCTTCCCATTCCTGTAAGGGCGGTGGTGAACCTGGCCGGACTGTCGCCCAGGGATGTGCGTGTGGAGGCTGTGGTCGGCCGTATCGGTGTCAACGGGAATCTCGAAGAAACTCAGGTGATGACGCTTCCGGCGGTGGAGCAAGCCGGCAACGAATATGTGTTCTTAAAAGAGTTCGTGCCGCATCAAACAGGCAGGCTAGGGTATTCGCTACGAATTAGTCCGAATCACTACGATGATCCTCTGACCCGGCCCTGCAACTCGTTGCTGAAATGGAGCTCTGATTGAACCTGGTACCGAAAACCCTTAGTACTGACACGGAAACGTCACCGGATGGCCGTGAAATTTCAGTAGCTTCTGGCATTGATTCGTGGTACATAGTTATTTAGGCGCAAGCGGGACAACGTCTTTTCCAGCTTTAGCCGGTTCCCGCAACTATCCTCCGCATTGATCCTCAAGCTCAACAAGCAGTGGACCTGTGCCGAAATCTCTACAGATAATGTTGCGAGAGCGCGAGATCCAGGAGTCGACTTAATACATGGACGACGACCGTAAGTACCGACAACGGGGCTACATGGACACCAACGGGGGGTCCAGGGACCGCCAGCTGCCTGACCGGCCTAAGCCCTCGGGCCCCCGGCCGCCGATCGACGTCACGGGCCCGCGGCTCCCCCGCCTGCTCCAAAACGTAGTGGCGGCTCGTTGTTTCAACTGCTCCACCGCGCTTTCCCCCGATATTGACTGGAAAGGTAAGTGTCCCAAGTGCGGAACTGCGTTACATTGCTGTAAACAGTGTGCGCATTTTGAGCCCTCCACCCGCTTCCAATGCCTGAAGCCGGTGCCGTTGCGGATCGCCGTGAAAGACCAAGCCAACGAATGCGATCTGTTTAAGCCTCGGGTGACGGTGGCTCGCGATGCGGCTCCCGCCAATCACCATGCCTCCCCTCCTCCCCAGCAAGTTCCCCGAACCCCGAACGATGCTCGCGCCGCGTTCGACAATCTCTTCAAAAAGCCGGAATAATCCGCTCCCTCACGGTCACGGCTCGGTAACTGAGCCACGCGCGTCAGCCAGTGGTCCTAAAAAGAAAGACAAGGATTGGCTGATGTAATCTTTCAATTCGGACCGCTGGACTACCGCATCCAGGAATCCGTGCTGCAAAAGAAATTCGCTGGTTTGAAATCCCGCGGGAAGCTTTTGCCGGATGGTTTGTTCAATCACGCGTGGTCCGGCGAATCCGATTTGCGCGCCCGGTTCCGCGATGTTCAGATCCCCGAGCATGGCGAAGCTGGCCGTCACGCCCCCGGTGGTGGGGTCCGTCAGAACGCTGATGTAGGGAATGCGAGCTTCATCCAGGCGCATTAATGCGCCCGAAATTTTGGCCATTTGCATCAGGCTGACGGCGCCTTCCTGCATGCGCGCGCCACCCGACGCCGAAACGATGATCAGCGGAACCTTCTGCTCCATGGACCGCTCGATGGCTCGCGTGATCACCTCGCCCACCACGGTCCCCATGCTTCCTCCGACGAATTTCAGTTCCATCGCGCAGATGTGGACGCGTCGGCCGTTCAGGTTGCCGGCGGCGGAAATGATAGCGTCGCGCAGGTGCGTGGCTTCTTGCGAAGCCGACAGCCGATCCTGGTATTTTTTGGAATCGACGAAGGCCAACGGATCGGTGGACACCAGACGTTGATCGAACTCTTGGAACTTTCCATCATCGAACAGCAGGGTCAGCCGGGCTCGCGCGTCCAGCCGCTCATGATGACCGCACTTGGGGCAAACCTGCTGATTGTCCTCCAATGCCTTGCGCCAAACAATCTGGCCGCAATGTCCGCATTTCAGCCACAGCCCTTCGGTGCGGACGCGCTTCTCGCCTTCCTCCGAAGCCACCGAAGGTTTGTCTCGAGTGAACCAAGCCATTCAGACTTCAGTATAGGAGTTAGCTCGTGTTTGACTTCCGCGCGCTACTTCGGGTAGGGATGGCCGCGCAGCAGCGTGAATGCGCGATAGATCTGTTCGGCCAGCACCACACGCGCCAGTTCATGCGGCATCGTCAGGGCGGAAAGTGAAAGCAGTTGGGCGCCGTTCTCTTTCCACATTGGGGGCGGGCCGCTGGCGCCTCCAACCAAAAAGATCAGGTCACGCGCTTCCAACTCGGCCGTCGAAATAAGCCTGGCGAATCGCGGAGAATCCAGCGTCTGTCCGGCGGGATCGAGCAAGACTTTCTTCGCGCTGGGATGCTTCACCCATGGGTCGAAGCGCGCGGGGACTATCTCGCGCATTTCACACCGCGCGTAGCGCGTCGAACGCTGGATGAACTCTTCCGCCATTTGGTTGGCATGAGAATCACGCGGTTTGCCGGCATAATAGAGGAGGATCTTCATCGGACCGCTTATGAGCGCGAGTAAATACAATACTAAGTCAGCCGTGCGGCTCGTGCTCGCTAGCCTTGGGGCCTCCGTCCCGGAGCAGAAAGATGCCTGATCGAATAAAAAACCCGACCCGGGAACGCCGGATCGGGTCTTCGTCTTAACACTCGGTCTTAACTACTCCGTCTTAACTACTCCGTCTTCACTGCTCGGTTTTCACTACTCACGCACCCAATGTCTCAGACGTGTTGCGTCCGATAACGGCTGATGATTTCGTTCATCTGATCCTTCAATTGCAGTTTCACTTTCTTCAGCCGGTGCTCCTCCACTTCCTCTTCGGGAGTGAGGTGCGATTTGGCTTCCAAAGCCTCCAACTGCTCATGGTAGACATGGTGCTGCTCAGCCAGCTGACGAAACTCGTCGTCCGACTGCATCAGGTGCGTCTTCAATTCTTCTAGCGTGTTCTCCATCAGGGTTCTATCTCCTTTGTGAGGTTGCAACGCCCGAGTCGGTAGGATTGATTTGGCTCGGTGGGTAATGAATGAATGGTTGCATTCGTCCGTGCGGCGGTCACCGATGGCCCCCGCATATGTGACAGTATCATGAAAGAATTCTCATGACAATCCCCGTTTCTGAGGGGTTATCGTAGTACTCGGGGCGTTCGCCAATGGCTTGAAAGCCCAGACCTTCGTACAGGCGCCGGGCCGCGGCATTGGACTCGCGCACTTCCAGAAAATGGGCCCCGGGCCAGCGGGAAAGCTCGGCTTGCAGCAGTTCAGTGGCGATGTGCAGCCGGCGAAAATCAGGATGAATGGCGATATTTAGAATCTCGCGTTCCTTATCGGCTACCGATCGGGAAACCAAGAAACCGGCAATGCGTCCGTCGGCCTGCGCGATCTGACAATCGAAGCCCAGATAGTCCTGGGCTTGCCACTGCGACGACTCGGGAGCTGAGTGCTGGATCTCGGCTATCTCCAGCAGGTCGCTTTCCTGGGCCCGCCGGATCTGCACGCGGGGGGACATCAAACCGCGAAGCAGCGCACGCTGCCGCACGCCGATCTGACGCCATCCAAAATTTTGCTCCACGTGGACGCGGCCCGCCTCGGCGATGCGGCGGCGAAGAGCGTGATCCGTGAGCAAAGTCTGGATGGCGCGGGCGAAGTCTTCCGGTTGGTCCGCGATCCAGACATTAACTGAGTGGTCGAGCCCGAGCCCGGCGCAACCGGAGGAGGTTGACACTACCGCGCGGTCCATCGCCATGGCTTCCAGAACTTTGAGATTCGTACCGGCGGAAACGAGCGTAGGAACGATGGCCAGGTTCGCTTCGACATAAAGCGGACGAACATCGGAAACAAATTCGAGCAGGCGGATGCGATCGTCGGGAGAGATGGCGGAGAGCCCGGTGTGCTCCCGCCAATAAAGCAACGGATCGGGCCCCGCGACAACGGTAAACGTGATTTGGGAAGAATGTTCGCGCAGCATAGGCCAGATCTGTTCAACGAAGAATCGATAGGCAACGATATTTGGAAAATGTCGAAACGACCCGATGAAGAGCAGCCGCTCGCCGGGGCGTTCGATCTCCGGCGTGAAGCGACTCAGGTCCACGCCGTTTGGGATGATGGCCACGTTCGGCTGGCTGAGCAGCGCCCGATCCTGCTCCGACATAACGATTACCTTGCGATAGCGCGGGATCCATTTGTTTTCAAATCGGCGCCAGCGATAATAATCCCAGCGCTGGGCCAGGGCAGGCGAGCGATCGCGGATCTGCCGGTATAACGCGAAAGTGACATCGTGTTCCACCAGAACGTCGCCCGAGTACGGCGCGAGCATGGTGTATTCCACCTGCAGCGCTTCAATGTTGTATTCGGCGCGGATGCGCGCCAGCGCTTGGAGCATCGCCCGAGAGCGAAACTCGTGAACCTCGGGCGGCGCCAGCGTGGACCAGCGTGGCTCACGATAGCGGGGCTTGCCGGCCAGGATCACGCGTGCGCAAAGATCCAGCACCGGCTGCTGATGTTCGGACGATTCGTCGTCGCTGAAAGCGAACAGAAAAATGTCGAACTCGCTGGACATTTCCCGCAACAGGTTGAAGATCCGCACCGCGCCCCCGTGCGCCAGCGGGAACGGAAAATACGGGGTGAGCACTGCAATAAGGCGGCGCCGCGGCGACATCGGCCGGCCTTCGATTTCCTGCATCTTGTCGGGATAAACAGAACGATCCTTCTTCCACGGGACCAGCCAGGTGGGACGCAGAAAAATGCGATCGAGCGGCACCCCCCGTACGAACAATAGCGACGCGATGGCGGTGCGGAGGCTCAGTTGATGGCGCTCAAAGCGCGCGTTGTAGGCCAGGATTTTCGTCGGCGCATACAGAAACGCGGCGCGGCGGAGCGCACGGTATTGCGGATCGCGATCCAGCAGCAATGGCGCTTGCCCAATCCGATAGGCGCGAAATCGCCGGCGAAGTTGCCGGTAGATTGCGAACGTCGACTGTCCGCTGAATTCCCCGGGCTCTACCAGAAAATGCTGCCGGTCCGGCACCAGGCGCTGAATCTCGGCGAACATGCGCCGCGCGAGTTCAGGGTCGCCCGAGGCAAAAGTGACAACGATGGCTTCTGGATATTTGCCGAGCAGACCGAAGATGAATTGCTTGAGCGCCGCCCGCACTTACTGGAATTCGATCGCTACCACTTCGCCCACCGTCTTCAGCTTTGCATCGGGCTTCGCGTTGTAGTGTACCGTCACGTGGCGGGCCTGTTTTTGGGCGCCACAACTGAACGTTTTTTCGCCTCCGCCACCGAGCGAGACTTGCGAAGGATCGGCCATCAGCGAGCTGTGTGGTTTTTCCATCCGCAGTCTGAATCACCAGCCGTGCGCGCGTGTCGAGACAATCCAGCCGCTGGAACACGCCCTGCACGCTGGAGTTCGCCGTGGGCGCTTCGTACCAGGCCTGCGGCTTGGGAACCGCGGCGCCATTCGGATTCATTTTTCTGCGCGCGGCATCTTCCGACGCGTGAATAGCGGCGTCGCTCTGGGCCTTCACGCGCGCGATGTCCGCCTCCTCTTCGTCGTGCGCGCGCTTGCGCTCGGCTGCTTCCTCGTCGAAGCGCTTAGCCTGCACATCCAGACGAATCTTGCGGATGTGCTCGCGCTCCTGGTCAGTAGCGGCGGCACGCTCGGCGCCCGACCAAGCTTTTTGGGCGTCCGTGAAATCTTTAGCGGCCTCATCGGTCTTGGCTAGCGCGGTCCAATAATCCATGCTGCGCGGGTCCAATGCAGCGGCCTTCTTCAGCAGCGCGGCGCGCTGTTCCAGATGCTCTTTGTCAACGGCCGGATCGATATCCGCCAATTGAAGTACGGCTCCGCCCAGCGCGGATTCAGCTCGGCAGCCTTTTTGAGCTCGTCGGAATCGGATTGCAAGCGCCCCAATTCCAGCCACGCCCGCGCGCTCTTACTGCCCGCGTCGATGGCATCCTGCATAGCGGCCTTCGCGTCTCTGTCCTTTTGATCGTCGAGCTGCATCAGCGCGATGCCTTCCGATGCTTCCGGTCCATGCAGCGCCTTGTACGCCGTGGCCGCTTCGGCCGTGTGGCCGGTCGCGAACAGCAGGTCGGCCCAAGCGATGCGGCGTCATCGGCTCCCAACTGAACGGGTTTGAAATCGCGCGTCATGCTGAGCGCGCGTCCGGAAATGAAGCCGTGGGGAAGTTCCCCGCTTTCAGATAAGCGTCGGCCTGTTGCTGAATCTCGCGCCGCTCTTCTCGAACGCGTTATGGCAGGCTGCGTCAAAATCGTCGCTTTGTTCGAGGTTCGAAATCATTACGCGCGAGCGGCCGGCGTACTCCGGATTCACCGTCACCAGGTGCATGAGAGCCCAGCCCGGCGAACGCTCCGCCTCCGGGACCGGCGCGCCGAGCGTGATATGCGGGCCATCGATCTGGACGGTGGAAACCAGCTCGATCAAGCCCTTCTCCACCTGCGGCGGCAGCCGATTGGTATTCTCGTAAAGCATCAGGCGCGCCAGTTCCTTCAAGCTATCTCGTCGAAAACTCGCCCGATTCCGTAATAGCGGACATGCGCGCATCGCGCCCCAGCTTGAAGGGCTTGGGAGCGGAGGGGATTTCGCTCGCGATTTTGAAAATGATCAGTGAACCGGCCAAACCATCCGAATTTCGTCTTTTCCGGTGATCACGCGCAGGGTCTCGCGGAATTGTTCCATAACCATCAGCTTCTCGCGCGCCGGCCGCTCGCCAACTTTACTGAAGACTTCGAACGGTCCCGATTTCAGAGCGATCCAATGGTCTTCGGCCGGTGCGGTATTGGGCAACAAGGCGGCCAGGAGCAGAAGAAGGGGCACTCGGGGCGGCACGATTAAATGTTAGCTCGAAACTGAATGTTAGTTCCGCTGCGCGTTCCCTGTTATGATCCGAAAAGCAATGGGCAAAATCATAGCTTTCATCATGCTGCTGGCGTTAATCGCAACTCCGATTGCGACGCTGTTCTTTCTGTCATCCCACACCAGGCTGGCATTCGATCCGCAGCCGCACGAGATCGGCGTGAGCACCTGGGTAGGAGTGCGCGTTTCAAATCCGCACGGCACACGCGATCTCAGCGCTTGGATTGAACAGAACGGCATGAAAATGGCACTGATGCAGACTAAAGCCCCGGCCGACCGGCTTAAATTCTGGCTGGCGCAGGTCCCCGATCAGGACGTCCATTTCATGGCCGGCAGCAAGGCGGCTCCGGCCTTGAAGGAGGGACCAGCGCGGCTGGTGGTGCAAGCGCAATCGAACGATTTCCGCGGAGCCACGGACACGATCTCGACGGATGTCGACGTGATGCTTCGCCCGCCCTCCGTTTCGGCCGACGGGTTTCAGCACTACATCAATCAAGGCGGCTCGGAGATGGTGCTTCTGACGCCGTCAGGCGCCTGGAGCGAAGCGGGCGTGCGCGTGGGCAAGGACACCTATCGCAGTTTTCCCATTGCGGGAAGCACGCAGCGGCTGGCGCTGTTCGCTTATCCCGGACTTGGCCGTAGAAACGGCGCCTGTGGTGTTCGCGAGAAATTCAGCGGGTACGGAGGCCACGGCGCGCTTCTGGTTCAAGATCTTCCCGAAGAAGTTCCGCATGCGCGATCTGGAGATCGACGACAAGTTTCTCGACAAGGTGGTGAATCAGATCGATCCCGGCGGATCGGGCGATCTGCTGACGCGCTTTCTGAAAATCAACGGCGAAATGCGCCGCGCAGAACAACAAGACTCTGGCGGACCTGCGCTTCAAGACTGCCGAGAAATTTCTGTGGACCGATTCATTTCTGCAACTGGCCAACTCCAAAGTTGAGTCCGAATTCGCCGACGTACGCAGCTACATCTACAAAGGCAAGAAGGTGGATCAGCAGGTGCATCTGGGGTTCGATCTGGCCGTTTCGGCGCATACGCCGGTGGTGGCGTCGAACGACGGCCGGGTGATGTGGGCCGCGCCGCTCGGCATCTACGGCAATTGCATCGTCGTCGATCATGGCTACGGTTTGCAGTCGATCTACGGGCACTTGAGCTCGATCGCGGTGAAGGAAGGCGACATGGTGAAGCGCGGCCAGGAGATGGGCAAGAGCGGATCGACGGGCCTGGCGGGCGGCGATCATTTGCATTATTCGATGCAGGTGGAGGGCGTGGAAGTGAATCCGGTGGAATGGTGGGACGCGCACTGGATCAAGGATCACGTGCAGAACCGGTTGAAGGGGTTGTAGACCCAGCTCGCGGCTCGAAGGGCATCCAACAATCGCCCTGCTGCCTTCCTAGCTATTATGTTAGGATCTAAGCTCGAGCTAGATCACAAGGATATTTATAGATTCTCGCGAAAAGCTAGCTAAGCGTCTCGCCGATGTTGAGGCATAGTACGCGATCATCCGCTCACTCAACCGTCGCGGCATCGTTAAACTCGATTTGCTCAAAGAACGATGCCGAGGCAGTCCGCCGGACGCTGGAAAACCACGGGGTATGGGAAGAGTTTGTCTTTCCGAGCATGGATTGGTCCGCCAAGGGCCAACGTGTTGCTTGGATCGTCGAGAATGCACAGCTGCGGGGCGGAGAATGTGCTCTTCATCGACGACCTGGAACTCAACAGACAGGAAGTGCGCCACGTCCTGCCCACCATTCAAACGGCTGGACCGGAGGTCATAGACGCACTTCTTACTGATCCAAATCTCTGTGGCAAGGACGACCGAAATCTGACCAGGCTGCATCAGTACAAGGTCATGGAGCAAAAGCTCCTGGATCGGGAATCCACGGTCACGTCCAACGACGAGTTCCTCCAGTCCTGCAGGATCACGGTTGCCACTCGGACCGACGTCCTACAGGAGAGCGATCGCCTTTTTGAACTGGTGGTGCGCACCAACCAATTGAACTTCACCAAGCGCAGGCCCGACAGAGACGCATTCCAGTCCCAGCTGGAGGATCCAGCTTTCAGGTCAGGTTACGTGTCCGTAACTGATCACT
>CAVRZH010000113.1:0-23279 GCA_963725455.1 Bryobacterales bacterium
ATCTGGTATCTTGTGATTGAATGCCGATCAATGCGCCTGAAAGCACCGCCACCGATCTCGCGCTGGCGCTCGGATTATTGGTGCGGCGGATCCGTTCGGCCGCTCCTTCGGAATCGCACGAACTGTCGTGGACGCAAAAAGCTGTCATGCGGCGCCTGGACGCCGACGGGCCCGCTACTACCGCTGATCTGGCGCGGGCGGAAGGCGTAAAGCCGCAGTCCATGGGAGCGACGGTGGCCGCGCTCGAAGAGATGGGCATCGTGGAACGAAGACCGCATCGCACCGATGGCCGCCAGATGAATATCGTCCTGACCGCCAGAGGCGCGAGGTTGCGCAAGGATACCGGCCTCGCAAAGCGAACCTGGCTGGCTCAGGCCATCGCCAAGCTGGACGCCAAGGAACAGAGGCAGCTGCCCACCGTCACGGCCCTGATCAAGCGGCTGGCGGAGCCATGAGCAAGCCCTCCGTCAGTTCCGATGCTCTGACGGCTTCCCCGCAAGGATCCTTCTCACACGCCTGGCGAGCACTGCGGCACCGCAACTTCCAGCTCTTCGTCTTCGGCCAGAGCATTTCGCTGATCGGCACCTGGATGACGCGCCTGGCCACCAGTTGGCTGGTCTACGATCTCACTCATTCGGCGCTGCTGCTCGGCGTCGTCAGTTTCGCCGGACAGATTCTGACGTTTGCGCTGTCGCCTTTCGCGGGCGTGTGGGTGGAGCGCCTCGATCGCCGCCAATTGCTGCTGTGGACGCAAGCCGCCGCGGCCATTCAGTCGCTCGCCCTGGCCGCTCTCACGCTGGCGCACGTCATCAACCTGCGCGAAATCATCGCGCTCACGGCCTTGCAGGGATTCATCAACGCGTTCGACATGCCCGGGCGCCAATCTTTCCTGGTACAGATGGTGGAGCACCGCCAGGACCTCGGCAACGCTATCGCCATCAATTCCTCTATGGCCAATGGCGCGCGGCTGATCGGCCCGGCCATTGCCGGTATCATCATCGGAGCATTCGGCGAAGGCTGGTGTTTCTTGATCGACGGCGTCAGCTACCTGGCCGTGATCGCGTCTCTGGTGCTGATGCGCATCCAGCCCTTGAATATTCAGCGCAACGCGGCCAGCTTGCTGGAACAAATGCGCGAAGGTTGGGACTACGTGCGCACGTTCCGTCCCATCCGCACCGTCCTGGTGCTCTTCTCGCTGCTCACTCTGATGGGCTATTCTTACTCCGTGCTTCTGCCGGTCTTTGCCGCGCAGGTGCTGCACGGCGGCGCATACACGCTTGGCTGGTTGACCGCGGCCACGGGAACTGGCGCGCTGGTGTCCGGGCTTTCGCTGGCGGTCCGCAAGTCCGTGGTTGGGCTGACGCGCATGCTCCAAATCGCGGCCGGGATGCTGGGCGGCGGGCTGATCCTCTTCGGCCTGTCGCGCACCTTGTGGCTGTCTCTCCTGCTGATGGTCTTCGTCGGCTTTGGCTTGATGCAAACCGCGGCCGCCAGCAATACCATCATCCAGTCTCTGGTGCCGGAAGATAAACGCGCCCGCGCCATGAGCTTCTATACCATGGCGTTCTTCGGCGCGGCGCCCTTGGGCAGCCTGCTGGCGGGAACGCTGGCTCACCGGATCGGGGCGCCCCACACCGTGATACTCGCTGGCGCGCTCTCGCTCGCCGCAGCGCTGTGGTTTTCGTTCGCTCTGCCCAAAATACGGGCGATTATGCGGCCTATTTATCAGCAGATGGGTCTGCTACCCACGCCTTGAAGCAAATCCTTATGAGAAGCAAATCCGTCTAACCCTGCTACATTGGCTTCGATGTCCCGTCCGCGACTCATCGACGTCACAAGTCTGTTCGCCCGCGTGGGCGTCAGCGTCTTCGGCGGGGGCGACCCCACCATCGCCATCCTGCAGCGTGAGTTCTATCGGCGCGATTGGCTGAGCCCCGAGAAATTCGCCATCGCTTTCGGACTCGCCCGGCTCACGCCCGGGACCAATGTGCTGGCTTTCGTCGCGGCCGCCGGCTGGTACATTCTCGGCCTCGGCGGCGCTCTCGCGGCCGTCTTGGCCATCACCATTCCCGCATCGGTGCTCGTAGTCTGGCTGACGCGCGCCTACGATCTCACAGTTCACAACCCTCTGGCGCTATCCATCGCGAACGCCCTGCTGGCCGCAGCCGTTGGCACCATGATCGGCGCGGCCCTGCTGCTGGTTCGCACCCAATGCAAGCCCGGCCGATGGCTCCGGCCCGTCGTCATCTCAACAGTGGCCTTTCTGCTGGCCTTCGTCGCCAAGCTGACGCCGCTCGAAGTGATCGGCGCGGCCGTAGTCGCAGGTTTCTTTTGGCCTGAGTCATGAACGTCCTCGTCCTGTATCTATTACTGGTGAAAGCCACCCTGACATCCTTCAGCGGCCTGGCCTCGCTGCCGATGGTTCAGAACGATTTCGTGGCGCGCCGCCACGTGCTCACCGATCGCCAGCTGAACACCGCGGTGGCCGCCGGACGCATCGGGCCAGGACCCAACGGGATCTACGTGGTTAGCATCGGATACCTGGTCGACGGAATTTCCGGAGCGGTGGCCGGATGGCTGGCCATGATTACGCCGGCATTCCTGATCATCCCCATGCTGCGGTTCCTGGGCGCCCGCGCCGAACATCGCCGCGCTCGGGCAGTGGCTCGCGCCGTCCTGTTCGCGGGAGCCGGCCTGATCGCCTCCGCCGCCGTGCCGCTCGCCCGCGATGCCATCACCAGTCCGCTGTCTCTCGCCATCTTCGCGTTGAGCTTCCTCGCGATCGCATTCGCGCGTGTCGATTCGTTGTGGGTGATGCTCGGCGCCGCGCTCATCGGACTAATCGCCTTCCAGTTCTGATATACTCGCTCGTAACTGTGCATTTCCTATGCCGGATTTCCGTTTAGGTGACATCATTGACGATCACTGCATCAAGTGTCGTCGCGTAACCAACCACGCCATCGTCTCGTTAGTCAACGCAGAGCCCGCCAAAGTCCGGTGCCGCACCTGCTATCACGATCATGACTATCGGCACGAACAGGCGCCTCCGTCCAAGAAGGACTTGAAAAAGGCCGAACTGTTCAAGGAAGTTCTCGCCGCGGCTGCTCCTGGGGCAACGGCTACAGCCGAAGCAGCTGTCGAAGATCCACCGGCCGAGCTGGAACCTTCCGCGAAAGCCGTCAAGAAGGTTGCCACCCGCGGCAAAAAGGCGTGAGCGCCGTTCCCGCTGCCGGTGCGTGGGACGCATCCCTCTATCAAGACCAGCACTCTTTCGTGTGGCGCTATGGTGCCAACCTTCTGGAGCTTTTGGCGCCTCAGCCAGGCGAGCGGATTCTAGACGTCGGCTGCGGCACGGGCCAGCTCACGGCTGAAATTGCACAGTCCGGCGCCCAGGTTATCGGGCTCGATAGCTCCGCAGACATGGTTTCTGGGGCGCTCAAGAACTATCCCGAGCTTACGTTCGTTGTGGGTGACGCCGCTAGCTTCCAGTTTGCCGAGCCTTTCGACGCTGTGTTCTCGAATGCAGCGCTGCACTGGGTGAAGGACGCCGACGGTGCAGTCTCTTCGATCGCAGGCGCACTTCGCCTTGGAGGGCGATTCATTGCCGAGTTCGGCGGCAAGGGCAACGTCGCATCGGTTCAGGCTGCGCTGCGTGCAGTGCTTGGCCCCATTGCCGACGTACAATCTCCCTGGTATTACCCGAGCATCGGTGAATATGCACCGATCTTGGAACGGCACGGCCTGGAGGTTCGCAGTGCCAGCCTCTTCGATCGGCCAACACCTCTTCAAGGCGAAGACGGCTTGGATCACTGGCTGCGCATGTTCATGCCCACTTATTTGCGGCATTACAGCTCTGAGCGCGCCGATGACATCGTTCGCCAATTGGTGGACCAGCTTCGTCCGTCAAGATATCGCGACGGAGCGTGGACCATGGACTATCGCCGTCTGCGCGTCACGGCTGTCCGAGCAACGTGAAGGGCAGTGGGCCGCCGAAGCAGCCCACTCTAGCGCACTTAACGATACCAGTCACCATTCGGGTGATAATGTTCGCCGTCACGCGAGTAACCAGGATCGTTCCATCCCGCCACAGCCAGCGGCTCCTGGAGCTGGAATGTGATCCTCGAGTCCGGGGGCACCCGAATCGCGTCTCCAACCGTCTCTACCTGGACCTGACTTCCCGGCACCACGCTCACGATGGCTCCCAGCAGTCCGTTGCCTGTGTCGTACTGGCCCGCCGGCATTCTGAATTGCGGTCCGGTGCTATCCATCACGTAGCGCGTCCCGTTCACCGTTACTGATTCGAGATCGAGCGCCATTTGGTTGGGGCCCGTCTCGCGGACGATCAGCTCGGCATAGGATCCCCGAGGAACGGCCAAGTCACCGTTTCTCGCGTAAACGTCGCGTGCCACCATCGCGGGAAAGATTCTCCCTTGATCCCAACTGTGCATATCAATCGCATGGTCTATCCGAACGGAAATCTGCGTTCCCGGTAGAATCGTGTCGGCTGATGCACAAATTTGCATGCCTATCAGGATGGCAGGCGCCGCCCATATTAGATTCCGCATGTTGATTCTCCTTTCTCCTGGGAACGTGCAATATCCTTGCCAAGCTAAATTCGTAACTTATTGATCACAAAGCACGATCGTCACCTGGATGCGTAACACTCTATTCGAGTTATGGCGCGGGCTGTAACGTTAGCAACTTGTTACTTAGACTAGGCTGTAACAGTTAGTTACTGCTCTTACAACTTGAGTACTAGGTTGGTCATAAGCGATAATGCCTAGACAGTCATAAATGCTTTGCTGGGTGTGTGAGAGGCTTCAAGCTGATCGCGGTGGAGTGTGTCATCTCTGCAGGCGAGCGGCCCATGGGGACTCTAATCTGAAGCTACGGCTAGGCCATTGGAAGCTGGCTGGCGTCCTGATTGGGATGGCGAGCATGGCTGCTGGTGTTTTTCCATCCGCTCTTCTACCGCCCTCAGCGTCGCACCCGCACCCTGAAGTAAAGCTGGCGGTTCTCCACTTACCAATTCATACAGCTCCAATTGCTTATGTCACTACGATGGTGATGGAGCAAGTGAAACGAAAGGTTTACCCCTACTCAATCGTGCCCGGCGGCGCGGAGGACGTGCGCCAGGCTAAGCTTGCCATGACCAATCCTACTGTCCGCGCAAATTACGTGGATATGGATCTGGCCCAGCTCAAACAGGTGAAACTCACCAAGAATCTCACGGGTTATGTTTCATATCGGTGGGGTGATCGGATCTATTGGACGAAGAAGGCGCTCACTCTTCGAGCCGGGGAAACCATATTCACCGATGGAACCCACATCGTCCGCGGCCGCTGCCTGAACTGCTACTCCGCGCTTCCCATGTCGCCAGTCCGGCCGACAGAACCGACGGAGATAGCGATGGACAAGCCGGTCGAAATGCCGGTGACCGTTTACACATTTCCAAAGCTCCCTGTGATGGCCCCGGAATTACCTATACCTCCTGGCGAGCTGACCCCCGTCGTTCCCGTCCTGGCGCCGGTAGTGGGAACGGTCGGCAAAACCGCCGGCGGATTCTGGTTTCCTTTGATTCCGATCATTCCACCCATCCACCGCCACCCATCCAGTCCGCCTTCGACACCGGGTTCTCCCGGCGTTCCACCCGGCTCTCCGCCCGTTCCTCCGCTGGTTGTGCCGGAACCCAATTTCGGCTGGCTGCTGCTAGCCGGTTTCCTCGGAATGGCCCTTGCCCATCGTTTGCGGCGCCGCCACCAGATCTGAGGTTTTTACCCGAGCGACTCGCCGGAAAAAAAGTCATAGGATCAGGGAGGCTAGGTCCACACATGGCGCTCCCGGTGCTGTTCTTTATAGCGGCAATGGCTGTACGTACGGACCAGACTCCGCTGCGCTCGGGCTGCGATGCCGACGATGGCGTGGTCACCAAGTTGTCTGCCGGAACACCGGTGGAAGTTCGCTTCCGCCTTTCGGACGGCTCGGATTGCTTCAAAATCTCCGCGACAATAGACGGTAAAGATGTTTTGGGCTACGTTCCGGCATCCGCTCTCACCGGCTTGGAACAGTACGAACAGGAGCGTTCGGCGGCGGCGTCCGTGGAGACGCTGCGCGCGCTGAATCCCGTGATTACCGAGAGCAAGAAAGCCATCGCGCAAACCGGCGACCCGGCGCTCGATCGCGCGCAGCAGTTGCTCGAAGCGCAGCAGCCCGCGCAGGCGCTGGAGCAGGTGCAGATCGCGCTGCGAAGGCACCCGAGCGATCCCAACGTGCTGGTGCTAGCCGGCTTGGCCGCCTATCGCGCCGATCAGCTTCGCGCTGCGCTGGATTATTGGAAGCAGTCCCTGGATCTGGCGCCCAATGACACACTAGCGGCCGTCTATGCGCGGGTAAAGCGCGAGGCCGATGCCGACCACAGCGGCGACAAGCTTTACGGTATTCACGTGGCGCTGCGTTATGAAGGCGACGCACTTCCCTCCGACACGGCGCGCGCCATACTGGCGACGCTCGATGGCGATTACTCCACCATCGCCGCGCAATTGGGATGCACATCGGACGAGCGCATCGTCGCCATCGTGCAGAGCCGGGAGGCGTACCTGCGCAGCACCGGCGCCGCGGAATGGAGCGGCGGCCAATACGACGGGCGCATTCACATTGCATGGACGGATGGATCGCAGATCGGCCCGCAAATGCAGCGCGCGCTGGCGCACGAGCTGGTGCATGCCTGCCTGACCAGCATTCCATCAGGTACCACGCCTTGGCCCGCCTGGTTGCAGGAAGGGCTGGCGCAAAAGCTTTCCGGCGACGTGCTGCCGCCCGAAGTCAGCCAGCAACTCCACCAACTGGCGCAAAATCGCGCCATCCCCAGGCTGGAGAACCTGCGCCAGAACTGGTCGCGCATGAACACGCAGAACGCAATGGCCGCTTACAGCCTGGCTCTGGCCGCCGCCGACGCGCTTTACGACGATTACGCCAGCTACGGAATCCGCAACATCCTGGCCAACCCGGAAACTCTTCCCCAGATCACCGCGGACCTGGACGCCAAGCTCGGCCTGTAGCCCCTCCTCCGTCATTCTGGCTTCTGAATTCTGGCTTTGAATTCTGACTTCTGAATTCTGACTCCTGTATTCTGGTATTTACCCATGCCTTTTGCCTCCATTCCCGAAGCGATCGAGGACTTCCGGGCCGGGCGGATGCTCGTCATCGTCGACGATGAAGATCGCGAGAACGAAGGCGACATCACCATTGCGGCCGAGGCGGTAACACCGGAGATCATCAACTTCATGGCGCGGCACGCGCGCGGATTGATCTGCCTGTCGCTCAGCCCTGAAATCTGCGATGCGCTGCAACTGCCTCCTATGTCTTCGCGCAATAACTCGCGATTCGGCACAGCATTTACCGAATCCGTTGAGGCGGCCGAGGGCGTCACTACCGGCATCTCCGCGGCCGATCGCGCTCACACCATCCGCGTTGCGATCGATCCGGCCAGCAAGCCGGGCGACCTGGTTCGTCCCGGCCACGTCTTCCCGCTGCGTGCCCGCGAAGGCGGCGTGCTGGTGCGCGCGGGCCAGACCGAAGCTGCCGTGGACCTGGCGCGCCTTGCTGGCTTGCGTCAAGGCGGCGTGATCTGCGAAATCATGAACGACGATGGGTCCATGGCCCGCGTCCCACAGCTGGCCGAGTTTTCGAAGCTGCACGGCGTGCGCATGATCTCGGTGGCCGATCTGATCCGCTATCGCCTGCAAACCGAGCGCTTCATCCAGCGCCAGTCCGAAAGTTGTCTGCACACCGAATTCGGGGATTTCAAGACCGTGGTTTATGCCAGCTCCATCGTGCCGGAGCGGCATCTGGCGCTGGTGCATGGCGAGATCGCCGGAAAATCCGACGTGCTGGTCCGCATGCACTCGCATTGCATCTATGGCGATGTGTTTCACTCGACCGACTGCGAATGCCATCTGCTGATTCGCCGCTCCATGGAGCGCATCACAGAAGAGGGCGCGGGCGTGCTGGTCTACCTGCATCAGACCGGCCCGGGATTTCGCAATCACGCCGCTTACGGCACACCCGACGGCCAGCGCCAATCGCAGCACGAAAGCGGCCTGGGCGCGCAGATCCTCTCGGACCTGGGGCTGCACACCATCCGCCTGCTGACCAACCATCCCCGCAAAATCGTCGGCCTGGACGCCTATGGCATCCAGATCACCGAGCAAGTCCCGGTATAGCTAAAGAATATTAGCCGCAGATAAACGCGGATGAACGCCGATATGACTGTCTTTACGAGGCGGTGCGGCGGGAGAGAGCGGCATCAAGGTGGGCGAGGACGTGGCTTTGGATTTGCCGGTGGGCTTCTTCTCCGGTGCAGAGCTCGGCGATGGGGCGCATTTCGCGTGAAATCCAGGAAACCTCGGGCGGGAGGCTGGCGGAGCGGAGTTGCTCGTGGGCCTGCTCAACGTCGTCCACGAAATGCAAATGGTCGGCGCGGGGAAGGACCACCATTTGCTTAAGCCCAGGAGTGCGGCTGTAGAGCTCGTGCATGCCGGCGATGGGAGTAAGGACGTCGTCCTCTGCGACGATGTAGAGGGTGGCCGGCGGGCGCGGCCAGTTGAAACTAAGAGTGGCGGGGATGATTCCCGGCTTGGGATTGGACGCTCCGCCGGGGGCGAGCGCGACCACAGCCTGGACGCGTGTGTCGGTTTCGGGCAAGGCCAGGGCCGTCCAGCCGCCGAAACTGTGGCCGACGATGGCGATGCGATCGGGATCTGGCCGGGCCGTACCTGGAATGTTGCCAGCCAGTATCAAGTCGAGCAGGAAGCGGGCGTCGGGAACGCGGTTGGCGATGAACTCTTCGACATTGCCTGCAATCTCCGGAGCAACGACCTCGGAATGATCGAGGGCCGCGACTATGTAGCCGTGACTCGCCAGGTGCTTGGTAAGGTAGGTAGCCGCACGGCGGCTGCCGCGGCTGTGGTGCGAGTAGAGAACCAGCGGCCACACGCCAAGCTCGTCTGGGCACCAGATATCGCAGGGGAAGCGACGGTCGCGGGCGCGGTCACGCGCTTCGAAGGTGAGTGTGCGGACGGCGAACGGTCCGAAGGCGGAAGGTGCGGAGGCGGAGCTATTCATAAGGCACCTGATGCCAGTCTAATGGAGGCTGCAAGGAACTTTTGTGGGCACCGCGCAGGTCGAAGGGGTAGTTAGCCACAGATGAACGCAGATGAACGCCGATAAGACGCTTTTAGCTCATCTGCGTTAATCCGTGTTTATCTGTGGCCGGCAGTGTCTTGGTTATGCGGGCAGGTTTTCGAAATGAGGAACCCGAGCGACATCGTGCCTGAGCAGCCAACCCCCAATCCCTACCCCCTAGACCGGAACTTTCCCCATGCTACCCTCGTACTGTCAGCAGAGAGGTTCCCATGAACAAGTTTCGCCGCCTTGCTGTACTCCTCGCCCTGCCCCTGGGCGCGTTCGCCGCCGACCCCACGTTGCTCCAGATGGTGATGCCCGATTCGCAGGTTGTTGCCGGGCTCCAGGTGACGCAGGCCAAAGGCTCGCTCTTTGGACAGTACGTGCTCTCGCATCTGTCGCTGAATGACACCAAGCTCCAGCAGTTCACCGCGGAAACCGGTTTCGATCCAACCCAGGACGTCACCGAGATCGTGATTGCGTCCAATTGGAAGCCCAATACTCCCGCCAACCGTTGGCTGGTGCTGGCGGACGGCACGTTCAACGTTTCCAAGATCACGACGGCCGCCCAGGCGAATGGCGCCGCCCCCACCACCTATAAAGGCGTCAATCTGGTGACGCACGCCGCCGCTTCCAGCTCCCAGGTGACCACTGCGTTAGCTTTCATCGGCACCTCAACCGCGCTGGCGGGCGACATCGCATCCGTGGAGGCGGCCATCGATCGCAAGCAGAGCAACACTCCCGCCGACAGCACGGTGTTCACCAAGGCCCAGCAGGTGAGCGCGACTAACGATTTCTGGTTCGTGACGCTGCTGCCGCTGTCGAATTTTTCCGGATCCATCCCCGATTCCAATCTGAGCGGTGCGATGCAGGGCAACCTGTTTGCCGCCATCAATCAGGCCTCGGGCGGCGTTCGTTTCGGCGATACGGTCACCATTTCGGCGGAGGCGGTCACGCGCTCCGAGAAAGACGCGCAGGCGCTGGTGGACGTGGTGAGATTCTTCGCCGGCCTGGTTCAGTTGAACAAGCAGAACAATGCTACGGCCGGACAAGTGGCTACGCTGCTGGACACGCTGCAAACCAGCACCGCGGGCAACACCACCACCATCTCGCTCGCCATCCCGGAGCAGCAGCTGGAGCAACTGCTGAATAGCGGGCAGCCCCATGCCAGAAAAGCGGCACTTCGTATCAACTAACGTGGCAGGTCAACTAACGGCGGGCTGACACTTTCTCTGCTCGCACGAAGCGAAAAATCTCAAACACCGGGTGGCCGTTCCGATCCGGCACGGTTTCGATGACTCGCTTTTCCAAGCCCAGCTCGCGCGCTTGCCCGGTGATCCTGTCGTTAGCCCCGGCCCACTGCTCGAAGGGCGGCGTATGGCCGATCCAAACATCTTGCTCCAGGCGCTGGATGTACCATATCCGGCTGGATTGGGAGCTGCCCGGCGCCAGGAACGTTTGATCGGCAAGAATGAGCGGGAGCTGGTTGGCGTTCAGTACAAGCAGCGGGGTAAGAATCCCCCAGTCATCCACCACCAGGTGGTCCGCCTGGATGTGGCCGGCTTCGTCTGAGAGCCGGAAGATGGCGTCGGTCCAGCTCTTGGACGGACCATAAGCAGCCAATTGGTAGAAGTACTCATTAGTGAGCAGCAGATTGTCGGCGGCCAGTAAGACCACCACGCTGGCGAGCAAAATCGTCCCGGCATGCTTCCTCTGGAGCGGCCGCCACGCCGCAGCTTCCACGAAAGTAACTGCCAGGAACCATTGCGGCAGCGGCCAGAGCAGCACCACGTGATGAGCGCCCAATCCGGCGTCCTTGGTCACCGCCATCTGAAGCCAGGCCACTGCCATGGCGATCAGGCAGAACAGCATCGTCCTGCGGGCGCGCGTAAACCACAGCAACGGCACCAGCACGACAGCCAGCCAGAAGGCCGGCTCCAAAGCATTGTAGTAGTGGTAGCGGAATCCAACCAGCGAGTGGATGGCGCCGGCAATCCCAACCAGTGCAGTGTCGGGTTGGCGCGGCGTCCCCGGCGCCCAGGGTGCGTGGACCATGTATTCCCAAAAAATCTGGCCGTTCCAGGTAATACTCAGCGCGTGCAGCCGGGAGGGAAACTGGGAAAGCAAAAAAGTGGAGTTGGAACGGAAGGTCTCAAAATCACTGGCAGCGTTATAAGCGATCAGTGGCAGAGCGCCTCCGATCAATCCCGCTGCGGCCAGCCCCAGGTTCTTCAGCGTGCATCTGGCCCACAGCTCGCGCGGGAATATAGCGACCGCGGCCACCACCAGCCCGCTGAACAGCCAGACGAAGAGCGCCTTGTCCCACAGCGCTACACCGAAACAAAGGAACGCCCAGAACAACGTGGAGCGCTGGTTGGTAGAGGTGAACTTCAGCGCCAACGCCATGCCGGCCAGCGCCAGGATGTGCTGCAGCGCCACTGGCCCCCAGTCAAAGCAAGTTGTCAAAAGATACACAGTGTCGGTGGCCAGCAACACTCCACCCACCCACGCCACTCTTCGGCCATGCGCTCTTTCGAGGAACCAAACGAAGAGCCAGATCGTCACAGCGCCCATCAATAAGACCGGCAAACGAATGGACCAGTAAGATGGGCGGATCAGAGCCAGGATCGGAAAATAGATCCAAGTTTTTAGAGCCCCCAGATAGGACAGCAGCATCAAAGGGATCTTGTGGTGGAAAACTCGGGCACTGAAGGTAGTGGCGCCTGGCAGATGAAAAATGGCGGTCGCGAAAAGAACCTCGTCGCCTTGTATTCCCACCAGCGGGAGAAAGGCTAGCCCTATGCAAAAAAACAGGAGAGGAAGAATTAGGGCTGGCCACCTACCTAGCTTGATGTTGGGTAAGTCCGTCATTTTGAAACGAAGCGCTGCTCCGCTTTGGAACACGGCGTCTTAGGAAAATCGCCGGAAGTTCTATCCTGGCTAGGCGTCCTAACAGTGATCTTCTGTGAGCTCGCGTCTCCTACGGTCACCCCTGCGGAAGGTGGCGCAGAGCCGGGGAATAATTACTAGCCAGAAGGTAATGAGTATACATCATGATTGCGAGAAAACGAGTTACCAGAAGCGCTCCGGGCACGTCTTTCTGCGGTCAAGCCATAAACGTTTGGGTGGGTGTGGTCGATATGACGCAAATGTCGGGTACGCAGGGGCAACAGCGAGCGGTTCTGGAGGGGCCCGGTCGGGGTCCAATCGGGATTTTTCTCCTGGCACTTGAATTGCTCAGGGGATGTGGTATGATTTTGAGAGTTAAACTGCTGAGAACCTCTCCGGCCGATGGGCGCTGCCATCAGGCCGATTGCGGATCGAAAGGTCCGTTAAGCTTCAGAGTTCACCCTAGTTCAGTAATTTGCTGTAACAGCTTGAACCTTTCGAGAGGCTCCCGCGTCTAAACGTGTTGACAGTGGTAGTAAGTAAAGTGAAGTAACTAATAAGAAGAAGGAGAGTTAACCCTATGACGAAGACCGAGCTAAACAAATTCAAACAAGTCCTGGAAACTAAACAGGCTGAGTTGGCGCAGGTACTACGGAACCGTGAAGGCATTGCAATCGAGAAGAGCCCGGACGCCCTGGATGAAGTCCAGAACGCCGCGGAGCGGGAACTGGCGATTCGCAATTTGGATCGGGAATCTAACCTTTTGCGTAATGTTCGCGCCGCGCTGCACCGCATCGACGAAGGCACCTTCGGCGTCTGCTTGCATTGCGAAGAGGACATTAGCATCAAGCGTTTAAACGCCGTACCCTGGGCTGCTTATTGCATCCAATGCCAGGAAATCGCTGACCGGAATCAAGAAGAAGGTTCCGATTCGCTCGAAGACATTCTCGTTCACGCTGCCTAACCGGAGTGAACAATATCATGCGGGAGGGGGTTATGCTACCCCCTTCTGGCGCCCTCAGCCACCCCAATCACCGTAACCATTCTGCCAGCTGCTTCCCGATCCCTCCGATACGATTCAAAAAGTTCAGAGTCGCAATACGAACAAAGCCCTGAGATGCTAATTTGTCCCGGCCTGACGCCATTTCGTCCCAGCTGCCGACACGTCGTCTCGACTAAATCGACTTTGGTGCGCCCGGTGAGACCAAACTTCACGGCTACTTCCGGCCCCACCTCAAAGCAGCACGCACCGATGCCGGGACCAATCCCAATGACAAGATCTTCGGTTTTGCTGCCGAACTGCCGACTCATCGCCTCCATTGCTTTGGGCACAATCTCGGACACCACGCCACGCCAACCGGCGTGAATTGCGGCCACTGCCCGATTTCGAACATCCGCGATCAGTATCGGAAGGCAATCGGCTGTTCGGATGGACAGGCTCACGCCAGGCTGGTTGGAGATCAGCGCATCACCCTCGCCCTGAGCTCCCGGCGAATCCACCAGTAAGATGCGATCGGAGTGAATCTGCTTGGCTGTGGCCAGAGTGGTGGTATTCGGCCAACCAGCGCTCAGCCTGGTTCCGAACCCGTGCTGAAGCCACGGCAAACCGTCGAGCGCGTCGTCCCGAAAAACATTGTCAGTGCCGCGCTGGAGCAAAGCTCATTGTAACCCGCTGGTTAGCCTATAAATGTTGTAACCCATTCCGCCACAGATGTTCTGAAGGACGTATACTGATCCAGGCCGTACATGCGACGGGGAAATTTGTGAGTTGGCTGTTGCAATAGGAGCATGAGGATGTTGAGGACGATTTTTCTTGGGTCTATGATGGCGCTGGCAGGTTACGCGCAAGGACCCTACACGGCGGACCAAGCCAGGGCGGGCCGCGCGATCTATGAAGCCAGTTGTTCGGGCTGCCACGGGGCCGATCTCAGTGGTCTGAACAGTGCCTCCGCACTGGCCGGCGGACTCTTCATGAGCAGTTGGGGCGATCGTACTCCGAGCGAGCTGGTTTCGTTCCTGGAAGGCGCCATGCCTCCGGGCAATCCCGGCAGCCTGGGCGAACAGGCCTATGTCAACGTGACGGCGTTCATCCTGGACTTCAACGGTGCTCGACCGGGCAATCAACCGCTGACAGCAGCGAGCAAGGTGGCCATCCGTTCAGTGGCAACGGGACAAGTAAAACCCCAGAGTCCTGAGGCGGGCAGACGGGCTGCGCCGGGCGAACCTCTGGGTGGCCGGGCCGAAGCACCGGTTCCGCCGACGCCCAGAGGTCTGGTAGTTTCCGGTGAAGTGAAGAACTTCACGCCGGTGACGGACGCCATGCTGCGCAATCCCGATCCCAGCGATTGGCTGATGATCCGACACGATTATCACGCCACCAATTACAGCACCCTGAATCAGATCACCACGCAGAACGTGAAGGATCTGGAACTGCAATGGGTGTGGGCCATGAACGAAGGCACCAATCAACCGGCGCCCGTCGTGCATGACGGCATCCTGTACCTGATGAACGCCGGCAGCATCGTGCAGGCACTGGACGCGCGCAAGGGCAATCTCATCTGGGAAAACCGCGTTGGCAAGACGGCCACCGGCAGCTCCCAGCGCGGGCTCGCAATTTACGGCGACAAGGTGTATGTCACCACCAGCGACGCGCACATTTACGCGCTGGATGCGCGCACCGGCAAAAATGTTTGGGACACCGTAATTGGCGATCGCAAGCAGAGTAATTACTCCACCAGCAGCGGGCCCATCATTATCAAGGGCAAGGTGGTGCAGGGCCTGGGTGGATGCGCGAAGTATCAGGAAGAGAAATGCTTCATCAGTGCCTACGATGCCGAAACCGGGAAAGAGGTCTGGCGCTTCTACACCATCGCCAAGGAAGGCGAATTGGGCGGCGACAGTTGGGGTAAGCTGCCGAACCTGTTCCGCGCGGGCGGCGAAACGTGGATCACGGGAAGCTACGATCCCGACCTGAATTTGACCTACTGGGGCGTCGCGCAATCCAAGCCGTGGATGAGGGCTAGCCGGCAATCGGGCAGCGGTGCGACACTGTTTGCCAATTCCACAGTTGCGCTCAATGCCGACACTGGCAAACTGGTCTGGTATTATTCGCACGCGCCCGGCGAATCGCTGGATCTGGACGAAGTGTTCGAGCGAGTGTTGGTGGACGACAACGGACGGAAGCTCGTCTTCAGCGCGGGTAAGGCGGGCATCCTATGGAAGAACGACCGCAAGACCGGCGAGTATCTGGGACACAAAGAAACAGTTTTCCAGAACATTTACGATTCGTTCGATCCCAAGACGGGCGAGCCGCATTATCGCAATGACATCGTGGAGAACCAGATCGGCGACTGGGTCCAGAGTTGTCCCACTTCGGAAGGCGGCCACAACTGGCACGCCATGAGCTATGACCCGCAGATCAACCAGCTCATTATTCCCGTGGCGCAAAGTTGCCAGGAAATGAAGGCGCAAAAAATCGATCTGGTGGCGGGCGGAGGCAGCGCGGGCGGCGCGAACCGGCGCTTCTTTGAGTCGCCGGGATCGAACGGCAATGTCGGCAAGCTGGCGGCTTATGACGTAAGGACGCTCAAAGAGACCTGGAAGATCGAGCAGCCCGCTCCCTTCATGACCGCGGTTCTGTCTACAGCGGGCGGCGTCGCTTTCGTCGGCGACATGGATCGCACCTTCCGCGCCATCGACGTAAGAACAGGCAAGGTTCTGTGGGAGACGCGGCTGGGAACTTCGGTGCAAGGTTTTCCGCTAACCTTCAGCATCGCGGGAAGGCAATACATCGCTGTGTCGAGCGGATTGGGCGGCGGCAGCCCGCGCATGGTCCCCACCGTGCTGGATCCTGACATCCATTACCCGTCGTACGGGAATGCGTTGTACGTGTTCGCGCTGCCGGAGAAGAAATAGCGCGGGCTACTTCTAGGGCTAGGGCGCCTTCTCGTCTGGATTCGTGCCGATGAAAAGCTTCCTGCCGTCAGGAAAGGTAAGATCGCGGCCGTTAGCGCGGTTCGCGCCATCCTTAGCCTGGTAGCCTTCCACCACGATCTCGGTGCCTGGCTCGAGGGAGTGCTTGGTGAATCCGCGCCGCAGCAGTGAATTGGGGCTGCCGCCTTCAATCATCCAATTGGTGACGGTGCCGTCCGGATTCTTGACGTCCATGTGAATCCAGGAGTGCGGATTGATCCACTCCATTTGCGTCACCTTGCCCTGCAACTTTACCGGTTTGGTGACGTCGAACTGCAGCTGCAAATGAGTGGTGTGCCCAGGTTGGGATTGCGCCCGCCATCAACAGCAGACAGGCCCCCAGATATTTCGTCATTTCGCTCCCTGTTCCTCGGCTTTCTTCTCGGCGGCTTTCTTCTCTTCGGCACGCGCGCCGCTCAGGTTATTCGCCATACCGTAATTGCCTTCGTGGCAGGCGTACTCATAAATAGGGCCGTCGATTTTCGTCATCGGTATGTCGGCGCTCCAGGAATGCGTCCAGGTGGAAGGATCGTCCACGGTGAAGCTATAGAGGACGGTGTTTGCGTCCACGCGGCGGAAGCGTTCCACTACATGCAGATTTTCGCTGGAGCCGCGGAACGCGGTCCTGTCGGTGAAATTGGTGGTATCCACCACCAGCGTGTCTCCTTCCCAATGGCCGCGCGAGTCGCCCATCCATTGCCGGATGGATGAGGGAAGATGCGGACGGCCGTCGGTAGGAATGATACGCACATCGTGAATCATTTCCTGCAAGACGGCGACATAGCCCGGACCCTGCAGGATCTGCAAATTGCTGTTGTAGCCCACCGGCATCATCGGCGGCCCTTCATTCGGCCACAAAATGCACTGTTCACCCAGGCTACGATTCTCGGCGCTGTCGAACTCATGCCCTTTGTTCTTGGCGGCTCGCTCGGCATTTCGTTGGCGAGCTTCCGGCGTCATCGCGGGAATGCGGCCATCCGGCGGGTCGACAATCAGCGACGTGCGAATGTTGGCTGCCACCTTGTTTTGGTTTTTCTCCAGGCCGAACTGAGCCATGTTGTAATGCACGTCGGCGTAGGTTCCCGGGCCAGTTGGCTCGGGCGTCGCCAACTGCTTTTTGGCGTACGCAGCCGCCTCCTCTGGCGTGAAAGACGCTTTCATGCCAAGATCCTTCGGGCGCTCCAAAGGCGTAACGGTGCTGTTGGTCCAATAGCCTTGCAGATCCGGATGCCCATCGGCCGTGCGGGGCAAAGGACTGACGCTGTCTGCGCTGGGCGCAACTTTAGCGGCGGGGGGGGCGGCGAAAGCCACGTCCTGCGCCGAGGCTCCATACGCGCCAGCAAATACAAAACTAACAATACTCAATGTGATTTGAACGCGATAGGCCATGCTTGCCCCTCCTCTGCCGTCGCTTCTGATCGTATATTTTGCCAATGCCCGTGTCAATGCTGCCGTCCCCGGTTGTCGTCCCCGGTTGCTGCAGCCTTTCTCTCGCATATATATCAGCAGGCCGAAAGAAATCCCAACCGCGCGCCCCTCCATCATTCGGATCGAACGGCTTTGGATCGTGAAACAGGAACTCTCCACGTCGCATAAAGGCCAACGCCGCGACCGCCGAAACGATCACGTCGGCCGAAAAAAACGAACTGATACGATTAGCCAAAAGTTCCCGCGCCAGACCGCGTCAACCGCCTGCCGCGCGGGCCCGCGGTTTTTCCGTCTTGAGCGCCGTCACCCGTTCCAAATGTTCGCGCCGATCCACGATGTAGTAATAGCGCGCCGCCGCCTCACCGCCGCTCAAGTGCGCCAGCATCTGTTCCAGCGCGTCGCTCGGGTTGTTGGCCTGAACGCCGACGAAGCGCAAGTAGCCGGAGTGACGCAGCCGATGCCACAGCTCCGGCAGCGTGTAGCGCCGCTCCAATGTCAATCCACCAGCCAGTCTGCGAGCGGCTCACCAGATACTGCACCAGCAGCAATTCATCGAACAGCATGGGCGCGAGAAACAGACGGCCGTTTTCCACCTCCCAAGGCTTCGCCGGGGCCTCTTGCTCGGGTGCCAGCCGCCGCGAACGCCGGATGGAGTGAACTCCCGCGAATTCCGCCTGCCAGTTCACCTTGGGCTCCTTGCGGCTCAGGTAATGCAGCGATAGATCGCGTAGCCACGCCGGATCGTCCAGATCTAGGTTCTCGCTGATCTTTTCCAGCCACTCGAAGAACGCGTGCTGTTGCGTGGCCTTCTGCTCCAACACGACGAACTGATCGTCGGAGGTAGGCAACAACTTCACCAGGTTGCGCCGCAAAGTGTCCGTGGCTTTGCCGCTTTCAATGCGATGCGTCACGATGCGCGCATGCCATTTGACGGGCGATCCACAGTAGGGACACGGCTGCTTATCGCCATCCTGTGCCGCAAAAAAGGGACGCACCGCCTCCGCCGAAGTGAGCTCCTCAAACGACGGTGTATAGCGCTTCATCTCAGCCAGCGCGGTCTTAGGCGGCAGGTTCATGGCCCGCGTAAAGGTCTGCCAGACGCAGGCTACGCAGAGCCATCGCTCACTCGACGTTACGGATTCCGGCGGAAACGCCGACAGGTCGACGCGGAATTCGGAGGGCTTGGGCTTCTTAGGCGGCGTTTTCGCGGCCACAATCTTTTTGGGCGCAATCTTCTTGACCACAATCCTCTTGGCCGCCGCCTTCTTAGCCACCAAATTCTTGGCCGAGGCCTTTTTCACTGGCTTCGCCGCGCGCTTCCCGGTTCGAGTTGCCATGCTTCATATGTACCAAACTCAGGTTTACGAAACGTACGTTTACCGGAACGGGAGCCTGCCGTATCCTAACGACATGGCGATCGGAGGCAAAAAGCAACCGCGGCGCGTTCAGTACCGCGTAGGACTCGGCGTTACCGTAAGCTTCCTGGTGGCCGGCGCCATCGGTCTGGTTGCCTGGGCCAGCCTGGCCAATACCCGCGACGCCATTGTCGGCCTGACCGACGATGAGGTTCGCCAGCTTTTAACCAGCTTGGATACGCGGGTTCACGCGCATCTGCAGAACGCCGTCACCGCGGTGCAACTTTCCGAAAAGCTGATGGGCGATGCGGTACTGCGGGACGATCAGGACGTGCTTGCGCGCCACTTTACTGAAGTGTTGCGCGCCAATCCTGCCTTCGCCTGGGCCAGCTACAGCGATGCGATGGGCGATTTTACCGGCGCCTATCGCGCTCCCGACACTTCGCTGCACGTGAGCCAAACCACCCTCAAGGCCAGCGGCCGGTCGCATGACTATACCGTCGGCCCAGGCGGCGCGTGGGAGCGGCACTATGAGCTGGCGGCCAACGATTACGATCCGCGCGACGAGGAATTCTACAAAGCCGCCCAGCGGAGCGGAAAACTGGTTTGGATCGGACCGGTAATCTTCTACGACGAAGGGCTGCCCGGAATCACCTGCGCCAACCCTCGCTTTGCGAAAGACGGAAAATTACTCGGAGTCCTGACCGTCGATTTCAATCTCAACTTCCTTTCGGATTTCATCGGACAATTGCACTTCGGAAAACGCGGGAAGGTGTTTATGTTCGATGAAAAGGGCCACGTGATCGCTTATCCCGGGCTACGGCTAATTGAGAATGCCGGGCAAGGTACACAGGGCAAGCTGCTGACAGAAGCGGACGTGGCCGACCCGGTGTTCCAGGCCTTTGTGGCGCGCAAGGTCACACTGCCCGAGGAGCAGTTCATCTTGACGTACGCGGGCGGGCGCTACATTGGCGGATACCGGCGGCTCAACGTCGCGGGTGGGCCCACCTGGTTTCTGGGCGCCTACGCACCCGAGTCTGATTTTCTCGGCGTGCTGGCTCGAAACGAACGGGAAGCAGTCGCCATCGCCGTGGCCGCCTTATGTATTGGGCTGCTCGTCACCATGATCCTGGCGCGGCGCATCTCGGTCCCGCTCACACGCCTGGCATCGGAAATGAAGGAAGTGGGCGATTTCCAACTAAGCGTTCGGCCGCCCATGAAGACCGTCTTTAAAGAAGTAGCCACCATGGACGAATCGCTGCTCAACATGAAGGGCAGTCTGCGTTCGTTTTCTTATTACGTGCCCAGGGACCTGGTGAGGGCCATGCTGGAGTCCGGCCAGGAAGCCACCCTGCAAGGGCAAACTCGCGAGATGACGGTCTATTTCTCCGACATCGCAGGCATGACATCCATCGCGGAGAAGATGGCTCCGGACCAGCTCGTGCAGTTGCTGAGCCGCTATTTCGACGAGATGACCCGGGTTGTGGCGGCGCAAGGCGGAACAGTGGACAAGTTCATCGGCGACGCCATCATGGCCTTCTGGGGTGCGCCGGCACCGACGACCGATCATGCGGCCCGCGCTTGCGAGACGGCTCTTCGATCGCAGCGGCGTCTGGCGGAACTGAGGGCAGAGTTAAAAGCCGCCTCCGACACTCCCGGCCTTGCCGCTATTCGCGCGCGCATCGGCATCGCCTCCGGAGAAGTGCTGGTGGGCAACGTCGGCTCGCATGACCGGTTCAATTACACGGTTATGGGAGACACGGTCAATCTGGCGTCGCGGCTTGAAGGCTTGAACAAACTGTACGGAACGCAGATATTGATCAGTGACACCACACACCAGGCTGCCCGCGGTTCAATTGTTGCGCGGCCGGTGGGCGTGGTTCAGGTCAAAGGCAAGAGCCAATGTGTGGAAGTTTGGGAACCGCTGTGCCTGGCATCTGAAGAGAATCATGACGCTCGTGAGGTTGCCCGCTTGTTTGTACAGGGCCTGTCGGCCTACATCGCGCGAGACTTTCGCGGCGCGGCCGAGCAGTACAAAGCCGCTTTGCGCCTCCTCCCGGAAGACCAAACATCGGCCCTGCTCCTGGAGCGTTGCCGCGAGTTTCTGACCTCACCACCGCCCGCAAAGTGGACCGGAGTGTATGTCGCAACCGAAAAGTAAAGATATACTGGATCTCGCCATCGAGCGATGGAATTTGTCATGCGGACGCCCGCGCGGGTCAACATCTCGGAATTGGTCGGAAACAGCAGCTTGGGCCGTTTTCAATTGGGCCTGTGCATTCTGTGCGGCCTGTGCCTGATCATGGATGGCTTCGATGTGCAGGCCATGGGCTACGTGGCGCCCGTGATTTTGAAGGAATGGCATGTGCCCACTTCGCAGTTTGGGCCCGTGTTCGGCGCCGGGCTCTTCGGCATTTTAGTAGGTTCGCTCGTGTTCAGCATGCTGGCGGATAAAATCGGGCGCCGGCCGGTGCTGATCGCCGTCACGTTATGCTTTTCGGTGCTGACGTTTCTCACCGCGCGCGCGGCCGATGTGCAACAGATGCTGGTGATTCGCTTCATTGCGGGCATGGCGCTGGGTGCGATCATGCCGAATGCCGTCGCCCTGGTTGGCGAATATAGCCCCAGCAAGCTGCGTGTCACCATCATGATGATCGTAGGCAACGGATTCACGGCCGGAGCGGCCTTTGGCGGTTTCATCGCGCGCTGGCTGATTGAGAGCTTCGGATGGCGTTCGGTCTTCTACTTCGGCGCTGTGGCGCCTCTTGTGATCGCCGTCATCATGATTTTCGCGCTCCCCGAATCCTTGCAATTTCTGGTGCTGCACGGCAAGCGCCTGGAACAGGCCTCGCGCTGGCTGCGGCGGATAGACCCGGCCGCGCCCGCCGACCCCAATTTATATTTTGTCGAAGAGACGAAACGAAAAGGCGTGCCCTGGATACACCTGTTTCATGAAGGCCGCGGCTTGGGAACAATCCTGCTGTGGATCATCAATTTCATGAATCTGCTGAACCTCTATTTCCTCGCGAGTTGGCTGCCGACGGTGGCCAACCAGGCTGGATACGGCATCGGAACGTCCGTGCTGGTCGGAACGATGGAGCAACTGGCTGGAATGATTGGAGGTTTCACCCTCGGCTTCCTGGTGCACCACTGGGGCTTCGGGCGAGTGCTAACGACGTGTTTCACAGTCGCTTGCATCAACATTGCTCTCATCGGAACGCCCGGCTTATCGCTGAGCATGCTCTTCGTGGTCGTGTTTCTGGCCGGATATGGCGTGGCAGGAGGACAAACCGCCGTCAATGCCTTGTCGGCAACTTATTATCCGACCGATCTACGCGCCACCGGCATCGGAGCGGGACTGGGCATCGGGCGCATCGGGGCGATCATTGGTCCCGTGGTGGGCGGCGTCCTGATGAGCCGGCATTTGCCTTCACAAAACCTGTTCCTGGTGGCCGCGGTCCCGGCGCTGATATCGGCCATCGTCATGGTGGGGATGCACTTTGTACTGAAAGCGCAGACGCAGACCGTGCCCGCGAGCGCTGCGGTTGTGCGTTAGCCCCTATTTAACGTGGTGCTCTTCCACTTCCTTATTGTTCTCGGTGCAGACGTATTCTAATATCTCTTCGTCCTTCGGCATCAGAACCCAGGTCCGGACATTGGTGAAGGGCTTGGTGTAATACTTGGGATCTTCAACCGTGACTTGGTAGCCCAAGTGCGTGGCATCGATGCGATTGAAACGTTCGATGACGTGCAAGTTCTCACTCACCGGATGGCCGCGGGTATCGAGCAGCATTTTGGGCGTGGCGAAGAATGGGCCCACCGTATCCACCACCAGCGTGTCGCCCTCCCAATGGCCCACCGAATGCCCGTACCAGGTGGTTTCCTTGGCTTCGTCGAATGTAGGATGCGGCCGGCCATCCAGGTAAACTACGTGAAACGCGAACATCGATTCGTGCAGAAAAACGATCTCTGTCGGCGTCTGGACAATCTGGGTTGCGACGGGCGCGTTCATTGATCGGGTGTAGCCCATCGGATTGCAATGCGCGGTAGCGTCGTAGCGGGCCGCATCGTAATTCTTGGTCCATTCCGCGCCCTCCGGCGTCATCGGAAGCTCGCCACCGGGGCCCTTCTGAGAGCAGCCCTTCACTTCGGCGCCACAAGCGTTGTTCCGTCCGTCCTTGCTCATATCGATGACGAAGGGATGGTCCCACAGGCCGCTCAGATCGGGCTTGCCATCGAAAGTACGGGGAATCGGACCGGACGGCGCACTTTGAACCTTGGCCGCCGAGGTGGTCGCGCTCTGCGCAACAGCAGGGACGGAAGAAAGCAGTAAAACAATCGCGGCCACCAGGCCCGCGGAGAGCAGAGGATTTCGCACTTTGAACCTCCCAGATCGCGGACTCATTCTAATTGGCTGAAAAGCGGCAAGTCAAGCGAACTCGTGTTGCCTGT
>CAVRZH010000114.1:0-12508 GCA_963725455.1 Bryobacterales bacterium
CGCCGACAACTAGGCCCTGCCCGCTTGACAACTCCCTAACCCCAATCCTATCATGAGGTTTGCTCCCACCTTGGGGGCTGCGGAGGATTCGTGGGCCTGGCCGCCTACCGCCGCGCACGTTCATCACTGAGGGGGAGACCGTGATCAAGCTCGACATTATTAACGAAGTGGTAAACAAAACCGGCATCACCAAAACCAAGGCCGAGATGGCCGTGGAGACCGTTTTCGAGAGCATGAAGCGGGCCCTGTCGCATGGCGAGCGCATTGAATTGCGCGGCTTCGGCATCTTCAACGTACGCCCACGCAAGACCGGCATCGGCCGCAATCCGCGCACCGGCGCCGAGGTGGCTATCCCTCCCGGCAAGGCGGTGCGCTTCAAACCGGGCAAGGAGCTGCAGTCACTGCAGTAGCGTAGTTGTCGTGGTTCCCCGTACAACGAACGACGCTCTCAGAGCCTCGTTCACATTTCCCCAGGACACAATTTCGACCGCGCGATGGGCAGTGCATTGGGTGCTGCTGGGTCTCACGCTATGCACCACCACGCTGGTGGGCGTGGTACTCACGCATAGTTTTCAAACCAACCGGCCGCTCGACTTTGATCAATACTTAAATGTCTTCGTAACACTGGAAGCCAGACCGCTGTTGCTCATCGACGGCCTGGCGTTTTCCATTACGTTAATGACTATCCTGCTCGCCCACGAGATGGGTCATTACTTCGCGTGCCGATATTATGGGATCGACGCCAGCCTGCCTTACTTCCTTCCGTGTCCCTCACCGATCGGGACGCTGGGGGCCTTCATACGCATTCGCTCGCCCATCTACACACGTCAGGCGCTCTTCGACGTCGGCATCGCCGGACCGCTGGCCGGCTTTGCGGTACTGGTACCGGCTTTAGTGATCGGGATCGGCGCATCTAAGGTTATTCCCGGAATCGCCAACCGTGGTGATCTTGTGTTTAGCGTTCCCGCCATCGAGCGAGTGTTTGAGTGGATGATTTTTCCCGGCGTCCGCTCGGCCGACATTCTGTTGCACCCCATTGCACGCGCGGCCTGGGTGGGGATCCTGGCCACGGCGCTCAACCTGCTGCCGATCGGACAGTTGGACGGCGGCCATATCCTTTATGCCTTCACCGGCCGATGGCACAAGCTGCTGTCGCGCATCTTTGTAGTGGCGCTAGTCCCGCTCGGGATTTTCTATTCGCACACCTGGCTGGTTTGGGCGGCCTTGCTGTTCTTCTTCGCACTGCGCCATCCCGTGATCTTCGACTCGACCAAATTGGACAAGAATCGAGTGGCTCTAGGACTGGCCGCGCTCGCAATTTTTCTGCTGACGTTCACGCTTTCGCCGCTGCGCTGAACCGCAGGGCGAGCGCTAGACCCGGCGTGTCGAAACGTGGCGAAAGTTCACGCCTCTGTGTCAGGATTCCACTCCGCGTCGTCTTTGGGCGCGGACGAAAGCATCGACAGGAACAGCGCAAACACTATCAAAACTCCGGCAATGGCTACGGCTAACATCGAAAAGACCCACCTTCTGCAACTATAGACTGCAACTGCAGGGCCACGGTTGCAAGAGATCCAGCGCCGTCCAAAAAAAGGCTGAACAAGATGGCACGTTAAGGAATATTCAAGTGGAAGCCAATTGCCGATGCAGGGGCCTAAAGGATCGAACGCCGCAATCGCTCTTTCTCCGTCTGACGTCTGCCAGAATCATCCCTCGGCCGTTGAACAAGAAGTAATCCAGCTTTTTGATCAGTGGAGGGACCCGCTGTTGCGCTATCTGGCGGGCGCGTCTCTGGCTATGCCAGATTCCGAAGACATCGTCCAAGAAACATTTCTGGCCCTATTTGAGCACCTGCGGCGCGGGAAATCCCGCGAGAATCTACGCGGCTGGTTGTTCCGGGTGGCCCACAATCTGGCACTGAAGAAGCATCAACGATCGCGGCGGGACTCCCGGTTTCCCGAGTTGGCCGACCCGTTCAGCGAATCAATCGTCGATCCGGCTCCCAATCCCGAAGATCAGCTTTCGACTAGCCAGATGCAGCAACGCGTGCTGGCGGTGGTCCAGGCGTTGCCGGAACAAAATCGCTGGTGCTTGTACTTGCGGGCGGAAGGCCTGCGCTATCGTGAAATCGCCGAGGTTTTGGACATGTCTCTCGGCGCAGTCTCTCTTGCTCTGGAACGATCCCTGGCGCACATCGCTCGCGCCGTCCAAAGGTGACATTATGCAGTCTGAAGATTCTCATCTCTCCGATCAAGAATTGCTCCTGGCAGTAGATGGCGAGCTTTCGGCGCGTGAAGCTGGGCGAGTCCATGCGCATCTGGCGGCCTGTTGGGCATGCCGCGCTCGCCAGCAGGAAATCGAGGCCTCGATCGGCGAGTTCGTCCGCATGCACCAGCGAAATTTCGAGAGCCAGATCCCAGCCCCTGATGGCCCGCGCGCTTTGTTGAAAGCGCGGCTGGCACAACTTGCAGAACCCCCGCGGATACCCTGGAGATTGTGGTGGGCCCTGGCCGCCGCCGCGTTCGCACTGGTTGCGATCGTCTACTTCGCTTCCCAGACGTGGGGCGGACGGCCATCCGCGCGTGCGATCGCCGTCATGGTTCCTAATCCCAGGCTCACCCCCGGCGCCACAGTGCTCCTGGGCCGCGACGAGGTATGCATGGAGTCAAACACCAAGAACAAGGCCGTGCCTGTCGCGTTGCAGCGCAGAGTATTCGACGAATACGGAATCCGGCCCTCCGCGCCCGCCGCCTATGAGGTGGACTACCTGATTACGCCCGCCCTGGGAGGTGCGGACGACATTCATAACCTATGGCCGCAAGCCTACACGGCCGCGGTTTGGAATGCGCGGGTGAAGGATGCATTAGAGGACCATCTGCGCGATCTGGTGTGCAACGGCCAGCTTGATTTGGCCACCGCGCAGCGCGAAATCGCAACCAACTGGATCGAAGCTTATAAGAAGTACTTCCACACCGACCGTCCGCTTGCGAGGTTCCGCTAACCACTCGGATGCGCAATCTAAAATTCACCGGCCGGCGCTTATCCGCCGCTCTCCTCTTCGCAGTTTTCTCTCTGCGCGCCCAAGCCCCGCTGGGCGAGATCCGTGTTCAAGTTGAGGATCCCTCGGGCGCGACGATGGAAGCATCCGGAAAGATACAGGGCCCCGCCTTGCAGTCCAGTTTTCAAACCGATGCGCAAGGTATGTTTACCTTCGGCGGCTTACCCTACGGCCGCTACAGGCTGCAAATCTCTAAGGCCGGATTCGTCACCCAGTCCGTTTCCATCGACGTGCGCGCCACGGCGCCCATCTCGCGGACGATCATGATGGCACTAACCGGCCAGGCTTCCAAAGTGGACGTGGTTTCGGCGACACCGCTGGCTGGAACGGATTTATACAAGGACCAGATTGCCGCTCCCGTCCAGACGGCAACCGCAGCTGACATCGAAAATATCGGCGCGCTCGATTTGGGAGATTTCATGAACCGGCAGTTGAATGGCGTGTATCTCAACGAAATGCAGGGCAACCCGTTTCAACCCGACGTGAACTTCCGTGGCTACACCGCTTCGCCTCTGCTAGGCACGCCGGAAGGCCTGTCGGTCTATGTGGACGGGGTGCGCCAGAATCAGCCCTTCGGCGACGTGGTGAGCTGGGACCTGATCCCCAAAGACGCGATCTCGGAAGTGGCGTTGGTGCCGGGATCGGACCCTCTGTTCGGGCTGAATACGTTGGGAGGAGCGCTCTCCATCCAGACCAAGAACGGCGTGACGAATCCGGGCTGGGCCGGCGACGTGCTGTATGGCAGCAGCGGGCGCAAGTCGGTGGAAGCTGAATGGGGCGGAGGCAAAGCCACCGGGTTCAACTGGTTCCTGATGGGGACCGGATTCCACGAATCGGGCTGGCGCTTCGACTCGCCTTCGGACATTCGGCAAGGATTCGCGCGGCTGGGCTGGCGCACTACCAAAACCGACCTTGCGCTTACTCTCTCCTACGCCTACAACACAATGATCGGGAACGGACTGCAGGACTACCGCTTGCTGGCACTCAACTATTCGAGCGTTTATTCCATTCCCGACAGTACAGCCAACCGGTCGCCGTCTGTCAACTTCATCGCCCGCCACACCTTCAGCGACAATCTGACATTCACTGGCAACGCATGGTACCGCAATATTCGCACGGAGGCCATCGACGCCAATTACAACGACGACGCGCAGGGAGGGTTGATCTACCAGCCGACTTCACAGGAGCAGGCAGTCCTCAGCGCGGCGGGTTATAGCGGTTTCCCAACAGCCGGCGCCAATATCTCGAATACTCCGTTCCCTAAGTGGCCGTGCATCGCGGAGGCGCTCCAGTTGGGCGACCCGGACCAGACCTGCGATGGCGTCAACATCTATTCAAAGGAACTGCAGAACGAGTACGGACTTTCCGGGCAATTTACCTGGATCACATCGCCCCAAATAGGACACAAAATAGGGCGCAACCTGTTCGCCGCCGGAGCGGAACTGGACCGGGGCAGCATCAACTATACGCAGACCACGGATTTCGCTTACGTCAATCCCAACTACACGCTCACCAGCGTTCCAGCGTGGCAAGACGGATCCACCAGTGTGGATGGCTCGCCCATCAATTCAGCCGTCAATCTGCACGGTGTGACGCCCAACTGGAGTCTTTACTTCACCGACACTTTGACTCTGGCGAAGACCGTCAACATCACCGCCTCCGGGCGCTACAACCGGTTCACGGTCGACAACACCGACCTGCTCAATCCCCTGCCCGGCCCCGGCTCTCTCACCGGCGATTATGTGTTTCAGCGCTTCAACCCCGCCATCGGGATCACCTGGAGCCCGTTCTCCAGCCTCAATGCTTACGCGCGATATTCCCAGGGCAGCCGTGCTCCCACTTCCATTGAACTTGGGTGCGCGGATCCAAGCGCCCCTTGCAGCCTGCCCAACTCGCTGTCGTCCGATCCTCCGCTCCAGCAGGTGGTCACCGACACCTGGGAAGCCGGTCTGCGCGGGAAGCCGGAGATTCCCTTCCTTCACAACCTGAGTTGGAACGCCGGCGCGTTTCGCTCGGAAAACCACAACGATATTCTTTTCGTCGCAGCGCCGCAGACCGGCACCGGCTATTTTCAAAACTTTGCCAAAACGCTGCGCGAGGGATTGGACGCGGATGTCGACGGGCGCGCCGGGCCGGTCACCTGGGGCCTGGATTGGACTTTTCTCTCGGCCACTTACCAAAGCACCGAGACCCTGGACGGGTCGGCAAACAACACCAATAATTTTGCATTGCAGGGATATCCCGGACTTCCCGGCGTTATAACCGTCCAGCCCGGCGACCGAATTCCACTGATTCCCAAGCAGTCCGGCAAGGCTTATGCGGACTACCAGGTGACTAAGAAGCTGATGTTTGAGCTGAACGAAGTGGCTGTATCGAGCTCGTATGCGCGCGGCAACGAGAACAATGCCTATACGGCGGACGGCACATATTACCTCGGACCCGGCGTTTCACCCGGCTACGCGATCACGAACTTCCGCGCCCATTACGATCTCACCCGCCATCTGCAACTGGCCGTGCAGATCGACAATCTTTTCAACCACGAATATTACACGGCTGCATGGATTTCCAATACGGAGCTAACCGCCCACGGCGCCATCCAGTCCCTGCCCTTTCCCGTTTACACTAGCGGCCCGTTCGCCGGCGACGCACCCGCGCAGAGCGCAACGTTCTTCACGCCTGGCGCGCCAAGAAGGGCCTGGGTGGAATTGAAGCTGCGGTTCTGATGTTCAGTCCAACATGGCGGGCTTGGCGGCATCCGTCTTCAACCATCGTTCCAGGACCACCGCCAGGGAACCCTTGGTAATCGGCTTCGAGACGTAGTCATCCATTCCAGCCGACATGCAGCGGGCTTTGTCTTCGGTGAATGCACTGGCCGTCGCGGCAATGATGGGCGTTCTGTGTTTGCCTTTTTCGAGTTTGCGAATGGCGGCTGCCGCCTGATAGCCATCCATTTCCGGCATTTGGCAGTCCAGCAAAATCAAGTCATACACCTTGGCAGCCGCCATCTCGACGGCGCGTAATCCATTCTCGGCCAAGTCCACCGTGCAGCCTTCACGCGCGAGCATCGCTTGAGCCACTTTTTGGTTGATGACATTATCTTCCGCCAACAGCACGCTCCACTGGCGATTCGGCCGCTGGTTGTGGTGATTTTCGCCGTCCTCGCAGCTCTCAGCCAGCGCAAACAGAGATGTAGACGATCCAGATTCCGGGCAAACCTCCGCTTCTACAGAGAAAGAGAAGACGGTTCCCTTGTCTACTTCGCTGCGAACCCGGATATCTCCGCCCATCATTTTGATCAGGCGTTTTGAAATAACCAGGCCTAGGCCCGTTCCTCCGTATCGTCTGGTGGTGGACGAATCCGCCTGCGAAAAGTTCTTGAACAGCCGGCTCAATGCCGCCTCGTCCATGCCGATGCCGGTATCGGCAACCTCAAAGTTCAGGCGAACGGAATTGCCGCTCTGCGGCTCGCTCCACAAGCGCAGGCTCACGCTTCCGGCGGGTGTAAACTTCAACGCGTTCGACAGCAGATTCAGGACAATCTGGCGAAGGCGCGTCGGGTCGCCGTAAACCGCCGCTGGAATATCCGGCGACGCTTCCACGGTAAAAATGAGCTGCTGCTTCTTCATCTGTTCGCGCATTAGAGCGCTGCAATCCCGAACCACGGCTGCCACCGAAAACTCGATTCGCTCCAGTTCCAGCTTGTCAGCCTCGATTTTCGAGAAATCGAGAATGTCGCTGATGATGGTCAGCAACAGATCGCCCGAATGGCGGATGGTGTTCAGCCAGTCGGTTTGTTCAGCATTGAGCGGCGTATCGAGAAGCAGGCTGGCCATGCCAAGCACGCCGTTCATGGGAGTGCGAATCTCGTGGCTCATGGCAGCCAGGAACTCGCTTTTGGCCTTATTGGCGGCTTCGGCTTCTTCCTTCTTCTTGTCGAGATCCAGCGTGCGCTCGGCCACCATGCTCTCCAGTTCACTTTGGCGTACAATGAGCGCTCGCACGCGCCGCTTCCAAACTAGGCCGATGGCCATGATCAACACGAAGGATTCAACCGCGAGCGCGGTTCCGGAGCGCCACCAAGGCGGGCTGATGACAAAAGGGATTCGATAAATGTTCGAATCCTGGCCGAGCGCCGGATCCGTCGCGATGGCTTCAAAGGTGTATGACCCCGGCGGAAGCTGCGCATAGCGGATCTCACGGCTGGTGGTGGCTACCCAGCGATCCTCCAAACCCGCCAGCCGGTAGCGAATCTTGAGAGTGCCGCCATCCCGAAAAGGAGTGGCGAGGTTGATGACTAACGGCGCCTTCTTCCAGGGGAAGACAGAAGTGGCGCTGCCGTTCAGGCTCTGATCCCCGAAATTGGCCGAGACCGCGGTCAACTGGATGGAGGCCGGCTTAGTGTAGTGGGCAGGAGCGAGCAGATGCGAAAGTCCCCCGCTGGTTCCGATCCAAATACTGCCATCTTTGTCTTGAAAGAAACTTTGATCATCAGTGTCGTTCCATACCAGGCCGTCCTGTTGGGTTAAGGAGTGCCACTTTTCGCCATCCAGAAACGTGACGCCCATATCCAACCCCAGCCAAACATGCCCGTGATTATCTCGCTGCATGAAATACGCTCGTTCGGACCCGAGCGTCTTCTCGTCGTAGCGATGGACGCGCGTAACGCGGTCATCCTCAATCTCGAGATGGACGACGCCGGGATCTTGATTGACCCACAAGGAATTGGGAGCGTCGGAAGCCAACGGGGAATCGTTGCCACCTAATTCCAACCCGGGGCCATGCTCGATCTTGTGCCAGACGGCGCCATGCAGGCGGTAGAGGCCGCTCCTGGTATAGGCAAACATCTGCGCGTCGGGCGTTTCGGTAACGTGTGATGTTTCCTGGTCCAGACTTTGCGACAGCTGGAGACGCACGCCGGGCTGATGCTCGCGCGCATTGTCGATGACGTACAACCCGGACTTTGTACCCACCCAGAGACGGCCGTGCGAATCCGCCTGAATCATCCGAATCAAATCCTGGCAGGTGACGTAGCTGGACTGGCGCGTCACTGGATCGATGCGCACCACGATGTTTCCGCCGCCGGCCCACACGGCGCCGTCCTGGGACACAGCTAGGCCGGCAATTCTCTGTTTCCGGGGTAATCCCGGGAGAGGCCAGGGAGTGAATCTTTTTTGTCCCGGATCCAGAAAGGCCAGCCCGTCTTCATTACCGACCCAGAGCCGCCCACCGCGGTCCCGCAGAATTCCCCAAATCGTATCGCTCTGCAGCCCCTCCGCCGCCGTCCAGGTTTCCCAAAGGTTGTAGCCCAGCCATCGATTTACGCCATGGCCGGCCGCCGCCAGCCAAACGTCGCCATGGGAGCTGACGAACACCGGCCCGATCTGAAAAGCCGGCAAGCCCTGATGCTGATCGAAAATATCCCAGGCGCCGTTTTCCCAGCGCATCAACTGCCTGCCGCTGGAGGTGAGAATTCGCCCTTGCGGGTCCTCGGCGATTGCATTGGTGGCGTCCGGATTGTGCATTTCCGGTACATCGCGATCCTGGAAGGTGATCCCGCCGGGCGGAAGAGCGGCGATGTGCTTGTTGCCCCAGGCCCAAAGTTCTCCGCGGGAACTTAGATACAGGCTCTGCCAATCATCCTTCTTTAAACCCTCTTTCTCTCCCCACCGCTCCCACCGGGAGCCATGGAGCCTGCAAATACCCTCCCCGCACCCGACAATCACCGCACCGTCCGGACCCGTCAAAACGCTATTCACCTTAAGCTGTGGAACATGAGCCGAATCTGAGACGGGAATCCTCGAGAAACTCCATTCGCCGGATGGAGACGGGTCTCCGGCTATTAGCTGGCCGTCGCTGGCGATGAAAACTCTGCCGTCGGACGAAGATGAAATGGTATCCCCGGCAAACAAGCGCGGCTTTGCATCTGGAAAGCGAACCGCGTGAAATAAGCCCTGCTGCAGATATCCTACGCTGTTCTGCCGCCCCACCCAGAGACGTCCGGCGGCGTCCTCATGCAAGGCCAGAACGCTCCCGGCCAGGACTTCCGAGCCCAGGTTCACGCGCTCAAAACGAAGTCCGTCGTAGCGGAAGAGTCCATTCTCCGTGCCCGCCCAGAGGAACCCGGCGCGGGTTTCCAGAAGAACGTTTACGTTAAGATTGCTCAGCCCCTCAGCCTGGCCGTATTCCTTGAATGTGTAGCGTTGGGCAAGGCACGCCGCGGGCAGCCAGAAAACTGCACAAACTGAGACTAAAATGCTACAGGGCCGCGACTTACCCATATCTGCAACTATCGACTTTGTTTGGGAATGGCTTTAGAATCCTACTCGCGCTGTGGTCAGCCGCTTCGGCCCTGTCTGGTTCCGTTGTAAACTACATGAGGACGCCGGTTTTGGGCGGTCCCTGCCCAAATGGGCCGCATCAGCCCGCGCGGCCGATGCATCTAACACGAGTTGCGGGCGCCACGTCCGCGAAAAAAGGAGAATCTCATGAGCACCGCCACTACAGCGACAACTGCCGCCGCTTATACTATCGATCCGGCCCATTCCGGAGCCGGCTTCAAGATTCGGCACCTGATGATTGCCTATATTCGGGGAGGATTCAGCGGCGTTACCGGCGACGTAGTCTTCGATCCCGCCAACCCGGCCAACAGCAAGGTGAACGCCACCATCGACGCCAACACGCTGCTGACGCACGATGTAAAGCGCGATGCGCACGTGAAAGGCGCGGATTTTCTGGACACCGCGAACCATCCGACCATCACTTTCGTCTCGACGAGTGTGGTTCCGGACGGTAAGAATCAGTGGAAGGTAACGGGCGATCTAACTATGCACGGAGTCACCCATCCGGCCACGCTGCAAGTGGAAACCGCGGGGGCGGAAGCCAAGGATCCCTGGGGAAATCTTCGAACCGGCGCCGAGGCCACCACGACCATCAAACGCAGCGATTTCGGATTGAAATTTAACGCCCCGCTCGAGACCGGCGGCGTGATGCTCAGCGACGAAGTACACGTTCATCTGGATATCGAACTCATTAAGAAGGCCTAGTCAATAGCTCGATCATCTCGCGAATCGCCTTTATCACCAGTTCCGGTTCGTCGAGTTGTATCCAATGCCCGCTCTTCCGCGCGACGATGTGCCGCCCGCGCGGGGAGCGGTGCGCCCATCCCTCCCGTTCTTCCAATTGCCACGGCGGCGAATTAGCTGCCGAGAGCACTGTCACAGGAAACGGGGTTGCCTGTCCCAAACGGTCCTCCATCGCCGCTGCTTCCGCCGAACTCTCAGGAAGCCCTTCCAAATAAGCCGCTAATCCCAGAAATCCTTTGGGCTGACACCAGTGCGCCCGCACCATCGGCCAGGTCTCGGGCGGCATCTTGCGAACCTCGCCTACTAATCGCGAGATTACCGATTCGCCCCTCCCGCTGCTCAGCCTGGCAATCAGCTTCGGCGCCCTCCGGCCACCGGACATCAATAACGCAAGCGCTGCGCGCACCACTCCGATGCGCGCTAAGAATGCTCCCCGTCGCGAAAGGGTGCGGCCTAAACGAAGCATACGCGCCTGCGCGGGAGAACACTTGAGCCATTCGCGCGGTGACAGCGGATCTACCAAAACTAAACCTGCCAGCTGGTCTGGGTACTTGGACGCATAAGCTTGCACCAGCATCCCGCCGAACGAATGCCCAACCAGAATAAACGGCCGCGGAACCCCGGCCGATTCTATCAGCGCATGCAAGTCTTCCACGATGGTCTGAGTGGTTCGTGGCGATGGCGCCGGATCGCTCCAGCCCAGCCACGCCCGGTCGTAGGCATAGGCGCGCGCGAACTTCTCCGACTCGGCGCGTACCTCGGTCCAGTTCAGGCAGGTTGCCGATATCCCCGATTCAAAGATCACGGCAGGTCCAGCCGCTGGGTTGTCGATCAGGTGTAAGCTTCGCCCGCCAATATCTACCATCCGCCCCGGCGGAGGATAACGCCGCCGATCGGTCGCCATCCCCGCAGCTTGATGAATGATGCCCGCGGCAAGGAGAACAGCGCCGATGGCCACTACGGAAAGCACAATCGCCAACAAACTCACGCTTCTAACCTATCGTTATTCTTGTCATGCTCGTCCGCATCGTAACGTGATATAGTTACCGCCCAGAGCCAGCAATCGCGGAGGTTATCACCATGGCAAAATCCAAATCCACCCCACTCGCCCGCCGAGGCTTTCTGAAAGGCGCCGCGGCAGGCGCGGCTGCGGGAGCCGCGGCCTTGGTCACCCCGATCCACGCTGAGCCGCAAGAGTCTACATCACGAACCACCGCTCTGCCGCCCACTGCCGCCCAGCGAGCCGCTGAAAATACCACCCCCGCCGAGTCTGTAGAGAACATCCAGATCGTCGAGCGCCCGGGCTCGGATTACATGGTGGATGTCTTCAAATCGCTCGGGTTCGAATACCTGTTCGCCACGCCCGGCTCCAGTTTTCGCGGCATTCACGAATCGGTGATCAACCACGGCGGCAATCGCGACCCTGAATTCATCACCTTCATGCACGAAGAGTGCTCAGTCGCCGCCGCCAACGGGTACGCCAAAATCGAGGGCAAGCCGGCGCTGGTCTGCGCGCATGGCACGGTCGGCATCCAGCACGCCGCTATGGCCATCTACAACGCCTACTGCGACCAGGCGCCAGTGTTCGTGATCGCCGGCAACATCTCCGATTCCGCCGAGCGCCGCGGCCGCGTGGAATGGCTGCACTCCGCTCAGGACGTGGCCGCCACCGTGCGCGATTACACCAAGTGGGACGATAATCCCGCCTCTCTCACGCACTTCGGCGAATCGGCCGTGCGCGCTTACCAGATCTCGATGACAGCGCCGATGATGCCCGTGCTCTTGTCCGCCGACGGCGTTTTGCAGGAAGGCGAAGCACCCAAGGATTTCGACTGGCGCATTCCCAAGCTTCCGAAAATCGCCGCTCCGGCGGGCGATTCAGCCGCGGTGGCCGAACTGGCGCAGATGCTGGTGTCGGCCGAAAATCCAGTCATTGTCACCAGCCGCTCCGCGCGTACGCCGTCCGGCATCACGCTGCTGGTGGAACTGGCCGAAACACTCGGCGCGCCTGTGATCGATCAGCAGCGGCGCATGAACTTCCCTTCCCGCCATCCGCTCAATCTTACGCAGCGCTCGCGCCCCACCATCGCCAGCGCCGACGTGATCCTGGGCCTGGAGGTCTACGATTTCTTCGGCGTGGTACACGCACTGGGCGGACAGACGCGGGTGATTCCGCGATCCCTCATTAAACCCGGAACCAAGCTGGTCAGCATCAGCTCCTCCGACCTTTTCTACAAGAGCAACTATCAGAACTTCCAGCGTTATGAGGACGTGGATCTTTCCATCCCCGCCGATGCCGAGGCCACTCTTCCGCCGCTCATTCAGGCCGTGAAGCGCCTGCTCACCGACGATCGCAAGCGAGCCATTC
>CAVRZH010000115.1:0-11679 GCA_963725455.1 Bryobacterales bacterium
TCTTCTTCTGCGTCGCCACGCCGAGGTTCGGCTTTCGCGTTGCGTGCCAGGCCGAGGTTCGGCGCCGACGTTCGGCTTTAGCGGGCAAATCCCTTCTCTGCCTGTTTTCCCAGTTCCGCCTGTTCCCCGTCACTCCGCGCGCGCCGCCAGTCGAGACGTTCGGCTCCGCGGGCGCTCCAATCTCCCAAAAAACTTATTCACCTGGACAGCGGATGTCCTACCCCCCTCTTTAAAATGCGCGCGTGAACTCGAATATCGAGCACAATTGGGGATCGGGAAATGAGGAAGGATCGTCCGGCAGGAGAGGCGTCATGGTTCACCAACGGCGGGCAGCACCAGGTCCGTATGCCCGGCGGGAATCATTTCCGGATCGCCCCAGCCGGGCCCCGATCCCAGAGCGCCGCCAGTGGAAAATGCCCACAGCGAATGCGCCAGTTGATTGCCGCCGTGCACGTCGTTATCCCAGGGCGACAGCCACATATTGATGCGATCCACCACGGTGGTGGGCTTACCCAAGTGATATCCGACCACCACGCCGCCAACCAGCAGAACAAGGCCGAGCACGGCCAATCCGGCGCGTCCGCGCGCTATAGCAAACATCGCGAGGAACAAGAACCCGGTGACCAGCGCGGGACCAAGGTCCTTCAACAAGAAGAAAAAGCCCAGCGCGATCGCTACGGCGAACATCACCGGCAAGACATGCGAAAGGCGCGGCACCCCAATCCAGCGCGGCATTTTGATCCAAGGCCCAAGTAATTTCTTTTCGCGCAGATCGCGCAGACGTTCCCAATTACGCGCGAAGTAGCCGGCCAGGAAGAACACCAGTAGGATCTTGATCGCCTCCACCGGCTGAAACGGCCCGAGATTTACCTTCGCGTCGTTCCCGCCTGGCCCCGATCCGAAGCGCATCAGCAAAACGAAAAGAGCGAGCGCGGCAAACAGTGGCGTGTAGCACCAGGCGGAGAAGCGCTGATAGTTGAACGCGCGTAACGATGGCAACAGCAGTACCAGGCAGCCCAGCGCCACGCCCCACGCGAATTTGCTGAACTCCAGCGTATCGCGCAACGGATCGCGCAAGCTCACGGCGAGAATCAGGCCGATGCCGGTGAGCAGGTGAATCGCCGGCAGGATGGCGAAGTCGCCCCGCAGCCCGCTCCAGCGCCAGATGAGAAACACAACGTGGAACGCAGCCAGGTAGAGCGCGATCCAAATCAAAAATTGCGTTTGAAATTCGCCGGGCGTGCGCACCACCAGAGCCGGCTTCAGTTTGGCCAGGGGCATCCCCAAATGCAAGCGCGCCAAAGCTCCGACGTTTGGCAGTTGCGGATGGGTGGAGAGGTAATCGAAAATCTTGCTCGCCACGCGCTCACGCGCGGCCTCATCCTGGAACACTTCGAGGAACGGAAGCAGTTGCTCCGGCTTGGTCACCCGATTCAGGTCAATCAACTCTCCATGCGCCAGCGCCCGCGACAACTCCGGAAAATTCTGGGTCTTGGCTGAATAGACCATCAGCAGCCCGATGGCGACCAGCACTGACGACGATATCAGCCAGGTGAATTCGCGCCATCCCACGCGCCCTGGCGCGCCTGCAGCCTTGGCGTCCGTAGCCAGAACATTCGATTCCCAGCTCTTGGTTACTGCCAATGCGTCCTCCGGGTGGCATAGCGCGAACGCTGGCTTGATCTCGATTTGGGCTTGGGCTTTTTGCTCAGCGCATCCGCCATGCTCTGACGCGCGCGATCGTCATCATCCACTTGCCGCAGGGCGACGCTCACGTTGGAGAACCCTTCGATGGGCTCATACAGCTGCCGCGCCCGATCGAAATCCCGCTGCGCCAGGCGCAAGTAGCGCTCTTCTTCGGTCTTGCTGATCTCGTTCTTTCGCGCGTCATTCAATTCCGTGGTCGCGCGGAAGCGATATCCGTCCGCCTCCTCTTCGGTTTCGCGCGGGCCCGGCGCAAACCCCAGACGCTGGGCCTCATGCAGCTCGGCCATGGCTTTACCGATGTTGTGAAGTGAATAAACGTCGATGCGAGCGAGGCCCAGATGCGGATCGGGCGAACGCGGCATGAGAGCCACAGCGTCTTCAAAATCGGACTGCGCTGCATGCCCCGCGGCGGGATCGGAAGCAGCGCGCTCCAGATTTTCATATGCGTGACAAAGAGCCAGCTTGCCCTGCAGCATCCGGTCGTTGCGATCCATCTCGATCAGGTGCGTGAAACACACCGCCGCCTTCGGCCAGTCGAAATCCTGTATGCGCGGATCGGAATTATTGCGATAGCCTTCGATGATTCCATCGCCAGCCTGCAGCAGTGCCGCGCGCATGTTCGAAGCCAGCCGGATCGCCGGTGAGGTCCCGCCCAGGAACGCGTTCCGCCTCTGGACGCGCTGTAGCAAATCCCAATCCCGGTTGATCTCGGCGACGCTCGCGCGCGAATAGTCCAGGCTGCCGCGCAGCGCGCTGCTCTCGCGCCAGAAGCGATAGTAGTATCCAATGGGCACACACACCACCAGACCGGCCAGCAATCCCCAGCACAGCGCTCCCAGAATGCTCATCGCGGACGCCAGCTGCCGCGCGCGTGGAGTCTGCAGCTTCAGCACGCTGCGCCGAACCGTTTCGGCCATACTGGCCACGCGCTGCGGTATGTACGGCGGGCGCTGCTTCTCTACGGTCGGATTGCTCTTCCATGACACCCGCCGCTCCACTTCGGCCACCGTCGGACGCCCCTGCAAGAACAACGTCACATCATTTTCAAACGCCGCCGCCGAGACATAGCGCTGGTGCATATCGCCCGCCAGCGCTTTATGCAAAATCGCGACCATGGCATCCGGGCAGCTTTCCGGCAGCGCGCGCGGGGGCCGGCGCGATTGAATGAGTGCTTCCAGTTTGCGCGTATCCTGGGCCTGATAAGGAGGCACGCCCGACACCATTTCGTAGAGCGTCACGCCCACCGCCCAGAGATCCGCATGACGGTCCACCTGCCCCCGGCTCAACCGTTCCGGCGAGCAATAGCTGGGGCTGCCTAATCCCAAATGCGTGCGGCTGTGCGTGAACGTCAGCGCCTTCGCGATTCCGAAATCCAGCAGCCGGACTTCGTCGTTACTGCCGATTTGAATGTTCGACGGCTTGATGTCGCCATGCACCACGGATCGCCGCTGCCCGTCGATCGTGGCCTGGAACGAATGCAGCCGGTCGAGCTGGCTCAGGATCTCCACCGCGAATCGCGCCGCGCGCGCCGGTTCGATGCGGCCCTCCTGCTTCAGAATCTCAGCCACCGTCCGGCCCTCGATGTATTGCATCGAGACGAAGAAGAATCCGTCCAGATGCCCGTACTCATAAAGCTCAATGACGCGCGAATCGGCATCGTGCAGTTGCTTTTGCAAATCAGCTCCGCGTCGCTCTGCTTCCAGGATCAGCTGCGTGAGCGCGTCCGGCGATTCCTCAACAATTTTTAATACCGCATGGCGTTTGGCGCTGGTATCGAAGGCCAGATACACGTCGGTCATGCCGCGTGCGAGCTTGCGGATCACCTCGTAGGCGCCAAATTGCCTGGTTCTAAGCACAGGTCCGAAGCACAAAAAGATATCGTAAACATTGACGCGCTGGCCCGCCTACGGTTTCGGCCAACGCAGGAACAACGCCACGCCGCCCAGCGCCAGCGCCACACCCAAGAGGAACCCGTAAACCAGAAAGGCCGCCCGCGAGGCGAACACCCGGGCGACCTTAGACCGCGGGTCCGGCACCTTAGAACCGAGTTCGGCAACCACTTCTTCCCGGGCTTTGGTGATGGCATTCCGCGCCCGAGCCTCCGCTGCCGCGGGCGACGCATTGCCCAGGAATTCGCTGCCTGCCACGAAGATAGCGGTGATATTGTCGCTTCCGCCAGCTACGTTCGCGGCCTCCACCAACTCTTGCGCCACCTGCGCGGGATCGCCCTCGTAGCGCTCGATTACGTCCAGCATCTCGGTAGAAGTAAGCAGATCGCTCAGGCCGTCGCTGCACAGGAGAATGGCGGCATCGGGCTTGAATAAAAACTCCTTCACCTCGATGAAATCCTCTTCATCCGGTTCCCGCCGGCGCGATCCCACGTCCCGGAACACTTCGTGCCGCCTGGGATGCGCCATGGCTTCCGCTTCGGTAAGCTCGCCCGCGTCTTCCCGCTCACCCACCGGCGAATGGTCCGAGGTCAGCTTGCGGATGGCTCCGTTCCAGGTCAGGTAAAGGCGAGAATCGCCGACGTGCCCGGCGATCACCTTATCGTCCGTGATCACTGCCAGCGTCAGCACACAGGCCATGCCGCGCCACATTTCATTACCGGCGGCGTCTTGGAAGATTTGATTGTTGGCGGCCGTGATGGCTTCACGGATTCGATCCCGTGCGTCGCCGCCAGGCTTGGCCATCTCCCGGCGAATGATCTCGACCGCGGTCTCTGCAGCCTTCTCACCCGCGGCATGACCACCCAAGCCGTCTACCACAAGGAAAAGCCCTAGATCATCGTCGGCGTAGGCCCGATCCTGATTCTCCGCGCGCATGCGCCCCGCATCGCTGGCCGCCGCCGATCGCCATTCGAGGGTCTTCGCCATGTTTATCTCTGCGCGATGGCTATCGCCGCCGCGACACCGCCTGGGTTACTACCAAGCACAGCGCGAACCCCAGAAACAGCAGCACAAAGGGAATGTGCGCAATGTAGGGAACTCGGATCATGCGCGCGCCTCAAAATGCAGCGTGATCACTTCCGCCACGCTGATCTGCGCCTTGGCCGGCAGCGTCTCCTCCACGCCGCGAGCCAGCTTCTTGCCGTTGAGCCAGGTCCCGTTCATGCTCTTGTCGATGATCAGAAAGCGCTTCTGCACCGGATCGCGCCGCAAGCGCAGGTGCTCGCGCGAGACTTCGTCATTGGTATAGAGCGCCAGGCTGACTTCGGCGCCATCGCCGCCACGGCCCACGCTGATCTCGTCCTGCGTCATTAAGTAAAGCTGAGGGCCGGAGTCGTCTTCATAGTGGATCTCGGCGTATACGCGATCGCCCGATTTGTCGAGCGATTCCCGCGTTTCCGGCCGAACGCCGGCCCGGCCCGTGATGCCGCCCACGCTTGGCTCGCGATCCAGAAGAGTGGTCTTAGTCCCGTGATAACCCGGCTGCGGCGTCTCGTTCAGCTCCGAGTGAATCTCCACGTCGCCCACCGGCACCGCGCCCTCGGAATCGGGGAAGAACTCGAAGGCCCAGTCCTTGCACGCGATCTTGTATGGCTTGCGATCCTTGGCGCCCCGCAGCGCACTTATGCCGAGTGGCTTCGAGTTTAATTGCGCCAGCCGGGCAGCCAGGGCTTTCTTGGCGTCTTCGCGGATCAGGTCAAAGACTCCAGTGAGCCGCGCGTAGTCATCCGGATGCAGATAGAGGCTGAAAATGCACGGCGCCAGGACGCTGTAGCCCATCTCGAACTGCCCCAATTCCATGTTGCGGATGAGCTGCTCGATGATAATACGCCCGCTGATCTTGCCTTGCGCTTCCCCCACCGGCATGGCTTAGCTTCCCCCTACGAATGGCGACAGTCCACTCAAGGTTTCGACGCCGTTGGGGTCGGTTTGGGTTTCGCGGTTGTCGCGGAGATCTCCGTCAGCCTTCGCCTGGGGTCGGATCCACATGGGTCGGATCCAAATGGATCGGATCCACCCACAGCACCGGGCTCGGCTCCTCCACTGGTTGGATGTCCAAATTCACCACGACGGCCTCGTTATCGCTGCGGACCAGCACGCACTCCAGCGTTTCGTCGCTGGACGCATTGATCTCCTGATGCGGCACGTAGGGAGGCACATAGATGAAATCGCCCGGACCGGCCTCGGCCACGTATTCCAGACGGTCGCCCCAGCGCATGCGGGCGCGGCCGCGCACCACGTAGATCACGCTCTCCAGCGCGCCGTGGTGATGGGCGCCGGTTTTCGCATTGGCAAAAATACTCACGGTACCGGCCCAGATCTTTTGGGCCCCTACCCGCGCGTAGTTGATGGCCGCGGCGCGATTCATCCCGGGCGTCTGCGCGGTGTTGGCGTCGAGCGAATCCCGCGGGATTACTTTCACCCCGTGGGCCTTCCAGTCAACGCTCTGTTCCTCGCTCATATCGATCTAGTTTAACCGGATCGTCCTAAGGCCGGAGCGGCTCCGGAATAGCGGCGCCGTCGGCGCGCGGATCGGATGCGGCGTAGTTGGTCCCGGTCTTGGAATTGTGCAGAATCGCCTGGCCGCGGCCCATGGTCTCCACATATTCGCGCCCTATTCGGATTTCGTGGCCGCGCTCGGATAATTGCTGCAGCGTCTCTGCCGGCACGCGCGACTCAATGTACACATCGCAGCCCGGAGCATTGTTCTTGAAGAAGCGCGGAGCCTCCAAGGCTCCCTGCAGGCTCATACCGTAATCCACGTAATTGGAAACGAACTGCGCGTGCGCCATGGGCTGTACCGCGCCACCCATGATGCCAAAGCCGATGTGTTCATCCCCCTTCTCCATAAACGCGGGAATGATGGTGTGAAAGGGCCGCTTGCCACCGGCCAGCACGTTAGGATGCTTGGGATCGAGGTTAAAGCTGGCGCCACGGTTTTGCAGCGCGAAGCCCATCCCTTCTACGGTGACCTTGGAACCGAAGCCGGAGTAGAGGCTTTGAATCCAGCTGGCGATGTTGCCGTCCTTGTCCACCACCGTCAAATATGTTGTGTTGCTGGCCATGGGATCGCCGGCCTGCACTGCGCAATTCGCGCGCTGGGGGTTGATCTCGGCGGCGCGCTTTCGCGCATACTCCTTGGAAAGCAGCTGCGCGACCGGGGTATCGTAGGTGCGCGGATCCGCGACATAAGCATGCACATCTGAGTACGCCAGCTTCATCGCTTCGATGCGCAGATGCATTTCGGGCGCGCTGAACGCGCCCAACGGCGACGGAGGCTCGGTCTCCATAATGTTCAGCATCTCCAGCGCGGCCATGCCCTGGCCATTTGGCGGCAGTTCATAGACGCGCCAGCCGCGGTAATCGATGGAGAGTGGCGTTACCCATTCGGGCGCATAGGACGCCAGATCCTGCGCCGTCATGGTGCCGCCCAGGTGTTCGGACGTTTTCAAAATGGCGGCTGCGATGGCGCCCTTGTAAAACACGTCGGGCCCCTGCTCGGCGATCAAGCGGAAGGCGTGCGCCATGCCGGGATTTTTATATAGTTGGCCAATGTGCGGAGGCTTGCCGCCCGGCAGGAACACCTGCTTCGATTCGGCGTTTGCCTCCAGCTTCTGAACAATGGCGGGATCGGTCCACACCTCGCGCGCGCCTTCGTAAACCGGAAATCCCTGCTCGGCAAACGCGATCGCATCGTGGAACAAGTCTTTCCACGGAAGTTTTCCGAAACGCTGATGCATCTGGTACCAGCCTTGCACCGCGCCCGGAACTGTGACGGTGTGAATGCCATCCTGCGGCATGCTCTGGATGCCGTGCTTCGCGAGAAAAGCCGGAGACAGCGCCCGCGGTGCCGGCCCCGAGGAATTCAGACCGGTCAACTTGCCGGTCTTCGCATCCCAGTACATGACGAACAGGTCACCCCCTGGGCCGGTCATCATGGGTTCCGTGACAGCCAGCACGGCGTTGGCGGCGATGGCGGCATCCACGGCCGACCCTCCGCGCGCCAGAATCTGCGCTCCGGTCTGCGACGCCAGCACTTGGCTGGTGGCTGCGATTCCCTGCTGGCTGATCACCACCGAGCGGCCGTAATTGCGGCCGAGCACTTGTCCATAGGCGAGCGGCATGATAAAAATCGAGAGTCCCAAAGCACAGCTGAACCAGCAGCTATTGAATGCGAGTTGCAAGCGCGGCCGAGCGATGTTTGGGGTCTTCATTCAAATTTGATAGCAAAAGTTGGAAGTCTCTCATGTTAGCACTGTGTGGGAGGTCTTACCGCGGGAATGTCCGCGGGAATGTCCGCCGCCATCAGACCAGTGGAGCGGGAGCTTCCCGGGCGCCTTTGTCTGCAGCTTTGTCCCCCGCTTTGTCCCAAAGTACCGCGGGTCCGATGGTGAAATAGAAGGTTGCTCCCTGCTGCAGCCGCGCATCAGCCCAAATTTTGCCGCCATGCCGCCGCAGCACGCGCTGCACGGTTGCCAGGCCAATGCCGGTTCCCGGAAATTCCGCGTGCTTATGCAAACGCTGAAACGCCCCGAATAAAACAGTGGCATGCGCCATATCGAAGCCCACGCCATTGTCGCGCACGTAGAATGCGAGCTCTTCCCGGCACCTGGTTTGTCCGAATTCGATCCGCGCCAGAGCGCGTGTGCCAGTGAACTTCACCGCATTGCTCAGCAGGTTGGACAAAACAACGCGCAACAGGCGAGAGTCGCCGCCGGCGGTGAGCCCTTCCTGAATCTCGAAATCGATTTTTCTGGCTGGTTCAGCCTCTTGCAAATCGCGTGCGATGGCGCGCGAGAGCGAAGTCAAGTCCACGGATTCGTGTTGCAGTTGGGTGCGCGACAAGCGCGAGAGCCTTAACAGATCGTCGATCAGCAGGCCCATGCGTTGCGTTTCGGCGCGCACCCGCTTCAGACACTCCTGTGCCTCGGGATCGAACCGGCTCCCGTAGTCTTCGAGCAGCGCCAGGCTCCAGCCATCGATACCGCGCAGGGGCGCGCGCAGATCGTGCGATACCGAGTAGGCGAACGCCTCCAGTTCCTGATTGGTAGCTTCCAGTTGCGCGGTGCGATCCTTCACGCGTTGTTCCAACTCCCGGTTGAGTTGCCGTATTTCGTCCTGCGCGCGCTTTTCCGCGGTGATATCCCGGTTGGTCTTCAGCACCGTTTTCCGGCCATCCCGCTCGGTAACCAGCGTCATGCGGCTCTCGACAATGATTTCGCGGCCGCCGATCAAATGCCTGATTTCCCCGCGCCATTCGCCGTCGCGCGCCAGCAACTCCTGAATGGCCGAGATTCCCAGAGGATGCAGGGGCTGAAGGAATTCATTGTGATCGCGTCCCACGGCCTGCTCGGAAGTGAAGCCGAATAACTCCTCGGCGCCGCGATTCCAATATTCGATGGCTCCCCCCAATTGCCAGACCACAATGGGTCCGGGGGCCTTGTCCAAAAGATCGGTGTGACGGCGAAGTATTCTCGCGGAGGCTTGCAGTTTGCCAACGTCGCTCTCAATGACGATCCCCGCGAAAATCAGCAAGGCCACCAAAAGAGCGGACCCCATCCCAAGAGCCCAGCGCGTGCGGACGGCTTGGGCGGCGGCGGCTTGGGTACGCTGCTTCAGCAGGCCATGTTCTTCCGCTTCCATGGCGCCCAGCGATGCGCGAATATTTCGCATGAGATGCGCACCCTCTCCGGCTCGAATCATCACAATGGCGGCTTGAACGCCTAGGTCACGGCGCGCGGAGATGCCCAGATCGAGCAGCGATAACCGGGCGTTTATGTACCGGCGTAGTTCCGCCAGACGTATCTGCTGCGCGGCGTTATCGCCGGTGAGAGCATGGACTGCTTGCATTGCCGCCCGCTCGTCCGACACCAACTCGCGATAGCGGTCCAGGTACTGCTGCTCGCCGGTCAGCAGGTACCCGCGCTGCCGGGCTTCGGCGTCCTGGATGATGGAAAACAGGTGTTCGGAAGCGTTCAGCACCTGGTAGGTGTGCTCCACCAGGGCTTCGGCCTCTCGCGCATCGGAGAAGTCGAACCACACCAGCACCGCCACAATCACCAGAAACAACGAGGAGGCAAGCATCAGCGCCACGCGGGGGAAATGGCGCGCTCGGGAGAACCGGTGGCTTAGCAGGCTAACAGCGATGCCCACGCTCGTGAAGATTGCCAGGCTCCATCGATCCCCTTTTTCCGCGACAGCCAAGCTGAAGTGCGGGTATGCGAAAAAGTAGCAATTGACCAGAAGATTGACGGCGACGGCGAATAATGCCGGGCCGCGGCCAGCCAAGTAAGCAGTGACCAATACCGCCAGCAGCGAGACCAGTAGCGGTATGGCCAGAGTGGGGCTCGGATTCAGCGCTACTTGCACGCCTATCCCGGCGAGCACCGATAATCCGGCCAAAGTGTAGCGATGAATTCCGGACGAAGCTGGTTCCCTGTTAGGCTGCACCAGTACGCCCGGCTGCCCCGCCACCGGAGCGCTCATGTCAGCGCGCACCGCGGGCGCGACTGGGGATTTGGGCGGAATGGTCTTTGCGCTTAGGCGTGAAGATCAGTTGAACCTCCGTGCCGCCTTGCGACCGAATATCCAGGCTAGCCTGCAACTGCTGGGCCAGAGCCCGCACCAGCCGCAGCCCCAGCGATTGCGATGCGGTCCAATCCAGGCCCGCCGGCAACCCCACACCGTTGTCGGACAGCACCAGCGTAATTGCGGACTGACGCCGCAATAGAAGACGGACCTCGCCTGCGCGGCCCTGTGGAAAGCCGTGCTTCAAGCAATTTGAAATCACTTCACTGATCAGCAATCCGCACGGAAGCGCGTCGTCCAGTTCCAGGCCCACTGGATCCAGGTCGGCCAGCAGGCGAATCTGCCCGTTGTCCACTCCGTAGGAACGAAACAGATGATCCACCATGCGGCGAATGTACTTGGAGAAATCCACCACCGCCAGATCGTCGGATTGATAGAGGAGCTCGTGCAGCAAGGCCATGGACTGAATCCGATTCTGGTTCTCCTCCAGCATCCTTCTGGTCTCAGGATTGGCAGCTACCCGCGATTGCAAGCTCAGCAGGCTGGACATCACCTGCATGTTGTTTTTCACGCGGTGATGTATTTCGCGCAGCATGATCTCGCGCTGCCGCAGCAGTTCTGTCTGGCGGTCTAGCGCGGCTCCTTGCACCGTGAACCGTTCTTCGCTTTCACTCAGCGCGCGCTCGGCTTGATCGCGTCCCCGGCGCGTACGCGCGTCGCCGATCTCCCGCTGCACCGCCGGAGCTAAGCGCGCCAGATTGTCCTTCAATAGATAATCCTGGGCCCCGGCTTTCATCATGGCCACGGCCAGTTCCTCACCCAGGGCGCCAGACACCACAATAAACGGAATGTCGCGTCCGCTCTGTTGAAGAAGCGCCAGCGCGGACGGGGCGTCGAACTCCGGCAGGCGGTAGTCCGCGATGATCATGTCCCAGGGTTGCTTCGCCAAGGCCGCCAGCATCTCCCCCGCGTTGACCACCCGTTCGGAGCGCACCTCGTAACCCGCTCGGGTCAAAAATCGCTCGGTAAGTGCTGCGTCGCTGAGGGAGTCCTCGACATGCAACACCCGCAATAATTCATTCATTGACAGCTCCCACACCCTTGGGAGGCGGTTCATTCAAGAGCAGCCAATACAAAGTGAGTTGCTCCATGGTGTACAGGAACTGATGGAAGTCCACCGGCTTGTGAATGTAGCTGTTGACCCCGAGGTCGTAGCCCATGGCGATGTCCTGCTCCTCGCTCGAGGTGGTGAGGATTACCACTGGCACCCGGCGCGTTCGTGCGTCCGAGCGGATTCTCCGCAGCACATCCAGCGCGGATACCTTGGGCAGCTTCAAATCCATCAAGGTGAGCAGAGGTATGTCGGTGGGATCGCGACCCAGGAAGGCACCCGTTCCAAACAAGTAATCCAGCGCTTCCTGGCCGTCTTCGGCTACCACCAGACGGTTCACGATCCGCGCCTTGTCGAGCGCGCGCCGGGTAAGGGCGATATCGC
>CAVRZH010000116.1:0-77470 GCA_963725455.1 Bryobacterales bacterium
TAGCTTGTGGCAGTTCTCGGTGAAGCGCTGCGCCATGTCGATGGTGGCGCCCTTCTTGATGTTTTTCAGGATCTGCTCGTCGCCCGATTCGTAGCCCACGATCAGAAGCCGGCAGCCGGCGTCCTTCATGGCCTTGAGCGTGTCGTAATCGGTGGTGACGCGCGAGGTGCAGCTCCAGGTGAAATTGAGCGGCCCCAGCTTGTTCGATAATTCGATAGCGCGCGCCTTGCGATAGTTGAAGGTATCGTCGTCGAAGAAGATCTCTTTGAGTCCGGGGAAATTTTCGAGCGTGTACTTGCACTCGGCCGCCACGTCATCGGAGGACCGCAAGCGCCAGCGATGGCCCGAGTGAGTCTGCGGCCACAGGCAAAACGTACACATGGCGGGACAGCCGCGCGTGGTGTAGAACGAGATGAACGGATTCAGCAGGAACGGAACGTTGTAGCGCTTGAAATCCAGGTCGCGTTTATAGACCTTCGTCACCCAGGGGAGCTCATCCAGATTCTCAATGACGCCGCCCTCGGGGTTGTTCACGATGTCGCCGTCTTTCCAATAGCTGACACCGGGAAGTTCGGAAAGTGGAGTGCCTTTGGCGTATTGCGCGATCTGATGATCGAACTCGCGGCGCACCACAAAATCGATCGCCTTGGACGCCCGCAGCGATTTCTCCGGTTCGATGGTCACGGGCGGTCCGACGAACCCCACTTTCATCTTGGGGTTGACGTCCTTCATCATCTCCGCGATGCGTACGTCGACGTCGAATCCGGGGCTGGAGGTGAACAGCACCAGCAGTTCGAAATCGCTCGCCATCGCCACCGTCTGCTCGATGCTGTACTTGTGCGGCGGGCCATCCACCAGCTTGCTGTCTTCGAGCATTCCGGCGGGATAAGCCAGCCACACCGGATACCAGTAGGACTCAATCTCGCGCGAAGCCGGCCAGCGTGAGCCAGCGCCGCCATCGAAGCCCTCAAAGGAAGGTGGATTTAAAAATAGCGTTCTCATCGAATCCCTTCATTCCGCGCGCTCTCATGCGGCACGCTGGTCTCTCGCCTCTTGTTTACAGCTTAACGGTGCTTCTAGCTAAGAACAACAAACAACAACCCTTGAGCGGATTATTGCGCCTAAAACGCCAGTTTATCAGGTTGAACGTGGACGGTTGCCGGTGTTCCACTATTGCTGATCGCCGGTTCCGGAATCCACCGCTGCGTCGGCGTCGTCCGCTCCCGCTTGCGCGGTATCTTTGGAGAACGTCAGATAGTTGATGTTCAGCTCCACTTTGCCGAAGAAGCGAGTCTCTACGCGGCTCTCGGTGCGCTGCGGAACGGAAACTCCATTCTGGAGCTCATAATCGCGCACGAACTGCATTTTCTTCAACATGAATGAGGGCGACTTCACGAACGAACCGGATTCCCGCACCGGCATGTAGGTCTCGGCATCCAGCCACAGCTCTCCTTTGAAGAGCCCGACCTTTTTCTGGCGCGGCTTCAATTGCAGGACATACACCTGGCGGCCATTCCAATCCTGCGCGCCCTTGTACTTGAATTTGTAGTTCGCAGGTGTAATGGAGACGTCCGAAGTGCCTTTGGCGCTCTCTACTTCGGCCTTCAGGTAATTCGCGATTACCTCGGTTTTCACCACACTATCGCCGCTGAAGCCCAAAGCATGGTAAGTGATCTTGCCTAGCTTGGAAATGCTCCGCAGTGCGTGCAACTTTCCCTGCTTCTTGAACTTAGGAACCGCGGCATCGATGTCGATTTCTTCCGTGCCCCCGCGCAGCGCGCTCTGCTGTGCTTGCGTGGCTTGGAGGTAACGGCTCACCATTTGATCCTCCGGCAAGGGCGGAGCTTTCGGTTCCGCAAACCCGGCGGAAGAACTGATGGTTGCGGCGAGAACAACCGTGAGAAGTTGCTTCAAAATCCTCCTCTGAACTCCCAAAGTAGTACACCCAGCACTATTAAGACCTATTTCGTTAATGTACCAGTTACGATTCGTTAACACAACTCCCCCCCTACACACTTAGACTCTTGCCGCGGGACCCAGGATGCTAAGGAAAAGCTATTGAATCGTGTACTTTCCCGAAACTAGAACTGGATGGGTTGTTGCAGTGTGAAGTTCAGGCGTGTCTCAGAGGGGATCTTGACCTGTTGGCCTTTGGTCAGGATCTCAGCGCCGCCGCCCACGGCCGCTCCCGAAGCTGCTCCGATGGCCGCGCCTCGTCCTCCACCGGCGAGCGCGCCAATAATGGCTCCGAGCGCCGTGGCTCCGCCCACCACCTTGGCGGTGCGAGCGCCGCGTGACTTGCTGGCCTGAGAAACGTCGCCCGTGGTTGTATCGATCATCTGGCCGTTTATGGTGATGTCGGTCAAGGCCAGGGTGAGCACCGTTTTCCCTTCGAACTTGCCGGATTGCTGGTCTTCGACCAGCTTGGCGAGCGCGTCGGCGCCGCGCGGGATCACGGTTTGGCCGTTCACCAGCACTGGTTCATCCACGCTGGCGCGAAAGGTCTGGCCCAGATGAGCGACCTTGGAATCGACGGCATCGATCATGCGGACTGTGATGGTGGTACCTACCGGTATCTGAATCCCGGCCACAGGCGTCGGAGGCGGAGGAGCCGGTTGCTGAGAGAAGCCCTGGTTCTGCGCGGGAGGGGCCGGCGGCGGGGGCGCCTGGTAACGGGTATCGGTAGGCGGCGGTGGGGGTGGAGGAGCAGGCTGCGCAGGTGGCGCGTTTCCACCGAACTCGATATCTCCGACGTCCTCCACATTGAACGTATCCACGTGGTCGCCTACCGCCATGCGGATGTGGCGGGCATCCCCGCCCAGATACTGGCCCGTTACCACCCTTCCGCTGCGCAGAGTCAGGGTGTCGGCCGAACACACAAATATGGCAACCGCGGCAAGCGCCGTCAGGCGAAGCAACATAGGTCCTCTCGCACCAATATAAAGTAGTCCCAACGGAAGGCACAATTACCCTTCGCCTTCCGGAACCCTGTTCAAGAATTTGGACGAGCTACGTGCTCCAGGGGTTGCTGAAACCCCCGCGTCAGGCGCCGCGCCGAGAGCCGCGCTGCTGAAAGCCCTCAATCACGCCGGCCACGATGTGCTTACCACGCTCCAATGCGTCCTGATAAGCCGCGCGGCGCTCGGCGCGTGTGTAAGCTTTGCCCAGGCGATAGTAGCGCTCCAGCGACAGCCCCACCACGCGAGTACCCGCGTAAGCGATGGCGGCTTTTGGGACCAGGCCTCCGCCCCAGGGAATTTTGCCCACCAGCTCGCGGGCCAGCGCGCGCCATCCGAAAGCGCCCAGAATAATGGACGCGATCTCGCCCCGTTGCTCTTGATAGCCGATATCGCGGTCATTGGCGGCCGCCAGCAAAAAGGCCATGCGAATCTGGTTGGCAGTGAGGAAGGCGGTGTCGGACGCGAATTCACCCATGGCCCAGGGCAGGGAAATGAACGGAATGATGTCCGGCACCGCGGTAGCCAGTGCGAAAAGCGCGTTTTCTTTGGCGACCTTCTTGATCATGCGGCGAGAGACTTCTTCGCGAAAAGGAAAAACATTCAAAGCGAGTGGAACCGCCAGGTCCGGACGCTGGCCGAGCACCTGGTGGACGGTAGCCGCGGGCCGCGCCGGGTCGAATCCAAATACGTCCGCTTCGCCCGAATCCAGATCGTGCGATGGGTCGAAGTAAATTTCCAGGTCGCCCGATACCCGTGGGCCGGGGAGTTCCGATCTGCGACAAATCACACGGCGAACCTGGGCTCGCTTGGCGGCCGAGAGGTCGGGCGGAAGCAGGTAATCTTCCATTTCGCGATATTCCTGCTCGTTGTCGGCGTAGAGCAACAGGCGCAAGGGCCGGTCGGTGTGCTTGCGGATATCCTCCGGATCCAGGTTCCGGAGGGCGTCCTTCACGTGTTGGAAAACTTGAATTGACATGTGGCTTTGAGCAGGAGTTATCAGGGCGCTCCGGAGCGGTGCAGCACCTTCAGCTCCTTCCGCCATTCTAATCCTACCCCTATCCGTTCGACTGGAATTTGCGGCGAAAAGTAACGCAGGACCCGCTCATTGGAAGGATGAAGATCGAGCGCTGGCGAAACCAGGAGCAGGCGGGGAGGCTCGCGAACCAGCTCACGGCCGGGAAAATAGCCGTTGGCCTGGAATTCGCGACGTTCCACGTGCCACTGGACGCGCATCCAATAGTCCAGAGCCTGAAGTGGGAGATGCACGTCTTCTGATGCTTTTAGCTCGATGACCGCGAGGCGCCCGCGATGGTCGGCGGCCAGTAAATCCATGATGCCGCGGTCCCCGGCCGCGAACGCAGGAACCTGGCCATACACCGGCGAAGGCAGGAGGCTGGCGTCGATTTGCTGGATATTGCCGCGTACCTGCGATTCCAGCCAGGCCTCGGGATTCTGCCGATAAAAACGATGGTTGCGATCGGGTGCATCGGGAGACCGGAACCGCACGAGTTCGGCCATGCGCTTCTTGCCAAGTCCGCTGGGAGGTTCAGAGCCCCTGGTGCGCGCAAACTCCAACCCGTGAACGCGAAAGCTGAGCTCGCCATCGCCCAGCTGGATAGTCTCGACATCTGGGTTGTCCACTACCGGGGGATCATGAGAACGGCTGCAGTGTAGCTCCAGGTAGGTATCCAGATTTCCGTAGTCGCGGAGATCGACTGGTTCCTCCAGGCCTTCGTCGTCGAACACAAAAGCGCGATATTGCGCGGCTCCCGGATCGAGAAATAATAAACGCAAGCAGGTGGTTTTGGCGTGGATGGCCGGTAGATAAAGAAGCAGCCCTTGGATAGCGAGCGCAGGCTCCCGATTGCGCAGATAGTCGAGCCAGATTAAACCAAAGGTGAGAGCGCCGTCAGGGTGGTTGGCGTCGGGTGCGGTGCCAATGGCCGCCCACGCCGTGGCGCCTTGCCGCAGAAGCGCGCGTGGATAGGCCGGCGAAAGTGTGTGCTCCAGATCCGCTTCGGTGGTCAGCTCGGCGAGTTTATAGGCCGGGAACTGGCGGCGCAAAAATCGCCGGAATTGCTCGCGGAATCCTAGCCGGGCGCTTTTGAGCGGCAGGTTGTCGCGCACCGCTTTCTTACGATCGATCAGTTCCAGGCTGCCGTGGAGTTTGCCGAAGCGGGCCACCTGGAGCACCAGTCTGCCGCGGGCTTCGCTTTCGACGGCGGTGACACGCCGCACCAGGTTGCGCCGCTCATCCCAAGCCTGGAGTTGGGTGTAAGAGCCATGCGCTTCCAGCACGAAATTGTCGGGGGTGATGGCGAGCCATTCCTCACCCGGCTCACACAGCACGGGATCCTGGCTACTATCGAGGAAACGCTCGATGGTTTGGAGGAGTTCCGCCGGAACGACATCTGTCACTACAAATCACTTCACTGCTAACCTAGGATCGTCTTTTGCTCAGAGAAAAATTAGACCAGGTGGAATCCCGCATCGCCGACGCGGCCGCGCGCGCCGGGCGCCAGCGTTCCGATATTCTGCTGGTGGCCGTTACCAAGAAGTTTCCGTCTTCCGCGATTCGCGATGCTTATGGGCTCGGTCTGCGCGATTTCGGCGAAAACTACGTGCAGGAGTTCGACGCCAAACGCGCTGAGCTGGCCGATTGCCCCGGCGCCCGCTACCACTTTATCGGTCATCTGCAGTCTAATAAAACGAAAAAAGCGGCGGAGATTTTCGACGTCATTCATACCGTGGATTCCGCAAAAATCGCGCGCCGCTTGAACGATGAGGTTGTTCCCGGGGGACCGTTTGCTGACGCGCGCGGCTCGCAAATGCTGATTCCGAGCCACGACCGTGAGGGAGTGGTTGTCCCTGGAGCGGGTCGCACCCCTGGCGTCGAAGTTCTAATTGAAGTAAAATTATCCACCGAGCCAGCTAAAGCCGGCGCGGCGCCCGGGGAGGTGCCAGCGCTGGTGGAGGCAATTCGAGGGTGCCCGCGGTTGCGGTTGTTGGGGTTGATGACCATGCCGCCCTGGTCGGATGAAGCAGAACGGTCGCGGCCGTATTTCGCGCGTTTGCGCGAACTGGCCGGTGAGAACGGCCTGCAACATCTTTCCATGGGAATGTCGCACGACCTTGAAGTGGCCATTGAGGAGGGCGCGACGATTGTACGGGTAGGGACCGCGTTATTTGGTCCTCGCAACCGGGCCACATAGAAGCCGGCCACGTAAAGCCGCGTAAGAAAAATTGACAGTCGGATTCTTTTCGCCTCTGCCGCCGGCACGTTCCGGCGTGGCCGACTATTCCGCTGAACTGTTGCGCGCGCTGGAGCCGCTGGTTTCGATGAAGGTGAACGCGCGCGACGCGGCGTCGGGAATCGACGTCCCGCTCTATCATCTCGGCAATAACCCGTTGCACGGGGAAATCTACGGCCACGCGCTGCGGACGCCGGGGGTAGCGGTGCTGCACGACGCGGTGCTGCATCACTTCTTCCTGGGCGCCGGGGACGAACGGCAGTATGTAACGGAGTTTGTCTACAACTACGGCCACTGGAGCGAAGACCTGGCGCGCGAGTTGTGGCGCAGGCGCGCGCGTTCGGCGGCCGATCCGGAATACTTCCGCTATCCGATGATCAAGCGCGTGGCCGAACGCTCGCGGGCCGTGATTGTGCACAACCCACGCGCCGCGGCGCTGGTCCAGGAGCACGTACGCGGGGCCACGGTACACGAGATACCGCATCTGTTCGCGCTGCCCGCCGAGCTTCCGTCGCAGTCCGAAGTAATTCGCTGGCGCGCCGGGCTGGGCATTGCGCCGCGCACGTTTCTGGTGGGAGTGTTTGGCCATCTGCGCGAGTCCAAGCGGCTGCTGGCGCTGCTGCGGGCTTTCCAGCGTGCGCGCGGAGCGGCCGACATCATGCTGTTGGTGGCGGGCGACTTCGTTTCGCCGGACCTGGCACGCGCGGCCGAGCCGCTGCTGCGCAACGACGCCGGGATCATCCGCATCGGCTATCTTGACGAGCGCGATTTCTGGCTGTGCGCCTCGGCCGTGGACGCCTGCATCAATCTCCGTTATCCCATGGCGGGCGAAACGTCCGGGATTGCGATCCGGCTGATGGGGCTGGGCAAGACCGTGCTCGTGAGCGCGGGCGAGGAGACCTCGCGCTTCCCCGAAACAGCCTGCGTGCGCGTGGACCCTGGGCACGCCGAGGAAGAAATGCTGGCCGAATATCTGGTGTGGCTGGCGCGCTGCCCCGACGACGCACGCGCCATTGGCCAGCGCGCCGCCGAGCATATCCGTGAACATCACGCGCCCGCACGCGCGGCCCAGCTCTACTGTCGCGCGCTCACAGACTGCTACCATAAAGGTAAATCTGCCGTGAAAGCTGTTTAAGTTTTACCGATCGGCAAGAAGTGCCGATACGTATATTGTGGTGAGAATCGCTGCAGCGATAGTTTTGTGCGCAGGGCTATCAGGCGCGACGACGTCGATGCCTTCGGCGCCCTACGCCAAGCTGCTCCATGTGCGCGTCGCCATGCGCGACAGCGTGCGGCTGGATACCAACGTATTCCATCCGGCCGGCAGCGGACGGTTCCCAACGGTTCTCATCCGGACCCCTTACGGCAAAGGCCCCGATCTTCCGGTGGGCTATCTGGCGTTTATCAATCACGGCTACGCGCTGGTGATGCAGGACGTACGCGGGCGCTATGGCTCGGGCGGTGTGTTCAACGTTTTGAACCAGGAAGGTCCGGACGGCTACGACACGTTGGATTGGATCGCGGCGCAGCCCTGGTCGGACGGCAAAGTGGGAATGATCGGCGGTTCGTATCTGGGCATCGCGCAATGGCAAGTGGCGTTGCTGAACAATCCTCATCTCAAGGCCATCTTTCCGGTGGTTTCCGGTTCGGATGAATATTTCGACCGCTATTATTCGCAGGGCGGAGCCATGAAGCTGGGGCATCGTTTGCTGTGGATGTCGCAGAACCTGACGACGCCCGGGACCGCCAAGCCGAAATTTCCGGATTACATTTACCATCTTCCGCTGCGGACCGCGGACCGTTCGGCTACGCGGCGCACGCTGCCGTTTTTTCAGAACATCCTGAATCATCCCACTTATGATTCGTTTTGGAAGAACCTGAGCGTCCGCGAGAACATTGAGCGCGTGCACGTACCCGTGTTTGCGGTAGGAGGCTGGTACGACAATTACGCCGAAAGCGACCTGGAAGCTTTTGCTCTGTTGCACAGGCTGGATGGCCGCTTGGGTGACCGGCAAGCCGGCCGGCACCGCATCATGATTGGTCCGTGGGCGCACAATATGTCGACGCCGTTTCCGGGCGTGACCTACGGGGATGACTCGTCGTCGCCCATCCGCAGCTATCAGATCGAATGGTTCGATCACTGGCTGAAGGGAGCGCCGGAAGATGCCCACCGTTTTTCGCCGGAAAAATGGCACGCGGTGCGCGCGGAGGTGGACGAGGCGCCGGTGCATATCTTTGTGATGGGCGTGAATCGCTGGCGCGATGAGCCGGATTGGCCGCTGGCGCGCGCCCGGACCACGTCCCTGTATCTGGCGGGCGACGGCGCGGCCAACAGTTTGAATGGCGAAGGCGCATTGCAATGGAAGCCGCAGGGCACCTCCGATTCGTTCAGTGCCGATTCGTTTACCTACGATCCGCGCAGTCCGGTCCCAACGCGCGGCGGCGCGGTATGCTGCGATCCGAAAATTTTCCCCTGGGGGCCCCTCGATCAGCGGCCGGTAGAGAAGCGCAAGGACGTGCTGGTGTACACTAGCGCTCCCATGAAGCAGGATTTGGAAGTGACCGGGCCCATTCGCGTGGTGCTGTACGCGTCCACGTCGGCGCTCGATACCGATTTTACGGCCAAGCTCATCGATGTGTTTCCGTCGGGCGAAGCGCGCAATCTGACCGATGGCATCTTGCGTATGCGCTACCGGAATGGCTTGGACAAATCCCAATTGGCGGAACCTGGCAAGGTTTATCCGCTGGTAATCGACGCCGGAGTGACCAGCAATGTGTTTCTTCCTGGGCATTCCATCCGGGTGGAGATTTCCAGCAGCAACTTCCCGCGCTTCGATCGCAATCCGGATACCGGCCGCGCGTTCGCCGACGAAACCACGCTCAAGAAGGCGCAGCAGAGGGTGTACCATTCGCGCCAATATCCGTCGCACTTGCTGTTACCCGTGATTCCGGCGTTCGGCACCGAAGCGCGGCGGCAGGGGGAGGAATTGACTTCGGCGAGCGCCGCGCGGTATGGTTCGAAGAGAAGCCCCGTGTTGTCAGGTAAGCCCCTCGCGATTCCGGCGCGGTAGCCAAGTGGTAAGGCAGAGGTCTGCAAAACCTTTATTCACCGGTTCGACTCCGGTCCGCGCCTCCAATAAAACCTCATAAAACAAGGAACTTGATGGTCATTACGGCTTGTATCGGTGTAGCTGTGTTTATGCCCTTTTGTCCGCTTTGGGCGGACCAAAAGCGGACCGTGGCGGGCCTTGTGAGGCGGATGCACCAGAGCCTGAAGGGCGACCACGGCGCGGGGCGCGGACGCTGGCAGTGGGACGGAACCGGGTCTATACTTCGATCATGCCCCGGAAGCGTGCTTCTGACCCGGCTGCGTCACAAGACCGCTGGGAAGAAAAGATCAAGGCCAAGAACCCGGAATTCCTGGCGCACATAAATCAATTCCTGAAGCCGTATCGGTTGCCCGATGGTCAGCTACAACACGACGACCAAATGCTTTTGGATCTCCAAAGGAAAATCAGGGAATGGAAGAAACAGTCGCGTCTCCCTCCAGATGAACGTCCTTCGGGACGGTAGGCGCAACTGGATCTGCTCGTCGCGATGAGCACGCAATCACTCAGACCGCTTCCAATACCCGGTCGCACTGCCCGCTTCGCCCGGAGGTTCGCGCCGCTACTCCATAACCGCTGGGAACGACGGAAGCTTAGGGACGAATTCGCCGATCAAATGCGGGCCAATCCAGGGAACGACGCAACCGCTCAGTTATACACCACGATGCTTGAAGGGTTATCACAGTTTGAGGATTCTGTTCGGACCGGTAGGCTAATGCGCAGTGCCAGAACCTGGGGAGCAAGGGTTTACGATGTGGTAGCCAAAGACACCAACTTTCGCACGACCGTTTTCGGGAGAGTATTGGTCCCGGCTGCCTACGCGAAGGTGTCTGAACGAAGGAATCGTGCCCGCCGAGAACGGATCTTGTTTTGGCTCCAGATTGTCGGCGCTTTGACCGGCCTAGCAGGCGTGATCGTTGCGATACTTGCTCTGCTGCCGCATCCAGAGGTACCACCGATCTCGCTAGGGGCACGGCAGTACTTAGAAAAGATCCTTCGCGAGATTTGGCCCCGCATTGGGTTCTTGTTCCACTGACTCGCGCCCGGCCAAGCCCCACGGCACTTGAAAATTGCATGCGGTATGCGACGTGGGGCAGGTGTGGGATTGGCTGTTTTTTATGCGAAAGCGCGGGCTAGGTTGGAATCGATCTGTAGGCGGTATTGGACCGAGCCTTTGCGCTGCGCCCGGATCTCAGCCAGATGCTTTTCCGCTGCAGCTAACTTGGCCTGAAGCGCGGCATCTTCGATCTTGACAACCCCTCCAAGCTGGCCAAACTGCATGCCCGCAAAGATTGTTCGGACAGCGATGTCACTCAGACCACTGCGGCGCGTGAATTCGTCCATCGAGTAAGCTTCACCTGTCGCAAGCATCTCGTTCACAATTGCGCGACCGCTGGGGGCTTTGGTGCGCGAAACTTGAATAGGCGCGGACGCGCCGGGGGCGTGCTTTGGCGCGCTTATCGGTTCGGGCGCGGCTTTTGGTGTAGCTTTCTTTGACATAGTTTTTTCTCCTTCGGCCCGGCCCCCGTTTGGCTACTCTGGGCGGGCAGTCACACACTGGCTCTGAATTTCCAGGATTGGAGCCCGGTAAAAACCTTAGATCGAATCTAAGGTCCATGGTCCTGTACCCAAAACGGGCGCTTTCCCGCGTCACAACATTCTCGGCCAGACTTGTTGTATATATTCTGGGCCGGGCCAAGGAGGTGCTATGGCACTTTACGAAATCGTAGATGAATACACCGAGAAACACCAGAGGATCGCTTCTCCAATGGACACGGCAAACGATGCTGCCGAAGCGTTGACGAAACTGGAAGACTGCCGCAAGAAATACGAAGGCACCGACGTGCATCCGGTGCTCGTTGAGAACGGTAGAACCGGGCGCAGGATCGTTTAACGGGTCTTCAGGGCCGGTATGCAGCCGGGTAAGCGTTTGAAGGCGAGAGCCGTGGTGTCCTGTGAGAAAGGTACCACGCGATCAGGATTAGGACCAAAGCCAGCAGCATAATCGCTCGTGGTGATCTGCCGCGCCGGGCTTTCCGCCGTTCATAGGCTATAGCGTTCCTTTCGCGGTTTCGGGCTTCGTTTTCGAGATACTCGGCCCGTGCCTGTTTGTTCGACTTGTAGGCCATCGAGCAACCTCCCAGGGAAAAATAATCGGTCCATCCTATCAACGCTGGCGCGCCGACGCAATGGGAGGGGCTTGCAACAGCCAACAACATATCACATCATTGAGCATGCCCATTCCAATAATCGCAGCCATTGCTGGTGCGGCATTCGGCAGGGCCACAAAAAAGACCCAGAAAAAGAAAGCCGTTTCCGGCTACACGACCAAGAAGGGAACCAAGGTCAAAGCTTATACGAAGAACGCGAAGTGATCGTAAGGAAAGATGGAACTGTCGCCCGAAGATAAACAGCGCATCGAAGACGAAGAACGCCGACGCATTTCCGAAGAGCAATACCGCGCCGAAGTTAGGTCCAAGTTGCGAGGCGAGCCCGCGACGGTTCCGGTTCAACGGTCAAACACGCTTTGGCTACTTGGGATCGCGTTGGCTTTGGTGATCGGTGGATTGGTCGCCTGGTCGATCACCAGTAGCAACGCTGTCAGGCCGAAGGACGACGCGGCGGCAACCGCTACCGTACCGAAGCCTTCACCTTTGCCCACGATTCCGCAGACGCGCTACGTTCCCGTCGACCAGAAGATTGCGACCGGGCAGATCATCGTTAAGGCGCGCGGGTTTGTTCAATACCAAATAACGATTACCTCCGAAATGGTGCAGCCAGTTCTGACTGGCAACTTCAGCGCGTCTGGTGGACGTGGCAACGATATCCAGGCAGCGATTATCGATGACGACAATTACGCGAACTGGATCAATGGTCATCAGGCGCGCGTTTATTGGACTACGCAGGGCCGCGAAACGACTGGCAAGTTTGAAGTGCGGCTGCCGCCCGGCACGTACCACCTGGCATTCAATAGCAAGTTCGCTTTACTGTCCGACAAAGAGATCTTCATTGAAGCCGATCTGAACTACAAAAAAGCCGAGACTTACTAGGGCCGCCGGGCGCTATCCTTGCATCATGGACCCAATGCTTACATCTGCCGTCAACCTGCTTACGCAGGCGATAAACAGAGCATCAGAGGATAGCGGCAAGGTTGCAAGGCGGATCGTGTGGCTGACCGTTTGGCTGGTGATAGTCGGCTTGCTGCAAGTCGGGGCTACGATCTTTGCAACGTTGCACGTAAGCAAGTAGCAATCTGGCGGGGCCGGGCTTTAAGCCGGGCGAAAAAAACACTTGTGCATACAAAATGTTTACGGAAGGATGGTTATAGGAAAGGAAAAATCAGATGAAAGACGACAGTTGTCAGCATAGCTGGAAGCAAGATTTATGGATGTCGGCGCATACAATCGATCCAAAAGTGGAGAACACGACGGGCAAAGAACAGCCCCGGCCAGTTCCCTTGGAACGATGTATTAGTTGTGGCGCTTTGAAGTTGCCCACTGGGGCTTTAGCCCGGCCACGGCGCGCCACAGGCAGCTAGGAGCCGACGTGGTTGGCAGCGGAGTGTTGTGCGGGCTCCATACGCCGACGTCGAGGCGCGTAGCGGGCCGGTAACCGGGGCGCATCGCCAATTGAGCTAGCCAGGGTTAGGACCCACCTACTGGTCAACAAAAAATGGTCGCGTGATCCACGGAGCACCAGGTGCAAGTTGGGCGTGCTTCGCCTTAATCCGGGCTGACCGAGGCTGAGGTCGCATTCTATGACGCCTTGTCGGACAATGCGTCTGCCCGTGAGGTCCTCCAGGACGCTACGCTTAAGCTTATCGCGCGGGAGTTGGCTGACCGGATCAAGGCAAAGGCTTCCCTGGACTGGACGCAACGCGAAACCGTCCGTGCGGACATGCGTCGGACCGTTCGCCGCCTCTTAAGCAAGTATGGCTATCCCCCGGACGCGCAGGAAGCCGCCACGCAACTGGTCATCCACCAAGCCGAGTTGATGGCTGAAAACGTAGTCCAAAGTTGATTCTATCTATCAGGCGGCGCTCAATTCCCGCCAATTAGAGCATGGCCGCAATACCGTTGCGGGGCCGCCGAGACAGGCCCAAGAACTCACGGCAACTATTCCAAATCATGATGGTTTTGGAATGGTCAGCCCCCTGAGCCCAACTCCAATGGAGCCGCTCCCCAGCACAGAAACCACCTGAGGGTTTTTGGAAGGCTGCCCCGCAGAACGAGTGAGCTCGTTAATCGGCACGATCGGTGCTAAAGCCATTAGGATGTTACCTCGGTGTGGCGAGAGCATCAACGACGCTATCGTGGTCTAATCGCGGCCGGGCCGACTTCCGGGCATTTCACCGGGAATTTATTTTGTTGGCTGGTACAATCATGGACGAAAAGAAGCAGGAGGGCAGTATGACAAATCGATTTTGGCTCTGCTTGTTGTTTGCGATGCTCGGAACCGCGGGGTTGGGGGCCCAGACGAATGATACCAAGCCAATTCCACGAACTTCGGACGGCAAACCGGATTTCAGCGGGTTCTTCAATCTTCAGTACACACCCAATATGGCCATGGGCAAGGAAGATCTTGTTCCGTACACGCCAGCCGGAAAAGCCGCCTATCTCAATCACGACGCCAAGGACGATCCAACCTCGAACTGCTGGTTCCCCGGCGTGCCGCGAATTATGCAATCGCCGTACCCGGCGCAATTTGTTCAAACGCCGACTTACTTCCTGATCCTTTTCGAATACATGCACATGTTCCGCTCCATCCCGCTCAATGGGCGGCCTCATCCCGCCAACATGGAGCCGGCTTTCATGGGTGACTCGACGGGCCTTTGGGAAGGGGACACCATCGTTGTCGATACGGTAGGTCTGAAGGGTCCGCACTGGACCTGGCTTGACACCGCGGGCCACCAGCATAGTGACGAGATGCACGTGACCGAGCGTTTCCGCCGGACTGCGGACAGCATTCAATACGAGTACACGGTGGACGACTCGAAAATGTATGAGAAGCCCTGGACGCTGTCCCGCACATTCACTCCATTGAAGCTGAATGCCACCCTACCGGAACTGATCGAGTATGAATGCAGCGAAAATAATAAAGACCTCCAACACCTGGTGACGTCGAAACCCGCGCTTGTGAAGCAATAGTTGCGATGTTGATCGCGTGATCTAATGTTGAAAGATTTCGAAGAGCCCTGGCACTGCATCGGAATCAAACCTCACCCCCCACGTCGGCTCGTCGGCAGCCTGATCCGGCCGACGCGATTGTATGACTAGGCCGTTGCGGGCCGCGGTGGACACTGAAAATCCGGCCAACGGACGCGAAACCAGACATGATTATGTTGAGAGCCACGCTCCTTTCGCTTCACTTCGCGGACGGCAAAACCACCGTAACCCGGCCATTTACGATCGGGTTTCGGTCATCTGGCCCGCCGCACGTTTCCGGCTCAGCCGCCCACAACCCAGGCTTCATACGTGTGTAATGCTTGGTGAAGCTCCATGGCTTTGTAAATGCGATGGGATCAATGATAGTTGCCTGATCTTCGAGCGTATTCGCATCGATTTGCCGGATTCGCTCCGTATACCGCGCCTGCTCGCTCACCGTCGCGGGCGTGGTGTCGGCCCAAAGACCGGACTTTACCGAGATCGTCTCCACAACCAGGGTCTGGCCTTCCCAATGGCCGATTGAACGGCCCAACAGCGTTGGCCAGAGTTCATCTTCTGGCGGGAATCCGCGGCCATCGGTATAAATGTGCCGGGTCTCTTTCTCCACGATGATCCAGGTGGCCTCCGGAGTCACAACAAATTCATAGTCGAAAGGCGTGCCGATGATTCGTGGCATGCCCGCAGCGCAATATAAAGTGTGAGAGTCCACTAAAGGATTCGGATAACTGGCGTCACCCTGGTGCTCGGCGCGGACCAAGTCCGTCTGATATTTGGCTTCCCAGTCAAGTTTATAAGGAGGGTGGTCTCGATTGCCAGGCGTGAACGATCGGCCATTTTCCACGTCGAGCAAGCCGGGCGAGCCCTTCAATCTCCACAGACCACTCCAATCGGGCAGCTTCGAATAAGCTTCGACGCGGGCCGGCGAGTTTAGTGTCGTCTGCGCAGCGGCGGCTTCGCATAACAGGAGCGGCACGGTGGCCAGCACCGCCACCACTCGTCCAACTGGCATGAGAACATCGATACTCATCGGCTAGTTCCTCCTTGTCGAGTCAGGGCTGGTTTGCGGCGGCGGGTTCCGGATCCTAATTCCGGGTCTGAGCATCTCCCGTCGGCGAGCCTCCGATCCGCGTCCCATCGGCGAGTGTCGCAGAGACAAAGGAACCGCCCGCCCTCCCATCGCGCAACGGGTGCGCGGTGACGGTGACCTGATCACCAGGCTTCAGCATTTTCGGTTTCCACCCTTGTCTGACAAGGCTCGATGGCGCGCTCATTTCAATGCTCCATTCCACAGCAGCTCCCGAGGCATCCGTCACCATCAGCTGGATCCAGGAGTGAGGGTTTACCCATTGGAATTCCTTGACCCTGCCGGTCAAAGTAATCGTCTTCGACACGTCGAATCCGGCGAACGAATGATGTCCAACTAGGGGGATTCCGGCCAGTACAATCGTCAGCCCGGTTATTTGACTCAGCCTAGACTTGATGTTCGCTTTCATTTGCTTGAACCCAATCCAACAGCAACGCGAGTGTCCTCACGGCTTACTACTCTATACCAATCGTGAGGAGGGTTTGAGTCTGCCTCTCTACAGCTGTGTACGATGGGCTATCAAGCCCATGCTTCCAACCGGGACCCCATTTTGGATGAGCCCGACCCCGATTGTTTCGATGCCGTCCGCCCAGTGTTGTTACGGGCCGATCTGGAGGCAGGGGCACGTCGAGGTTCCGCATAGTCGCCGCGGATTTCAGATGTCCACTGAGGGAACGGAGAACACTGGCGACTTCTTGACAAGCACAGGAGTCCACACGCAATGTCTTCAAGATTCACGCACACCCGGCGACCCAATACTTCGAGGGGCAAGCCTAGGGTATATAACCGTCTCCGCCGCATCGAGGGACAATCAGCGGACGATTAGCGCGCCTTCGTACATGCCCATTCCACAAGCGAAATGCAGCTCCCTTGGACGAGATGGAGGGAGATCGATTACGGTCGTCCTGCCCGGCGGCAACTTACTGCGGATGCCGAGTTCGGGGAACACCACCTCGTTTGCGCAATTCTGGGCGTCCGCTCGCGTAAAGGCTATGCGTGTCTTCTGATTGGCGGGGATCACCATGCGCACTGGCGAAAAGCCAGCACTGCTTACTTGAATGTTGATCGCTTCGCTGCTTGGGGCGGCCAAGCGCACCACTTGATCGGCCGGACCCACGCGTATGACCCATGCCACCGTGAAGACAGAACCGGCGCGCTGGAACTGGAACCAAAGCTTGTACAGGCCTGGATTGCGGAAACCAGTGATGGCGGTGATGGTCGACGGGCTTGGCCCCGAGACTGGTGCGGAGTGAAGGTGCACCAGCAGGTTGGAGCCCGCATCGGCGTTTTCGAGCGGATGGGCGTGGATGAACGTTTCTCGATCGGCTGAGACGAGCATGATATGGGCCCACGCCCCAAGATACGGCTGGAGGTCGTTCATATTAAGCGTGAAGCTCAGCGCAATATCCGCGCCGGCCTTTAGTTTCTCGGGAAGATTCAGCGTCACCTGTACGCCACCTACCGCCTTTGTGAAATTTGTATCTGGAAAGAGAGGCTCGGTGGGGCGCAGATCCCCTGCGACGTGGATCTCAGTTCTCTCAATAGCGGGACCTGCTCCGGGCGCGGTGTAGTCGGCGAATGCAATATACTCTCCGCCATGGGCGAACGAATACCTCACGGTGAAGAGGTCCCCGGGCGCCGGCGCAGGATGAATATGCGCGAATTCCGCTAGATCCCGCGAGACCACGACGAGGTGAATTTGGCGTTCGTGAATCTTCTCGAGGAAACGAATATTGCGGCCGCGCTCATCCTTAAATGCGAAAGTCAGAGTCGCCGGTTCACCCGCGTGCGGAACATCCTGCGCAGTCTCGAACAGCGGCATGCCGTAGTAACGCGGTCCGATCAGATAGGGCCACTCGGTCAAAAAGTATGCGTAAGTTCCATTCGGATACTCGGGCGTTCGCGTATAGCGGCCGTTGTATTCGTCAAGGTCGCCGCTGCCTTTGGCGAACTCATAATCTTCCGCGAAAGTTCCCAAAGGATAGACCGGCCCGACGTCCGGCCCTTCCTGTCCGGGGGTGAGAAGGGTGCCGTTGGGGAGAGTGGAGCGGCGCATCATCCGGCGCAATTGATAGCTCGATTTCATTCGGCGAACGTTGCCGTTCTGATCCCAGCCGAAGGGTCCGTAAATGGGATAGCCGTCCAGCGCGAATCCGATGATGGGTGAATGCTTGGACGCGCTGCCATTGAGCGCACGCACAAGCCGCGATGTTCCTGCCTTGGAAGCCGCGACTGCATCCATATGCCAGATATTCTGATCGCGATAAGAGGCGGTCCCGATCGGGTTGTAAATCGGAACTCCGGTGACGAAAACGCCGATGACTCCGAGCGGTGTGCTCAGGTGCTCGCCTGTGGCCGGAGTGGGATGGCGAGGAATTCGGAAGTTAAATTGGCGCGGCCCGGCCGGCGGATCATATTCGTTCGCTTCGAGCGATCCGAACGAGTGGAGGGAAAGCCCGGCGGATTCCACGTACACAAAATCATTGTCGGCGTGGACCGAATGGACTTCCGGCGCGATGGATCGGACGGACGCGGTGGGGGAAGTGGACAGCACCCACGAACGCAGTTCCGGCGCATCATCCGCGCAAAACGCCGCGACCGCGCAGATGAGCAACGAGACCACGATTTTCATTGGATCGTGATGTTGACGGCGTTGGATGGCAGGCCGGCCGCCGTGACGACCACGTCCACCTGCCCGGCTCCGGTCAGCGACGGCGGGATCACGATGTTGTACTGATCGACGCCCGGGTAGGTGCCTTGTGGACCCGCGTAAGCGACCGTCGCCTCCACGCCGCCAATGGTTGCGCTCGCTGTAGTTGCACTGCCGAGACCGCTTCCGGCAACGATAAGATACGTCGGCGAGCCGGCCGACCCCACACTGATGGGCTGTGAGACGGAGGAGACTTGTCCCTGACTATCCACTACATAAGCGGCAGCCAGCCCGCTGGGGTTGGACATGAAGAGGTTAGGGTAAGTCGCAACCACATTAATGCTTCCACTCGTCGAACTGCTTCCGGCTGCGACCGTCACGGTGGCCACGCCGGTTGCGGTACCGCTCGGCACAACGAAATTCAACTGCGTGGAAGATGCATAGGAGATCTGTGCAGTGCGTGTAGTGCCGCCGGAATCCTTGACGGTCACAGTCGCGCCTCCGAGGGTGGTCGGCCAATCGGCGGAAGCGGCGTCAGCGGTCGATGTCGCGATGGTGGCGCCAAAAACTGGGTAGGACGTAACAATCGAGCCCGGTGCGACGGGTCCGCCTTCAAATGATGCCCCGGAGACATTGATCACGCCCGGAGTGACGTTTCCCGGTCCCTCGTCGGCCCCGGCGCTGTTGGAGTAACTTGCGCCATCCATGAAGTTGAAAACCGCCACTCCGTTCACCCATAGCCCAACGTCTCCGCCTCCCGTAGAGGTTTGGCTCGATGCGGGCGTGGGCGTCGAGGGGAATTCGTAAGTCACGTTCTGAACGCTCGGAAAATTGACGAACACTCCGCCGTTGGTTTGGAATCCGAACCACGGACCAAACACATAGCTCGGCAGGCCGTTGGCATTGACGTAGACATCCGTGCTCGAATACTGGATGCTCTGGATGTCCGCATAAGCTGGCGACGTGACACTGCCGCTAGTTTGAATGCCGGTTGGCTCCGTGCCTGGCCAGGTTTCGGTTGGGCCGGCGGCGGGATCGAGTCCGCTGACGATTTCGGCATACTTCTTCGAGTTCGCTGTACTCCAAGACGCAAGGATGGGCGCCGCCACCTGCGCCTGAGCATAGCTGCCGTCAGCGAAATAATCCGTGACAGTTCCGGTGACTGATTGAACCATGCCGCCTGAGGCCGTCCCATAATACTGACCTGAGATGACGTAAGGAAAAGCGGGATTGCCGTTCGCGTCGATGGTGACGAAGTAAGCGTAGGTGCCGTTCGGAAAGTCGGGCGTTACCGTCACGCGGCCGTTGTATTGATCGAGGTCGCCAAGACCTTCCACATAATCGTAATCCTCGAGATATCGGCCGAGCGGGTACTGTCGATTCACCGGGGGACCGTACTGGCTGGACGTTAGTTGCTGCGACACGCCGGGATGATTGGGGAGCGACCAGGTGGGCAGCGAAGTACGCATAGTGATGCTTCGCAACTGAAAGCTCGACACCATGCGTTTGACAGGGCTAGTGGAGTCTGCTGGGTCCGAATATCCATAGGGCCCGTAAATCGGATATCCATCCTGTGCCCACCCGAGAATCGGCGAATGCGTCCATCCCGAAGGCTTCTCGTGGTACACCTGCCCGACGCGCGTGTTCCTGACCAGCAACAGGTTGTCGTTGAGCTGCGCACGCAGGCACAGCGGGTTAACGTGATAGTGATAATCGCCGGTATTGGTTTGGTGGCCAAGACAGTTATCGAAAGTTTGGGATTCACCGTAAGCTGCATTGCGGCGCCAGATGCCGTCGCCATTGCCTCCAGCACCGCCCGGTCCTCCGCCCGGCGGCTGTGCGACCAGGCAGGTCGTGAAAAACATCGCCGTGAGTATCGTTCTCATTAGTGCTCCTCAGCTTCATTAGAAGCGACAATTGTTAGAACCGCGTTCGGAACCACGGGAGAATTGTAAGAGGCACGTAAAATCCCTACGAGCCGCGGTAAATCCGTTGTATGAAAAGAAGGGGCGATGTCCGTGGAATCATACCCGCCAACGCGCTTGTTGCTGGTCGAAGATGACGTACGGCTCTGCCGGCTCGTTCAGGAATATCTGCAAGGCATGGGTTACGCTGTGTCTCTGGCGCACACCGGTCCGGCTGGTCTGGACCTGGCACTGAAACAGAATTTCCATGCTGTGATTCTGGACGTGATGCTTCCTGGAATGGATGGCTTCGAGGTTCTGCGGCGGCTACGGATTCACTCGACCGTCCCGGTGTTGATGCTCACAGGCCGGGGTGAGGAGGCTGATCGTATCGTGGGGCTCGAAATGGGGGCTGACGATTATCTGCCAAAAACCTTTTCGACGCGCGAACTGCTGGCGCGACTCAGGGCTGTGTTGCGACGTTCCATGCTTACGGAAAACCAAATCAACGGTCTACAGAAGTCTAGCGTAGCGGTGGGTGATTTGTTCATCGATCCAGCCTCACATGCCGCCACTCTTTCAGGCACGCCTCTTTCTTTGACGCGGCAGGAGTTCGATCTATTGCTCGCCCTGGCGTGTGCCTGCGGCCGCGTGAAGACGCGCGAGCAGTTGCTCCTCGATGTTGCCGATCGCGATTTCGAAGTTTTTGACCGTTCGATCGACGTCTTGATCGCCTCCTTGCGTAAGAAGCTGAGCGACGACGCCAAGGCGCCGCGCTGGATTGAGACAATACGCGGCGTCGGCTACATCATGAAGCGCCCAGAGGGAAATTAATGGCGTTCGCCGTAGGCTGGCCGCTTTCTCGCAAGATTCTGGGATTGGCGCTCCTGAACCTGGCGCTCATCGCGCTCGTACTCGTCGTTTTCGCTCAGCGGCAATTCGGATTGAGCATAGAATCGCTGGTTCTAGGACCTGCGCGGGATCGCATTCTGTCGCTCTCAAACGCCATTGCAAGAGACTTGGATTCGACGCCTTACACGTCCAGGGCTGAATTACTGAACGATTATTCCCGCCGCTATGGGGTCGACGTTTTCCTCGTTGATCCGCGCGGCCAATCGTTAGCCGGCCCAGATTTTCCATTGCCGCCGGCGGTTCTCGAACGAGTGCGCGGAGGTCCGCAAGAGAGCAGGCCCGCTCCCGAGGATCCATTGGGCCTCGGGCCAGAAGGGCAGCACGGACCTAACCTGCCGCCTCCGCGCGTGCCAAGTCCTGGTCCACCGCAACATCGAGATCCTTCCGGAGTCGCATTCTTGGCCATCACACGCAATCCGCTGCTGTGGTGGGTGGGCGTTCGCATCCCGACTAATGGACCCCAAGGCGAGAGAGGCTTCCCGGCAGTGTTACTGCTGCGTACCAATTCGATTCTGAACGACAAGCTGTTTTTCGATTGGCGTTCACTTCTGTGGCTGGGCATCGCGCTTACTGTGGTCGGGTTGCTGTGCTGGTGGCCGTTCCTACGGGGTGTCGCGCGTTCCATTCGTGTGATGGACGCAGCAACGGAAGAAATAGCGCAAGGCCGTTTTGAACACCATGTCACACTTCAGCGCCGCGATGAATTGGGTCACCTTGGCGGGCAAATCAACCGAATGGCCGTGCGACTGGAGGGATTTGTGAAACACCAAAAGCGGTTCTTGGGCGATATCGCCCATGAGCTGTCCGCACCGATCGCTCGAATTCAGTTTGCGCTGGGGATTCTTGAGCAGAAGCTCGACCAGCCGCGGCGGATGCATCTGGAAGTGCTGCGCGATGAAATCGAGGAAATGTCCACACTGGTGAACGAACTTCTGGTGTTTTCCAAGGCAGGTGTCGATTTCGGTATCACGCCGCTCGCATGCGTCGAAGTGGGCCCGGTGGTGCGGCGAGCTCTGGAACATCAAGTGATTGGCGACAGCACAATTCATGTGGATATTGCTCCGGCGCTCAAAGTTATGGGGCATGAGGCATATCTGGCGCGCGCGGTTTCCAACCTGCTCCGCAATGCACTGCGATATGCCGGGGCAGATGGACCTATTGTGGTCAGTGCCCGTCGCGAAAGCGATCGCGTAGTGCTTTCAGTGGCCGACTCCGGGCCAGGTTTACCCCAAGGAACCCATGAGGACATCTTCTCGCCGTTTTATCGACCTGAGACTGTGCGTAATCGCGATACCGGCGGCGCGGGTTTGGGGCTGGCCATAGTGAAGAGCTGCGTAGAGGCGTGCCGGGGAACCGTAGTCTGTCGAAACCGGCAGCCGGCCGGGCTGGAAGTGATCATTTCTCTCGGTGCGTCAAACACGAACACACTGGATCTCGATTCATCTTCCCCCCACACCTAAGGCGACGTTAATCTTTCTGCGATGCTTCATCTTGCCAGGACGTATGGCCAGAACAGGGGCCAACACACCGCTGAATGCCATATACGGATGAAAGTCGGCCGGTCCGCAGGGCCCTAGACCAGCCTACTCTGCAGGACTCGCGTTACAGTTCCAACACCGATGCTCATTTTGTCTGCTCTCTTCTTGTCTGCTATCTTCTCGATCGAGAGTCCAGTTCCTCGCAGCCGCACCACTTCATCGCGATTGAAGATCCGACGCGGGCGCCGGATGGCGTTCCCAGTCTTCGTGCCGTGGGTCTTGGCGGCCTTCGTGCCAGCGCTGACGCAGCCATCCAGACGTCCAACCGCATCGTGCCCAGATCAAAACGCGTTTACCGGGCCATCGCCAGCGCGCCCCTCACGGCGACGAAGTTGTGCGACGCGACAGAATGAGTGGCGCGCGGCGACAAAAGTGGCAGGCCGGGTTGCTTTTTTATAGACACGACAGAACCAGCCTCAGGCTGTAACGTTTTATGTAGTCTGAAACGAGATTGTAGTTCCTGTAACTGAGGATCTCATGGCGGCTTCAAGGACCGTCATGACTCTAATTGCATCCTTCGGCGTAACGGGATTCGGAGATCCCGTGTTTAATGCCAACACGATCGCCCGGTAATATTGCCGATAATCACCGCGCTGAGACTCGATCTGCTGAGGGGGGCCACCCTGGCCATCGAAAAAGGAGGCGTGATCAGGATCCATCCCCCATCCCGGATCGTCAGGCCGCATCCCCGCCCGTAGTTGTGATTCCTGCGGATCAGGCAGGCGTTTGATCAGGCTGCCGCGCACGCCGTGAACCGTGAAGCGTGGGCTGCCTGAGGCGGCCAAAAGGCTGGCGTGCAAAATGACTTTACGGCTTCCGTAATCCAGCAGCACATGCGCCCAATCATCGGTCTGCGCTTCGGCCCGCTGCTTCGCAATGGTCGCGGTTATCTTTTGCGGTATGCCAAAGAGCTGCAACGCCTGATCAATCAGATGAGGACCGAGATCGAACCAAAGACCGCTTCCAGGTCCCGGACGCTCCCGCCACCTGTCGCGAATCTCTGGGCGAAATCGATCCATGTGAGATTCAAAATGCACCACCTCTCCCAACAAGCCCTGCTCGACGATCGTTCTGATCGTCACAAAATCGCTATCCCAGCGCCTGTTGTGAAAAGCAGATAAAAGACAACCCTGCGCTTCCGCCAACGCCGCAAGTTCCTGAGCCTCAGCCATTGTCGTGGTGAAAGGTTTGTCCACAACGACATGTTTACCAGCCTGAAGAGCGGCTCGGGCCAGCGAAAAATGACTGTCATTGGGAGATGCGATAACGATCAAGTCTACATTCTCATGTGCAAGGGCGGTTTGCGGGTCAGTGACCTCCACTGCCGGCAATGCGGATAGAACGGCCGCCTTTTGGCGGGACGCCACGACGGCCAGACGAAGTCCCGGAGTAGCCCCAAGGAGCGGGACATGGAAAGTCTTCCCAACAAAGCCGTACCCGATTAAAGCAACGCGAATATCACTTGGCAGGGTTTTATTATGCCTCAAGTAAAGGTGCTCCCACGCGGTGGTCAGCGGGCAAGTGATGCGCTGGATTGTCCTCGCTGGCTTGGGGGCCAAGGGCGTACCTGCGCGTACTACCAAACGTGACGAATCAGCCGGCGGTCGTTGCCACAGCTCCGAGAATGCCTGTCAAGGCATGCAGGAAGGGCAACCAAGTCTTCCGGCGCGAAATTCAATTTCCCGGCCTGATGATGATAACTCGCTCCCCCAATGCCATCGTCGACTTCCTTGATGCCAACGGTCTGGCCCGGCCAGACACGTACTGAGATTGATCTTTTTGCGATTGAGACTCAGATGGCCGCAGTTGGTGACGACGACGGACTTGTCGTGGAACGGGTAGTTGAGTTCCCGAATGCCCTGGTAAGGGCGGCAGGAAGAAGAGTAGACTTCCACCAGTGTTCATGAACCTTATTGCTGCTGAGTACCAAAACTCTGCCGTGCGCTTTGCAACTTGTAGAGAGTGATCTTTCGCGCTTCCACTTGCGAGCACTCGATATGAACTGAAAGTTGATTTGCGGCTTCTTCGAAAGAGCGTTTCTGCAATGCGCGGAGGATGGAAGAATGCTCCTCATAAGTAGCTCGGATTCGAGCGGGTTTTGTGAAATCGAGACGCCGGACGATACGAATTCTTTCGGTGACATCCCAGTGAACGCGGATAAACTCGGCATTCTTGGCTGCGGAGACCAGGCTGCAGTGGAAATCCTCATCCCAGTCCGCCACCTCTGAGACGTTGGCGCTCCGCTTTCTTGGCGAGACCATCCAGCGCTCCACCAAGGGCGACAAAGCGGCTTTAAATTGTTCCGGTTTCAGGGTCGCCAGCCGTTTAACCGCGGCCTGCTCAATCAGGATTCGCAACTCGTACAATGCATCGAGCTGTTCAAAGTTGAGAGGTTTCACTTCCCAGCCGCTTCGCGGCCGAACTTCCAAAAAGCCTTCGCGGTGCAACCGGTAAAGCGCTTGACGCACGGGTGTGCGGCTGGTGCCGGTTCGTTCGGCAACCTCGATTTCACTGAATCGATCGCCCGGAAGCAGGCGGAAATCGAAGAGCTCCGACCTAAGCTGTTCGTACACGGAGTATGCGAGGTTCTGCCGCGGATCGTCACGCATAGCGTTCATAATCGGCACGCGCTCCATGGGGGCGCCGCGGTAGAGCCAGAGATAATCGTCATTGAATCACCATCAATACGTCGCCGGCCGATACGGGTTGGCCAACCTTGCAGCGCGTGGACTTTACCACACCAGCGATGGGCGCCGACACCACCAGCTCCATCTTCATCGCCTCTATAGTAAGCAGAACCTGCCTCACTTCGACACGTTCTCCACATTCCACCAGGACTTTCCAGACGATACCGTGCATCTGCGCCGAAACACGATGTCCGTCGGGTATTTCCGTTTCGTCGGATGTCCAGGCCGGCGATGCCGGAGAAGGACCCGGTTCGCTTTGCATCCAACGAGCTACTTCGGTTTTGAATGCGGCGCGCTGCAGGGCGCGGAATTCCGCAATCTCGCGGGCATGCAGCTCGAGAAACTCGCGATAAGCCGCCCAGTCGAAGATCTCTTCGGAGATACGCACCGAGCTGCGGCCTTCGCGAAAGGATTCTCGGTCTTGTGTTAATTCCTCTTCCGTGACTGGATAGAAACTTATTTGATCGAAAAAGCGCAGCAGCCACGGTTTGTCGGGCTCAAACTGCGGGTTCTTGAGGAACTTATTCCAGATGGGAAGAGTGCGCCCCATAAGTTGGTAACCGCCGGGCGAATCCATGCCGTAAATGCACATATACATGCCGCCGATGCCAACGGCGCCTTCCGCGGTGAAGGTGCGAGCGGGATTGTACTTGGAACTGAGCAGGCGATGACGGGGATCGACGGCAACGGCACACGGCGCGCCAAGATAAACGTCGCCTAAACCGAGGACCATGTAGCGGGCCGAAAAGAGGATATCGCGAACCTGTTGAACGCTCGCGAGTCCGTTAATGCGCTGCAAGAACTCTACATTGCTCGGCAGCCACGGAGCGGTTGAGCGCACGGTTTCACTATAGCGCGCCACTGCGTCGAGAGTTGCGGAATCCTGAAAGGTCATGGGTAGATGTACTACCCGCGTGGGAATCTTCAGTGAGTCGACGCTGGGCAGCGTATCTTCGATTTCGTACAAACAACGCATCAGGCGGCTTTGCGAAATACGGCTGGCATGGTAGCGGATCTGCAGCGAACGAACTCCCGGCGAAAGCTCCTCGATGGGCAGATCTTGGGAGCGAATGGTCTCCATCAGGAGATGGACTCGGAAACGAAGCGCCAGATCGAGGATATCCTCGCCGTATTCGAGCAGAATGTTGTCGTCTCCCGCTTGCCTCCATACCGCCTTGGGGTGGTGACCCTGGGCGGCACGGGTACCTAGGATGGCTCCTGCACCAAGAGTATCCGTCACCGCCATTGGCACTGGCTGCCAGGATGGTAACGGCACGCGGCCAAGAGAGCGAATGCGCGATTCCTGGACGGTTTCGAGCGTCTCTGCGTCCGCCTGGCTGATGGGCACAAAGCGGATGCGATCGCCGGGCTTGATCTGTCCGACCTTCCATAAGTCAGCGATTGCGATGGTTACCGGGCAAACGAACCCGCCCAGGCTGGGTCCATCGCGGGTGAGGATTACCGGAGTGTCGCCGGTAAAGTTGATGCTGCCAAATGCATATACGCAATCGTGCACATTGGAGGGGTGCAGACCGGCTTCACCGCCGGAATCGCGGGACCACGTGGGCTTGGGACCGGTCAATCGGACGCCTAGCCGATTGGAATTGTAGTGCGCTTCCCATTCCGCCGCGAAGAACTCCTCGATTGCTCGGGGTGTAAAGTAATCGGGCGCGCTGTGCGGACCGTGCAAGACAGCGATGTCCCAATGGTCGGTGTAAACAGGAATTAGTTCAGCGGGGGCACCTTGTGGTTCATCCACGGGTGCAGGCGTTGCCGACGCCGGAAGACTGGGGTCGCCCAGGGAAAGCATGTCACCCATCCGCAGGGTTCGTCCAGCGTGGCCGCCGAACTGTCCCAGCACAAAAGTGGAACGGCTTCCAAGGTAAGACGGCACATCGAAACCATTGCGCACGGCCAGATAGGTACGGCAACCCGCCGTGACGCGTCCGACGGACAGCGTCTGTCCCGCCTTGATATAAAGCGGAGTCCATGCCTGAACCGGTTGCCCATCCAGCTCCGCCGAACTCGGTGCCCCCGTTAGAGCCACCACCGAATCGCGATGAAACCGCAATGTCGGTCCGGCGAGGGTACACTCCAGTCCTGCCGCCTCACTCGCATTGCCTACGATACGGTTGGCCAGACGAAAAGCGTAGTCGTCCATGGGACCGGAAGGCGGAACGCCGACGCCCCAGAGTCCCAATCGCCCGGGATAGTCTTGAACGGTGGTGTAGATGCCGGGCTCCAAAACTTCAACGGCGTTGGGGTGGAAGCTGAACCTATCGAGAAAGCGGGTGTCCACGCCTCCGGAAATGAAATGTGGATCGTCCACGATGGCGCGAAGATATTCGAGGTTGGTCGCAATTCCGTGCAGGCGCGTAGCGGCCAGAGCGGCAGCCAGACGCAAGCGGGCAGCTTCACGGTCCGGTCCATGCACGATCAGCTTTGCCAGCAGCGGATCGTAAAAAGCGGTGACTTCCGTTCCCGAATCGATCCAACCGTCAACTCGGCAGCCGGACGGAAAATGCACCTCGGTCAAGGTGCCGGGCGAGGGTTGAAAATCTCTGACCGGATTCTCCGCGTACAGTCGCGCTTCGATGGCGACACCGCGCGGCGGGCGGGTGAGCCTATCCCAGTCGAGCGTCTCGCCGCCCCCGACGCGCAACATGAGTTCGATCAAATCGAGACCGGTGACCATTTCGGTAACCGCATGCTCAACCTGGAGACGCGTGTTGACTTCGAGGAAGTAGAAAGTGCGGCCGGCGATATCGTAGACGAACTCTACCGTCCCGGCGGAACGATAGTTGACGGAGCGGCCCAAGCGAGTGGCCGCCGCGATCAAGGCTTCCCGGGTGGTTTCGTCGAGACCGGGAGCCGGAGTCTCTTCAATCACTTTCTGATTGCGGCGCTGAACGGAACAATCGCGTTCACCGAGAGCCACTACGTTGCCACGGCCGTCGCCCAGGATCTGCACTTCGAGATGCCGGGAACCGCTGATATACCGCTCGATGAAAGAGCCGCCTTCGCAAAAGAATTGACGGCCCAACCGGCCTACGGTTTCGTACGCGACCAGAAGTTCAGCGGGCGTCTCACAGAGGGCCAAACCGATTCCTCCGCCCCCGGCCGTGCTCTTCAACATAACGGGGTAGCCGATTTGCTCAGCCTCTTGCAAGGCTTGCTCGACGCTCGATAACAGGCCGGTGCCGGGAGTGAGCGCGACGCCCGCGTCAGCGGCCAGTTCGCGGGCACGATGCTTGAGGCCGAAGTCGTGAATCTGTCCAGGGGTGGGACCGAGAAAGGCTATGCCGTTAGCCTCAGAGGCAGCGGCGAAATCGGCACTTTCCGATAAGAAGCCGTAGCCAGGGAAAACCGCTTCCGCCTCGGATTGCCGGCAAGCGTCGATCAGTTTGTCGATTCGGAGATAACTATCGGCCGGCTTAGCTCCGCCCAGGGCGATGGCGGCGTCGGCCGCGCGCACATGCGCGGAATTACGGTCGGGTTCGGCATAAACGGCGATACTGCGAATACCGAGCCGTTTTAGCGTTCGGATGGCGCGTAGCGCGATTTCGCCGCGATTCGCGATCAAGACCGTGGAGAACATTTATCGTTCTTCTAGTCTCGGCTTTTGGGAGGAATCAGTGCAACTGCTCTGGAAGACTTGCCAGATAGGCCCGCCACGACCCGAAGGACGTGATGTCGCGGGCACTGCCGAATCCGGCCGATTCGCAGATGAATCCCTTGACCGACCGGCCGTCCTCCAGTTCCACAGTACCGATGCCCAGTGGAGGCGGAATCGCGTCTACGAACGAACCAAAATTACCCGACGGGAGGTCCCATAGCTCGACTGCGATGGAAGCGCCGCCGGAATCGCGAGGCGGCAAGCGCAGGAGCCCTGGTTTGGGCGGAAGCGTACCGGTTAGGGCAAGCAGGCGATAGTTTGATGAAGTGGAGGTGGACTCGACAAACGCCGCCCCGCGCGATGTCAGTTCATGATTCAACGGCATACCGCGCAGGTGCGCGCCGACCACGGCCAAACGTATGGCCGCCCCGAGCGGCGGCGACATAGAAGTTTGCGGTTGAACCAAACGGCGGCCGGTGGCGCCCAGTGTGCCGCCGTGTGCCGCATGGTACTGCTCCCAAGCTCGCCCAAAAGAAGTGAGCGCTTGATCGTGCCATGCGGGGGCCAGCAGCGTAACGCCAGCCGGAAGTCCGTCGTTCCGAAAGCCGGCGCATAGCGCAAGCGCGCTGAGGTCGGCGAAGTTGGCGAAGTTGGTGTAAATACCGAGGCGCGTGTTGAGAGCTATTGGGTCGGCGATGATCTCAGAGATAGTGTAAAAGCGTGGCGCGGTGGGAACGAGCAGCGCGTCAACCGTACTCATTACTCGCGCAATCCTGCGGGCCAGTTCGGCGCGATGATACTCAGCCAGGAAATAATCTGAAGCTGAGAAAGAAGCTCCTCTACTAATAACCTCCCGGACTGTAGGATGTATGGCGGACGGATGGACCTTCAGGAACTCAGCGGCCGCGCACAAGCGTTCCGCGACCCAAGGCCCGTTGTAGAGCATAGTGGCGAGCTCGAGGAAAGGCCCGAAATCTATAGGAATAAGTCGTGCACCCAGCGCCCGCGCCATGTCGAGAGCTTTGCCGAACGCCACGGACGCTTCGCTGTCGCCGAAGAATTCCGGAGCGGCTGGAACCGCGATTTGCAATTGCTCGGGAAAGCTGAGAGGCGCCGTGATCGGCTGTGAACGCGCGTAGGGGTCGCCCTCATCAAAGCCGGCCATAATCGAGGCGATGGCGCCTGCATCGGCAACGGTTAAGGCGAGGATCGAGACACAATCGAGGGTGCGGCAAGCCGGGACCACCCCGGCTGTAGAAAACCAACCGCGTGTGGGCTTCAATCCGACAATATTGTTGAAGCCGGCGGGGACTCGGCCCGAACCGGCGGTATCGGTTCCAAGCGCGAACGGCACGAACCCGCGAGCGACTACGGAGGCCGAACCGGAACTGGAGCCACCGCAGATGTATTCCGGGCGAAAGCTGTTCGGCACCGTGCCATAGGGCGAGCGGATGCCCACCAGGCCGGTAGCAAATTGATCGAGATTAGTTTTGCCCACGACGATGGCTCCCGCTGCGCGGAGCCGGCGGACCACAGTGGCGTCCGACTGGGGAGTGAATGCGAATTCCGGACAGGCCGCGGTGGTGGGCCAACCCGCGACGTCAATGTTGTCTTTAACGGCAAAAGGCACGCCATAAAGCGGCAGACGCGCAAAGTCGCCACCCGCGCGCTCAAGCAGCACGGCCAATTCGGCAGTCTGAGAACGGAGGCGTTGCTCATCGAGCGGAGTGATCCAAGCGGGGTCGCCCGGGCCGCTATTCACAACGTCCAGTAGGGCGTCCGGACGGATTGTGCCGCTCCGATAGCCCGCCTGCCAATCGGTTAAAGTTGCGCCGGAAAAAACCGCTTTACATACCTCAGGCATTGGGATACTATCTTGTATACCAGATCGCCCCTGTGTGCCGCACCTGTTTTTAGAGACCCTGTTTCGTCTTCCAAAAGCTTTGCTAAAGAATTTAATTTGCTCAAATCCCCCGTTCTGAGGGGAACGATTTTAGGGCCTCTAAACATATGTTTGGAGTGCACAAGTTTCAGTGGATATTTGGTTAGAGCGTTGGCTGGGCTTGCTTAGGAAACGACCGCGTAGGCGGGTTCATTAGCGGATTCCAGAGTGAGGCTCTATTCAAAAAATTTATTGGACGCCGGCCGAATTGTTCTAGTAGCTTTAGAGACTCAGTATTTATTCCTCGTCGAGTATTAGTCCTCGTCTGAGAACGAAGCGCGCGAGTCCAAAGCGGTGGAAACCGGTTGGTTTTAGCTTAGTAACAAACAAAATCACACAGGTGCTTCGTGCGCCCACAGGAGAGGACTTTCTAATGAATAGACGACATGTGCGCGATGAACGGGAGTTCGCAGCGCGGCGATGTGCCCCGGCTTTGGTTGCGCTGTTGGGGTTGCTCCTATGGGCCCCCGCGTCCCAGGCGCAGGTTACCCTGGGTCCGGTCACGATTGGCGCCGGATTGCAGACCGGCTACGACCATATCGAAAACATCGGCCCGGGCGAGACAACTCAGGATCAGTTTGCTGTCGACCACGCCCGTATTTACATTAACGGATCGGCCACCGAGAATATCAAATTCATGTTCAACACCGACTACGATAGCGTCAGCAACAAGATCGAGGTGTTGGACGCGGTAGCGCAATTCGATTTTGCTCCCACGTTTCACATTTGGGCCGGGCGCTTCCTGGAGCCCAGCGATCGCGCCAATCTATACGGCCCCTTCTACTCGCATGAGTGGTTGCCGTTTACCGACGGCGTGCAGGACGGATATGCGGGCATCTACCAGGGCCGCGACAATGGTGTGATGTATTGGGGCGACTTTTTTAAGCAGAGAATGAAGGTTTCGGTTGGCGCCTTCGACGGCAAGTCGGCCACCGGCGATGGACAAGTGCTGGGCGCCGCCCGCGTACAGTTCGATTTCTGGGACAAAGAAGACGGATATTACCTGAACGGAACCTACTACGGCGATAAGAATATCCTGGCTATCGGTGGAGCGACGCAGTATCAAGATGGCCGCACCGCGACCACCATCGATTTCCTGATGGAAAAGAAGCTGCCCAACGGCGGCGTCATATCGATTGAAAGCGAGTTCGCGGACTACAACCGTCTGGGCGGCTACAACGCATCCTACCTTCACAGCCAGGGCGAGTACGGCACCCTCAGCTATCTTTTTCCGAAAGTGATCCCAATCGGGAATTTGAAGGGTAAGTTCGAGCTGCTCGGCAAGTATGCCAAGGCGGACTTTACCCATGGGTCGGGGGTGAATTACGACCAGAAGACCACCGAGGTCAACTTCAACTACGTCATCAAGCAATTCAACGCGCGCGTCATGACGTTTTATGAGCAGCAGGATTACAACAGCGTGAAGATCGACACCTGGCAGGCGGGGGTTGGTCTGCAAATTCAGATTTGAGGCACTATTCTTGAATCCCAGAATAAAGGAGTCAACTTATGAAATATAACGCAATGTTCGCGACCGCTGGACTGCTGGTCAGCGGGTTTGTACTCTCCCAGGTCGCGGCAGCCCAAGACACCATTAAAGTGGGCGTGCTGCATTCGTTGTCGGGCACCATGGCCATTAGCGAGACCACTCTGAAGGACACCGTCCTGATGATGATCGACGCGCAAAACAAGAAGGGTGGATTGCTGGGCAAGAAACTGGTGCCGGTGGTTGTGGATCCGGCGTCCGACTGGCCGCTCTTCGCCGAAAAAGCGGCGCAGTTGATCGAAAAGGACAAAGTCGCCGTGGTGTTCGGATGTTGGACGTCGGTCTCGAGAAAATCGGTGTTGCCGGTTTTCGAAAAAGACAATGGCCTGCTGTTCTATCCGGTACAGTACGAGGGCGAAGAGTCTTCAAAGAATGTCATCTATACCGGCGCCGCGCCGAACCAGCAGGCTATCCCGGCGGTGGATTACCTGATGAAGGAAGTGGGCGTGAAGCGGTGGGTGCTGGAAGGGACGGATTACGTGTACCCCCGCACCACCAACAAGATTCTCGAGGCTTATCTGCTGGCGAAAGGCGTGAAGCCCGCGGATATCTCGATCAACTATACGCCCTTCGGTTACTCCGACTGGCAGACTCGCGTAGCGGCCATCAAGAAGTTCGGTTCCAGCGGCAAGAAAACGGCGGTGGTGTCTACCATCAACGGCGACGCCAACGTGCCCTTCTACAAGGAGCTTGGCAACCAGAAGATTTCGGCGGAAGATATTCCGGTAGTAGCTTTCTCGGTTGGCGAGGAAGAGCTCTCGGGTGTCGATACCAAACCGCTGGTTGGAGAACTGGCGGCCTGGAACTATTTCGAGAGCATCAATACTCCCGCTAACAAAGCGTTCATCGCTCAGTGGCACGCTTTCATCAAGAACCCCAAGCGCACCACGAACGATCCGATGGAGGCGACTTACATCGGCTTCAATCTGTGGGTAAAGGCAGTGGAGAAGGCCAAAACCACCAACCCGGAGACGGTGATCGCAACGCTCCCCGGCCTGGAGACACCGAACCTCACGGGCGGCATCGCTAAGGTGTTGCCGAACCATCACATCACCAAGCCGGTCTATATCGGCGAAGTGAAAGCGGACGGCCAGTTCAACGTAGTGTGGAAATCGACCGGCGAAGTGCCGGGCGATGCCTGGTCCGACTATCTGCCGGGCAGCAAGGATATCGAGGCGGATTGGGTGAAGTTGAAGTGCGGGAACTATAATACGGTCACTAAGAAGTGTTCGGGACAGAACTACAAGTGATCAAGTACCTCCCATCGGGTGCGCGGCGGCTGGCTGTGCTGCTGCTCGCCCTTTGGGGCGTGCTTCCTCTCTGCGCCCAGTCCGCCAATGACGCCAGTTTTCTGGCGACGCTCGGCCAGTTGCGGGAGGCCACCTACGATCAGAAGCCCGCCATCGTCGAGGCACTGAGTCACAGCGGCCATCCCAGCGTGCGCGCGGTGCTCGCGGCCCTTCTGGACGACCGGCTCTTTTTCCGTAACAGCGATCAAAAGATTTTCATCGTTAAGATGGCCGACGCGGACCCTCTGAACCTCATCGATCCGCTCACGTTGAAACCTGCCGGGAGCGCATCGGCCGACAGCATGACCCAGATCGGCACCAACAACGCGCTTCGCAGCGTGTTGAGGATGGCGGTGGCGCGCTACGCGCTGTCCAGCCCAGACCCGTCCGTGCGCCTGGACGCGGTGCGGGAAATGCTGCACTCGCTGGACGCGCCGACGGTGGCGCTGCTCCGCGAGCGGGCCGCCGTGGAAAAGAATTCCGCTGTAAAACAAGAAATTGAGACGGGACTCGCATTGGCCGCCCTGGACAGTTCAGATCCCCAGGCGCGCCTCCATGCCATCGCCACGCTGAAACAAAGCGTCAGCCAGGATGTGCGGAACCGGCTGGCGCTCTTACTTGATAAATCTCCCGACGGAACCTTCGCCGAAAGCGACCCCCAAGTGCGTCAGGCCGCGGCCGCGGCAGTGCAAACCATCGACCGTTGGCGCAACTTTTATTCGGCTTTCCAGACTTTGTTTTTTGGCTTGAGCCTGGGCTCCGTTCTGGTTCTCATTGCCATCGGGCTGGCCATCACGTTTGGCGTCATGGGCGTTATCAACATGGCTCACGGCGAGTTGATGATGCTGGGCGCTTACACCACTTACGTTGTTCAGGTGTTGATGCCCGGACATATCGGGATCTCAATCCTGGTAGCCATTCCAGCGGCGTTTATCGTCGCGGGAATGACAGGCGTGGTGCTGGAGCGCACCGTGATCCAGCATCTTTACGGAAGGCCTTTGGAGACGCTGCTCGCTACCTTCGGCGTCAGCCTCATCTTGCAGCAATCGGTCCGCTCCATTTTTTCGGCGCTCAACCGGTCAGTGGTAACACCCGATTGGATGAGCGGCTCGCTGCGTCTGAACGACGCGCTTGCGATCACCTACAACCGGCTCTATATCGTGATCTTCACTCTGATTGTCTTCTTTTTAATCTTGCTGGTCTTGAAACGGACGCGGCTGGGTCTCGACATCCGGGCCGTTTCGCAGAACCGGGCCATGGCCAAGGCCATGGGCATCCGTACGGAGTGGGTGGATGCCATGACCTTCGGGCTCGGATCCGGCGTCGCCGGGGTGGCTGGCGTTGCCCTTAGCCAGTTGACCAACGTCGGACCGGATCTGGGGCAATCCTACATCATCGATTCGTTTCTGGTGGTCGTTTTTGGCGGCGTTGGAAATCTGTGGGGTTCACTGATCGGCGGAATGTCGATGGGGATCGTGAATAATTTGCTGGAGCCCTACGCCGGGGCCGTGCTGGCGAAGATCTTCGTGCTGGTGGCGCTGATTCTTTTCATTCAGGTCCGGCCACGCGGATTGTTCCCGCCCAAGGGGCGCGCGGCGGAGGATAAGTAGAGGTGGCAGTCACTCTCTGGGCTCCTAGCAAAACCGGCGATCGTGGGGGCACCGTTCTGTTGTCCACACTGGCCGCGCTGGCGGTCGGCGTCATCGTCTTTAACCAACTGGTGCCGGCGTCGTCCGCATTTCATCTGTCGGCCTTCACCATTACGCTCATCGGCAAATATCTGTGTTACGGAATGCTCGCGCTTTCTCTCGACCTGATCTGGGGTTATTGCGGCATCCTCAGCCTTGGGCACGCAGCCTTTTTCGCGCTTGGCGGCTACGCCATGGGTATGTACCTGATGCGCCAGATCGGCTCCAGAGGCGTCTATGGCAATCCTCTTTTGCCCGACTTTATGGTGTTTCTGAACTACAAGGCGCTGCCCTGGTTCTGGTACGGTTTCAACCATTTCGCAATTGCGCTCCTCATGGTTGCGCTGGCTCCCGGCATACTCGCCTTCGTGTTCGGATGGTTTGCATTCCGGTCGCGCGTCACGGGCGTGTACTTTTCTATCATCACCCAGGCGCTCACTTACGCTTTGATGCTGGCGTTCTTTCGCAACGACATGGGCTTCGGTGGAAACAATGGATTCACGGATTTCAAGGATATCTTAGGCTTCGACCTGCACTCCGACACGACACGCGTGGTGTTGTTTGTGGTAACCGCCTCCGCGCTCGCGGCCAGCTATATCGCCTGCCGCAAGATCGTGGAATCGCGAGCTGGGCGGGTGTTGCACGCCATCCGCGATGCAGAGAGCAGAACCCGGTTTCTCGGCTATCCGGTAGAAACTTTTAAACTGTGGGTTTTCGTATTCACGGCCATCATCGCCGGTATCGCAGGAGCGCTCTATGTTCCCCAAGTGGGGATCATCAACCCGAGCGAGTTTGCGCCAATCAATTCCATTGAAGCAGTCATCTGGGTGGCGGTGGGAGGGCGGGGTACGCTGTATGGGGCCGTGGTTGGCGCTATCCTGGTCAATTACGCGAAAACCTATCTTACGGGTGCGTTCCCGGAAGTATGGCTCTTCGCGCTGGGCGCGTTGTTTGTGTTGGTGACGCTGTTCCTGCCGCGTGGGATTGTTGGCCTTGTGCCATCGCGGCGGAAAGACAAGTGAGCTGCTATTTAGAATGAGCGCTCGCAATAATAAGCTGAATCTTGAGGACGTAACCGTCAGCTTCGATGGCTTTAAAGCTCTCAACCAACTCACGCTGTCCGTCGACCCCGGCGAGTTGCTTTGCATCATCGGCCCGAACGGCGCGGGCAAGACCACCATGATGGACGTCATCACGGGTAAAACACGCCCCGATTCTGGAGCGGCGCGGTTTGGCGATGAGATCGACTTACTCAAACTGTCCGAAGCGGAGATCGTAGCTGCGGGGATTAGCAGAAAATTTCAGAAGCCAACCGTGTTCGAGCGCTTGAATGTTTTCGAGAACCTCGAACTCGCCTTGGCGGGCACTCGCTCGTTCCTCGGCACACTCTCTGCAAGTATCAGCGAATCGCAGAGCGAGAGAATCAACAGAGTGCTTAACATCATCGGCCTCTCGCCGCAACGTTATACGCTGGCGGGAACGCTCGCCCACGGACAAAAGCAATGGCTCGAAATCGGCATGCTCTTGGTTCAGGAGCCGGAGTTGCTCCTGGTGGACGAGCCCGTGGCCGGCATGACGCCGCAAGAGATTGAGCGTACGGCAGAGTTGCTTCGATCTCTCGCGGGCGAGCATTCAGTGGTCGTTGTAGAGCACGACATGGCTTTTGTTCGATCTATTGCCCGGCGTGTCACCGTGTTACACGAAGGGCACGTGATTGCGGAGGGTGATATGGACAAAGTGCAAAACGACCCTCGCGTTATCGAAGTTTATCTGGGTGTATAGGGGCAGCCGTATGAGAGTGGAGCGCAAGCGTGCTGGCGATTAAAACCCTCAACCAGTTCTATGGCGGAAGCCACACGTTATGGGACGTGAATCTCGACATATCGCCAGGCGCCCGCATGTGCCTTATGGGCCGCAATGGCATGGGTAAGACCACGCTTCTCCGCTGCGTCATGGGCCTGCAGGCAGTGCGATCCGGAGGAATCACGTTCGACGGGAGCGATTTGCTCAAGTGTCCCGCGGAACAGCGGGCTAGGCTCGGCATCGGTTACGTACCGCAGGGGCGTGAAATTTTCTCGCAACTGACTGTCGAGGAAAATCTGCGAGTGGGCCTGGGTGTGCGCAAGGGCGGTCCGAAAACCATTCCAGACCGGATCTTCGAATTGTTCCCGGTACTCAAGAAAATGATGCGCCGTCGCGGCGGCGATCTGTCCGGCGGCCAGCAGCAACAACTAGCCATTGGCCGCGCGCTCGTGTTGCAACCGAAGCTGCTTATTCTCGACGAGCCCACCGAAGGAATTCAACCCAACATCGTCCACGAAATTGGCGACATCGTATTGAGGCTCAATAAGGAAGAAGGACTCACCGTTCTGCTGGTGGAGCAAAAACTACCGTTTGCCCGGCGGGTTGCCAGCGAGTTTTGCATTCTCGACAAAGGCCGCCGGGTTGCTTCGGGGTCGATTGACGAACTAACGGATCAAATCGTCCGCGAGCATCTGAGCGTCTAGCGCCTGCCGTGACGGGCAAAACCCTAGCGTTGATAGCCCTGCAACCGGATGGGATCGTCAGTTCGGAACGCCAGCAGGGTTCCCGCAGGTACGTCGATTCGGCGCCCACTCGTAACCACCCGATCGTCGCCGTCACCGCCAACCCACTTGGCCGTGAAGCGAGCTTCTTCGAGGCCTCCATCCCTGTCCCATGCATTTCCTGTTGTTTTAACTCGATAACGCACTCCGTTCACGGTGAGACCGCTTACGCCCAACACCAACTCCGTCATCCCCTGGCCGCCTGGACCAAGGAACGAAATCGAAACTACGCCCAATTCAACTGGCGAACCTTTGGGGATCAGAACGGTCCCATGCTGATCAACCACGTCTTCGGCGACACTAGCAGCGTAGACCGTGCCTTTGTAGGCCTTCCGTGTAATCACGTCATCATTCGTTCGGATAACTAACGCAGTTCCGGGAGGAACGATGCCCGGTTCCGTAGTGACTGTTTGCACCGGGCCCGGCGGAAGTAACTCCGGCAGGCCGGTTCGGCCGGCTCCAATACGACTGCTTATTCCCCCTGCCGCTAGGATCGCGAAACTAATGACGTGAATCCTCATGACATTCTCCTCGCTCGCCATCACTGCAATTGACTGTCCAAGCTGAGGGGCATTCCCATAGGACGGTGCATCGGTCGCCCGTCTGCTCGCGCTAAGTATTTGGACAGTGAGGAGAAACAGCGGTGTTCCGAGTAAAAGGGTTCTCATTCGCTGACACCGACGATCGGAGAACCTGTCGGTCGCTTCGTCAGCATTTCGTCAGCGTGTCTTTTGTTGCAACTCCCGAGGAATTCCACCAGAACGAAGCTTCGCTCGACTGTTGAGGGCCGCAACGGGTCAACCGCCTGCGATCTGCATTGTCTGTAGTCAAAACGCTGCTGAAGCTATTAAGATCCTCAGTTAGCGAAATTCCCAGCGCCGTACCGCAGCGGTATTGGTGCGTGCTACAACGTTGATTCGTGCTCGATTTGATTCCCGCAGTTCTGGCCGCCTGCCGCGTCTTCTTTCGCAGTCGCTTCGATAAGATCGTCGCGTTGCGCCAACAGGTCGCCGTGCTCAAGTGCAAACGCCGGGGTCCTTCCCCGAGCCGCCTGGACCGCCTATTCTGGACCACTCTGAGGAGCATCTGGCCGCGATGGTCGGATGTTCTGTTCATCGTGAAGCCGGATACGGTGATCGGATGGCGTCGGGCGGGCTTTCGCCTGTACTGGCGCTGGCGATCTCGGCCCACAGTCGATCGGCCGAAGGTAAATGAAGAGATTCGGGCTCTCATCCGTACGATGGCGACCGAGAACTCAGACTGGGGCGCGCGCAAGATCCTGTACTTCAACGTCACTCGTCATCCAACGTACGATTGGGTCGTTCAACAACTGCGTGAAACATTTCCTGAGGCTGGTCCCTATCGATAGGTCAACTTTGACCACGAATCCAAATTCGATGCTGATCTGGTCACGTTCCTGCGAGCCACCGGCCTTCAGGACAAGCGCACCAGTGTTCGGGCGCCGTGGCAAAACGGGATTGCGCAGCGCTGGGTCGGAAGTTGCCGCCGCGAGCTCCTGGACCACGGCATTGCACTGAACGAATCCCATCTCCGGCGGCTGATCCGCGATTTCGTCACCTATACCACGATGACCGGATACATGATTCTCTGGAGAAGGATACCCTCCGTGCAGCCGAGTCGGCGCTGCGCCAGTAGCCGACCGCGGCGGCGCATGCCAAGAGTAGGGAACAGCAACACGCAATTCTAACCTGTTGTAGTCGGCCAGTCGCCATCTCTAGTCCACCCGTTCCCCGTGCCCCAAACCGGAGCCGGAGCGTATGGTGGAGCTTCATCCCAGGCCTACTGAAGTTCGGGGCTACGCTCTACTTGAGCGCTTCACTGATTTCGATATCGCGCCTCAGGATGTCTGTGAGAAGGTCGGATAGATCGACGCCGTTATTCTGGGCTTTGGCGGAGAACTACAACCAAACAGTGCGCTCGATCGAGGCGGGGAGGAAGACCTTCGCGTCCGGCGGGATGTGATGGAGGCCCCGGATGCCTTTGCTGAAGTCCACTTCACCTCGGGCATGGCATCATCGCCGATTGGTTGGTTGGTCATCGCTTCATCCCATACTGAGGCCTCATCCCATACTGAGGCCTCATCCCATACTGAGGCCTCATCCCATACTGAGGCCTCATCCCATACTGAGAAATCTACGTTCGAGGTCGCTCGGCGGGCAGAGATAAGCCGGACTCTCGTGACATCCAAGAACAATCTAGTCCTATGCTATCTCAGCCCAGTGCGGAGTCACACTTGTGAAGGATTTCTGGGTGAGCTGCGTGGCTAGGCTAAGCGCGCCGCGCCTTGGTGGTAGGCGAGTCAAATGTCTGCGTGGATGCAGACGAGGCGGGTTCCGGCGAAGTGAAAAGTTGTCCGCTTTCCTTGGCGAGAAGCACCCACAGACCGTAAATATCCCAGGCCGAGACAGTGAGGAAAACGATCATGGCTCCCACCGAGCCGCGTCCCAGCCACACGCACAGCAGCACCTTCGCGAGAAACACCGCGGCGGCCATATATCGCGCCCAAGACTTTTGGTTGGACAATCCCCAGCCGGCAATAAGATAGAGAGTTGAAAAGCCAAGCAGGGCCAGAGCCATGAACCAGGTGACGAACGTGATCCCGGACATCTCCCGAAATCCGGGTGTCGTAATCGGCTGGGGACTGCCGGTGACCAGTAAATGGCTTACCAGCGCGGCCAGAGCGCTACAACCGACGCCGCCGGCCAGCCCCGCCCAAGCCACCTTCTTGAGGCCTTTGGCGAGCAGGTTGACGTGGCGAAGCGCGGCCTCCGGCGTTTGAACGAAGAATGAGCTGCCAGCCATCACTTGGATATCGGCTACACCGCCTCCATCCTTTAGCGCAGCCGGGAGCCGGGTTGGCTGCTAAACTCTTTGGCGTGAGCGCGGAAGGCGCAATTGCCGGGCTTTGTACCACTTGCGGGCACGTGCGGCGAGTGACGTCGGATCGGGGATCGATGTTTTATCGGTGCGAGCTTTCAAAGGTAGACCCGGCGTTTCCCAAGTATCCGAGGCTGCCAGTGATCGAGTGCGCAGGGTATGAACAGGTCACCTCTCCGACCCCCGCACCCGAACCGGGACCACAACCGTGAGGCCGTCGTAGGTGATGCTGATGGTCGCTCTTCCGGGCTGCACGGGACTCACGATGCCTTGCTCTTGGACGGTGGCAATTTGCGGGTTACTGGAAACATATTTGATGCGGCTGGATTGGGAGAGATCGACCTCGGTTTTGTCGGCGTAATGGCCTGTGACCGAGAAATAGCGCTTTTGATCCATGGTGAAATCGGCGATCACCGGATAGACGGTGAGACTTACCGGCGAGTCGACGCGCTCAACCAGGATGGTAATTGGATGGGAGCTTAATAACTCCCTGTTGGGGGACGTAAACCCAGCGGCGGTAATAGAGTACCTGTCTGGTCTGATGCCTCTTGGTATTTGAAGCGTAAACCTGTAGGGCGGCTTATTGAGTTCTTCTTCACTAAAGCCAATGGGATCAAAACCGGCCACGAATACCAAGCCGAAGGCCTCGGGAGGTGAGACCTCAACCGTCACGATCAGCGTCTCGCCTGGACGAACGGCGATCCCATCCGCCGGCGACGTGATCCACAGGCTGGGTTGCGCCGCGAGGAGTCCGGTCAGAGCACACGATGCAATCAGGGCTCCGATAAGCTTCATGCTTGCTGAATCGGCCCGACGCGACGCCAGCTTTAAGGGTCAGCGCCTACTTAGCGAGCGATCGCGCCGCCGACAGCGCCGTCTCGTAGTTCGGATGATCGGCCACCTCCTTCACGTACTCGACGTGCTTGATAGTGTCATCCTTATCCAGAACGAAAATCGCGCGGCTCTCTATGCGCATATCCTTGATCAGCGTGCCGTAGTTTTCGCCGAACGAGCCGGAGCGATGATCCGACAGCATCTTGATCTTGTCCACGCCGTAATTTCCGCACCAGCGCTTTTGCGCGAACGGCAGGTCCATGCTGACGGTGAAAATCTCCACGCCCGGAAGCTTGGCGGCCTCTTCGTTGAAGCGCTTGGTCTGCGCGTCGCACACCGGCGTGTCGAGCGATGGCACCACGCTGAAGATGCGCACGGCCTTTCCAGTGCCCGCCAGATTCACAGGTTGCAGGCCATCGTTCACCGCGTTGAAGTCGGGCGCCTTGTCGCCGGCCTTCAGTTCCGGACCCAACAAGGTCAGCGGATTCCCTCTCATCGTCGTTGCTCTTTCCATGAACTCTCCTCAGTACGTTTGATTGAATTTCGCCCTATTGTAGCAACTCGACGAACTTGGCCAATTGGTTTGTCGGCAGTTGGCATGCATGGTTCTGGCAGACGTAAGCAGTACCTTTGCCATCGATCTCCCGCATGCTGCCGGCCCACCAAACGAATGGAGCGTCCGCGAGCAACGTGATGGTATGGGGCAAGAATCGCGCTCGGATGTGCTCAAGAAACTCGCTGGGTTCGCCCGCGATTACGATTTCCCGTCGAGAAGCCAGATAGTAGTCGAGCCCGACCAGCATCTGCGGGACCGCGACACTCTGCTGAGCCATTTTCGATCCCAAGGCCTGGAGCGTCCGTTCGGCTGCTTCGCGATAATCCGCGCGATCGGTGAAATGAGCCAGCTTCAGAAAATCCAGCAACGCCACTGCGTTTCCCGATGGCTCGGCGCCGTCGTAATCGTCCTTCATGCGCAGGACGAGGTTGCTATCGCCAGCGGCGGTGCTGAAGAACGCTCCGCTGGCTGAGTCCTCGAACAATTCGCGCATCTTCGAAGTAAGTTGGGTCGCGCTTTCGATGTGCTTCGGCTGAAAATCTGCTTCGTAAAGATCCAGCAGCGCGCCAGTGAAGAACGCGTAGTCATCCAGGAAGCCAGCGATAGCGGAATCGCCATCGCGAAAACGCCGCAGGAGCACGCCCGAGTTGGAGTCGTACATCCGCGTGAGGATAAAGTTCGTCGCGTGTTGGGCCGCCGTCAGGTAACGAGGCTCGTCCAATATCTGCGCGGCTTTCGCGAATGCCGAAATCATCAGGCCGTTCCAGGCGGTAAGGATCTTGTCATCCAGATGCGGGCGGACCCGCTTGGATCGGATGGCGAGCAGCGCCTTCTTAGCGCCATCGAGTTCGGCCTCGGTCGCTTCGTCCAAAGATTCCCGCAGGTACAAGATGTTCTTGCCGGTGAACTCGCCGTGCGGATCGTCCGGGACGTTTCCTTTGCCTTCCACGCCATAAATGGCCGCGAACCGCTGGTACTGCGCATCGCCGAGCGCTTCCTTCAGCTCCGCGGCGCTCCAAATATAAAACGCGCCTTCGCCCTTCTCTTTGGGATTCTCGGGATCGATGACGCTGTCGGCATCTTCGGCTGAATAGAAGCCTCCGTCGGGATGCGTCATGTCCCGCAGCACGTAATCGAGCGTGCTGCGCGCGATCTTCGCATAGAACGGCTCGTGCGTGATCTGGAAAGCTTCCAGGTAGGAGATCGCCAGCTGCGCCTGGTCGTACAGCATCTTTTCGAAATGTGGAACGAACCAGCGCTCATCCACCGAATAGCGATGAAAGCCGCCGCCCAGTTGATCGTGCATGCCGCCGTTGGCCATGGCGCGCAGGGTATCGAGCGTCATCTCCAGCGCTTCTTGTCTATTGGTACTCGCGAAATAGCGGAGCAGAAAATTGAAGACCACTGGGCGCGGAAATTTCGGCGCGCTTCCGAATCCGCCGTGAGTCGGATCATACATGCGGCGGAACTGCTGGAACGCGGAGTCGAGCACGGTCTTATCGGGAATACCGATGGAGGGCCCGGCCGCTCCCGCGTACTGCGAAAGCTGTGCCACCACGTCGCCGCTCGATTGCACAATGCGTCCGCGTTCGTTGCGCCAGGCTTCGGCGATGCGTTCGAGAATCGCTCCGAACCCCGGGCGCCCGTAGCGATTGTCCGGTGGAAAATATGTTCCGCCGAAGAACGGCTTCAACTCCGGCGTCAGGAATACCGACATCGGCCAGCCGCCGCTTCCCGTGGACGCCTGGACGAAGGTCATGTAGATGCGGTCCACGTCGGGACGCTCTTCACGATCCACTTTCACCGGCACGAACCAGCGATTCATAATCGCAGCCAGCTCTTCGCTCTCAAACGATTCGCGCTCCATGACGTGGCACCAGTGACAAGTGGAATAACCGACAGATAAAAAGATGGGCTTGTCTTCGGCGCGTGATTTCTCAAATGCCGCTTCGCCCCAGGGATACCAGTCCACCGGATTATGGGCGTGCTGCTGCAGGTAGGGACTTTTCTCGCTGATCAGATGATTGGCCGGATTGCTCACGATCCCAGTGTGACAGCTTGCGGCCGTTCTCCCACGCTGCTCATAGGCCGCCGCCTGCGACTCTTACGCCGCAAGGCCGGCAGGATGGACCGGTTCCACCACATCAGCAGGGCGGTTATATACAGGATCGCGGGAGCCACGCCCAGGATAATCCAGAGAATGCGTGTGGTATGTCCTCCAAACGTTCCGAAATGGAGTGGATATATATCGCGTATCAATCGAATTGGCCGGGAAAGATCGCGGTGATAATTTATCCGGATTACCCGGCCGCTGTATTGGTCGATATAGACGAGATTATCGCCGGTTCGTCTCCAGTCCCCCGGCAGCATGCGGCGAACTGAGTACGGCGCATTCCTGGATTGGGGGAAGGCGAATAGCGTAGTTTCGCCCGCTGGCATGGCGCGCACGGCGGCTGCGTAGATAGCATCGAGATCGATGTGGCGCGGTATGTCAATCCCGGTGCGCGGCGCAAGCAGCACCGACGGCTTATGCGCGGCCCGCGCGACGATGGCTTCATAGGTTTGCGGAAAAGCGAAATACGCCCCAGTCAGCGCGACAAGCATCAGCAAAGCGCTGCTAAAGAATCCGGTGAGCCGGTGCAAGTCGTAATTCCGGCGGCGCCATCGGGCCCGCCACTCGATGCGCAAGCCGGATCGCCAGAGCCTTGCGCCCGGCCACCATACCACCAGCCCGGTGGACGCCAGAATCACCAGCAGCAGCGCGCCAACTCCATTCACCGTTTCGCCGGTTTTCCCCGAGAGCAACCGTACATGCAGGTCGTAAATCCATTGTGTCCACTTGCCCTGAAAATGATCTTCGCCCGTAATGCTGCCTCGATATTTATCGATATAGACGACAATCCGGCCCCTGGTTTGGCAATTTAAATCGAAGCTCCACGCCAGATCAGGCTCCGCATGGAGATACGCTTGGACGATTTTGCAATCCGGCCGTCTCTCGCGGACATGGTCATAGGCGGACTGCAGGGATACCGTGGCGCGATCCGCCGTCGGATCAATATGAGAGACAGCGCCCAGCGCAAGGCTTTCGATCTCTGGCTTATAGACGATGAGCGACCCGGTGAGACAGGTGATGCTCATGAGCAGCCCCACGCTCAGCCCGAGCGCCAGGTGAATATAGAAGATGGCCTTTCGCAGCTTCAGCCGGCGCGGGCGAAGCCAGAAGAGAGCGATGAAATTCTTTGAGGCCGTTTCGGTCACAGCGCTCCTAAGTAGTAATTCTATGCCCAAACTCAGTCCGTCACCGGTAAGCTACACTTGTCTGTAACGCGCCTGTAATGCGCACGGTATAAAATGCTCCCCATGGACGAAATACAGATCCAGCGGACTCCCGGCTCCGCAAGCGACGTCACAATCCTGACCCTCACCGGTCCGCTTACCATTGCGACGTTGTTCGACTTTCAAACCGCCATCCGCCAGCCCGATCTCAAGAGCACCATCATCGATTTTTCGGGCGTGCCTTACATCGATTCCGCCGGACTAGGGATCGTGCTCAGTCACTGGGCGCACACCCAGAGAATCGGCGTAAAGTTCGGCGCTGTCGGGATTTCCGAACGCGTGCAGGTGCTCCTGGACATGACCGGGGTGAGCAAGCTTCTGCCGCAGTACCCATCGCCTGCCGACGCGGAACGCGCATTTTCGAGTGCCACGAATTCCTCCACGGTGGCATCAGTTTAACAGGAGATAAAGCGGCCTCCGAGCCGTTCCGGCCTTTGCGCTCAAACCGTAAAATATATTGCCGGACCGCTAGCTTCTTGTGGTACCGTAGGAGCTTAGGCTCAGGATTTTCAGTCGCTCCCTGATGAAGGACTATATCGCGTTAACCAAGCCGCGAATCACTTGGCTCATCCTGATGAGCACGGGCGTCGGATACTTTTTCGGCGTCCAGGGCGCGTTGCCGGGTTGGTTCGGCGGGCACTGGCTGAGTCTGCTCCATACCATCCTCGGGACCGGGCTCATTGCATCGGGTACTGCCGCACTCAATCAGTGGTATGAGCGCGTGGCCGATGGCAAGATGCGGCGCACGCAGGCTCGCCCGCTGCCGTCCGGCCGTCTGAATCCTGGCAGTGCCCTGGTGTTTGCGATCGCGATCTCCATCGCCGGGTTCGTGGATCTTTGGTTCGGAGCCAATCCGTTGGCGGCGCTGCTCGGGCTCATCACCCTCCTCACTTATTTATTCGTCTACACTCCGCTGAAGCAGCGCTCGCCGCACTCGACGACTATCGGAGCCATCCCCGGCGCCATGCCTCCGCTCATCGGTTTCGCCGCCGCGCGAGGCACGCTGACGTGGGAGGCGTGGGTTTTATTCGCAATTCTATTCCTCTGGCAGTTCCCGCATTTCTACGCCATCGCCTGGATGTACAAGGACGATTACGCGCGCGCCGGCATTCGCATGCTGCCGGTAGTTGAGCCGGACGGCAAGTCCACCGCGCGCCGCATTTTGTTGTACTCCATCGCGCTGATCCCCATCAGCCTGATGCCGAAGTTCTTTGCGATGACGGGAAATATTTATTTGTATGGCGCGTTCGCGCTGGGCCTGGCGTTCCTTTATTACGGCCTGCGCATCCGCACCGATCGCACGCGGCAACAGGCGCGGCGTGTGTTGCTGGCGTCGGTGGTTTATCTGCCGGTGCTGTTCAGCCTGATGTTGATTGACCGTCCTGCATGAAGCTGTTGGCTGTTCTCGCGTTGGTTGGTGCGGGGGCCCTTGCCGCCGCGCTTACCGCTTGTTCACGGCCTGCCCATGCCTTTGAGATTCTCGGCTCCATTCCACAATTCGAATTGACCGCACAGGATGGCCGGCACTTTGATAGCCAGGCATTGGCCGGCAAAATCTGGGTGGCCGATTTCATCTACACCACGTGCCCTGGGCCTTGCCCACGCATGACGTCGCAGATGCACGACGTGCAGTCTGCCCTTGAGCAGGTGCCGGACGTTCGGTTGGTTTCTTTCACCATCGATCCGGCCAACGACACACCGGCCGTTTTGTCCGCCTACGCCAAAGTGCACGGTGCATCGCCCGCGAATTGGTATTTCCTCACCGGGCCGGTCGCCACGCTACAGATGCTGGATCGCGATGCGTTCAAGCTGGGCAATATCGACGGAACCATGCAGCACAGCACGCGCTTCACGCTGGTGGACCGCCAGGGACGCATTCGCGGCTATTACGATACGTCGGATGCCTCGTCGATACCCAAAATCATTTCGGATGTGAAGGCGCTGGCTGCGGAACGTAGCTGATGGACGTTCAGTCGCTCCCCGCCGTCAATGCGACGCTGAACGCCATCGCGGCGGTCCTGTTAGCCATCGGCTACACGCTGATCCGGCAGAAGCGAATTCAAGCGCACCGGCGGGTGATGCTGACGGCTTTCTCGGTATCGGTAGTGTTCCTCGCGAGCTACCTGCTCCATCATGCTCTGGCGGGAATCGTGTATGACCGGCACACCGGCGCACGCCACACGATTTACCTGACCATTCTTTATACTCACACCACTCTGGCCGTGATCACGCCGGTGCTCGCCATCATCACGCTGCGGCGCGGCCTGCGCATGGACGTCGGGCGCCATCGGGCCATCGCGAAGTGGACGTTCCCCATCTGGATGTATGTGAGTGTAACCGGAGTGGTGGTGTATTTTATGCTTTATCGATTCTAGGGCAGGAATACGAGGGAGACGAGGAAGACAGGGAATGGAGGTAGTTGTCGAGAAATCGACTGGCCTCGTCCAGAAGACCGAGCAGGGGAGCGGTATCGGCGTAACCGAGGTCTTGCGACAGGATCAGAAAATATCGCGATTCCTCCAACGACGCTTGCGCGATGTTTAGGAAACGTGCCTTATCGGCTCGTCCCCTACGTTTGAACCCCTCAGCGATGTTAGCGGGCACGGAAACTATCGCGCGCCGCATTTGAAGTGCGAGCCCATAGGTTTCTTGCCTCGGGAAACCCGACGTCAGAGAATAAACGTCAAGCACTAGCGCGTGGGCCTTCTGCCAGACTAGAAGGTCTTGAAAATTCCTGGCTGGTGGTTGCAAGCAACTGAGTGTATTCCTCGTCTCCCCTGTCTCCCTGGTATTCCTCGTCTCCCTTGTCTCCCTGGTATTCCTCGTCTCCCTTGTCTCCCTTGTCTCCCTGGTATTCCTCGTCTCCCTTGTCTCCCTGGTATTCCTTGTATTCTTAACTTGTGCCCACTTCCAAAGGCCACCTGACCGCGCATACTTCCGCGGCCGGTTGAGCCTCTAAACTGAGTCCAAAGGTTTTGGACCAAGTGCTCGCCCGGATCCCGCGCTGGGCGAACGAAAACGTGCTGGTAGGGTTTGATACCGCCGACGACGCCGGCGTGTACAAGCTGACGCCGGAGTGTGCCTTAGTCCAGACCGTCGATTTTTTCACGCCGATTGTCGACGATGCCTTCAACTTCGGAGCAATCGCCGCGGCCAACGCGCTCAGCGACGTTTACGCCATGGGCGGCAGACCGATCTCCGCGCTTTCGATTCTCGCTTGGCCGGCCAAAGGTGATGTGGATGAGCTGGCGGAGATCCTCAAGGGCGGCGCTGAGAAGATGCATGAGGCCGGGTGCGCCCTGCTGGGCGGCCACAGCGTCAAAGACGAAGATATAAAGTTCGGATATGCGGTCACCGGCTTGATCCATCCGGATCGCATCAAGACCAATACCGGCGCGCGTCCCGGCGATGCACTGGTGTTCACCAAACGCATTGGAACGGGCGTTATCGCGACCGCGCTGAAGCAGGGAATCGCCAAGAACGCCGATGTCGAGGAGGCTACGCGGTCCATGTTGCAGCTGAATCGCGAAGCCTGCGAGGCAATGCTTCAGTTCGACGTGCATGGCTGCACCGACGTGACAGGGTTCGGATTGATTGGCCATGCGCGCGAGATGGCGCTCGGAAGTAACGTGACACTCGAAATCGATCCTCGTGCTGTTCAGTTTCTTCCGGGCGCGGTGGACTACGCGCGGCAAGGCGCCATTCCTGGTGGGCTCAAGAATAATCGGGAGTTTGCATCGTCGTGCGTGGAAGGCAGCTCAGAGTTTGATGACTTGTTATATGACCCGCAGACTTCAGGAGGATTGCTGATCGCGCTGCCGGAGCACGATGCGGCGTTGCTGGAGAAGAAATTGCCCGGCGCTTATCGTATTGGACGAGTGACGGAACGCCGCGAAAAACCAATTCATCTGCTCTAACAGGATGCTGAAGTGCTTACCGAGCCGCGACCGTGAGGGAGTCGGGAATCAGATCAATCGGCGTCAGCGAAAATATTCCACTCTCAGATTGCGCAATTGCTCCATATCTTGTGCCAAAGCCTGCCGGTCCTGATTCGAAACATTGTTAAATCTCAGGACGAAGTCCACATCGCTGATCGCAGTGTCGATTTGCGAACGATCGAACGAACCGTCCTGCCACGTTCGAGCGAGCAAGTCCATCTGCCCGCGCGCCACATCGAACCGATACCAGTCGCCCGGCAGAGGAGCAACTCGTTTTTGCGCCTGATTGAGATCCACCCACGTTTTGTAATAGGTCCTCAAGCCGCTCTGGTAACTGTCGGTAACTCCCGGGTAACTGCGCAAGGTGAAATTTGCCGATTGGGCCGGCGCGCTAGTCCATGTCAGCAGTAACGTTACTATCGCAATGCTTGGAATCAGGTAGCGTTTCATCTCTACCTCCTGCCCGTTAGACGCTCCCGCGCGTCCGAACGGATCGTTCGCTTGCGACGATTATTTAAGCACGGCGGTAGCCCGGTCAATCTGTTCCGCCATCGCGTCCAAAGTCTCGGCGACAATCGGAATCTGCGCATTGGCATCGTCCCAACGCCGCTCCTCAATTGCCTCGCGCACGCCGGGAATGGTCTTCGCGTCATAGCCCGTGTAATATCCCGGCGCGTAGATTTCCTGCTTGTACCAAGGACGCCGCGGCAGACCTTCCGGACGCAGCAACGCGCGGTCGCACTGGATCAAAATCTGGTCCAGTTGCTTCCTGGTATTCAACGGTAGCGGAGTGCCCGCTCGCTCTTCCTGTTCCTCGTACAAACGCGCACTGTTCCGCAATCGCGCCATTGCGTTCTCGAGCGGCGCAAAATTCAAATAAGGCACCGGCCCCTGGCGCGTGGGCTCAGCGAACGGAACTCGCGGATCGGAAGCCAGCTGAAACGAACCTTCGGCGATGGACTGGTTGCGATCCTGGGTATCCACCCGCATCTTGTCCGTCATCTTGACCAATTCATCCACGTAGCCGGACACCGCCCGCACGAAGCCCGTGAATTGCACCGGCAAGGTTTCTGCATCCGCCAGACGCATCGTCACCCGTCCGCCCAACTGCGCCAGCGCCACTGCATACTGGAAATCCGGATCATCGAACTTGGTGTAGTGATCGTACGAATCATAAACAGAGTGATACGATCCATCGCTTGCGCTCTCGCCGCCGAACGCGATATCGAGCGTGGCGATACCCAAGTGCTGGAGAAAAGGCGTGTAATCGGACCCGGTCCCCAGCGCCTCTATCGAGAAGTCCCGCTTCTCGCGCGCCGCCTGCTTTTCTTCGGGCGATCCTCTTACGATCAGCGCGGCTCGATACCGGTCCAGCGTGGAGACCTTGCGTTCGGGATCGGTAACGTCGCGCGCCGCCTGGTTCACGAAATGTTCCAGGGTATGCGAGCCGCCGATGTGCAGCATACCCCGTCCGCTGACATCCGAGTTGATATACGCCACCGCGTGCTGGCCAAGCTCCTTGGCATGCTGCTCCGCCCATTCGGTGGAACCCAGCAGCATCGGCTCTTCTCCGTCCCAGACCGTGTAAACGATTGTGCGCCGCGGCTTCCAACCGGCCTTCCCCAGCGCCGCAACCGCGCGCGCCTCTTCCATCATCGGCACCAGTCCGCTCAGCGGGTCCGACGCGCCGAACACCCAGCCATCTTCGTGATTGCCGCGGATCACCCACTCGTCGCTCAACTCTCCGCCAGGCAAACGCGCGATCACGTCATAAGCCGGCGTCAGCTTCCAATCGAATTGGACCGCCAGATGCACCACCGCCGGGCCCGGCCCCAGATGATACGTCAGCGGTAGCGCGCCGCGAAATGCTTCAGGCGCAACCGGTCCACCCAGCGCTTCCAGCAACGGCGTCGCATCGGCGTATGACATCGGCAGCACCGGGATCTTCGTAATGGTCTCGGCTTTCTCGCGCGGCAATCTTTGTGCATCCTTCGTCGCGCCAATGCCGGGCGTTAGCGGATCACCGGGATATACCGGCGCATCCATCACGCTGCCGCGCTGCGCCCCATAATCCGGCCGCCATCCGCCCTTCGGATAGGAATCACCCTGATAGTAGCCATCGTCGCGCGGATCGGAATAGATCAGACAACCGACCGCGCCATGCTCGGCCGCCACCTTCGGCTTGATGCCTCTCCACGAATGCCCATAGCGCGCAATGACGATTTTGCCCTTCACGTCGATGCCGTGCTCCGCCAGCACAGCGTAGTCGGCGGGCAACCCATAGTTGACGTACACCAGCGGCGCCGTCACATCGCCATCGATGGAGTAAGCGTTGTAAACCGGCAATTGATTCTCGCGAAGGCCTGAAGTCTTGTCCTCCGGAAGGGCGGGCTCCTCCAGCTTCGCCGTGAAGCGCCGCGGCTGGGTCATCTCCACCAGCCGCAGTTTCGGCGTGGGAAATAGCGGATAGAAAGTTTCGATGGCGGTGTCATAGCCCCAGGATCGAAACTGCGCGGCAATAAACTCGGCGTTCTCCTTGTCCGCGGGCGACCCCAGATGATGCGGCTTCGCCGAGAGCCGCTGCAGCCAGGTCTGCAAGTCAGCGCGATTGAGTGACGCGTCGAACGTTTTCTCACGTTCCAACTGTTGGGAGGCGGCCGCATCGCTGAATCCGGTGAGACGCGTGGAAACGGGCGCCTGCGCGAGTAGGAGCGACGCGAGAGCAAAGAGGGCCAGCGGCTTCTTCAATACGGCGATTGTCGCATGCTTTATGATGAGGGTGTGCGGGCCTTCCTCCCAGTCGCGGCCGTTGCGTTCTCTCTCTGGCAACTCGTCGCCGCGCCGCTCACCGTCGATCAGATTGTGCAAAAACACATCGAAGCCCTGGGAGGCGCGGACAAAGTCAATGCCATTCAAACTCTGGTGGTCACCGGCAAGGCGTCCATCCTGGGCCAGACGGAAGCGCCGCTCACTATTCAGGTGAAGCGTCCCAATCTTCTGCGTCTGGAAATGACATTCCAAGGCAAGAAAATCGTGCAGGCTTTCGACGGCGTCACCGCGTGGACCATCAATCCGTTGATCGGTCCGGAGCCCAGGGAATCGACCGACGATGACACCCGCGCCGCCCAGGAGTCGTCCGACTTTATCGGCGGCAACCTGGTGGATTACAAAGCCAAGGGCAATACCGTAGAACTGGTGGATCAGGAAGAAATTGACGGCATCGCGGTCTACAAATTAAAGATCACCAAAAAGAGCGGCTCTATCGAATACGATTATCTGGACGCGAAAAGCTTCCTGCCCATCCGGACCGAAGGCAAGCGCCTGCAATTGGGCCAGGTGATCTTATACGAATCCAAGATCGCCAATTACAAGCCGGTGGAAGGCGTTCTGATGCCGTTCAGCCTCACGCAGTTGGTGAACGGCCGCTTGGCCATGGAAATCACCATCGACAAAATGGACGCCAACGTTCCGGTGGATGAAGCCGTGTTCAAGATGCCCGAAAAACCCGCGCAATAGGTGCGTCGCGATGTGTCGCAAGCACTGGTGCTTGCAGCGCTCACACTCGTGTGAACGAGCATGAGTCATCGGTACAGCACGCTTGCCGCTCTCTCGTGCGGTACCATGCGATCAGCCGTGCCCACAGCCGTGACTGAAAGATCCTACCGTCCAGTCCCCATGGACCCACCGCGCAAACGTTGGACCCGCGCCGAGTGCGCCACGCTCGAATCTTCCGGGCTGTGGGATCAGCAGCATCTCGAATTAGTGCATGGAGAGTTGATCAGCAAGATGGGCAAGAAGCGTCCCCACGTGAATGCCCTTGTCGCCGTACAAGCCTGGTTGGTGCGGACTTTCGGAGAACAGTTTGTTAACCCGGAAGCGCCAATCGATGTCGCTCCTGAGGACAATCCGACCAACGAGCCGGAGCCGGACATTGTCGTACTCACGAGACCCTCTCGCGAATTCCGGGATGCCAATCCCAAACCTGAGGATCTGCAGCTGGTAGTCGCGATTTCTGATTCAACCCTTGGCTTCGATCTCACTGCTAAGGCCGAGCTTTATGCTCGCGCCGGCATCATCGAATATTGGGTTGTGGATGTGGCCGCGCGGAGGCTCATCGTGCATCGCGATCCTCGCGAAGGCCTGTACCGCACAGTCACAGCGTACGGCGAAGAGGAATCCCTGGCTCCGCTAGCTGACCCGCACAGCGAATTTCCGGTTTCTGAAGCTTTCTGACGTTCGAGGACGAATCACAATCCTCCGAAGCATTTATCCTCTTCGCCGTCAGCATGCTGCCGGACGCTGCAGCAACGCACCTCCGCTTCTCGGGATATTCTGAACCTGAACGCCTCACGCTCGTCCGCGCCCATCCTTCGCCGTGGGTTCGCCCGCCGCGCGAAAAAAATGCGCGTCACCTGCGCATACCCCTTCCACCCCTTTTCGCCTGCGGTAACATGCGGGAGTGTCGCCCGCCGCACAAAAGCCCGTGAAACAGCCGCCGCCGGAGATGACCGTCAAAGCGGTCTCGCTCGGCATCTTTCTGGCCTTCGTCTTCGGATCGGCCAACGCCTATCTCGGGATGAAAGCCGGCCAGACCGTCGCCGCGACAATCCCCGCTGCTGTCATCGCGATGGCGCTGTTCCGCATTCCGGCGTTTCGCGGCGGCATTCTGGAGCAGAACATCACTCGCACCGCGGCCTCGGTCGGCGAAGCACTCGTTGCCGGCGCCATCTTTACCATCCCCGCGTTCATGATGGTCGACATCGGCGGCCAGCGCTTATGGACCGATCTGCGTTCTCATTACTGGGAAGCTACCCTGATCCTGCTGGTGGGCGGATTAATCGGCGTCTTCTTCATCATTCTGCTGCGCCGTCCACTGTGCGTGGACGCGCCGCTGCCGTGGCCGGAAAGCGTCGCCAGCTACGAGATCGTAAAGTCCGGTGAAGCGTCCGAGACCAAAGCCCCGCGTTACATCTTCGGCGCCCTGGGATTCGGTGGGCTCATCGAAATCCTCACCGACGATAAAGGTGCCCAGATTTTCCATGAATACATCGAAGGCTTTCTCCGCTTCCCGCGCTCCGTTATCCAACACTTCGACTTCGAAAAAAGGCCGATCGGCGACGTCACGCATTTCGGCGGCATTCCCTGGTCCACGCCCAGCCTTTCGCCCGCGCTCATCGGCATCGGCTATATTATCGGCCCCGAGCTTTCGTGCATCAACGTATCGGGCGGTATCATCGCCTGGTGGATTCTCATCCCGCTACTGCTGTTCTTCGACCCCGACCTGCCTCGCCGCATCGGAACCAACGATCCCGCCGTCGCGGCCAATACGGTCTGGTTCAACGTCGTGCGCCCCATCGCCGTTGGCACCATGCTGGTTGGCGCGGCCAGCACCATGTTCTCCATGCGCGAATCGCTGTGGAGCTCCCTGCGAGGCATCTTCACTGCCTCGGCAGCCGCTGTGCACGAAGCTGAAACACCCGACCCCACTGAACACGACATTCCGCCGCGCTGGGTGGTCCTCTGCACCGCTCTGCTTTTGATCCCGATCACAGCCATTTATTACTACTTCACCCATGGAATCGTTTCCGCCATTGTTGCCGCGGTCATTATGAGCGTCACCGGATTTCTGCTCTCTGCCGTCGGTGGCTATCTCGTCGGATTGGTTGGCAGCTCCAACCAGCCGCTATCGGGATTGACGCTTGCGGCCCTGATCATTGCCGCGCTTGTGATGCTGACCATCGGTGTCACCGGGCTTTCTGGAGTAGCCGCGGTACTCGGCGTCGCGGCCGTGGTCTGCGTGGCCTGCTCTGTTTCCGGGTCGTTGATTCAGGACCTGAAAGCCGGGCATTTACTAGGCGGAACACCCTGGAAAATGGAAGTGGTGGAAATCATTTCAGTAATTCTGCTGGCATTCTTCTTAATGGGACCGATTATCGCGCTGCATCAGGCCAATCTTGCTACCGGCGGTATAGGCGGCCGCGCATTGCCCGCCCCGCAAGCTGGATTGATGGCGCAGCTGGCCAAAGGCATTGTCGGTGGGCAGATGGCCTGGGGCTTGCTTGGTATCGGAGCCGCATTCGGAATTGCATTGCTGCTCTGCGGCGCTCGATCGCCGATGCTCATCGCGGTCGGAATGTATCTTCCATTCGATACCAGCTCCGCGATTTTCATCGGCGGCCTCATCAAGTGGATTCTCAATCGAATTACCCAGCGGCGGAGTGCCGAACAAAAGCTCCTCATCGAGGAACGCGGCACATTGCTCGCGTCTGGCCTGATTGCCGGCGAGGCCATTGTCGGTATTCTGCTCGCCGTGGTATTTCTGACTGGAATTCCGTCTATCGTAACCTTCGGTTTTACCGCGGCCTGGGGCGGTTGGCTGTCGTTGATCGGCTTCGCTGCGATTGCTTATGTCTTGATCCGCATTCCGGCCGCCGCGGAGTAAAGATGCCGAATGATCACTCGTTGTCTACGATGACAGCATAAACTTCGCCCGGGCCGTGTACGCCGCGAACCAGGATTTGTTCGATATCGGCCGTGCGGCTCGGCCCGGTGATCAAGACCATCGAGCTGGTTTGATCGGCGGGGCGGGGAAGCAGGCTGAGCAGCTCGTCGAGATTCGCGAGAATCAGCGAGCGCGGAAAGATGGCGATGTGCGCCGGCGGCAGCAGCGAGATCAGCCGGGCCTCGTTCGGGCTGGAAAGCATGACGAAACTGCCGGTCGCGGCCAGGGCATAGTCGACGCTGGTGATGCCGATGTCGGCTTGGGCGCACGCTTTTTTCAATTCGTCGCGTTCGGTGAATCCGGCGTGGACCTGCGGAAGCCCGGTAATGCCGCACTTACGTAGAAAAGGAGAATTCGATGCGACGGCGCTCTTTTGCGCGAGTAATGCTGCGATGGCGGGCGCCACGGCGGACGTATCGCGAACCCGAAAGGCTTTGCCGCCCAAGGCTTCGAATTTTTGGACGAAGAGATCCGCACAGAAATTGCGGTCCCAGCTGGGGATGCGCAGCGCGGGTGCGGCAAGAGCGGGGGGCTGGCCCTCGGTCCTCTTCAACGCCCTTCGGATATCGCCAAGAATCTGCTCCCGGGCCGTCATGAAGAGCCTTTGCGGGCTTTCCACCACTGATGAAAAGTTTGCCTGGCCGGTTCGGGCACGGTGCGCTGGCTGGCCCATTTCTTCAATGGGCCGGTCTTGGGAACCAGCGGAAAGAAGAGCGATCCCAGGCTTGCCAGCAGGAGATAGATTTTGGGATGAGTCACGATCCAGGCAAAAAGTTGGAACGCGAAGCGCTCCATGCCGTCGGAGTCTTGCTTGCGCCTGACTTCCACTACCTCTTCGCGCAACTTCAGCAGCAGCTTCGGAATTTCGATTTTCACCGGGCAGACTTCGGCGCACGCGCCGCACAAGCTGGAGGCGAACGGCAGCCAGGTGTCGCTCGTGATTCCGTGAAACTGCGGCGTGATGATCGCGCCGATCGGTCCCGAATAGACCCACGGATAGTTATGCCCGCCGATCTTGCGATACACCGGACAATGATTCAAGCACGCGCCGCAGCGGATGCAATAGAGCGATTGGCGTTTTTCCGGGTCGGCCAGCAATTTCGTCCGGCCGTTATCGAGCAGAAGCAAATAAAATTCAGCGGGACCATCGATTTCGTTTTCGCGGCGGGGCCCGGAAAGGAAGGAGGTGTAGACCGTAAGCGGCTGGCCGGTGGCGCTGCGTCCCAGCAGATTCAGGAACACCGCCAGATCCTGCGCGCGAGGGATCACCTTTTCAATGCCCGCGATCGCGATATGAATCTTGGGTGCCGACGTGCTCAGCCGCGCGTTGCCTTCGTTTTCCACAACCACGATGGCGCCCGAATCGGCGATCAGGAAATTGGCGCCGCTCACGCCGATGCCGGCCTCCAGGAACTTCTGGCGCAAAACACCGCGGGCTATTTTTGTTTGTTTCTCGATCACCAATTCGTTTTCGACGCCCAGTTCTTTCGAGAACACCTCGGCGACATCGTAGCGGGTCAGATGCAGCGCGGGCGCGACAATGTGATACGGCCGCTGATGGGCCAACTGGAGAATATACTCCCCAAGATCGGTTTCAACGGCTTCCAGGTGATGCTTCTCCAGGCGCTCGTTAAAATGAATCTCTTCGCTGGTCATCGATTTCGATTTCACCAGCATGTGCACGTCGCGCTTCTTCGCGAGATCCAGAACAAAGTCGGCCGCTTCTTCACCAGTGCGGCAAAACACCACGTTGCCGCCGTGCGCGATTACGTTCCTTTCCAGTTGTTCCAGATAGTAATCGAGATTCTCGATGGTGTGTTTCTTGATCGCATTGGCTTCGTTGCGAAGCGCCTGGTAATCGGGCAGAGCCTCCGCGCTTACCACGTTGGCGCGATGATCGATCAAGCGGCCGGTGGCGGTGTAGATGGCCAGCTGCAGGCGGGAATCCGTGAGCGCCTGTTGAATATCCGCTTCCGGCGCCTTCATTGCGAGGCCAAGACCTCCGCCAGATGTAGCGTTCGAATGGGAAGGCCGGCGCGATCGATCACGCCCTGCAATTGCATCAGGCAACTGGAATCGATGGATACCACCGTAGACGCGCCGGTCTTCTGGATGGAATCAATCTTGGTGCGCCCCATCGCGCCTGAAAGCTCGGGGAACTTGATGGAGAACGTTCCGCCGAAACCGCAGCACTCCTCGGCCGCGGCCATTTCGGCCAGCGTGAGGCCGCGGACTTTGGCCAGCAGTTTTCGCGGGCCGCTCTTGATATGCAGTTCGCGCAGCGCATGGCAACTGTCGTGATAAGTAACCACGCCGTGAAAACGTGCGCCGACATCTTCGACTTTGGCAACTTCGAGCAGGAATCGGGAGAACTCCCAGACGCGTGGCTCCATAGCGTGGGTCTCGGCCAGCAGCTTCGGATCGTGCTGGAACAAATCCGCGAAGTGATGCGAGATCATCGAAGTGCAGGAGCCCGATGGAACGATGATGTATTCGGAATCGCGAAACACATCCAGAGAGTGCCGGGCAATCTTCCGCGCTTCGTCGGTGTAGCCGCTGTTGAAGGCAGGCTGACCGCAGCAGGTTTGCGCTTCAGGGAAATCGACCGGATAGCCCAGGCGTTCCAGCACTTCGGTAATGGCGATACCGACTTGGGGAAACACCTGATCGACGATGCAGGTGACAAACAGGGACACACGCGGGTTCAATCCGGGAGTTTAACATGCCCGGAGAGTTTAAGCCCGGAGAGTTTAAGATGGATGTCGTGGAGTTAATCACCGTCGGCGAGGCCCAGCCTCGCGAAGAAAACTACCTGGCCCTGGAGCGCGGCGATATTTTGTACTTCCCGCGCACGCCATTCGCGCTGCCCGAAGAGGACCGCGAGTTGCTGCGGCGTACGGGACTTTCCTCCAGCAGCCATCACAAGAACATCGCGTACCGGCCGGCTGAGGATAAGGTGACTGGGTTCGATCCTGCAGCGGTTTCCGACCCCGAGAAGCTGCGCGCTGTGCTGCGGTCCTACTCCGAGCGCGCGCTCGGGTTCTTGTGGAACCTGCTGCCGCGCTACATGGAGAAAGCGCGCATCGATTTCGCGAGCTTCCGTCCGCAGGAAGAAGAGGGTCGCGATCTGCCGACTAAGAAGCGCAACGATCTGCTGCACATTGACGCATTTCCAACGCGGCCTACCCGTGGCGACATGATCCTGCGGTTCTTCACCAACATTCACCAGACCAAGCCGCGGGTGTGGACGACGTCCGATCCAATGAGCGCGCTGGCGCCGCGCTATGCCAACGACGCGGGACTGAAGGCGCTGGCGATGCGTCCCAAGGGAACGATCGGGAATCGGATTTTGGGCGCGTTCGGCGGCGTGGATGCGAAGCGGTCAGCCTATGACCGCTTCATGCTGGGCTTCCACGATTATCTGAAGTTCAACGGCGACTATCAGCACAGCTGCGCGAAGTACCGCTTCGAGTTTCCGCCGGACTCCACCTGGATGGTATTTACCGACGTGGTGCCACACGCGGTTTTATCGGGCCGCTATGCGCTGGAACAGACGGTCATCGTGGGCCGCGATAGTTTGGCCAAGCGCGAGAATGCGCCGATCGAGATTTTGCAGGCGCTGTGCGGCCGACAACTCGCCTAGCGTTTAGGGAGCCGGCGGATAAAGTTTTAAGGCATTGTCATGCAAGTAGCCATGTGCGATTTCCAGCGCCTTGTCTTCGGTTACTTCATGCGAAGCCACCATTTCGGCGAGCGCGGCCGTCAGCGCGTCGCGCGATGAGTAGACGCCCAGCCAGTAAGTCTCCTCTGAGCCCAGCGCGGAGCTGTATGGGTACGCGTCCGAGCCGAAAGTGATCTTGTCGGGGTAAGTCTCCAGCCAATACTTCAAAACATTCTTCATCTCCGATGGATAGACCAGCGTTTCGGTTTCCGAGCTGTCGATGTAAACATTTTTCATCGCCGCCAGCCAGATTACTTCGCGGAAGTACGGATAGCCGCCGTGAATCAGGACGAAGGTGGTGTTGAGGTAGCGCGGGTCCTTGAGGACATTTTCCAGATTCAGGACGTCGCCTTTGCGGAGCTGGAAATAGTCGCCTTCGCCAACTGCCGTGTGAATATGGACGGGCAAGTGAAGGCGTCCGCCTTCGGTAACTAGATAGCGAAAAACGTAATCCTGAAAGGTCTTGTAGTCGTCCGGAGTTGGGACTCCGCCGGAACGATATTTCTTGTAGACGGCTTCCGCGGCCGAACGCGGCGGATCGGCGAAATACAGCGAACGGAAATAGCCGGCTTCAAACTTCTCGGCAATGGCGCCCTTTTTCTGGTTCTCTTCGAGGATGCGCGTAATGAAGGCGAGATACTCATCGAAGTTTTTCGGCAAGGCGTTGACGCTGGCCTGCTGCATGTAGCGATGCAGAACTTTTTCCTGGAGCGGGATGTAAACGCCCTCGTCAGGGTTTTCGGCGATTACCGCTTTGTTGTCGAAAGGGAACAGGAACGAGTCGACAAAGAAGACCCAGCGGAATCTTTTGGGATCCAGGTAATTCGCCATGGCGACGCGATTGGCTACTGAGGATTCGATGCCGCACTCATCCAGGATATGGTCCCAATAGGCGGTGCCTCCAGTTTTCTCAGCCGCGCTAGAGCGTTGCTGCAGCCACGTCATGTGCTCATCGGACAGATCCGAGTAAGGATAGTCGAACAATGCTTTCACCGCGACGATCAACTCCGGATTCGTCGAGCGCTCGCGTAAGGGCAGGTGTTCGGGCGGCGTGGCTTGCGCGTCCACGTCGGAATCGTCACCATAGCCCGGATGGGCGTGGTGGTCGAAGATTTTGATTTCTTTTATTTTCGGGAGCAGCCGCTCATAAACCGCGTGGACATCTTCGGTGGGCAGTGCGGTGGACTGCGCGCCCGCGGGCAGCGCTCCCAGGCAGGTGAAGATTGTAACGAGGAACCACTGAATTTGCTTTCGCTTCATCATCGGCCCCTCCTATTGGGCCGGTGCATTAGTTCAAGCATGGAACCCAGCACGTTAACGCAGTATAGCCCAAGGTGACGCGCGCAGTGAATCACTTTCCCAGTATTTCGCTGAGAAAAGTTTTGGTCCGCTCATTGCGCGGAGCGGTGAAGATCAGGGACGGCGGGCCTTGCTCGACTATTTTCCCTTTCTCCATGAAGAGCACGCGATCGGAGACATCGCGCGCGAAAGCCATCTCGTGCGTGACCACCAGCATGGTGACTCCCGATTCCGATGCCAGCGCTCGCAGCACCGCGAGCACGCCTCCCACCAGTTCCGGATCCAGAGCTGACGTTACTTCGTCGAAGAGCAGGATCTTCGGTTGCATTGCCAACGCTCGTGCGATGGCCACCCGCTGCTGCTCCCCGCCCGAAAGTTGAGACGGGTAAGCATTGTCGCGGCCGGACAGTCCCACTTTTTCGAACAAGCTGCGCGCACGTTGCCGCGCCTGCGCCGACGACAGTTTCAGCACGCGCACCGGCGCTTCCATCACATTTTCGATGGCCGTCATGTGCGGGAAAAGATTGAAGTGCTGGAAAACCATGCCGACATCGTGCCTCAGCGTGGTCCGCCGCTGGCGTCGCATGGAGCGGGACTCCTGTTCAGAGGGCAGCAGATTACCGGAGATCAGGATGCGGCCGGACTGGTATGGTTCCAGCCCCATCAAGAGACGGAGGATGGTGGACTTTCCCGATCCACTCGGTCCAATGATTGCTAGTTTCTCACCCGCGGATACTTCCAGATCGAAATCCTGCAAAATCCGGACGTCGCCGTACCACTTATTGACGCCGAGGCATTGGACGGCCGGAGCTTCAGGATGTGCCAACTTTGCGCTCCAGGTGACGGAAAAAGAGAGAGGTGGGGTAACTGATCGCCAGAAAAATCAGGGCCACCATGGTATAAGGCTCCGTGTAACGATAGGTCATTCCGGTTACCTGGCGTGCGGCACTTAGTAACTCGGGAATGGTGATCATGGCCAGCAGCGGAGTTTCCTTGAACATTCCGATCAGGTAGTTACCCAATACCGGGATCACCGGCGGTATCGCCTGAGGCAAAATGACGCGGCGCCAGGTTTGGGCGCGGCTGAAGTGTAGCGCCTGCGCGGCCTCCCATTGTCCTCGGGGCACTGCGTCCACGCCACCACGGTACACTTCGGCGATGTACGCGCTGTAGTAAATCCCAAGGCCCAGCACGCCGGTGAGCATCGCGGAAAAGCGGACGCCGACCAGGGGAAGGCCATAGAAGAGAAAGTATAGCTGCACCAGCAGGGGCGTGTTGCGGAGAAATTCAACCAAGGCTCGTGAAACAGCCCGCGCAGCGAATGATTTGGCGCGATATCCAACCGCCAGCAGCAATCCGCCGGCGAGAGCAAAAACGAATCCGCCTAGAGTTGCCTCGATGGTCACCACCAGGCCACGCAGCAACAGCGGGAGAATCTGGATGGCCAGCTGAGTATCGAAAGTCATGCGGGGCGCCTCTGTGGTCCGCGATAGAGGGTGAAGCGCTTTTCCAAGGACCGGACGGCTTGTGCCAGAGGGAAGCACATCAGGAAATAGAGCAGAAGTACGGTGGCCCAGGTCTCGCCCGGCTTGCCGGTGGATGTGATGACCTGGGCTCCGGAGAAAGTCAGGTCGGTGAGGGTAATCAGTGAGACAAGCGAAGTGGATTTGAGTAACTCCACCAGCAGATTGCCGAATGGGGCAAGCATGGAGGCGAACGCCTGAGGTGCGATGATGCGGCGGAAAGCCAGGCGGCGCGGCATGCCGAGTGCAAGGGCAGCGTCCCATTGGCCAGGGTCCACGCCGAGTATTCCGGCCCGAACAATCTCCGCGCCGTAGGCCGAGAACGTGAGTCCGAGTCCGAGCGCAGCGGCCACCATCGGCGTGGTATCGATGCCCAGCACGGGAAGGATGAAGTAGAGGTAGAAGAGCTGAATGAGCGCCGAGGTGCCCCTCAGAATCTCGGTGTAAGTCTTGGCGATCGCGCGCACAGCGGTTACCCGAGAAACACCCGCCGATCCCACCAGCATGGCCAGGATAAACGCAACGCAGGCGGAAGCGGCCGTGACTTCGAGCGTGACGACGACACCGTGGAGAAGGACCGGAAAGAATGACAGGATGGTTGGGGCAGCGGAGGTCACCCGGGCTGCCGCCCGGAACAAATTTCAGCGGCCGTGATGCCGGGGATGGGCATGTCGCGCTGCGAATAGCCAAAGGCGCCTAAAATACGGAGCAATTTGCCGGAAGAGAGTAGCATGGCGATGCTCTTATTCACCGCTGCCAGCAGATCCTTGTCTTCAGTCCTCAAACCGAACGCCTGGTAGTGATAGATGGGCTTGCCATCGGTTCCCAAGGGTTGCTCAAATGGGTCAGCCCGCTCCAGGTCGGCATCTCCACTGGTTGCCAGCAGGCCATTCACTTCGAGAGCGGGAAAGTAAATGGCGTCCACTCTTCCGGCCTGGAGCCCGGCGAGCGCCTCCGTGTCTTTCGAGAACAGGACGATTTGCTCCTGCGATACGCCGCTCTGGACCACCTCCTGCTGTTGATCGACCCCTGGTTGCGTTCCGATCTTCACCATGGGCTGGCGTGTGACGTCGGCCAGGCGGTGGAGGTTCTTGGGATTTCCCTTTCTCACCAGAAACGCCCCGCCGATACGCGATACGGGGTCGGAGAACGCGATGTTGCCGCAACGCGACGGGCGTATAAACATTCCAGCGCCGATGAGGTCAATGCGGTTAGCAAGCAGGCTGGGCACCAGCGCGTTGAAGTCGGCGATCTGCGCGTTGACCTGTGTAATTCCGTAAGGAGCTAAAACCGCTCTGAGCAGTTCCACCATGGCACCTTGCAGGCTACCATTGCCGTCCACGTAGCCGTACGGTTTCTCGTTGGCGATGCCTACTCGAAGAGCACCACTGCGCCGTGCGTTCTCAAAGACTGTTCCTCTGCCGGCTACGGGACTCTTGCAGGATGTGGCACAAGCGGCCGCGACGGCTGAGCTCAGCGTTCGCACGAGAAAGGCTCTCCTACTCTCCATCGCTGGTGGCCTCAGAGCGCCTGGCGCGAGCAGGTTCTTCCAAAAATCGAATCGAAGGCATACATCGTATGTTGCCATGCTCAGGCGCTGATGGCACGCGGAGGTCGCACTCCGCACAATTCCATGACGTTCACCTCAGCACTCAAATACGAATTCTTACAAATATCCCAATCTATCCCTGTCCGAGAATCTTACTCGAAGGAAGTTTATGCTGCTCAGATCAATAAATTTTCTTATGCACCTCATTACCAGCTTGTACTGGCCTGAGGCCGACGCCACCAAAAATGCGCGTCAACACCGTTGAAGTGTACAGCGATGCAAACACGAGGTTTCTTTGGGACAGTACTGGGTCTCATCAGGACTGTTCACAAATGTTTTGAAGATCGACTGCGCGCACAACTCAACTCGTAGTGCGAGCGATGCGAGGCCTTTTGATGGTCCAGGCCGCGTGAGTTGTTATTGACGAAGTGAAAATTCTCCATTACACTCGGTCTACAATTTCGCTTCGAGGGGTAGAGTTGTGCGACTCTCTGTATTCCCGCGGGCGAACACATAGTCCAAGCGCTGTAGAGCGCGTGCGATCTCACGTGTTTCGAGGCACCTTTTTGTGCTCTCGAATGCTGCTTCCGTCCAGCAGCGTTGGGCAAGCCCGTTCACGTCCAGCCGTTTCACTTTGATCGTTCACACGCTTTCATACCAAGGGAGAAAAGATGTCAGAGATAAGGGTCTGCCGATCCGTTCGAAGACCGTGTTTTAGAGCAAGATTTGCATGTTTTATCGCGCTTTTTGCCGCGGGGTTGTTTTCACAACTGCTCAACGGCCAATCGACGTCAGGGACGGTGCTAGGCACAGTCAAGGAAAGTTCGGGAGCGGTGGTGCCGGGCGCCATGGTGACCTTGACTAACACCGGAACGAATGCGAAAGCTTCGACGGTTTCCAATGACACTGGTGGGTTCCAGTTCGTGAATGTGGAAGTGGGGAATTACAAACTGACTGTCGAGGCGCCTGGGTTCCAAAAATCAGAATTTACAGCTTTTGATTTGGGTGGACGCGAAACCAAGCGCCTGGATGCGTCGCTCCAGATCGCATCGCAAACCACAACCATCAATGTGGAGTCCTCCGCGGCGGCTGTTATCGAAACCGACACCTCGAGTATCGCCGAGACCAAGGGATCGCGCGAATTAGTGGATTTGCCGGTGGCCATCACCACGCGTTCCCAAGGCTCCACCAGCGCGATGTCCACGCTGACCGCGCAGCCCGGCGTGCAGACGGATGCGTCAGGCAACATCTCGGTCGCCGGAACCTTGCCTACGCAGCTCTCCATGAGCATCGACGGAATCAGTTCCATGGGGCCCGGTTCCTCCATGCAAGCGGGCGGCGCTCAGGCTCTTTCGGAAATGTTTCCATCGTTCAACGCGATTGAAGAGATTCGCATCGGAGAGACCATCAATCCGGCTGAATTCGGAGGAGTGGCGGACATCACCACCATCTCAAAGGCCGGTTCCAATAATTTTCACGGAGGCGCTTTCGAAAACGTTCAGAACACCGACTTCGACGCCGCCGACTTCTTCAGCCATCAGGTGAACGAAGTGAAGATGAACAATTTCGGTATCTACTTGGGCGGACCGGTGATCTTTCCCAAGCTGTATAACGGGCGCAATAGAACGTTCTTCTTCGGGAGTTTTGAAGCGTTGCGGCTGCCCAAAACTCTGACAGCGATCGAGAGTGTTCCGACGGCGGCGATGCGGAACGGCGATTTGTCCGCTTATCTGTCTGCTGCCAACGGAGGCCCAGCGAACCAGTTGACTGGCTATCCGGGCAACATCATCCCGGCAAGCATGCTTTCGCCTTATTCCCAAAGGGTAATGAACACCTTTTACCCGCTGCCGAACTACGGGCCAGCCGGTGCGGTTGCAAATAATTACCTGGCCACCTTCCCCGTTCCGATCAACAGCGCCCAGGGCGACGCCCGCGTGGATCAAATGATCGGTTCGAAGAACCTGGTGTTTGCCCGCTACACGTACAAGAATCGGCGGGTGACTGGGATACCAACGGCGCCCGCGTTTGCGAACCCTGGAACTCCCTCGTCGCCGGCTGTGGGTTTGAATTCTCTTCCCGAGCTGGACGAAGCATTGGCCGTGGCTTGGAACTACACCATCTCTCCCACCGTGGTGAACGAACTGCGCGGCGGATTCAGCAACAGCCGCATGTCATCCACGTACGGAGTGACCGCGCAGGGGGTGGCAAACGCGCTGGGTCTGACGGGTCTGCCCTCACCTCCGCCGGCCGGTGCGGACATTATTCCGCAGATCGTCATCTCCGGGTTCACGCCGCTCGGAAACCAAAGCCAAAATGCCAACCAGGGCACCAAACAACTACTGGACACGCTGACGTGGACGAAAGGCAAGCACACCCTGAAGTTCGGGGCCGATTACCGGCGGCTGCACTCCACAATGGGCGCCGCGTTTTTTAACAATCTGGAAGGCAACTATACGTTCAACGGATCGGTGATGAGTGCGCTGCTGGGTTCCGGCGCGGCTACTCCCATCGCCTCCTTTCTGCTGGGCTACCCGGATAACAGCACCATCGCAACCACATTGCAGCCGAACGTGAATGCCACGGCGCAACATTACGCCACCTTCGCGCAGGACGACTTCAAGGTTTCCAAGAACCTGACGCTCAATTTTGGACTTCGCTGGGAGTACCATCCGGCGTTTCGGGATGCCTACAACAACCTGGCTAATTTCGACTACAACTATTCGAGCACGGTAAACGGTGTGGCAGAAAAGGGAGCGGTGATCGTTCCGGGTCCGGGTACTCTTGGGTTTATAAGCCCGGGCTTTGCACAATCGATCTACCCCACGCCGATCCTAACCGCTCAGTCGGTTGGTATTCCGGCGGCGCTGCGCTGGTCGCAAACCACCGATTTCGCGCCTCGGATTGGATTTGCCTACCGCATTTTTGACGACAAGACGGTTCTGCGCGGAGGCTACGGGAGATACATCGAAGCATTGATGACGAGCGCTGCAATCAGCGCCTGGGCCGTCACGTCGAGCGATGTGGCGTTCTTTAACAATTCGATCGGCTCCAACGGGATGCCAACCTACCAGCTGCCGTACTCCTGGCCCTCCAACATCGCGCAACCCGATACCCAAAGCTTCTTCCAGGTCACCAATCTGCACTACAAAGATCCCTACGTTCAGGAATGGGATCTGACGTTAGAGCGGGACCTGGGAAAGAACTTGGGCGTGCGCGTTTCCTATGACGGCAATCATGCGTCCGAGCTGGGTACCGGCCAAAACTTGAATCAGCCAATGCCGAACACCGTCGGGTTCAGCAATCTGCCTTCATCAGCATTCCCGTTCCCTTTGTGGCAAGAGATCTACTACAACGACAACTCCGGCTTCTCCAACTACAATGCAGCCACGGTATCGGTGAACAAGCGGATGTCCAACGGGCTGCAAGTCCAGAGCAGCTTTATCTACGCGCGGAATCTCTCGAATCTGGGCGGGAACCCAAGTACCCCTGCAGGCGGTTTCGCCGGAGAGTACGGCGGAACCCTTTCCAATCCCTACCAACCCGGTTTCGATTACGGCAATGTCAATTTCACCCGCCGCTATCGCTTCCTGACGACGTTCCTCTACGACTTGCCGTTCGGCAAAGGAAAGACGTTCCTGAACGGATCTAACGGGTTCGTCAACGGGGTATTGGGCGGTTGGGAACTCGCGGGCGTGCTGTTGTTCCAGAGCGGGCCCTTCATGACGGTGAGTACGCTCACCGACCCCTGCGGTTGCGGCTTCAACGCGTTCAACTCCACCGGCGGACGGGCCGACACGGTCTCCGGAGTTAGCCCGACAGCCGGACAGTCGATCGGCCAGTGGATCAATCCCCTGGCTTTCGCCAGCCCAGCCAGCGACATTGGCCGTTTCGGCGATTCGTCGGCGGGCTCTGTGGTGGGACCGGGCACCGAAGCAGTATCGATGTCACTCATCAAGAGCTTTCAGATCAAAGAGTCGCTTCGGGTTCAGGTTGGCGCGCAAGTGGCCAATTTGGGCAATCACCCGAATTTCGCGCCTCCCAACAATCTGACGCTAGGAGTTTCCGGATTCGGAGCGCTCACGGCTCTTCAATCGGCGGAAGGAGCGGGGCCACGGTCGATCCAGTTGACCGGGCGCATCACGTTCTAAGCCTCGATCATTTCGGGTAGTATTCTTTCTCGTCGGCCATCCGTTTGAACGCGGATGGCCGCGCGGGTTTAGGGGCGGGCAAGTGGCTTATTAACAACAGCATGCAGGCACGGGAATTCTCTCCGAAAAACCTCCTGGATTCCATATGATTCTGCTGGCCGCCCGGGGTATCCTTGAATCCATATCCGGGTCTTGTCCGCCCCATCCGATCTCAGTACGATCGAGAACAGTTCGATTGGTACCGGCATTTAGCCGGAAGTAAGCAGGACATGGAAAATCACAAGCTAAGCCGTAGATCTGGAAAGCTCTTTGGATACGCCGCGTTCGGGATGGCATTGGCTGGCGGCGCTATCGCGAGCGCGCAAGCCCCGGAGCCGCATCCGGCGCCAGTGCAGGATAACTCGACTGTCGCCGGAGAGCGCGTTTTTCTCAAAACGTACTGTGTCACCTGTCACAGCGACAAACTGCACACTGCGGGCCTGTCGCTGGAGAGTGTGAACCTGACCGATGTTGCTCGAAGCGGCGAAGCTCTAGAAAAGGTTGTGCTTAAGCTAGGCAGCGGCGCCATGCCGCCCGCCTCGGCCCGGCGGCCGGATAAAGCGACGGCGAATGCGTTCCTGGCTTCGCTCGAAACGTCTCTCGATGGCGCCGCCACCGCGCGTCCCAATCCGGGGCGACCCATGATGCTGCATCGCTTGAATCGGACGGAGTACCTGGATTCGGTCCGCGACCTGTTCGATGTCCAGCTCGAATCCGGACGACGCGTCGCTGCTCCCGCCAGATGATAAGAGCTACGGCTTCGACAACAACGGCGACGTGCTGGGTCTTTCGCCCCTGCTGCTGGAGCGCTATCTTTCCGTCGCGCGCCGGGTGAGTACAGCGGCGCTGGGACCGGCAACGCTTGGACCCAACGTTTACACGCGCCGGATTTCCTACGAGACTCCGCAGACCGGCTGGATCAACGGGCTGCCTTTTGGAACACGCGGCGGGGTGGCATTTTCGTACCGGTTCCCGACCGACGGCGAATATTCGATCAAGATCAAGCTGCAGCGCCGGTATGACCGGATCATCGGGATTGACCGGTATGTGGGTGGATCGGACGTGGAGGAAAAGCCGAAGCGGGAACGGATCGAGATCGCGCTGGATGGTAAGCCGGTGGCTTTGTTTGCGGTCGGAATGGACCAGACCATCCGGGAGCCGCTGGATGTGCCGTCCGACAAATATCTTCCGATGAACGGCATCCCGGGCGACGAACCGATCAAGAAATTGAGCAAGGCGGAAGAGTTGACGCGCGGTCAAGATGCCGATGCGGCATTGGAGGTACGTCTCCCGGTGAAAGCCGGAGAACGGCAGATCAGCGCGGCTTTTCTGGCTCGATTTGTGCCGGTGCCGTCGCAGGTAACGGAGCAGTTCATATCGGGGCCCGGGGGCCCGGCGCGCCCGATGGGAGTGGACAGCGTAATTGTCAGTGGTCCCTTCAGCACTGCCAAACCTGGCGCAGCAGAAGAAGCATCCAGCCGGAGGCGCATCTTTACTTGCCGGCCTGCTCAGGAAGCCGAAGACTTGCCTTGCGCGAAAACGATCCTGGGAGCGCTGGCGCACCGGGCGTATCGCCGGCCGGTGTCGGACGTCGAACTGCAGGAGTTGCTGACCGCGTACAAGGAAGGGCGGCGAGATGGCGATTTTGAGGCGGGGATCGGCATGGGAATTCGCCAGATGCTGATGGAGCCCGCGTTCCTGTTCCGCGTGGAGCGCGATCCCGCGGGAATCGCTCCGGATACGGCTTATCGGATCAGCGATCTGGAACTAGCGTCGCGCCTGTCGTATTTCCTGTGGAGCAGCATCCCGGACGATCAACTGCTGGCTACCGCGGAACGCGGGCAACTGCGGAACCCAGCGGTTCTTCAGGCTGAGGTTCGACGGATGTTGGCTGATCCGAAAGCCAAGAGCCTGGTTACTAATTTCGCGTCGGAATGGTTGTCGCTCCGCGTAGTGGAAGGCGTCAGGCCGGATCCAATCCTGTTTCCCGAATTTGACGACAACCTGCGGCTGGCGTTTGAACGCGAGACCGAAATGCTGCTCAACAACGTGCTGCTCGGCGACCGCAGCGTACTGGAGTTGTTGAACGCCAACTACACTTTTGTCAACGAGCGCCTGGCGCGTCATTACGGCATCCCGGATATTTACGGCGACCAGTTCCGGCGTGTTACCGTGACCGACGGCATTCGCGGAGGGTTGCTGGGGCAGGGCAGTATTCTGACCTTGACTTCTTATCCCACCCGCACGTCTCCGGTAGTGCGCGGGAAATGGGTTCTCGAAACTCTACTCGGCAGTCCGCCTCCGCCTCCTCCGCCGGATGTTCCTGCGTTGCCGGACGCGGAAGGATCGGGAAAGGTTTTGTCGATGCGCGAGCGGCTGTCCGAACATCGCAAAAATCCTGCCTGCGCCAGTTGCCACGCTCGCATGGATCCTATCGGATTCGCACTCGAGAACTATGACGCCACAGGAAAATGGAGGACGGTGGAATCGACCGGGCCGGCGGACAAGACGCGCAACCCGATTGACGCCTCGGGACAACTCACCGATGGCACCAAGTTCGAGGGCGCCCAGGGTCTGCGGCAAGTGTTGCTGGAACGCTCCGACCAGTTTGTATATAAGATGACGGAGCGGTTGCTCACTTATGCCTTGGGCCGCGGTAGCGACTGGTATGACGCACCCGCCATCCGGGCGACTGTGCGCGACGCTAAGAAAGACGATTACCGCTTCTCATCATTATTGATGGGTATCGTACAGAGCGCCCCGTTCCAGATGCGGTTGTCTCAGCATTTGGACTCGGAAGCGCAAGCCAGGCCGCTGGCCAAAGCCGCAAGAACCAACTGATGCTGTTAAGAATAATGACGGACCGTTTGACGATGAACAAGACAGGAAAGGAAAATTAGACGATGTTTCTACCTCAGATCTCGCTCCCCCGGCGTTCGTTTTTACGCGGCCTTGGCGCGACGCTGGCGCTGCCGTTATTGGACGCGATGACGCCGGCCTTCGCCGCCTCGACGAAGGCGATTCCTAGACTTGGTTTCATGTACATCCCGAACGGTGTCAATTTGGCGCAGTGGACACCCAGCGGTTCCGGGGCGGACTTCGCGTTGTCGCCGACTCTGAGCGCGCTGGAACCGTACCGCGATCGCGTGACTGTGCTGTCGGGGTTAGCGCATCACTGCGCAGACCGGATGAACGATGGATCGGGAGATCATTCGCGCGCCGCGGGCGCATTTCTGAGCGGATGTCATGCCAAACGAACCGAGGGTGCCGACCTGTATCTGGGCATTACCGCAGACCAGATTGCCGCGAAAACGCTAGGCAAAGATAACCTGCTTCCGTCGCTTGAGCTCAAGCTGGACGACAGCGATCTGGATCCGTTGTGCGACGAAGGCTACACCTGCGCGTACATGAACACGTTTTCCTGGAGCTCGGCGACCACGCCGCTGCCGATGGAGAATAATCCCCGGCTGGTTTTCCAGCGCTTGTTCGGCGAGGGGGACAACGCGAAGGACCGCGCTACGCAGACGCGTGAGGATCGCAGCATCCTGGACGCGGTCACCGGGTCCATGAAACGGCTGCAAAGCACGCTCGGGCCGGCCGACCGTCGAAGGATGGATCAGTACTTCGACGCGATTCGGGAAGTTGAGCTGCGGTTGCAGCGCATTGAAGCGCACAATGCGGAATCTACCAACCTGGGACCGTCGGGCACGCGGCCGCTCGGAATTCCCGACAATTTTGAAGATCACATTCATCTGATGTTCGATCTGCAGGTGCTGGCGTTTCAGGCTGACATTACGCGCGTGACCACGTTGATGATCGGGCGTGAAGAAGGCGGACGGAGTTATCCGCAGGCAGGCGTGCCGGAGGGGCATCATTCGATTTCCCATCACGACAATAATCCGGAAAAGCTGGCCAAGCTTGCGAAGATCGATGCCTATCACGTGAAGCAGATGTCCATCTTCCTGGGCAAGCTGAAACAGACGCCGGACGGCGAAGCTACGCTGCTGGACAATTCGACCATCCTGTTCGGAGGCGGCATCAGCAACGGCAACATGCACAACCACGAACATCTGCCCATCGTTTTGGGTGGGGGTGGGGCAGGGCAGCTCAAGGGCAACCGTCACATCGTATATAAACAGGACACTCCGATGTCCAACCTGCTGCGCAGCGTTCTGGATAAAGCCGGGGTACACACCAACACTTTGGGTGACGCGACAGGCATGCTCGCAGAACTCTGAGTTGCGGTAGGTGGAAATATAAATGCGGAAATTCTTTTCAGTGGTTGCTATATTCGCCGCGCTTTCGATACTGGCGTTTGGCGCGCCGGCCGGACCGGAGTCCCTGGTGGACGCGGTGAAGGCTGGGAATATCGCGGCGGTTCAGAAGAAGCTTCAGTCGCACGGGGATCCCAATGCGGCGGATCCGGATGGAACAACGGCTCTGCATTGGGCTGTGCAAGGCGATCGTTTGGACCTGGTGCAGGCGCTGCTCGCGGGTGGTGCAAAGGCTAAGGTAACGAATCGCTGGGGCGTAACGCCGCTGGCCCTGGCAGTGACGAATGGCAACGCCGCGATCACGGAAGCATTGCTCAAGGCCGGAGCGGATCCGCGGCATGCTGTGCCGCAAACCGGTACGCCTTTATTGACGGCCGCACGGAGCGGCAATCCAGGTGTGATCAAAGCCTTGCTGGCCGCCGGAGTGAAAGCCGACGAAGCTGAAGAAACCAGCGGGCAAACTGCGTTGATGTGGGCGGCATCAGAAGATCACATTGCGGCGGTGCAGACTCTACTCGCCGCGGGCGCCGACGTCCATAAGCTGTCCAAGAAGAATGAGACTGCGTTGTTCTTCGCCGTTCGCACGGGCGACATCGCTTTGGTTGATACTTTGCTGGCCGCAGGCGCTGAAGTGAACGAACGAACTCCGCCGGATCAGCCAAAAGTAAACAAGGTCGGGGACACCATGCTGGTAACGGCCATCGTGAACGGGCATTTCGCCCTGGCCGACCACTTGTTGAATAAGGGCGCCGATCCGAATGCCACTGGTACGCGCTGGCCTCCGTTGCACGCGCTGATCAGGATCCGCAACTACGAGGAATCGCAATTTCCTCCTCCCAAGACCGCCGATAACGATCTGGACAGCCTGGAGCTTGCCAAAAGGCTGCTGGCTCACGGCGCGAATCCAAGCGCCAAGGCCGACAGTAAGACCGCGATGCGCAACCCAGGAGACATGAATTACACCGAATTCAAAGGCGCCACGCCTTTCTTCCTGGCGGCCAAAGCCGGCGATATTCCCATGATGCGCCTGCTGCTCGCGAACAAGGCCGATTACACCACGCCGATCGATGAACATACGACGCCGCTGATGGTTGCGGCCGGCGTAGGATGCGTGCCGGGGCAATGGATTGAGCCGGAGCGCGAAATCTTCCAGGCCGTAAAAATCCTGGTGGATGAATTGAAGGCCGATGTGAACGCGCTGAACGATCGCCACGAAACTGCCTTGCACGGCGCGGTGTGCAGAGGCGCGGATTCAGTGATCCAGTATCTGGTAGACAAGGGCGCCAAACTGGACGTCAAGGATCGGGAAGGAATGACGCCCCTCGATGAGGCCTTGAACGGTCTCTTTCGCGGGGATTCCATCGGTAGCCCACCGGTGATCGTGCTGAAATTTCCAGAGCACACTCAGATGCTGATGAAGAAGCTGACCGCTGAGCATGCGGCCGAATCGGCCAGCCGCGCGGCGCTTCAATAGTAGGGACGACGCTGCTCGAGTGAGTTCCCTAGCGGACACGCGTCAGGGCTGCCTGACCAAGCACAAAGCGATTATTTGGGAGCTTTCGACTCCAGTGCTGCCAAAGTTCCAAGCTGCGGCCCTCAAAAGACGCGGCATCGTCGGCAAGTCCAGCGCGGCCTAGGATCGCGGCCAGCGCGGCATAGTGGCTGGAAAGATGATAGGCATCTTCCAGATCATTCCAGGGATCCGGGTTCGATGCCATCACCTTGGCCAGCAGTTCCCGATAAGCTTGAGCAGCTTTTTCAAACTGTCCCGTTTCCGCATAGTGGTCCGCTAAGGCGCGCATCGCGATATCCGCCTCGCTATCCAGCGTTATCTTCTGGGCCGGGTAGTCCTTGGTTTCGCGCAACAAGCTGAAGGCGCGCTCGATTCTTTGTCCGGCTTCATTCTCCTGGTGCAGCCGGCGCAAAGCATAGGATGAACCGGCGAGGAGCACCGCTTCGTCCCGCCTGGTCTCGTCATTGCTATTTCTGACTTTGTGTATGGTCTCGATGGACCGGTCATAAACGGCCAGCGCTTCCCGCGGACTACTGTCAAGCAGAACCTCGCCGAGGCGCCGGCCCACTTCCGCGAAAAGCATATGGTGGTGATTGTCGTCGGGATCTCTGGTGACCAATTCCCCTGTGATGTCGAGCGACTTGCGGAGCGTTTGGGCCGCCTCCGCCGGGCGATCGAGATTCACTTCGCCGCGTTCTCCTAAAATTGACCCTTCGCGCCACAAAGCCAGTGCGAGATTCGCGCGTTGCCAGGTTTTGTCCTGGTCCGCCAGCAATTGCTCCTGGATCTTTCGCGATTGTTGAATCGCCTGGAGGGCAGCGTCCAGGTCGCCCGAATCGCGCAGCGCCACGGCCATGATGCCTAGCGCGAGACTGCGCTGCGGCGCGGCGGACGAAAGAGGCTGCGAGACCTCAATCGCGCGGCGGGCATAGCGAATCGTGTCCGCGTACCGGTGATTGTCGTCAAAGGTGACTGCGACGTTGCCATACATGAACGCGGCTTCGCGGATTTCCCACGGCCCGAGACCGCCTCCAGCAGTGTAACGGTCGAGCTGTTCGGCTGTCTTGCGTGCTTGCAGTAGCGATTCGTCCGGCCGATTCTGCATGGAGGCCACAGCCATACGATCGTGCGCAACGGTGGCCGACGTCAGGAGCGCTCGCGGATATTTGGGATCAGCCTGAATAACGGATTCCACGAATGCATCCGCTTTGCGCAGGCTTTCTTCGGCTTCCGCGAACTGTCCCAGGTTGGAATTGACGGGCACCCCTTGGATTTGGGCCAATTGCAGATACGCGGTACCGATTTCCATGGCGAGATCCTTGTCGCCGCGGGTCTCCGCGCCCACTCGTTTCAGGTATTCCAGAGACGTGGATACGATCAGTTGGCGAGCCTGGGTGTTTCCCGGTATGTTGCGGATTTTCGCATCGATGTCAAAGAGCTTGTTGGCCAGTTCGCGAACCTGCAGGAATCGCAGCTCCGCAATCGCACGCTCGCGATTTGCGACATATACACCAGCTATTAGGCTGGCGATCACCATCGCGGCGGCGGCCAGCGGGAGCCAGAATCTGCGTACGAACTTGCGGGCGCGGTACGCCAGGTCACCCTTGCGGGCGCGAATGGGGCGGGATTCGAGGTAGGATTCCAGGTCTTCGGCAAATTGTTCCGCTGTTGCGTAACGGTCCTGCGGATCTTTCCGCATTGCCTTTAGCAGAATGAGCTCCAGGTCGCCCTTCAGGGCCGGCGCCCACTTGCTAGGGCGAGTAACTTCGCGGGTGCAGATGGCGGCCAGGATTGCCCCCGCTGAACCGCGCTCAAATTCATACGGCGGCCTGCGAGTGAGCAGGCGATAGAGCACCGCGCCCAAGGAATATATATCGGTGGCCGTGCTCACCGTCCCGCCCATTATCTGTTCGGGACTGGCGTATTCGGGCGTCAACATCCTCAGGCCGGTGGAGGTGGAATCATTAGTCAGATAGATGAGCTTCGCTATACCGAAATCCAGTAACTTCGGTTCGCCATCCTTGCTGACCAGGATATTGGTGGGCTTGAGGTCGCGATGCACGATCAGATTGCGGTGCAGGTAGGCGACCGCGGTACAGACTTTGGCAAACAGCGCGATTATTTTGCGAAGCGGAAGTTCGCTGGCGAATACGTCGATGGCCTTGCCGTCCACGTAATCCATCGCGAGGAACGGCTGGCCGTCTTCCAAATGGCCCGCGTCCAGAAGGCGCGCGATATTAGGATGGGCAAGCGTCGCAAGGATCTGTCGCTCCTGAAGAAAACGCTCGCGCTCCAGATAATCAGCGCCAGGCCGGAGCAACTTTACGGCGACCTGCTGGGTTACTTCGCCGTCCGCGCGTTCCGCCAGGTAGACGGCGCCCATTCCGCCGCGCCCGATCAGACGAACCAGGCGGTAGGGCCCGCATCGTTGGCCCACTTTCTCAAGATTGCCCAGTGCCCTTTGCGCGGCGAGTTCGATGTCCCGTTGGAGCAACCCGCTGGCGCTTGGATCGAAAGCCAGCAGTTCCTCTACCTCACGCCGCGTCTGCTGATCGACGCCATGCCGGGCGAAATACCGCTCCCGCGCGGCCGGAGACAGGTCGGCCAGTTCGTGAAACAGATCTTCCAGGCGGCTGTTCATTCAGCCATCTCTTTGCGCAGCCAGGCCTGCGCCAGCCGCAATTCGCGCCGCACGATGTGGACGGAGATGGATAGCACATCGGCGGACTCTTCGGCGGTCATGCCGCCAAAAAAACGCATTTCCACCAAGCGCGCTTTTCGCGGATCATCTTGGGCCAGCCGTTCCAAAGCGTCATCAATCGCCAGCAGGGACCTGTCCGGTTGCTGACCGATGTCGGGGAGTTCGGCGAGTTGGATTTCCTCGGACGCGCTCCGTTTGGCCGCGGCCCGGTTTCGAGCCGAGTCCACCAGGACCTGGCGCATCAGCCGCGAGGCGATGGCGTAAAAATGCGACCGGTTTTCGTAAGAGGGATGATTTCCTCCGGAGAGCCGCAGAAAAGCCTCGTGAACCAGGGCGGTGGTTTCGAGGGGACGGACCCTTCCTTCGCGGCGCAAGTGTGCTGAAGCCAGCTTCTTCAGCTGGTCGTAGACGAGCGGCATCATGGCGTGCATGGCCTGCTGATCGCCCTGGTGAACGCGCTGCAGGAGTTCAGTGATTTCCACGGCAGTTGCCATATTACCGCAGGCCTGGAGGGAAGTCGCAGGCTTCCAACAGTACCCCGGTACTGTTTTCGCGCGGGCGGACTAATTTGACGGGCGGAATCCGCACATCAATACAGGGGACCCGGTGCAGAGGGTGTTCCACCGGGGTGGTCCGAGGAGGAGAAACAGCAATACGTAACTGAAACTCGAAGGTGTGCAAAAAAAAAAAAAAAAAAGCTTTTTAAAAAAAAAAA
>CAVRZH010000117.1:0-24278 GCA_963725455.1 Bryobacterales bacterium
AAAGACAACCAGGCGCCGGACACATCGGTAATCAACGTGAGTGAGCCCGCGTTTTTTAAAGAAGTGCAAGTGCTGCTGCGCTCCCATAAGCTGGACGATTGGAAAACTTATCTTCGCTGGCATGTGGTCCACTCTAAGGCTTCGTTTTTGCCCTCGGCCTTCGACACCGCCAATTTCGACTTCTATAGCAAATACCTGCGGGGAGTGGAACAAATGCCGCCGCGCTGGAAACGTTGCGTACGGCGCGTGGATGGCGACATCGGCGAGGCGCTGGGACAGGAATTTGTCGCCAAGACGTTCGCCCCTTCCACCAAGCAGAGCGCTCTGAAGATGACCAAGGGCATTGAAGCGTCCATGCAGAGCGAAATCAAAGAACTGCCTTGGATGGGCGAGGAGACCAAGCAGCGGGCGCTCGAAAAGCTGCATGGTATTGTGAACAAGATCGGCTATCCGGATAAATGGCGCGATTACAGCTCCATTAAAATCGTGCGTGAGGACTATTTCGGTAATGTGGAGCGCGCCACGGTGTTCGAGTCCAAGCGCGAATTGGCCAAGATTGGGAAGCCCGTGGATCGCACCGAGTGGGGGATGACGCCGCCGACGGTGAACGCGTACTACGATCCGCAGATGAACGATATCAATTTTCCGGCGGGCGTATTGCAGCCGCCGTTGTTCGATCCCAAGATGGATGACGCGCCCAATTACGGCAACACCGGCGCGACGATCGGGCATGAATTGACCCACGGGTTCGATGACGAAGGCCGCCAGTTTGACGCCAAGGGTAATTTGAAAGATTGGTGGACCAAGAACGATGCCGACCAGTTTGAAACGCGAGCCAGTTGCATTTCCGATCAATACTCCGGCTACACCGTAATCGACGACATCAAAATCAACGGCAAGCTGACCCTGGGCGAAGATCTGGCGGATTTAGGCGGCACGTGGCTTGCGTATCTGGCGTGGAAGAGCGAAACGAGGGATCAGGAATTGCAGCCGGTGGATGGTTTCACGCCTGACCAGCGCTTCTTCATCGGAATGGCGCAGTGGGCCTGCGGCGATGAGCGTCCGGAGAGTAAACGCGCGAATGCAATCACCAATGAGCACTCGCCGGACGAATATCGGATCAATGGCGTGGTGTCAAACATGCCCGAGTTTGGGAAGGCGTTCGCGTGCCGGGTGGGACAGCCTATGGTGCACACGCATCCATGCAGGGTGTGGTAGTTGCTGCGTGGGAGTTGTGGTGGCCGCGCTCCTTCGGCGGTAGAATGCTAGTGGTCATGTTCCCGCTTTTCGCCCTATTACAAGCCGCCAACCCGCAGACTGACGCTTTGACCCGGTTGCTTCACCAGCAGCAGCTCACGCCGTGGATGATCGCGGCGGCCATCGCTATCGCGTTTGGCTTGGGCGCCGCCCATGCCCTTACGCCAGGCCACGGGAAAACCATTGTTGCGGCGTATCTGGTTGGGTCGCGGGGGACGTTAAAGCACGCAGCATTTCTGGGTGGGATGGTCACATTTACCCACACTGTATCGGTTTTTCTGCTCGGCTTGGCCACGCTGTTCTTGTTTCAATACGTGGTGCCACAGAAGGTGACGCAAGTGTTAGGCGCAATCTCGGGTCTGTCCATCGTGGTGATTGGCGGGTGGATGCTGTACAAGCGTTTACATCGCGCTGGGCACACGCATTCCCATGGTCACGAACATGAGCACGAACATTCTGACGTTCATGAACATGCTCACGCCCACAGCCACGATCACACTCACGAGCATCATGCTCACGACCATTCGCACGATCATGCTCATGACCACGATCATTCGCATGAACATTCCCACGCTCACGATCATTCCCATACCCACGGACCTGGCGGCCACACCCACATGCCTGAGGAAATTTCGTGGTCTGGGCTAGTGGCTCTTGGCGCCAGCGGCGGATTGGTGCCGTGCGAAACCGCGCTGGTTTTGTTACTCACCGCAATTGCGCTCCGGCGCGTCGGCCTGGGCTTGCTCCTGCTGATCTCATTCAGTTTAGGTTTGGCTTTAGTGCTGATGGCGATCGGCGTTCTGGTGATCTATGCGAAGAATCTACTGCCGAGCAGCAGCGGCGGTAATCCATTCTTTCGATGGGTGCCGGTGGCATCCGCTGCCGTGGTGATGCTGCTGGGCGTGGTGATGACCGGCGTTTCGCTCGGTTGGATTCAGCCGCACTGGATAGCAGGCTAGCGCCAGACGGAAACAAGTTCCTCGTCAGGAATAATTTGCTTTCGGCCATCTTCGCCGCAAAATCGCTGCCTCTGGGATTTTTAGCCCTTTCAAAGTGTTAACATCGAGATAGCCCCTCCTAGTTCGTGGCCCGTGAGTTGCTAGTAATACGCCGATAACGGATGTCTTCTGCCGTGTCCTCTTCTAGCGAGACCTCTTGGAATAAACGCCTGGCGGCCTTGCGCAACGTCCCGCCCGTGTTGCGCCTGGTGTGGGATGCCGCGCCCAAAGTGGTGGCCAGCGGTATTGTGCTGCGTTTGTTCAGCGCTCTCATTCCCGTGGCGATGCTCGCCATTTCCAGATCGATCATAGATTTGATCAAGGCCAAGCACGCCACGTCCATGCCACCGGAGATGTGGTGGCTGCTCGCCGCCGAGTTTGCGCTGGCAGCCGCGAATCAGCTGTTGGGCCGAACCATCGATTACACGGATGCGCGCTTGGCCGATGAATTTACGCGCGAGGTGAGCCTGCGCCTGATCAAGCATGCCACCCGGCTGGATCTGGAAACGTTCGAAGATCCGGCCTTTCACGACGTGCTCGAGCGTGCCCGGCAGCAAGCCACGGATCGTATCGGGATGCTCAATGCCATGGGCCGGCTGCTGTTGCAGTCCATCACGTTGGTTTCACTTTCGGTGGCGGTGATCATCTACTATCCGTGGCTATTCCTTCTGATGGTCATTTGTGTCGTGCCCGCTTTCATGGGCGAAAGCCATTTCGCGTTCCTCGGTTATTCGCTCGCGCATGAGATCACGCCGGTGCGCCGGGAGTTGGATTATCTGCGCATCATCGGGACCAGCAAAGAGAACGCCAAGGAAGTAAAGCTATTCGGGCTGGGCGATTACCTGCACGGCCGGTATGCATCCCTGACCGGCGGAATCATTCGCAAGAATATCAATCTCACGCGCCACCGCCTGGCGTGGGGCTCAGTGTTCGCCGTTTTTGGATCCATCGGTTACTACGGCAGCTACGTGTTTCTGGTGTGGCAGGCGTTACAGGGACGGATCACCGTCGGCACGCTGATTTTACTCACTGGCGCAATCGCTGGCGCCAGTACGCAGCTGCAAGGCGTGTTCTCCCTGTTTTCGCATATTGCCGATCAGGCTCTCCACTTGAGCGACCTGGTGGATTTCCTGAAAGTGCAGCCCCGCATTCGCTCGGGCCCGAATGCTCTCCCCGTGCCCCGACCCATTCGAACAGGCTTCGAATTTCGGGATGTCTCGTTCCACTATCCGGGCTCGTCCCGCCTGGTGCTTAAGAACATGAACTTCCATCTGGAGCCCGGCGAGCACGTCGCGCTGGTGGGTGAAAACGGACAGGGCAAGACCACGCTAGTGAAGCTGCTGGCGCGGCTCTACGATCCAACGAGCGGCGCTATCTATCTGGATGGCACGGATCTGCGCGAGTATAGCGTCGAAGAGCTGCACAAAGAGATCGGCGTCATCTTTCAGGATTTCGTGCGCTACGACATGCCGGCGCGCATGAACATCGGCGTGGGGCGGATGGAGAATGTCGATGATGATGAAGCGCTGTGGACGGCGGCGGAGAAGAGCCGCGCGGATCGCTTAATCACCCGCTTTGCCGGCGGCCTGGATCAGATGCTGGGCCGCCGCTTTGAGGGCGGCGTGGATCTTTCGGGCGGCGAGTGGCAGAAGTTTGCGCTGGCGCGCGCCTATTTGCGCGATGCCCAGGTACTAATCCTGGACGAGCCGACAGCCGCGTTGGATGCGGTGGCCGAGTCTGAAGTATTCGCCCGCTTTGATGATTTGTCGCGCGGAAAAATGGCGCTGCTGATCTCGCATCGATTCTCTACGGTTCGCAAGTCTGATCGCATTGTCGTTCTGGAGGGCGGCCAGATTTACGAAGAAGGCACGCACGATCAGCTGGTGGCCCATGGCGGCCGCTATGCAAGCCTTTTTGAGTTGCAGGCAGCGAGTTACCGATGAGTACTCAGACGCAGACCATTGAGCATGCGCCCACGGCGCCGCCACCCCAGGCTAGCGGCGGGTTTCAGGTTGCCGATCGCTTGCGGGACTGCGCGGCGAAACTGCGCGAGCACCTGCGGGGGCCGGCAGTTTCGCACTGGCTAAAAGATAATCGTGCGTTGATCGAATCCCACATTGCCGATCTTCGGCACGCGCTGCGTTCCAGTTTCATCAGCCGGCTTCACCCCAATAGTGAGGGCGAACCCCGCATTTACCGGATTGTAGCCGCGTGGCTGGCAAATGCGCCGGGCGTCATCGATAACGATGCCCTGCTGCCGTTTGCCGAAGTTCTCCGCGAGACCGAAGCGCTAGAAATCGACGAGCTGTGGGCCTTCGAACCGATGCTGAAGTTCGCCATCGTAGAGCGGCTCTGCGCGAATCTGGATAGCGAGCGGCTGGTCGCGTCCTCTATCCGCACGCTGTGGGCTATCGAAGCCATTTCCTGGAAGGCGTTCGTCGAAAGGGCCTCCCGAACCCAGGCCGCTCTGCGGCAGGATCCGGCCGGCGTGTACTCGCGGATGGATCTTGCTACCCGCGATCGATATCTGCTGGAACTGAACCGGGTAGCGAAGAGAGCCAATTTAACCGAGGAAAGCGTAGCGAAAGCGGCTCTCGAAAAGGCGGAGCAGGCGCGTGACTCGGGCAATAGTGATCCACGCACGTTGCACGTGGGTTACTACCTGGTGGGGCCTGGCGCAACGGATTTTCAATCCGGATTGGGATGTAAGCGATCCCTCCGCGTTTATCTGGCGGAGTTGACCGAACGCTATCCCAGCGCTTTCTACGCCGCCGGTGTGGCGGTCCTGATGGCGCTCCTGATTTGGGGATTCGCATGGCTGGCCGGCCCAGCTCCCTGGTGGTTGCTCGCCTTCCTTCTTATTCCAGCCAGCCAGGCGGCGCTCGAGATCACCAACGCGCTCTTCAGCCGGATGCTCAGTCCGCGCTTCATTCCCAGCATGGATTTCCTGGACGCCATTCCCGAAGATTGCATGACGATGGTGGCCGTGCCCACTCTATTGCTCTCCGAATCAAATTGCGCCAAGCTGCTCAGGGATTTGGAAATTCGTTTTTTAGCGAATCGGGACCGCAATCTGGTGTTCGCGCTGCTCACCGATTTTGCCGACGCGCCGGATCAAGTGGCTGCGGGCGACAGCATCTTGAACCAATGCACGGACGGCATCCGGAAGTTGAACGAGCGCTACGGTTCGGCCGAGCACGGGCCATTTTATTTGCTGCATCGCGCGCGCCGCTGGAATCCGCAAGAACGTCAATGGATGGGCTATGAGCGCAAGCGGGGCAAGCTGAACGACCTGAACAAGCTGCTGCTGGGCCAGGGAAACTGGTTCAACACCATCGTGGGCGATCTGTCGCGCCTGCTCAAGATCCGCTATGTGATTACGCTCGATACCGACACGCAGCTTCCGCGTGACACCGCCGCGAAGATGGTGGCCGCGATGGCGCATCCGTTGAACCGGCCCATTCTGGATTCCGAAACCAATACCGTCAAAGAGGGCCACGCCCTGCTCCGCCCGCAGGTGGCCATTAGCGTGGATTCCGCCCAACGCTCCTGGATCGCTAGAATCTTCAGCGGCCAGCCGGGTTTTGACCCCTATTCCACCTCGGTATCCGACGTCTATCACGACCTGCATGGTCAGGCCAGCTTTACGGGCAAGGGCATCTACGACGTGTACGCTTTCAATGCCGCCGTGGGCAACCGCTTTCCCGAGAATGCCATCCTGAGCCACGATCTGATTGAGGGCGAGCACGCCCGCACAGGCTTGATGAACGTGGAACTGGTGGAAGATTATCCCGCCACCTACGGAGCGTTCTCGAAGCGCAAGCACCGCTGGGTGCGCGGGGACTGGCAATTGCTTCCGTGGCTGTTCCTGCATCCTCCGGTCCCCGGCGGGCATGCGGAGCGGAATCCACTGTCGGCTTTATCGCGCTGGAAAATTGTCGATAACCTGCGGCGCAGCCTGACGGAGATCTCTTTGCTCTGCTTGCTGGTGGCCGGATGGTTCGCCACCACGCACCAGGCCCGCTGGACCCTGGCTGTGCTCTTGCTGATGCAGCTTCCCGCCTACGCGGATATGCTGATGAGCGTCATTCGCGCGCCCGAACGCCGCTTCTGGAAAGCGTTCAGCAAGGTGCTGGGCGGCCGCTTCCTCGAGAGCCATCGCGATACGTTGTTGAACCTGGTTTTCGTTCCGCATCAAGCCTGCCTGATGGCCGACGCCATTGTGCGCACGCTTTGGCGCGAATATATCAGCCATGCGCACTTGCTGGAATGGGAGACCATGGCGCAATCGGAAATCGTGGGTGGGCCGCGCTTTCCGCTGTTCGATCAGTACCTCTACGTCTCGTCTTTGCTGTGGCTGCCATTTATCTTTTTTGCGGGCGCGCTTCCGATTCTTGTCCTGCTGGTTTGTGCGCTGTGGATTACCGCGCCCCTGGTGGTTGGATGGCTGAATGAGCCGCTACCGAAGGCGGCTGCGATCACGCCTAAAGATCGCCTCTTTCTGCGGGACACCGCGCTGCGCACCTGGCGCTATTTCGCAGATTATTCCTCCGAAGATCAGCATTGGCTGGTGCCCGACAATGTCCAGGAAAATCCCTCGCTGGTGACGCATCATATTTCGCCCACCAACCTTGGATTATCGCTGACAGCCCAGCTGGCGGCGCATGATTTCGGCTATTTAAACCTGCAGGAGTTATCGGGCTCGGTCCGCCGGATATTCGATTCGCTGCAGGAGATGCCGCGCTACCGGGGGCACTTCTTCAACTGGTACGACACCAGCACGCGCCGCCCGCTCACGCCGCAATATGTATCGACGGTAGACAGCGGAAACCTGGCCGCTTCGCTCACCGCGCTGCGCCAGGGCTGCCTGTTATTGCTCAAAGAACCGATTGTGTTGCAAGGCACCCTGGACGGGCTGCGGGATCACGTGCTGCGGCTGCGCGACGAGGTGCCTTATGATGCGCGAACGTTCTCCACGATGAAGCTGTTTGGCAGTCTGTTGCGGCAGCTGGAATGCGAGCCCAAGGATCTGTTCTTTTGGGAAGCCGTGCTCACCGAAGCCCGCGAGCTTGTTCAGCGGATTCAAACCGCGCTGATACCGGTCCATGAGCGGACCAAGTCAGACGATCTGCGCTACTGGGAAGGGCTGCTTTCCGAGCGGATGAGCGCCGCACTCGGGCAGCTCTATGAACTGGCGCCCTGGCTTTCGCCGGCTTTTGAGCCTGAGCTGCGCGTTTGCATGCGCGACGATACGTTCACTCCCCTGATGGCGGAGTTAAGCAAGGTGCCCGCGCTCGGCGACCTGCCCGAAGCATATGAGCGCATCCAAGGAGAGCTGCGGCAGCGCCTGGCGAGCCCCCGGCCGCTGTATCCGATGCTGCGGGATGTCTTGGAACAGTTGCAGCGGCAGCTTCCGGCCGCTCGTGCCGCGGCCCGCGAACTGGCCAACGATTTCCGGGGCATCGCAGCCGAAGCGCAGCGCTACTTCGACGACATGGAATTCGGCTTCCTATTCGACGAGAACCGCCAGCTGCTTCGCATCGGCCACAACGTGGATGCCGATCGCGGCGATCAATCCTATTACGATCTGCTGGCGTCGGAAGCGCGCACCGCCGTTTTCCTGGCAATCGCGAAAGGCGACATCCCGCGCGAGACTTGGCTGCGGCTTGGACGCAAGCTCACCGCCTATCACGATCACGTAACGCTGCTGGCCTGGAGCGGCACCATGTTCGAGTACCTGATGCCGCAGCTTCACCTGCGCTCGTATCCGGGAACGCTGCTGGATCGGTCCCTGAGGGCCGCCGTTCGCATCCAGCACGCTTATGGACAGGAGCGGGGTGTGCCGTGGGGGATATCAGAGGCAGCGCATGCCGAGCGCGATCAACGGGGACAATATCAGTATTATGCCTTCGGAGTGCCGCCTTTGAGCTCGAGCGGCGACGAAGGCAAACGGCTGGTGATTGCTCCTTACGCCAGCATGCTGGCGTTGATGATCGATCCGGCGCGGGCCGCCGCCAACCTGCGCGGCATGGCCGCCAACGGTTGGTGGACCCGGCATGGCTTCTTCGAATCCATCGACTACTCGCGTTCAGGCGCGGGCGGCGCTCCGGAAGTGGTGCATTGTTTCATGGCGCATCACCAGGGAATGGCGCTGCTGGCGATCGACAACGCGCTGCTCGGGAACCGGATGCAAGAGCGCTTTCATCACGACCCGCTGGTGCAGTCCACCGAGTTTTTGCTGGAAGAACGGATGCCGGTATTGGTGGACGTTACGCCTGTGCCCGAAGCGGCATAGGCCCAACCATTCGCTTGGCCCGGACTTTTTTCTTCAGCGGCGGTTTCTTTGCAGCTTTGGCGGGAGGAAGCTCTTTGCCCGGAGGCTCGCTAAATCCGATCAGGTCCAGCGCGTGCGTGGCCGGCTCATTGGCCATGAACCAACGCCAGACATTGCCGGTCAGCAGGTTTTCCGCGCTCAGCAAGGTGATGCCCACGTCAATACCGACCACGTCGGTATCGAACCACCCGAGCGTGGGATTGTAGCCGTCCACAAAGCCGTAGCGTCCGAACACGCGGTCCCCAAAACGTTCCTGGATGGCCTTGAGAGCCGGAATGGAAATGTCGGGCGTGAACATCAGCGACCCTCCGGCGGCCGCGGGAGCGACGGTTCCATCCACCGGATCGAAGGCCTTGATCTCGCCATAGATTCGATAGCCCTTGGGCCCGTCTGACGCCGTGATGCCCCAGATATCCTTGCCAAACGTATTGGGCAGATTTAAATTCAGGCTGTATTGATGGTTGGCGCGCGTGGCGTTTACCGAGTTCAGGAAGAAATCCACGAAGCCGCGATCGCGGCGATTCCGGAAATCGATCCAAGCCTGCGAATACTGATGCGTGAAGAGCGGACCTCCGCTGACGAACTCATAGTTTCCGTATTGATAGAAGGGCCGCTGCCAGGCATACCAGGATTCGGCCGGGATGGGATGGGTGGGCGATCCGATGGCCAGGACATACAGCAGCCCCAGCTCGCAATAAGTATCCCACTTGTTTTTGATGAAGCCTTTCCCGCTGCGCCAGCCGTGCGAAAGCAGCAAAGGATCGCCATTGAGCATCCACTGAAAGTCCACCCGATCGTAGATCTCGCTGGCGAGCCTGGGAATGTCTGGATCGTCGGCGAAGTATTGCGCGGCCGTGAGCACGCCGGCCAAAAGAAACGCGGTATCGACCGAGGATGTCTCGCTATCCCATTTTCGGTCGCCGGTGGAGACGTCCATCCAGTGATAGAACCAGCCGTGTTCCTGGTTCGCTTTATTGGCGAAGAACTCGAGCGTCGTTCGAACACGCTCCGCCGCATCTTTCTTGCTGATCCACCCGTGCTGGGCCCCGATGCAGATGGCGGTGAGCCCAAAACCGGTGGCTGCGGTGCTGGCGATGTCGCGACTAGGGCCCTTGGCGCGTCCGCCATCCACGCGCGCGCGATCCAGCACCAGGCCAGTGCCATGATCGGCTTGCTCCCAGAAATACGCGAAGCTGCGATGCTCCAGGTCTTCCACGAAGGCGCGATCGACAGGCGATACCGGTGCAACTCGATCCTCAACGGGTGCCGGCCCCAGTTGCAGCGCCGTCGCCGCGGAAGCCACCAGGAGCACACTAAGAAGGATTGCCGTGGCGCGAAAGAACATAGTATCAGCGGGGCTGAACCTCAACTAACGCTAAACCCTGAGATGGGAGCATAAAGCTGGACGTGCCATCCAGCTTCTGGGTTACCGCCGCGGCGCGCTTGAGCTGCTCGTATTGCTCGCGCGTGGGACTAGCCGGGCTACCCATCGCCTTCCACGCCGCCAGCGACGATCCATGTTCGGGATCCACGATCTCGATATGATAGCGCGGCGTACCGGAAAATCCATCGACCGTAAGGTGGATTTTGCGCGCGGGCACCGTGCGCGACCGGCGACGCGTAGTTCCAGACGGCGATTGCGAGCGTACCGTCCGGCCTCTTTGTTACTAACTCATTCGCCAGGTCCGGCTGCGAGCGCTGATCGCCCAGCCGATGGAGCATGGCAAAGGCGTTAAACGCGGCTTTGGGAACCCCGCCCTCCGCGATGAGGCCGTATCCTCCATAGAACGGCGTCTTGATCACGCCCTGCTCTTCGAAGACATCCGAAAAAGTCCAGTAGGACATCATCGCCGTCAGGCCATCGCACAAGCGGATATTGTTAGCTAACCATGGCCCCATATAGGCCGAATCGGTGACGTCGATTTCGTTCTTGTAACTGGCGTTGTATTCGCTCCAGATGATCGGCAAGTCGGGCCGCGCGGACGTTTTCACTTGCTTGTAGACCTTTTGCGCGGCGCGGCTCATCATGACGGCTCGATCTATGTTTTCATCGGTCCCAAAGACGTCCTTCGATAGGTCGTTCCCATAGACGTGCGTGGACACGAAATCGAGCGGGACCTGGGCCTGCAGGGCGTGCGCGATCATGTCGGGAATCCAGGCGGCTTGCGCCGTGGCCGGACCGCCCACGCGTAAGCGAGTGTCGGCGCGTTTCACCGCCCGAGCCGCGTGGTCGTACAGCTCAAAATAAGTTGATTGCTTGGGTTCGCCGGTCCAAAAATCGATATTCGGCTCATTCCAGACTTCGAAGTACCATTGCGACACCTCGGCCACGCCGTAACGGTCAATCAGGTGCTTCGCGAAGTGATAAACCAGATCCTCCCACTTCGAGTAGTCTTTGGGAGGCGAGGGCAGGGGATGGTACCAGAACGCATGCGGCGTGAGTGACGCGGCCAACGCGCGCGGCATAAAGCTCATTTCTACAAACGGGCGTACACCGCTGGCGAGCAGGCCATCGTAGATCTGGTCGACGTAGGACCAGTTGTAGAGCGGTTGTCCTTGGTGTTCGGAGTAAACGCCCACTTCGTCGTCAAAGATAGCGTGGAAGCGGACGTACTGGATAGCGGTGGCCGATTTCATGGTTCGCAGGTCCTGCCGGTAGCTGGCGCGCAACGAAAGGATGGCACGGCCCGATCCGAACATTTGCTCCCAATAGTGTGGGAACGGGCGCGTGGGGGCGCGTGCGTCGATCGTGACTTCCTCGGTGACGGGAGTCTGCTGGCTCGAAACCACCGCAGTCGCGAGGACAAAACAGTTTACGAAGATGAGTGGCCAACGCATCAGCTACTTATGGGACTCCATGTAACACGTGCGGTTACTTCACATACTTGGGGGTCCGGCCTGGTAACCAAGGTTCATAGGTCTCAGCGAAAGCCAGGCGATCTGCAGTAGATGGATGAGAAAACAGCCAAAACTCAATGAAATGATTAGGGTTTGGTTCGTCTAGCCCAATTTCACCCATCACTTGAAATGATCGCGCGGCGGCAGCGGAGGAATCCGGCACGATACCGTGCGTGATCTCCAGGCCATAAACATCCGCCTGATGCTCCTGCCAGCGGCTGTAACCGTTGATCACCGGCTCCATCAGGAAGCTGAAAACAGTGACGATCAGTAGCAAAACCGGGAGAGAGGCCCAATCCGCCACGTCGCCCACATGCCACCGAGTCCCCCAAGTCGCGATTATCCAGCGGACCAGGCGGGAGCCCAGAAATAGCAACGCAAGCAGCAGGAGTGAGGACCAAAACATAGATTTGCGAATATGGCCCAGCACGTAGTGTCCCATCTCGTGTCCCAGAACGAAAAGGATTTCTGGCGTCGTGAGCTTCTGAAGCGTGGTGTCCCAGACTACCACGCGCTTCGATCCGCCGAATCCGCTGACGTACGCATTCAGCGAGTTCAGTTTTTCGCTGGCCTTCATTTCGAACATACGGTCCGGTGGAATGTCGAGGCCGCTGCGTGCGACCAGCTCTTCCAGTTGGCCTACCAGCGCGGGATGCGTAGCGGCCAGGGGCTCAAAGTGATAGAACAGCGGCTCAATCACCATCGGTTCCAGGTACATCACTGTAACGATGATGGGCAGCGTCGCGAGCCAGAAGTATAGCCACCAGCGGCGTGGGCTGCGGCGTATTACGGCGTATAGAAGCAACGCCAGCGGGATCGCGCACACCAGCAAGATCAATTCGCCTTTGGTCCAGTCCCAGAGCCAGAATGGCCAGCTTTGGATGGATTGGTCGAACTTCAACTCCAGATGCTGCCCGTAGATATTCGCCGGAAGATAGAGCAGATCGTTGGTAAGGAGCAGCAGAGGGATGAAAACCAGCGCCTGGACGAAACGGTGTTTGGACGCGGCCACGGCCCAGTCGCGAAACTTTCCCGAGAGGCCTGAGGCCAGGATCACAGCGAGGATGAGAATGGCGTAGATCTCGCTCCCGAAATGCAGTGCGTAGCCGGCGTGAGCGTACTCGATGGCGCGCTGCAGTTTGTCGGGGGGAAGGGAATAGGACTGCGGAGGCACAACTAGATCTTCGCGGGCTGGCCACAAAAAAAGCAACGCCCGGAGCAGCCAGCCATCGGGCCAGCCAATCCGGGCGTAAAAATCACGGGCTAATGCCGCCGCTTAAAGCGTCACTTGAGGGTAAATCACCAATTACTTGGCAGCGGGTTTGGCGCTGTTGGTCGCAGTCGACTTCTTGCTGCTGTGATGCTTCTTGCTGGCTTTCTTGGCGCTGGTCTTGGTCGACGCCGCCGGAGTTTGCGCAGCCGGTGTCTGGGCCGCCAACATTGCACCCACGCTCAGCAGAGAGGCGAAAATAAGTTTGTTCACTTTGGTTCTCCTTTTCGCGAGGGGCTCATTTCCGCCTCGCATAACCATCTTGCAGCCGGACGGCAAAATCAACGATAGCCCGTGTAGGGGAGTTCCTGACACCAAATCGCGGGGGAATGGCAGCGGAGATCTTAATGAATGGAAGTTAAGCTAAAGAATTCAGAAGACAGAATTCAGAACTCAGAATGGAGGAAGCTGCCCAATCATCGTTGTCCGTGGAAGGCGAATGGCATTCCGCGGAACAGACAGTCTGTCGGCGTCGAGGCTGGCGACCCGTTGTTCCGGTGCTCGAAATAGCCCGCCCGGGCGATTCGGCGGGCAGCGCTTCTGAGCGATCCTAGAGTTGGCGTGTATTCCGACCCAGTCACTTATCGCAAGATCCTGCGGGTTCTCGTAATCGGCTTCTCCGCAGTGATTGTGCTGCTGATGGCCGCGGGCTTCATCGGCCTGAAGAGCGCCCAGTTGATTCAGGAGAACTCGGCTGAGATCGTCCACAATGGCTTAATCACCACGCGACTCATCGACGAGCTGCAGCGCGAGCAGGAGACCCTGAACGCGGCGTTCGACAAGCTTTCCCGTGGCCCCGAACTGTCGGAGCGCGAGCGCTTGTTGGCCCAGTTGGATGTCGCCGATCAGGATGTCGAGCGGATCGTCACCGAAGCCGCCGGAACCGCGCAGGCCGAGCTGTGGCGCCAGCTCAGTACGGCCGTTAAAAGCTTTTCGAGTGAGGCCCGTCGTCTGCTGGTCCGCAAGAACGTTCCCACCTATACCTCGCGCGATCTGCTGCGCCACCACGAAGAAGTGACCGCGATTGTGGCCAGGATGATCGCCAATAATTCCAGCCGGACGCTGGCCGCCCAAACACGGATCGACCGGCGATCGGGCCAATTGGTCAAGGAGTCGCTCGCGCTGTTGAGCGGATGTTTGGTGCTGGCGCTGGTGTGCGCGATCTTTACGGTGCGAATCACAGCGCAGCTTTTTCGGCGCATGGAGCAGCAATCGTCTGACTTGGCGCGCGTCACCTGGCACATGCTGGAGAGCCAGGAAACGGCGGCACGAAGGTTCTCGCATGAGCTGCACGATGAACTGGGCCAGTCACTCACAGCGATCAAAGCCAACGTAACAGCGCTCGATCCCGATACTCCGCCCGATCCGGCGCGCCTGGAAGACTGCCGGCGGCTGATTGATGAGGCGATACAAAACGTCCGCGAGCTCTCGCAATTGATGCGGCCGACGATCCTGGACGACTTCGGGCTGGACGCGGGCATTCGCTGGCTGGCGGAACGGTTTGGGCAGCGTACGGGCATCGAAGTGGATTACCAGTCGGCTTTCGACGGACGCCTGGCGGATCAGACCGAGACCCACCTGTTTCGTATCGTGCAAGAAGCGCTGACCAACATCGCGCGGCATTCCGGCGCGACGCGCGTGAAGATCGAACTGGCGCAAATTGGCGCGCGAGTGCATCTCACGATCAAGGATAATGGCCGCGGTTTTCAACGGAACGGCGCTTTGGGATTGGGCCTGATCGGAATGCGAGCGCGCGCGCAGAGCGTGGGAGGCGAGCTTAAGATCGATTCGAGGGATGGCGTCGCGATTGGCCTGTGGGCGCCCATGGAGACGGCCAAGAGCTAACCATGTTGCGAATTTTGCTGGCTGACGATCACGCGATGGTACGGAAAGGCTTCCGCCTGATCCTGGAGACGCAGCCCGACATGCAGATCGTGGGCGAGGCGGGCAACGGACGCGAAGCCGTGGAACTGGCCGAGCAGCTTCATCCGGACGTCGTCGTGATGGACGTGGCCATGCCTGAGCTGAACGGCATCGAAGCGACGCGCCGCCTGGTTACCGCCGCGCCCCGAACACGCGTTCTCGCCTTGAGCATGCACAAGGATTCAGTTTACGTGCGCGAGATCCTGCGAGCGGGCGCACGGGGCTATTTGCTGAAGGACTCCATCGACAGCGATCTGGTGAACGCCGTCCGCGCCGTCGCCAAAGGCGAAGGCTACCTGAGCCCTGGGGTTTCGGACGCTGTCTTGAGCGACTACCGCAAGCACGTCACCGATCCACTGGATCTGCTTACCAGCCGCGAGCGGGAGGTGCTGCAGATGATCGCCGAGGGCCAAACGAACAAGGAGATCGCCGGCAAATTAAACTTGAGCGTTTATACCGTAGATGCGCATCGCGGGAAGATTATGGAGAAACTGAATCTTCATTCGAGCGGGGAACTGGTGCGATTCGCAGTCCGCAACGGGCTCATCGATTGATGAGATTCCGTTTGCTCACGCGCGCGGCTCAGTAACGGCCGGGGTGTTCGATGGATTGATCCGGTAGACCCAGTTCGGCGTCGGCGCTTCCAAGCCCCCCGCGTCTATGTTGGCGATCACGGCATCGATCAAACCACGCTTAGCCGCGAGAGAGCAGACCGGGTCGGTGGCGTCGGGATCGCCGGTATAGAGGAATGCCTGGCAGCGGCATCCGCCGAAGTCGCGAGCCTTGCGCTCGCAGGTGCGGCAAGGCTCCTGCATCCAGTGGTCACCGCGAAAGCGCTGGAACGCGGAAGACTCCTCCCAGATCCAGCGCAGGGGCTTCGAGCGCACATCATCGAAATTCAAACCCGGGATCACGCGTGCCGCATGGCACGGCAACACTACGCCAGCCGGATCGATGAGCATCAGCCCTTGTCCCCAACCGCCCATACAGGCCTTGGGATAGCGTGCGTAATAATCGGGCAGCACGCAATCGATGCGCATACGTCCCTTCAGCCGTTCGCGTGCCGCGTCCACAATCGCGATGGTCTCCCGTACCTGCTCGCGCGTTGGCAGCAGCCGGTCGCGATTCTCAAATGCCCAGCCGTAATATTGAACATTGGCCACTTCCAGCTTCCCAACTTGGAGCTCTTCGGCGAGCGCGATCATTTGGCTCAGGCGGCCAAGATTCTGGCGATGGACCACGATGTTCATGGTGAACGCGATGCGATGCTTTCGGATGCGCGCGGCCAGCTCCAACTTGGCTGCGTGCGCGCGCGTACCGGCGATTTCATCCGCCTGCGGCTGCTCGGAATCCTGAAAGCTGAGCTGAACGTGATCCAGGCCGGCCTGTACCAAAGCATCCAGGCGCGCCTCGCCGAGTCCGATTCCAGAAGTGATCAGGTTGACATACAATCCGGCCGTGCGTCCCGATTTCACCAGCTGCTCGGTATCCGGCCTGGCGAGAGGCTCACCTCCCGTCAAATGCAGTTGGAGCACGCCCAGCGCCGCGGCTTCGCCGAAAACGCGCTGCCATTCGCCGGTGCTCAGTTCCTCCGCGCGCGAACGCATCTCCAGCGGATTGGAGCAGTAGACGCAGCGCAGCGGGCAGCGATGGGTGACTTCGGCGATTAAGGCGTGGGGTACTAGTGTCATTCGAAATTCAACGCCCGCCTCTCATTTAGCGAAGCGAGAAACGCTAGCACTTCCCTGCGAATCACCTCCGGATCCGCGCCGCTGAACTCCGATTGCAGCGTGGAAATTACGTCTGCCAGCGTGCGAACTCCATCGCACAGCTCGACAATGCGCGGACCAGGACCGGTAAGGCGCAGCATGTTCTCCGGCATCAGCAGGACGGGACCAAGATCCTTCGACTGGGTCATCCGGCAGCCGGGCGCAAGGCGCGGAACGTTGCTAGGGGCGGGTTCGGGCACTGGACTCAATCCACCTCGGGCCGGAAAGCACCCGGCGGAGGCCAGCCTGGCTGCACGTAGGCGAAATAAAGCGCGTCCAATTGAGCCCAGAGAATATCGCACTTGGCACGCAAGGCGCCAATGGCCAGATCCTGCTCGGCGCGCGTATGCGTATTTTGCTTCACCCAGTTCAGCGCGAAGCCCGCGTCCTCCGGCGCTTGAGACAACCGTGACTCGAAATATCCCAGGCTGGAGGAAAGATACGGATAATGGACGATCATGCGGTCCATCCGCAGTGTGATCAGGTTTTTGGAAAACATCTCGGTTAGCGACGAAGCCACAGCTTCCAGGAAGCTGTGTTTGGTCACCAATCCCAAATATGCGTCCACGGCGTAACGGACGGCGGGCAGCACGCCGCGTTCGGAAAGTACCAGATCGCGCGGAACGCCGGTAGCCTCCGCCAGTTTGATCCATTTTTCGATACCGCCGGGCGTGCCCGGCTCGCCATCATGATCGACGATGCGTTTGCGCCAGGCGCGCCGGAATTCGGGCGATTCGCTGCGAGCCAGGATCGTAGCGTCTTTGATCGGGATGGTCTTCTGATAGTAATAACGGTTGAACGCCCAAGCCTGGAGTTGCCCGCGCGTGAGCTTGCCCTCATGCATTAAAAGATGGAACGGGTGCTGGTGGTGATAGCGCTCTTCGCCCAGCGCGCGCAGCTTTTCTTCGAGCGCGGGGGCGCTCAACAGCGGGGCTTCTTTTGAAGCATTTTGCGTCAATGTCATATGACGATCTCCATTCCATCGCGAGCCACTTCCCATCCGGCCTCCCGGACCTCCGCGTAGGCTTGGCTCGATTCGTCCAAAATCGGGTTGGTGTTGTTGATATGAAAAAAAATCTTGCGCGGGCATTTGATATTGCGCAAGGCAGCTATCGAACCACACGGGCCGGACAGGGGAAGGTGTCCCATGGCGCGTGCCGGTTTGCCATGGCCGCGCACGCGGCACAGCTCATCTTCGGTCCAAAACGTTCCGTCGAACAAAAGAACGTCGCACTCGTCAAGGAATTCGCGCCAGGAATCTTCCACGGTTGCCGCTCCCGGAAGGTACGCCATGCTTGCGCCCGATGACGACTCAACAACTAAACCAAGCACAGCTTCACTCGCATCCAGTTCCGCTTTGCGATTCGCGGTAACGAAACCGGGAAACCCGCCGGCTAAAGCGAATGGATGGAAGCGAAGGGATCCCGCAACAAACTCGGCGCCGGGCCGAATTTCTTTCCATACGGCCTGCCGGGGCACGCGATCCAGCAATCCAAACAAGCTGTTGTCTTCGCGCAGGATTCGCAATACGGACGGCGTCGCATAGATGTCCAGCGGCTGGAATTCGCGCAGCGAAAGCAGACCCGCCACGGTGTCGGCCTCGGCGGCGGTGATCACAACAGAAGTAATCGGGGAGTGGAGAGAATTTCCGGCCGGCCACAGTTGCGGGGTAGCTTCAATCTGGAACCTTAGATCGGGGGATGCGTTCAGCAGCGTCCAGGAAACGCCATCTTCACTGATCGCGATTTGGGCCTGCGTGCGGGGCTGGCCGGCGAAAGTTCCCGACCGCAACCGGTGGCATTGGTTACAAGCACAATTCCACTGAGGAAATGCGCCGCCAGCGGCCGCGCCGAGAACCTTCACCAGCATTTGACTAAGAGCTTAAAAATCGCCGTTGCTGTAGGAGTTGATCTCACAGCTGCAGGCGATCTCTTCAATTTTCGGTGTCTGCCAAGTCATTGGTCGGGCTCCTCTTAGAATTAGGTTACAGCGAGTTACCGGTCGGAATGAGACTATCATAGGTGCACGTGGCGCGCAATGGTATCGATCCCTCCCCTGGTCCGTCCCGGGCGTTCGGTACTTTTCGGGCGCTGCGGCATGCTCATTACCGAACCTTGTGGATCGGCGTTTTGGCATCCGCGCTCGGCACCTGGATGCAGATCGTGGCGCAGAGCCTGCTGGTGTTGCGGCTCACCGGCAACTCAGCCCTGGCCTTAGGGACGGTGTCCCTGGCACAGGCTTCGGCCTTCTTCATTTTTGCTCCCATAGGCGGGACATTCGTGGATCGGCACGACAAACGGCGCCTTCTATTCCGAACGCAGACCCTGCTTATGTTGTCGGCCTTCACGCTGGCCGCGCTCACCGCGACTGGCGCCATCCGATTGTGGATGGTAATTGTGCTGGCCTTCACCTCCGGTGTGCTTTTGAGCTTCGATCAGCCGGCGCGCGCTGCGTTGCTGCCTTTACTGGCTCCGCCGGAGGACCTGGTCAACGCAATCTCTCTTCAAACACTGGCATTTAACGCCGCGTCCATCGCCGGTCCGCCTTTAGGAGGCGCTGTGGCGGCGGTCACTGGCCTGGCCGGCGATTTCGCTCTGAACGGATGCAGCTATCTCGCGGTGATCGTCTCTCTTTTGTTATTGCCAAAGGAAGCCACCACTGCGCATACCGGAACTTCCGGGCCATCGCGAACCTGGTCCGCTGTGCGGGAAATGCTGGCAGTGATCCAGAAACAACCGGCGGTCTCCGCGGCCGTTTTAGTCTATGCCGTGCTGCTCTTTGTAGCTCCATCCCAGGCGCTGCTGGTTCCAATTTTTGTCACCAGCATTCTGCGCGGCGGGGCATCTGAGCTGGGCTTTCTTTTTGCCGCGTCCGGCATTGGGACGGTGGTGGGGTCTCTCTTTGTAGCTTCGTACGGGAGTTCGCAGCGGAGAGGGCGGCTTTTAGTATCGGCCAATACGGCATGGGTAATCGCCTTGGCCCTGTTCGCGGTGAGCCACAGTTTCGTATCGTCGTTCGCGATGTTGTTTCTGATGGCAGCGGCGCAGAGCGTCTTCACTACGCTCGTGATCACGCTGATGCAGGGCAGCGTCGAAGCCAAGATGCGCGGCCGCGTCATGAGTCTGAACACGCTTCTGATGATGGGCGTACGGCCATTGGGCGATTTTCCGGTGAGCGTCGCGACTTCGTTCTTCGGTATCGCCGACGCAGCGCTGCTTTCGGCATCGATAGTGGCTATTGCCGGCGTGGTGGTTTTTAGTTTGCGGCCGGCAGTGTGGAGGAGTTAGCCGCCGATGAACGCAGGCGAACGGGATTGTTTGGCTGGGTTCAAAACTGTGTCAGGCTTAAGATATTGCCGTCGGGGTCCTTGAACCAGGCTATCTTCGTGGTGCTTCCTGGCGGAGTCCAGATGCCTTTCTCATCTTGACCGGGCATGCCGTAGCGCTCGAACTCCACACCCGCCGCCGCAAGCTCCTCCACCTTGGCTGCGATGTCCGAGACTTGCCAGCCTAACGCGGTGTACTTGGCTTCGGGAACCGCCTGGACTTTCTGAACACGGAGCATGGTGCCACCGGCGTCGAACACCAGCGCGAAATGGCTGTCTTCGAGCAGCTTCAATCCTAGCTTGTCGCGGTAGAACGCTTGGGCGCGATCAGCGTCCGCGGTCGCAGTGAACGCCATGATTTTCGAACTTTCCAGGAGTGCCACGATGTTACAATACCAATTCCCTACATGCACCAACTGAAAGCGCTGATCCGCGAAGTCCCCGATTTCCCCAAGCCCGGCATCAACTTCTACGACATCACCACGCTACTCAAAGACCCGGCCGGATTCAAAGGCGTTATTGACTCGCTGGCCGGGCATTATCGTTCCACGCCCATCGACCTGGTGCTCGGGATCGAGGCGCGCGGGTTTATCATCGCGCCCGCGGTCGCGTATGCTCTCGGATACGGCTTCATCCCAGTCCGCAAGGAGAAGAAACTGCCGGCCGAGCGGGAACGCATCGAATACGCGCTCGAATATGGCACCGATGTACTCGAAATTCACAAGGATGCAATTGCGCCCGGCCAAAATGTGCTCATTATCGACGATGTGCTGGCCACGGGAGGAACGGCCGCTGCCGTGGCGCGCCTGGTGGAGACACTGCACGGCAAGGTGGCGGGCCTGGGCTTCATCTTGGAACTTGATTTCCTCAAGGGCAGTGAGAAGCTTCGCGGCTACGACGTCCATTCGTTGATTCACTACTAATGCCCGAATGCGTCCGGCTCCGTTCGTTGGCCAAGATCAACCTGGACCTAAGGGTTCTTCACAAGCGCCCGGATGGGTTCCATGAGCTTCGTACTATCTTTCAGACCATCTCCCTGGCCGATACGATTGATGTCGAACACAGCCGCGGGCCAAGCAAAGTGGAGTTAAAGTCTAATATTGATATCCCTGGCAATCTTATTGTCAAAGCGGCGGATCTCGTTCTGCGTGCCTTGAATGCCAAAGGCCAATGGCTAATTGCCCTCACCAAGCGAATTCCCATGGGCAGCGGTCTGGGCGGTGGATCCAGCAACGCCGCCTCGATGCTACTGGCTTTGCCGAAGTTGCTCGGAAAACGCCTGCCGCTTGAAAAGCTGTTGGAACTGGCCGCCGAATTGGGCAGCGATGTGCCGTTTTTCCTGATGGGCGGCACGGCAGTCGGCCTGGGGCGCGGCACCGAACTGTATCCATCACCTGATGTCCCGGCGAGCCCAGGGCTGTTGATTACTCCCGGTATTCATTCTTCTACCGCAGCCGCCTATGCAGCTCTCAATCGTCAACGGATGGATGAAGCACCAGCCGCTATCATCAACAATTTTCAATCCTTCGTGCTAAGTGCCTGCTCCCCAACCCCCAACCCCCAATCCCCAGCCGTTAATGATTTCGAAACGGTTGTGTTTCACCAACATCCTCAACTAAAATCGATTAAGAGAAATCTGCTCAAATTGGGAGCTTGGCGGGCCATGATGACCGGGAGCGGTTCGGCGCTTTTCGGATTGTTCCCCAGCCGTGAATTAAGAGATCGGGCCGCCGGGTTGTTTCGTAAGGATTTTGCCGGAGATCAGGTTTACCCGTTTACCATGGTGAATCGCAGCCGTTACCGTGCGCTTTGGTGGCGGCAATTAGCAGTGTCCGCGGAAAATAAGACATGGCCGCCCCAAGACCGGTACGCACGATGAGATTCGAGCAGCTGAAGATCTTCACAGGAAACGCCAATCCGTCGCTGGCGGCCAAGATTTGCGCTTCGCTCGGTTGCACCCTGGGCTCGGCGGAAGTGGAGCCGTTTTCGGACGGCGAAATTCGCCTGCAGATCCTCGAAAACGTGCGTGGCGCGGATGTTTTCGCGGTACAGCCCACCTGCACTCCGGTCGACCGGCACATCATGGAACTGCTGCTCATGATCGACGCGCTGAAGCGGGCTTCTGCGGAGCGCATCACCGCAGTGCTACCCTATTATGGGTATGCGCGGCAGGATCGGAAAGACAAGCCGCGAATGCCTATTTCCGCACGGTTGATTGCGAACCTGATTCAGAGGGCCGGTGCGGATCGTGTGCTTACTTTGGACCTGCACGCGGCTCAGATTCAGGGGTTCTTCGATGTTCCCGTGGATCATCTTTTCGCCGCGCCGGTGATGCTCGAATATTTCGAGTCCATCGGACGCAGGGACATGACCGTGGTTTCGCCGGACGCAGGCGGCGTGGAGCGCGCGCGTGCTTTCGCCAAGCATTTGAACGCGCCGCTGGCGATCATCGATAAACGCCGGACGGAAGTGAACGTGGCCGAAGTGATGCATATCATCGGCGACGTGGAAGAGAAGCATTGTTTGATTGTGGACGACCTGATCGATACGGCCGGGACGCTGGTGAAGGCCGCCGAGGCGCTGCTGAAGCATGGCGCGCTGACGGTGACCGCCTGCGCCACGCATGCCGTATTGTCGGGACCGGCCGTGGAACGAATCGAAACATCGTGTTTGCAGGAAGTAGTGGTCACCAATTCGATTCCCTTGCGCGAGGACGCCATGCGGTCCAGCCGCATCAAGACCCTTTCGGTGGCGCCTTTGTTAGCCCGGGCCATCCAATCCATTCACGAGGATGGTTCGGTAAGCACCCTATTCATTTAGAAGGAACAGAGAGCAGGCCGCGGCCTGGTAAGAACAAGGCAGCCGTCTGCCGGAGTACGAACGAATGAGAAAAGAAATCACAGTGAGTGCCGAGCCGCGGGAGTCGCGCGGCAAAAACGAAGCGCGCCGTCTGCGAGTAAAGGGTTTGGCGCCGGCCGTATTGTATGGTTCCGACAGCCCGGCTGTGGCTGTTTCGATCAGCCCGAAAGAGATCAGCAAGATTCTGCACAGCAATACCGGGCACAACACCATTTTCAATTTGTCCGTGCGGGGCGGGGAAGATACCCCCGTCATGATTGTCGACTGGCAGAGCGATCCGGTGAAAGAGAATCTGCTGCATGTGGACCTCAAGCGCATCGATCTTACCAAGCGCATCGCGGTGAAGGTTCGGGTGCATACCACGGGCGAGCCGAAGGGCGTGAAGCTGCAGGGCGGCTTGCTCGAAGTGATCACGCGCGAAGTGGAAATCGAGTGTCTTCCGGATGAGATTCCGGAATCTTATACCGTGGACGTGACCGAATTGATGATCGGCCAGAACCTGCGCGCGAGCGACATTCCGCTGGGTGGATCGGTCAGGCTGGTGAGTGCGCCGGAGCAAGTGGTGGCGCACGTGGTCACCCTGAAGGCCGAAGTTGTGGAGACGCCGGCTGAGGGTGCTGTCGCTCCTACGGCCGCCGAACCGGAAGTGATCAAGAAGGGCAAGAAGGAAGAGGAAGAGGCCGAGCCCGAGAAGGGAAAGAAGAAGTAGCTGGCCTGGTGGCCCGGGCCAGGGTTGGGGACTAGGGATTGGGGAACGGGCACATGCTTCGTAGAGAGTACCTGGCCCCCAGTCCCTAGCCCCCAATCCCATGTCGGATTTTTGCAAATTGGTGGTTGGTCTCGGAAACCCCGGCAAAGAGTACGAGCTGACAGCTCATAACCTTGGGTTCTTAGTAGTGGACCGGGTGGCGGAACGCAACCGAATCGATGTCGGGCGCCGGGACTGTCAGGCATTCGTGGGTCAAGGAACGGTCTCGGGTCAGAAAGTGATGCTCGCCAAGCCGCAGACGTTTATGAATCTGAGCGGCGAGTCGGTCCAAGGGCTGTTGGTGAAGAATGAGATCGCGCCGCAGGATCTGATTCTGGTTTACGACGAGTTGGATTTGCCCTGGCAGTCGGTAAGGATCCGGCCGAACGGTTCGGCCGCTGGTCACCGGGGTGTCGGGTCGGTTATCGGTTGCATCGGGACCAAGGATTTCCCCCGGGTTCGCCTGGGAGTTCATGGGGGCCGTCGCGAGAGGGACGGCGCTCAAATTGTGCTCGCGAAGTTGAAGCGGGCGCACAAAGAAGAGTTGGATGAACTGCTGGACTATGCGTCACAGGCAGTGGAGTCCATCATCGCTGAAGGCGTCGAAAAGTCCATGGCGAAATATAATCGTCGCGCCCAAGGCTTAAACGAGGAAGAATGAGGATCTACGAAGAGCTGTTTATTCTCCGGCCTGATACGCCGGAAGAAGACATCGATCATCTGATCGAACAATTGACCACGCTAATCGCCTCCCAGGGAGGCAACGTCGACAAATCCGACAAGTGGGGCATACGGAAGCTGGCCTATCGCGTTCAAAAACGCAATGAAGGCTTTTACGTACTGCTGCAGTTCACCACCAAGCCCGAAACGGTTCTGGAGGTGGAACGGCGCTTGCGC
>CAVRZH010000118.1:0-23322 GCA_963725455.1 Bryobacterales bacterium
TAGTGGTGATCTCAGATCAGGTTTGGCGCAATCAATTGAGCGCGGATCCTAAGATCGTTGGGCGAACCATCCGTTTGAACGGGCAAGGTTACACCGTGATTGGAGTGATGGCGGCCGGAGTGGAGTTTCCGCGCGGAGCGGGGTTGTGGATTCCGCTGGGAGTGGACCGGGCAGTTGTGGAGCGCCGCGGCGCGACATTTCTGCAAGCGATAGCGCGCGCCAAACCCGGCGTCTCGCGCGAAAGCATTGCAGTCCAGGTGAACTCGCTCTTCACCAGGCTCGCCGCGGATCATCCGGAGGCGTACACGCGTTCACAGCGTGGAGTGGTGACGCCGTTGGTCGAGTACTGGACCGGTTCGGCGCGGATGCACCTGTGGATTATGCTGGGCGCGTCGCTTCTCTTGTTGCTGGCTTCGCTCATCAGCGCCAGCAACCTGCTGCTCTCACGGATTTTGTCGCGCCGCTCTGAAATCGCAACGCGTCTGGCCTTGGGAGCAGGCAGCGGGCAGATACTCGCGCAACTTGCGGCGGAGGGCACATTCATCGCGATCATTGCCGCCGCCACGGGCCTGGGAATTGCGCAATCCGCGATCCGTTTATTAGTGCGCTGGGCGCCGGGGGACATTCCCCGTTTGCCGGAGGCCGCTTTGGATCCCGCGAGCTTTTGTTTCGCGGCTATAACCGCGGCCCTGGCCGCCATCGCTTGCACGGTGATCCCCGGATGGGCCGCCACTCGCACACGATCATCGCTGCTTCGTCGCGCGCCCGTAACCAAAAGCGTGTTCATCATGGCCCAAGCGGGCGTGACGGTGATGTTACTGGCCTTGGCGTCGTTGCTGGTATTGAGTTACCGGTTCATGCTGTCCGCGGACGTCGGCTTCGCCAATCGAGATGCCGTGTCCATGAATCTGCAATTGCGCGGGCCTGGATTATTCGGGGCCCAGGCCTTCGATGCGAAATTCCGGCGTGTATTCTACAGTCAACTGCTCAACCGCTTGCGTGTCGCGCCGGGCGTCGCGTCGGCGGCGGCTGTCCTGCTTCGGCCGCTCGAAGGAACCATCGGATGGGACGTTTCTTATCAGTTCGAGTTCGAAACCGGCGCCAAGGATGGCCGCGTGCTCCCGAAAACGAATTATGAAGTTGTGACGCCGGAGTATTTCAAAACGGTCGGCACGGCGCTGCTGGAAGGGCGCGACTTCACGGAGCATGATTCTGAAGACAGCGAGCGGGTGGCGATCATCAGCCAGTCCCTGGCCGAGCGGATTCGCGCGGCTGGCCGCGCGCCACTGGGGTCCAGGATTCGTCTGGGGTTGAATGGCCCGAACTGGAGCAAGGTGATCGGCATTTGCGCCGACGCCCGATATCGGAGCATCACGCAAAAAGGGGCCGATATTTTCGTCTCGTATTTGCAGGCAGCGCAACCGACCAATTACGTCGTGATCCGTGGAACGCAATCGCCCGGGGAACTGGCCGCGTTGGTGCGCCGGACGTTGTCAACGATCGACCCCAATCAAACCATCTCGGGCGTTGCCACCCTAGGTGATTTGATAGATGCCAATTCAGCCCGGCATCGCTTCAACATGATCCTGCTGTTATGGTTTGGCGTGTGCGCCGCCCTTCTGGCGGCCAGCGGCGTATACAGCGTTGTCACCGAGACTATGGCCGCGCGTAAGCACGAGGTCGCGATTAAGACCGCCTTGGGCGCCCAGAGAGCCCGGCTGGTGCGCGAGATGGTTTCCGGCCCATTGGCGTTTGTATTCGCAGGTGAAGCGTTGGGAGCACTGCTGGTTTACGCGTTCGGGAAACTGGGCTCCGAGCTGCTGTACGGAGTTTCGGCGCGCGATCCGTGGATCCTCGTCCTGGTGGTAGCTTTCCTCTTTGTGGTTTCGGTGGGCGCCGCGCTTTGGCCAGCCTGGACTTCGGCCAGCAGCGATCCGAAATCGTCGCTTCGGGTAAGCTGAGGAGCATGCTTTCGTGGCTGTTTTCCGATCCGCTGCCAGTGGGCCAGGACGCGCCCGATTTTACGCTGCGCGATCAGGATGGCACTACGGTTTCCTTGGCGGCGTTGCGCGGGAAAAACGTGGTTCTGGTGTTTTATCCAGCTGATGAAACTACGCTCTGCACCAAACAGCTTTGCGAGTTCCGGGATAACTGGGCTCTCGCCCAATCCAAAGACGCGGTGGTATTCGGAATCAATCCGGCCAACGAAGCCAAGCATGCCCAATTTCGGGCCAACCACAATTTCCCTTTTCCGCTGCTGGCCGATCCGGGGCAGCGCGCAGGCGTCGAGTATCGGACCAAAGGGCTGATCGTGAAACGCACGGTGTACTTGATCGGCAAGTCCGGGAAGATTCGCTATGCCAAGCGCGGGAAGCCGGTACCGGAAGAAGTGCTGGCTGCAGCTGAGTGAATAAAACCGCCGAATGAATCAGCTGGCCTGCGAGGCCGAGGATTTGCCACCGGAGTTCAAGGCATCCAGCGCGGCGGCCTCATTGGGATAGATCTGGATCACCTGCGCCAGCCGCGTCAGCTCCAGCACTTCCCGCACGCGCCGGTTGGCGTTGGCCAACGCGAATTGGCCCAGCGGGCTTTTCTTCACGCTGGTATAGATTCCGATCAGGAACCCGATGCCGGTAGAATCAACGTAGTCGACACGACTGAAATCCACCAGAATCTTGACGTAGCCTGAAGCTTTCAGCTCGTCAGCCTTGGTGTGGAGATAAAGCGAATCCTGGCCTGTGGCGAAACGCCCCTCCAGACGAAGAACGCAAATGTCGCCGCGATACTCAAACTCAACAAGCATCTCCAGTAATCGTACTATATACCGGAGCGCGGCGACACACTAAACGCCGGCTTGTTTTTCAGCCATCGGACCGATCACCGGCAGGACCACCTTTTCGCCGTTGTAGGTTTTGAACATCATATACAGCCATGCGATGAATCCGCCCAGACCGAGAACAAACTGTAAAGCAATGGCTACAAAGAGTCCGAGAAAGGGAATGTAGCGGAAAGGGATCAAAACGATGGTGACCACAATCCAGAGCGCCACCCACGCGATGTTCAAAAAGATGGACTGAAAGGCGTGGAACCGGATGTTGCGATCCTGGTTGTAGGGCGCCAGCACCAGGAACAAAATTCCGGTGATGAAGCCGAATAGATAACAGAGCGCGCCCGCCATGTTTTCGTTCATGCCGGCGGTAGCCCCAATCTGGGCCTGGGGCGCGGGATTGTAGGGCGGTGGCGTTACTCCTGATGGCGGAGGAGGCATTGGACCGGCCCCCGGAGCAGCGCCTGGAACACCCACAGGCGATCCGCACTTCTGACAAAATCGTCCTTCAACCGCAGCGCCGCAGCTTGCGCAAAAAGCCATTAGCTCACCCCGTCAGTCCACTCTATCGGAAGTTTGATGCCTTCGCAATATGTTACGAGACTTTACCGCGCTTTACAGCTAGGAGCTTAACCTTACCTTGATTGTCTCGTCCAAACAGGTAGGAGTAGCAACAACATGATTTCCCTTAGAAACAAACTCACCGCCTGGACGGCCGTCGCAGCACTTGGCGCCGCCAGCCTCTTTGCGGCCGAAACCTCACCGGCCGGTGTTCACCGGCACAATCGGAGGGGTGCGTTCCTTTCCGCTTATTTGAACCTGACGCCGGCTCAGCAGGCGCAGGAGAAGTCGATCTTCCAAAACGCCCGGCAGTCCGGGCAGCAGGTTCGCCAGGAATTGCGGCAAACCCGGCAGTCGTTCCGGGCCGCGGTCCAGGCCAATAATGTTGCGCAGATTCAGCAACTGGCGAAGGCCGAAGGCAGCGAAGTGGGCCAACTGGCCGCGATTCGAGGCGAGGCGATGGCGAAAGTCTATCAAGTCCTGACGCCGGATCAACAGCAGAAACTGGCGCAGTTGCGGAGAGCGCGCATGGCCGCGCGTCACACGCATGGCGGGGGCGCCTAGGCGCTGCGCTATAAATCATTCCTCCCTGAGCGCAAGGGATGGGTCGACGTTGGCAGCGAACCGGGCGGGCAGGAATGCCGCGCCCGCCCCGGTTGCCAACAGAATAAATACAGCAGTAGAAAACATGAACGGGATTCCACCTGGTTGCGATGGCGCAATCAAGTTGATACATTTCATCCCATGCCGAAGGAATATCTGCCGAACTTGGTCATTCCCGGCGGCCGAGATGGGTCTGGAGTCACTTCAATCCGAACCAAACCGAACAGTTTTGTTCGAGGCGCGGGCAACCGCGTCTTTGAGACAGATCAGGATGGGAAAGTGATTAGGGATATCAGCCAGGTTCGAATTAAGCTTCGCGAAAAACATCAGAACGGTGCAGGCGAGATTTTTGAAAAGATGGAGAAGGCAGGTCTCCCAAACCTAGAAGACCTTGAAATTCTTCGTCGAATGGGCGTCTTGAAATAGCCGCGCCAAAGGCTGCTCAAGAGTAGTAAAATCTTGTACGCAGTAAAGAACAAGCTGAGAGGCGTCGCGTGCATACAGCTCCCACGAAGAACTACCGGGTGAGATCGAAGCTATATCTGCTGGCGCTGGGAGCGCTGGTGGCTTCCATGCCGGTAATGGCACACCACTCGTTCGCCGCCGAATACGATCGCGACAAGGTGATCAAAGTTACCGGCGTCGTAACAAAGTTCGACCTATCGAATCCCCACTCGTGGATCTATGTTGACGTCAAAGACGCCAATGGAGCGGTTGTAAACTGGGCGTTTGAAACCGGCGCCGCCGGGCAATTGTACAAGCGAGGCCTGCGCAAGAATACTTTGCAGCCCGGCATGATGATCACCATCACGGGCTACGGCGCCAAAGACAATTCGAACACGGCGGACGCGCAGCAGTTGACCATGCCGGATGGAACCGTGATGACTCTCGGCACCGAAACCAATCCTGGGTAGAGGAGAAATTGGTCAAGGTGAACCCTCGTTTGTTTCTAGCGGCAATGGCTGTGACGCTGTTGCCGGTTGCGCCGCCCGCATTCGCCCAAGCGGGTCCGCAACACATCGCCGACGCCGGCCAGGCTCCCCGCACACCGGAAGGGAAGCCTGATTTACAGGGAATATGGGAAACGCGCAACGCCGCTTCCTTCGATGTGAGCGAGATCGCGGAAGGCCACGAGATTCCTTATTTGCCCGCGGCGCTCGAGCGGGAACAAAAAGGCCCGCGCGTGGATCCCATTATCCATTGCATGATGCCGGGTGTTCCCCGCATCAGTTACATGCCTTTCCCCATTCAGATTTTGCAGCATCCCGGAGTCGTGATTTTCATGTACGAGTATCTGCATGACATCCGGAATGTGACCACCAACTCACGCCCGCATCTGGATGGCATCGATTTTGCGATGGGCGATTCGGTGGGCCACTGGGAAGGTGACACCCTGGTGGTGGATGTGACGGATTTCAACGACAAAACCTGGCTGGATTCGGCGCGTCACACCCACAGCGATCAACTGCACGTGGTGGAGCGCTACACGCGCGTCGGTCCGAATACGATTAACTACGAAGCCACCATCGAAGACCCCAAGACCTACAGCCGGCCGTGGAAAATTAGCATGCCTCTGCACCGCAATACGGAGCCGGGTTTTGAGCTCAGGGATCAGGAATGCACCGAAGGAGACAATGGGCGCGCCATCCATCCTCCTTATCGCGAGAGGCCGGAGGGCGATGTTTTTGAGTTCGCGCGGCCTTATCCCGCAACCACGCCGGCGGAAAAAGGAACCTCACGATGAGACGAATTTGGCTGGTCCTGCTCGCGAGCGGTGCGGCAATTGCATTCGGCCAGAGCCCGCCCGCGGCGCCAAGCGCGAAAGCGGCTGAGCCTTATACACCGCCGCGCACCGCGGACGGACAGCCGGACATCGAAGGAAGCTGGCAGCCACGGGCCGGCGGAGCGGCTTATTCCGTGCTGCCTCACGCCGGCGGATTCTTCCTGGGGACCGAATCGAAGACCGGTATCGTAGAGGGTGGCGTGCTGCCGTATCAACCTTGGGCCCAGGAAGAGGTCAAGCATCTGACCGAGCACATGGAGCTGGATCCAACCGGCCATTGCCACTACGAAGGCGTGCCGCACGCCATGTACTTCGGCTTTCAGATTATTCAAACCCCGAAATTCATCGCCTTTCTGCACGACAACATGCACGCGCGGCGTCTGGTTTACCTGGACGGTAAACCGCATCCACAGGGATATTCGGCCTGGATGGGCGATTCGCGCGGCCACTGGGAAGGCAATACGCTGGTGGTGGACGTGGCCGACAACAACGACAAGTCAGTCTTCGATATGGCGGGGCATTTTCACAGCGACGCGCTGCACGTAGTGGAAAGATTTACGATCGTCGATAAGGACACGCTGGACTACGAAGCCACGTTCGACGATCCGAAGGTGTTCACGCGCCCGTTCAAAATGAAATTCCAAATCAAGAAATCGGCCCATCCCGAGGAGCCCTTCGAATCGGACTGTTTCGGGGGCGAGCGCGATCAGGAACACATCGTCAACGGCCTGGCGAACATAAAAGACCACTATTACTCAAAGTAAGCGCGCCCGTGAGAACTCTTCTCTATTGTTGTTTGGCAGGCGGAATCGGCCTGTGGTGCGCGCCCGCTCAAGCGCACCATTCCACCGCCGGCTACGATCTGATTCATGGAACCATCGTCAGCGGAGTAGTGACAGGCTTCGAGTGGAAGAACCCGCACACGCAGCTTTTTCTGGACGTTGCGGGGGAGGGGGAGACGGAGCACTGGAGCATCGAGATGGAGAGCCCGGCGACCCTCAGCCGTCTGGGCTGGACGAAGGATTCACTGAAGCCCGGCGACCGGATCACGGTGGTCGGCAGCCGCGCTAAAGATTCCAGCTTCCGCATGCGGGCCGGCTATGTTCAATGGCCCGACGGACGCAAGTTGTCCAGCCTCCCGCCCGAGAGCTGAGCCCCTGCCCGCGACGCCCTGGGCAACGTTCCAGTGCAGGATTCATGGCACGCTTTTGTTCGCTGCCTCGAGTTGATGACGCACGAAGCTATTACCTGGTAATTGGCTGTCCCAGTATTTCCACAATTCCAGGCGGCGCGATTCCACAGCGGACTGGGAGTCGGTTTTATGGGCTTGTGGGTAAAGAGCGCTAAGAGCTGCGAAGACGCGTGACTGTTGCACCGCGTCCGACAGGCTCGATCGAGGTTTGGCGCCTGCTGCCGCGCCCTTGCGCAAGAGCTCCTCATACACTGCAATGGATCGCTGGACGTTGCCATTCTCCGCTTCGTAATCCGCGAGCGCGCTGAGCGTCTTGTCTACTTCCGATCCCGGTTTCACCGTGTCGGAGGGATAAGCGCCTAATTTACGCAATTTGTCGAACGCGAGATCCAATCTGCGGTGAGCTTCGGCGCCTCGACCAAGCCGTCGCAGAGCGTAGGTCGATCTTGCCAGAGTCTCCGCCTCATGCAGACGCGCTATGGGACGCTCCTTGATCTCGGCCAAGCGGCTTAACGCCTGGTCGCACAGCTCCAGAGCACGGCTGGGATCGCTTCGGCTGAGAATACCCGACATCATGACATTCGCCGAGAAGACTCGTTCGCGGCTCCCGAATTGATTCGGATCGTGTTGCGCCAGATCCTCGGCGATGTCACGGGCATGCTGCAGGTACGTTAGCGCCTCGTCGGGCCGATTGAGGCTTATCCCACCTTCCTCATCAAGAATGGATCCTGCCCGGATCAGCGCGCTCACATATGCCAGGGGCTTGCCCACGCTTTTTTCGCCCGGAGCCGGCTCCAATATTCGCGTCGCCTCTCGTACCGCCAGGAGCGATTCGTCCAGCCGGCCTTGCTCTTGATAAACGATCGCCAGATTTAATTCGGCCGCCCCGGCGTAGGCCGGCCAGTTCGCGCTGCGCGCCAGATCGATGGCGCGGCGCGATGTAGCGACGGAATCGTTAAACTGTTCGCCGAACGCATAGATGTTTGCGACGTTCAACAGAACCAGAATCGCGTCCTCCGCCTCGGCCCGATCCAGCGGATGCTCCAGGCTGGCCGCTTTGAGATACGCTTGCAATCTCTGATCTGTTTTGCGAGCGAACTGGAGCGCCTCATCCTGGTTTCTCTGCGAAGCGATCTGCATCTGCTCCTGCAAGATTTCCGACGCGCGAAGCAATGCTATGCGATTGGATGGTTCCGACGCCAGAACGGAATCCATCAGCGTCAGCGCTTTCTTGTCGTTCCCTTCGGCGAGCTGTGTTTGACCAAGAGCGATATCGGAACGCTGCACGCGCGCCACTCGCAAATAGGCCGTGCCCACTTCCAACGCCAGCGCTGGGGCCATGCGGACGTCGGCGGTGATTCGCTGTAAGTATTCGAGCGATGTTTCCACAATCAGCCTGCGCGTTTCCGTGCTCCCCGGCAATTTGGCAACGCGGTCGTCGATATCAAACAATTTGTTGGCCAGTCTGTCGTACGTCCGTGAAACGTCGTTCAGCGATGGCGCGTTCATGATTGGCAACCGCCAATCCCGCGGTAAGACTGCCGATGGTAAGAGTCGCCGCCAGGGCGGGAACCCAATATCTGCGCAGGAACTTGCGCATTCGATACCAAGTATCCCCGGCACGCGCACGAATGGGGCGGGATGCGAGGTAGTTCTCCAAATCACCGGAAAGCTGTTCCACGGAGGCGTAGCGCTCTTGAGGCTCCTCGCGCAAAGCTTTCAAGAGGATTGCGTCCAGGTCGCCCTTCACATCGGGCGCAAGCTTGGAAGGTGGAGCAACCTTTCTAGGAGCAGTAGAACTTGCCGGCGATTTCCCGGTGGACTGGTAAGGCGACGCGCCGGTTAACAGTTTGTAGAGCACGGCTCCGAGCGAGTAGATGTCGGTTGCCGTCGTCATGCGTTCGCCACCGGCTTGCTCCGGACTTGCGTATTCCGGGGTGAGCATGCGCACGTTGGTTACGGTTGCGTCGCCGGCCGAGTCGAGAATTTTGGCAATGCCGAAGTCCAGTAGTTTCGGTTCGCGGTCTTCGGTAACGAGAATGTTCGAGGGCTTAAGATCGCGATGCACCACCAGATTGCGATGCAGATAGCTGACTGCGGCGCACACCTTCAGGAACAGCGCAATCTTTTGCCTTACGCTGAGTCCGGCGCAGTATACGTCGATGGGCTTTCCCCCGACGTATTCCATGACCAGGTACGGCTGCCCATCCTCCCGATGACCTGCATCCAGATGACCTGCATCCAACAGCCGGGCAATGTTGGGGTGCGACAGAGTGGCCAGAATCTGCCGCTCCGATAAGAACCATTGGCGGAATTGAGGCGGATCCGTGCCTGGCCGCAGCAATTTCACAGCGACTCGCTGTTTGATCTCACCGTCCACGCGTTCGGCCATGTAGACGCTTCCCATGCCGCCACGTCCCAGGAGTTTTCCTAATCGATAGGGACCGCAGTGAAGACCCTTCAAGTCCTCCCATTCGGAGTGGTTCGCGGTAGTCTCTTCGGCCAAGATCTTTGTGGTTGAATCCTCATCGGCCAGCCGTTCCTCTATTTCCTTTCTGGTTGGCCCGTCCACCTGGTGCTCGGCGAAATATCGGTCGCGGGCTTCCTGGCTTAGATGGGCTACTCGATGGAAGAGTTCCATGCTGTTGGGTCTCATTGTTTACCAGTCGATTGTGGGCGGCATGAGGGGCCCCGGGATTGGTTCCAATGATTGATTATTACGCAGTTGGCGGAAGCCGACCAGGCATCCGCGCGGCTCCCGGTTTGTGGCGCGCGCAAGCAATGACTTGGAATTATGTGCGACTTTAGCCGGCCAGCGGTAATCTAAACAAAGCGCGGTTGTTCGATGGCTTATCCCTTTGGTTCTTTAGTTTTCACTCCCGTCATCAAGGCGTTGCAAGAACGCTATGGGAGCCGGCGGTCTTACGCCAAGCGCGAGGAATCGCGCTTTTCTCAGGATGCGCTCGGTCCCGATGAAGAAGGCTTCCTGGCCGAATGCGACAGCTTCTACATGGCCAGCATTGGCGACACCGGATGGCCGTATGTGCAGCATCGCGGCGGCTCGCGAGGGTTCCTCAAAGTCTTGGATGAGCACACCATCGGCTTTGCGGACTTTCGGGGCAACAAGCAATACATCAGTACCGGCAACCTCACGACGAGCGACAAGGTCGCCCTTATTCTGGTGGATTATCCACGGCAGGCGCGGTTGAAGATTCTCGGGCACGCCAAGATTTTGGAGGGCGCTGACGCACAAGTATGGATCGACAAGCTCCGCGATTCGGATGACGCGACCCCAGTCGAACGAGTCTTCATTATTCACGTGGATGCATTCGACTGGAACTGCCAGCAGCACATCACGCGCCGGTTTACCGAAGAGCAAATACGCAATGTCCTGGCGCCGTTTGAGAAACGAATGGAGGAGCTGGCCGTGGAAAACGAGAAGCTCCGCGCGGAAATCGCGGGTGCACAAGGAGCGCAACAAATCTAGCAACAGCAGCACTCAAATAAGCGGCTCCGGAATGGCAGTGTCTCTATGAGTCCGCTTCGCGGGCGCGAGCTTTCGCCCTTGAAAACTCAACCGTGTACGCGAGCAGCCTTGCGTGTGACGAGCTGATAGCCTTTGGCTTTGGCGTCCGACTCGACGGCGGCCAGATGCGCCCGTCCCGCTGCCGTTTGTCCCTCTTTCATTTCAATTTCAGCCAGCGCCAGCCGGGCGTCCAGTTCGATACCCTGATAACCCAGCTCACGCGATTTTTGGACGATAGCATTCAATTCCTCCTGCGCCGCCATCCTGGAAGCAGGGCGGGCATGGTCTTTGCCGTCGAGGCGGAGGCGGGCCGCGGCGATCGCAGTCCGCCAGCGGACCTCGCGATTTTGACTTTTTCCCGCCAACGACCGCGCGTGTTCCATCGCATCGGCCGCTGCCGCCGCCCTATCTTGCGCGAGCATCGCACGGGCCAGAATATACCAAGCCTGAATTTCGTCGTCACCGGCTTTTTGTTTCTGAAAAACCTCGATCGCCTGGCGCAGCGACGCTTCTTGCTCCTTGGGGGAACGCGCCTCCTCCAGCGATAGTTCCGCGAGCCCGAGCTCGGTTTCAGCAATGGTGAGTTGGTCGCCCGCCGAGTTCCGTATGGCCAGGGCCTGCTCGTACATCTTGCGGGCGCCGGAAAAATCAGCCTCGTCGACGAGCAGATATCCAAAGTGGTACATCACATACGCGGAAGCGTTTTGATTGCCATTCTTCTGCTGAATAGCCAGGGATTCTTCCAGCGCTTGTTTGGCTCCCGCAAGGTTTCCCTGCAACCGGTAGGCGCTGGCGAGGTTGTCCATTGCGAGGGCGGCAATTCCGGTATCCGCGGATTGCCTGGCCAGTTCGAGCGTCTCTTCATATCCCTGAGCCGCGCCCGATAGATCCCCCTGCTCCATGCGGACGTTGGCGATGTTTCCGAGCGCGTTAGCCTGGGCTCTTTTGTTGTCGATGCGGCGACAGATGGGCAGTGCCTGGCGGTACATTTTTTCGGCGGTGGCCAGATTTCCTTGTGCTTCATACACAATGCCGAGATTAACCAAAGCACTTTCTTCTTCGTACTCAGATCCAACTTCATGGGCGACGCTTTGCGCTTGTTGAAACAGCCGGATGGACTCCAGTACATCCGTCTGCTTAATGGCATTTGCCCAATCACCCAGCGAATTGGCTTCACCGTTCCCGTCCCCCGCAGCAGCGTAAATGTCCCTGGCCTCCCGGCCGGCGGCAACCGCATTCTGAGATTGCGCCAAATACGTAAATAGCCAGCACTGGCGGTCCCGAGCTTCCGCCAGAATGAGCCGGGAGCCTTGCGCTCTGGCCGATTCCACGGCCCGGGCCAGAGGCCGTTCCTGGTGCTTAAAATCGCCCAGTTCATCCCACGCCGCTGCCTCTTGCAGATCAATCAGGGGAAGCTCGGAGGCTGGAGGCATCAGCTTGCGCAGAGACTCCACCGTAGCCAGAGCGTCATGTCCTTTGCTATCGAGCACCTCCACCGCCGCGAGCCTGAGCCCATAATCGAGGTTGTCAGGGAAAAGCACGAACAGCGTACGATAGATTTCGACTGCCCTCTCATATTCATGATCGATTTCGCGATAGCGGCCTTCCACTAGCAACTTCTCTTCGCGGGACAGGTTGGCAGCCAGTTCGAAGGCCTGCCGGGCTTCCTCCTGGGCTCTTTTGTCATAGCCCAACCGGGACCAGGCTTCAGCCAGTGCAGAGTGTGCGAGGGAATACTTCGGATCGGCGGCTATGGATCCTTCGAGAAGATCTCGAGCCGCCAGGGCATCGAACACACGCAGCCTGACCAGTCCCTCCGAGTAAAGTCGAGCGGCCTCGCGATTGGAAGGTAGAGCCGCGCGCACGCTCACTGCCTCAACCGGAGAGACCGCTTCAACGCCAAGTTTCTTGCGCAACTCGGAACCGGCTTGAGACACCAGATCAAACAGTTCCGCCTCGCTTCCTACCACGGCGACGTCCGCGATGGTCTCACCGGCAGACGTATCTTGAAGATGCACGTCGAGGCGGATGCGGCTGTCGGGCTGTCCAACCAGAGCGGTATACGAACCAAGAACGATCCAGTCGCTGTCCAGAACCTTGTGCAATCGCGCCAATGTGTTGCGCGAGAGGCTGTCTGTGTCGGCGAGCGGAAGGTCGAGTTTGGTGCGCGCGACGTCTTCCCCCGAAACCAGGCGCAGCTTTTCTCCAGCCACCAGTTCGGTGCTCAACATTTCGGCGATGGCCGTCGACAGCCAGCCTTCTTCGGGACGGCCGGAAAGGTTACGAAAGCCGAGAACTGCGATAGAGCGGCGGGTAGCACGCGCCAAAGGTGCGGAAGGTGCAGAAATCGAAGCTCCGGAACTGGGGTGATGCGTCGCATGCCATCCCCAGATCCCGAGCGCCAGCACGGACGCGGAGGCCGCCAAAACCACTGCGGTTTTCCATGGCGGGCTCGGGGGCGGCAGGGACAGGGGTTGGTGAACAATTTCTTCCGTCACCACCGTGCTACGTTCAAGAATCCTCTGGACGACGATCTCCTCCTGCGCCTCCAGAGTTCCCGGCGGGATGGTCGCGAGCAGTGGTGGAGACTTCACTTCAGCCGAAAATTGATAGCCTTGGCCGGGCACGGTTACGATGTATGGTTCATCGCCTTCCTGCGGCCGCAGTGCCTTCCGGAGACGGAAAACGTGTTGGGTAAGATTGCTCTCTTCGACAAAGGAATCCGGCCAAACGGCCTTCAGAAGCTCTTCTTTGGTAACGACGCGTCCCGCGTTAGCTACAAGATAGAGGAGCACTTCAAAAGTCTTAGGTTCGAAAGGAACCGCGGTTCCGAGGTAGGAAACCGTGCGCGTGCGAACTTTCAGCTCATATTCCCCAAACCGGTAGAAGTCCTTGAAGCTCGACATACTATTTGAAGCTCGACATATTACTTGACGCTGGACATATTAGAAGTTCGCTGAACGTTTAGAACTTCGCCGAACCATGTATCTCAACATCTTAATAAAGATTCACAGGTCGTTAATCGGCACTTTAAGGACGGCGGCGATGCTAGCGTGCCATGGTGAGACCAGAACGTTCGTAATCCAATGGATGATCCAGCAGACGACAGTCGAGAAGCGGGCGGACAGGAGGAGCAAGAACCTGCCGATACCCGCAGGATCGTGCGGAGGACTGAAATCACCGTGGAGCGTGAGATCACCACGGTAATTTTACGCCGCAAAGACCAGTCCTCCGGACCAACCGTTCCTGCAAAACCGCCTGCCGACCAAGATAGCGGCAGCGGCCTCTAAGCAAATCCCAAGCATCTTGTTTTCAGCAACTTAATCGAGCCTTAAGATCTCTTCAAATTTATTAACCGCCGAATTCAGGACTCGACGAGGGATCCCATGTTTTCATGGCCCAAGCGGAATCGCCGTTTAAGGAGATGAGATGAGTACAAAACGAAATTATATGTGGGGCTGGATCATTCTGGCTGGTGTGTTGGCAGGGTCAGTCGCGCAGGCCGATCCCGTGCAGTTACAGGCCTACACGGGAGCTGTCGGTGGATCGAACGAGTGTCCTGGCGGAGGCCCCCCAGCAGTCACCCACTTCTTTTCCACATTGGGTACCTTCGGGCTGGGCGCCGGGGGAAACGGCATCAGCGATTGCGGACTCGCTGGGAGTGTCAGCAACGTGGTCAATGTCGGTGTCGGCGCCCCGCTCGCGGTTAGCGGCACGAATCTACCTGCCGCGAACTATCAGGGATCGGGACTCGGCACTTATTCGGGAGCCGCGAGTGCCAACGCAAATTTCGGTTCGCTTAGCGTGAGCGCCGATGGATCGCTCACCGGCCCCGAGCCAGCGAACGGGGTTGCCGAATCCATCGGCTTAGCGATCGCCGACGACACGCTCAACATTCCCGCCGGCACTAGCTATATGGAATTTCAGTACACCCTCAACGGCGGCCTCAGCCAAAGCGCGAGCGATCTGGCATCGGGAATCCTAGAGGCGCAGGTTCAGATCGGGTCGGTTACGCAGGAGATATTTTACGGGCTCATTGCCGGAAACGTCGCGGGGGCGTTCGGACCGAATGGTACGGGTGCACCCGGTTGCGTGGTCGGAGCCGGCAACTTTGAATGCACGAACGCCCTAATCTCCACCACCATGCTTCCGGTCACGCCCGGCATGGACGTCACCTTCGATACCGGATTGATGCTTACCACCGATCTATTGAACGGCGCTTCCAGTGTGGATCCCTCGCCGGGGATGACGCTTAGCGGGATCGAGTTGTTCGACGCCAATGGGAACCCGATCACGGATTTCAGCCTTACGTCAGGCTCAGGCGCGGTTTATGGCGCGGACGGTCTAATAAGTGAACCTCTAACTTCCACGCCGGAGCCAGCCATGACCTGGCTTCTCGCCGGAATTTTTCTCGCAATTGCCGGCGCGCGCTTCCGCCTGCGCCCATCCCCCCAGGCCGGAGCTATCCAATGAAACTCTACATTCTTGTCTCAGCACTTCTCGCAGCCGGCTGCGCTCTCGGGGACACGGTTTCCTACACGGGCACTCTGAGCTCTCCAGAGGATACCTGGGAAACCGATGTGACGCTTTCGAGCGCGGGCACCCTGACGCTGCAGACCTTTGGCTTCGGAGGAGGGACGAACGCCGCCGGAACGGTGATTCCTTCCGGCGGATTCGATCCTTTTGTGGGTGTTTCCGATAGCAGCGGGGACCTCATTCAGGGCACGTCGGACGGTCTCTCAAACTACACCAGTTTCACCGGATGCCCTCCCGCGGGGCTGGTCACCATCGGCAGCGTCCCTGGCAACTGCGGCGACATCACGATGTCTTTGGCTCTCGCGGCGGGGACTTACACAGTCCTGCTCTCGGACGCTGAGTACATTCCGAACGCCATCTTCGACAGCCCGTCCTACGGCAACATCAGCGAAGGATTTACGGACTTTACGGGCGGTGCATTTCAGACCTGCGCCGACTTGAATGACTGCAATAACGACACGGCGAACTGGGCGCTGGATGTGACCACTCCAAGCAGCGTGACACCCACGCCGGAGCCGAGATCGTTGGCTGTTTGCGCGCTCGGACTGATGGCGATAGTAATGACTTGGAAGTTGAAAAAGCAGAAAAACTCATGAAACTCATCAATAACAAGTCTGTTCAGGCTTTTGCGGCTCTGGGCGTGGTGGTGACGTTGGCGCTGGTAACACCCCGAGCGGCTCACGCTCTGGCTGCGGCATTGGTCCAGGTGACGAATACGCCGGCCAATCCGGTGCCGAACCAGGACGTGGACGCTCCGGGGCGCCATCCGTTCGCAGCGACCTGCACCGTGGGGAGCGGCGGACAGGAGTGTTCTTTATCGACCGTGCCGGCGAACACGGAGTACGTGATTCAAACCATCACGGTGATCCTTACAGCGGGACCCGGGCTGCCCGCGCAACCGAGCGCAGGGGAATTTGAGACCACTGCGGGAGGGACGACTGCCGGTGTCGCGTTTTTTCCGCTGATCAATTCAGGCGGTGAAGTTGCATCCGCCACTCAATCGCTCACCGCCTATGCCGACCCCGGCACCACACCAATCTGCGCGGTCCAAACTCCGAATTTCTTGCCCGATTCTGTTGTCACCTGCACGATCACCGGATACACGGTCAGTGTGCCGTAGCCCCACGCACCCAAGGAGAAATAGATCACATGATGCGAATTCCGAAATCCGTCGTTTCTTTCGGAGCGGTTGCTCTGGCAGCCGGTGTGCTGACTCTGGCCATTCCGCGAACGGCGCACGCGCTGGCCGCCGCTCTGGTGCAAGTGGCCAACACACCCGCGAGCCCAGCGATTACGCAGGATATTTCCAAGCAGGCAAATCAGATGGTCCAGCTATTTTGTCCGGCCGCTTCGAACGGCATTTCCAATTGCTCGGTAGAAGATTCCGGCGGCCCTCAGTACACCGTGAAAGACGGTCAAAGTCTGGTGATCAACACTGTCGAGTTCATTCCGCAGAGCGCTGGCGAGTACCAGGTCGTGTTCTTGGACATCGCGCGCGGCAACGCGCTACACCCTTGGGGCTTTACCGGTCCGAACAATGTCCAGTTTCAGTATCCGTCTGGAATCATGCTCGCGGCCGGAACAGAGCCGGGCTTTCTTGAAGGTACCCAAAATGTCTTGGTCATAATGAACGGCTACCTGACCTATAACTAACCGCTGATCGAGCAAAGCAAAAGGAGATCGCTCATGATGATTCGGATTCCGAAGCTGGTTGTTTCTTTCTGCGGGTTGTTCCTGGCGCTTGGCCTGATCACTCTGGCCGTTCCTCGAGCCGCCCACGCCGTCGCTGAGGCTTTGGTCCAAGTGAGCAATACAACGGAGAACCCGGCGATCACTCAGAGCGTCCCCAGCCAGGCTTCGCGGCTGGTGTACCTCACCGCCAGCCTGCCCCCCAATACCAGCAGTGGGTTCTTCTCCGGCGGCATGGCGTACACTCTGCCGGCTGGTCAATCCCTGGTGATAACGGCCGTTGATATAACACCATCGCTCGGATGCAGCACCGGAGCGTACCTCTTCGTCTTAATTGGCAACAGTTCATTCGGCCTCAGTTCAGTGGATAACTACATGATGTGGAATCTGTCCCCACCGAACACAGGCCACTTTACATATTCTTCGGGCATTGTGTTTGCACCAGGCTCGTCCCCGGAAATCGAGTTCCGCGCGGGAAACAACACGAATAGTTCCTGCGGCGACGATGCAACGGTGAACATGCTCGGCTACTTGACATACAACTAGCCCGCGGACATACACCAATGAACATGCTAAAGACCAGACTGTTTCAAGCGGCAGCGGCGATTGCGATTGTGACCGCGCTGCTCCTCGCGACCCCACGCGCGGCTCATTCGTTGGCCGCAGCGCTGGTCGAGGTGACGAACACGCCAGCCAGTCCCGTGGTATCCCAAACCGTGCCGACTCTCGCTTCGCAAATTGTCACGCTGGTACCCTCCGGAAATGGTCCAGCCGGTTTTACCAGCACTGGCGCGTTCACGTTTTCTTCCCTGCCACAGTGGAGCGCCGCGGTGAATAGCGGTGGAATGGAGCCGTTCGCGCCGCCTTATGTCGTGCCTGCCGGGCAAACCCTGGTCGTTACTTCCATCGATCTTGCCGAGATTTCCAAGAGCGGAACCGACACGGTGATCCTGGCCAACTCGGCCGTTCCCAGCGGGCAATTCAACCTCGCACCGTTAGGCAATTGGGTGGCGACGCTGTTAGTCCCTTGTTCACCGGGCCCCACCACCTCGCAGTATCATTTTTCGCCCGGGCTGGTGTTCTCGGCCGGCCAGAACGTGTGGATGTCGTATGGGGCCGGGTCCCAGGGCAGTATCTTCGCGGAAGTCCACGGCTATCTGACCTCCAACTAATAAGGAAACCTGGATCATGATTCGAGTTCCGAAATCGATGTCTTTTGGCGCGTTGGCCCTGGCGGCCGGTGCGCTTACTCTGGCTGTCCCGCGAGCCGCCCACGCTGTCGCGGCGGCTTTGGTGCAGGTTACCAACACGGTCACCACGCAGGATACTTCCAGGCAGGCCAGCCAGTTGGTCCACTTGACCGTTCAGCTCGTCGTCGGACCAACCCTCCACGTTTAACTTGGTAACCGCGAGCGGCCCAATTGCCACCTACAGCGTACCCACTACCGCCAGTTTAGTAATCAATACCGTCGACATCACTCCCGCGATAGATAGTGCCGGCCTCAGCTTCACGCTGCACTTGGCAGGGAGCACCAACGCTATGAATTGGGAGATTCCCGGATCACTGAATCTCGCTCAATTTGAGACCGTTCATTTCAGCTATCCGTCGGGCATCGTCATTGGGCCAGGCCTCAACCCCGGTGTTCAGATGGAACCCAATGGCAGCGGCAAGAATGACATCTTCGTCGACTTGTTCGGCTACCTCACCAATAACTGAGGCGCCGAGCGCAGGTGAAAGCGCAAGAGGAATAAATGTTTTGCCGGTGTCCGTTGGAGCTGCGCGCTATTATCCATGATTAACCGCCAAGGGGCTATCCGGACGCTCAGGCGGCGTCGCGTGGCACAGTTGCCACTTGCCGACCAGGCAGGGCCTTTCTGCCGTCACCCGCACGACAGACGATAGACTTTAGATGCATGGATCGCGCCGATGCGTCTGCTGGGCTGAGCGTGGAGGTGACCCATGAAATTCACGCGGACAGCCGCGAGGCGATAACTCTCGGGCTTACCGCATTCAACACGTCGCACCTCGGAGAACACAAGTGGATCGCCCTGGATGTCTACGTGCGCGACCCTCAGGGCCAAGTGGTCGGGGGCCTGATAGGAGGATCCGTGTTCGACCGGCTATACGTCTATGCATTGTGGGTAGCCCAAGATCGTCGCGGTCTCGGTCTTGGAACGCGAATACTGAGCGCCGCGGAACAAACGGCGATAGAACGCGGGTGTCGCATCGTATTTCTCGATACTTTAACCTTTCAGGCCCCAGAGTTCTACAGGAAGCGTGGCTACGAAGAGATCGCGACTGTGGAATTTCAGCCTGGCGTGAAGAAGATCTACTTCCAAAAGCGTTTACATGGATAGAAACCGCATAGGATAGTTCTATCCTTGCCGACCAGGCAGGACCTATCCGGGAACGGTCCGGGTTGGAGTTCCGGCAGGCGACTTACGGGAATCTAACGCACGCTCAATGAATCTTTTGACCACCTGCCCTCAGGACCGACGGCACATACACCGGCGTCCACGCCGCGCAATTAATCGCAGCGCAGCGCGACCACCGGATCGACGCGCACGGCGCGGCGGGCGGGTATGGCGCAACCTAGCAAGCCCGCGAGGACCAGTACAAGCGCGGCCCCGGCCAGGCTCAATGGATCGCCGGGAGCGACGCCAACCAGCACGGCGCGCAGCGCGAAAGCGACCGCGGCACCGAGCGGCAATCCTATGGCCAGGCCCGCGACGATGCGCCACAAGCCTTGCGAAAAGACCAGGCGGACGATGTCGCGGGTGGTTCCGCCGAAGGCCATGCGGACGCCGATCTCACGCGTGCGCTGGCTCACCGAGTGCGCGATGACGGCGTAAAGTCCGATAGCGGCGAGCACCAGCGCGAAGCCCGCGAAGATGGTGAACAGCATCGCGAAGAGCCCGACGTTGAGGCGGCTCCGCGCGACCAAGTCTTCCAGTGAATTCATTTCCCAAACGGGCAGATTTTCGTCCAGGCTTTGAACTTCCCTTCGAAACGCTTCGTTCAGCGTCAAGGGAGGAACCTGGGTGCGCGCGATGAGGGCCATCACGCGCTGCGGCTCGGCGGCATAGGGCAAGTAGACCGTGGGTGCGCGGTCCATGGGCCGCTGAAAGTTCTGCTGGATGTCCGGGACGACGCCGACCACTGTCAGCGGCGGCGCGAGCGAGCTTCCGCGGGTCAAACGCAGATGCTGGCCGATGGGATCCTCGCCCGGCCATGCCTTGGCGGCGAATGTCTCGTTGACGATCGCAACGGGCGAGCCCGCGATTCCGTCGGACTCCGTGAACGCGCGGCCGCGGCTGGGGCGCACTTGCATCACGCGGAAATAATCGGCGCCGATCACGAGGCCGCCCGTCACCGGCCGCAACGCGGGATCGACCGATGGCCGACCGTCTATTTCGTAGGAGAAATATTGCACGAAGTTGATGGGCAGCGCCGATGTGAGTGAGGCGACCTCCACGCCTGGCAACGATTCGAGCTTGGTCTGGAGGCGGCGATAGAAAGAGACTTGATCCTCCGGGCGCGGGTACTTGGCCTCCGGCAGATTGATCCACATCGTGAGTACGTTCGTAGCGTTCACGCCGAGCGGAGCGCTGTAGGTATTGACCGTGCTGCGGATCATGAGGCTCGTACCGGAGAGCAGCACGATGCACAAGACCATTTCGAAAATGACCAGCGCGCTCGCGAGGCGCTGGCCACGACGCGCACCCGAGGCCCCATGACCGCCGTCCTTGACAGCGCTGTTGACGTCGACTGTCGACAGCCGGAACGCGGGAGCGAGCCCGAACAAGATGCCCGCGCCGATCGAGATCGCGGTCAGGTAGGCGAAGACGTGCAGGTTCATCGAGAAATCGATCCAGGAAGGACGACGCGCGTTGAAAGTGGCGTGATCGAATGCGCGCAGTCCCGCAAAGGCGATGAGCCATCCCAGCAGACCGGCTACGCCGGCAAGCAAAAGGCTTTCGATCAAGAGCTGCCGAACGATGCGCAGGCGTCCGGCGCCTATCGCGATGCGGATGGAGATTTCGCGCGCACGGGCGGCGGCGCGGGCGAGCAGCAGATTTGCCACGTCGGCGCACCCGATCAGTAAAACGAATCCGACGGCGAACGACACGGCGATCAACACGGGCCGCACGGAGTAAATTCCGATGACATCGAGGAAGGGCCGGACATCGACGATCAGGCCTTTGTAGTCGTCCGGTGCGCTGGTTTCGAGGCGATGCGCGACGGTGTCCATCTCGGCGCGGGCCGCAGGCAACGTGACGCCGTCCGCCAGACGCCCAAATAGCAGGACGTTGCGCGCGGAGGAGCCGGCGCGGAGATCGGGTTCGAGCGGCGTCCACAGATCGGTGTCTTCGGGGAAGCGCATCTTGGATGGCATAACGCCGATCACCGTGCGTGGTACGTCGTCGACGCGAATGACGCGGCCCAAGATCGATGGATCTTGGCCGTATCGGTTTTGCCAGATGTGATAGGCGAGCATCACGACCGGCGGTGCCCCGGGCCGTTCGTCGTCGAAGGTGAAATCGCGCCCGAGAATGGGCCGGGTTCCTGCGACCGCGAAGCTGTTGGCTGTGCTCTCGACGCACTCGAATTGCGCGGGCAGGCCGGCGCGATCGCTCACGTTGACGGGCACCATGCGATAGGCAGCCAGCGACTGAATGGATTTGATTTCTGAGCGCAACTCCAGATAGTCGGCGAAGGATTGGCTGAACGGATTGCGGCGCGAGGCGTCGGTAGCGGTGACGACGACCAGGCTGTCCATGTGTTCCACGCCGAGGTTGAAGGAGAGCGCGCTATGAACAACCGTGTAGACGGTCGTGTTAGCGCCGATACCGAGCGCCAGCGCCATCACCGAGACAATCGTAAAAACGGGGCTGTGCGCCAGCGTGCGGGCGGCGTAGCGAATGTCCTGCCCGAGCGTTTCGAGCCAGGTAATGGACCACAGGTCGCGGCAGGTTTCCTTGAGCAACGCGGCATTGCCAAATGGGCTGGGTGATTGTTCTTGCGCCTGCATCTCGCGATGAAAACGCAACTCGCCATCGAGGTCTCGATCGAGTTGCGCTCGATGCCCTAGGGCGCGCAGGCGTTTCCAGAATCGATTCATGCGGTCTCCAAGACTTGCCCGATGGCGCGGGAGAGCCGCTGCCAGTTGTCGGCTTCTTTCGTAAGTTGCTTGCGGCCGAGCGCGGTGAGCCGGTAGTACTTGGCGCGGCGGTTGTTCGACGACTGGCCCCACTCGGAGTCGATCCGGCCGTCGAGCTCCAGCCGGTGCAGAGCCGGGTACAACGACCCCTCTTCGACACGCAGCACTTCGTCCGAAGTCTGCTTGATAATCTGCGCGATGCCATAGCCGTGCTGGGGCCCGCGGGTCAGGGTCTTGAGGATGAGCATACCGAGCGTGCCCTGGACGAGTTCGCCGCGGGTTTCTTTCTCGCTTCCCATAGATGCTTGATAGGAGTATGCGCGCGTCGAATTTGATTGTCAAGGTCCAGAGCACATTGGCGTTTCTGGACTCCGGGCGTTTCCGTCGAAGTTGACGTAAGCTATGCCGACATGGAAAGGCCGAAGTGGATCTCGGGAACAGGCTGATCGTCGAAAGATCCTCCCTAACGGCGAAGGGGCGATCTGGCGAACCATCTGCTCGCCGAACGGGGAAACCCGCCACTTGCCAGGCTGGCCCTAAGCTCCAGAGGGCCGTTTCCGAATGACGACTGTCACAGGTCCGGGCCACCAACAAGTAAGCCAACCGCGACGCCGAGCAGATGGCCCGCACCCTGACCGAATTCCGCGACGCCGTGGCCAAAGTCCAGGCCATCAACGAATCCTCCTGGACCCCGGAAAATTATGCGATGGAAATGACCCGCGCCCTGACCGTGGTGGAAAACGCCCGCATGGAATGGAATTCGGCCCGGACAAAATTTGCCGTCCTCACTGGCGCGCCCGCGACCAAACCGGCCGCGGCCGCCGACAAATCTGCGTCCCCGTTTCCCCCCCAGGCCAGTTCAGCGGAATTGTTGCGACTGGGATTTTTCCTTTATTGGCCGATTTGGCTGGTGGGCTTCGGGGTGATCGTTACATTGCTTCTGCGCCATTGATTTGCCGCCATGCCGCTGTTCCAGAAAAAAAGCGACCCATCAAAACCAGCGTTTCCTTTCCAGTGGAAATCTCCGCATTGGAATCGCGCATCAAGCGTTTGCAGGAGCAGGCCACCCTGGGCGGCGGGCCGCGTCTTCGCTCCAGCGTTTTTCCCACGGCCATCCGCGCCCGGCAGCATGCACGGACTTCCGACCCGGTTTTTGAAGATGTGCCCCAGCGTCAATTAACCGCCACGCCTGAACCCACCACCACGCCGCAGCATTTCAATGACCTGGGCGTGCGCAAATTTGATTTGCGGGCGGCCTTGTCCCCGTTCCCACCCAAATGAGCGGACGTCCCCTGACCAATCCGAAGCTCATCAATCTACCTGGCGGCCGGGAGCATTCAGGGCTTGCGTCCGTTGCGTTATGAAAAACGGGTCGCGCGCAATCGGTGTATCGCGCTCATGGGAGTTAGCAATACGGTAACCAGTCAAAGGCACCAGACATAA
>CAVRZH010000119.1:0-8570 GCA_963725455.1 Bryobacterales bacterium
CTTGGATCCGCCGAATGGGCGTTTCCCAGCGCTCACGCCCAAGGGCCAGGAGCTGTACGAAAAGATGCACGGCAGCTACAAGCCGGGCCAAACCGTATTCGACAGCCCCGACGACTTCGATAGCTGGGACCGCTGCATCACGCGCGGGATGCCTGTCTCTATGTTGCCGCGCAATTACAACAACGGTATCCGGATCATGCAGTCCCCGGGCTATGTTCTGATTGTGCTCGAAATGGCCCACGAGGTCCGCATCATTCCAACCGATGGACGCCCCACGCTCGATCCCTCGATCAAAGAATGGCTCGGTGAATCGCGTGGCCACTGGGAAGGCAATACACTGGTGGTTGAAACCACAAACTTCAACGGGAAGACGGACATGACCAATGCTGGCGTTCCCGGTTCTCCGCCGCTGAACCCCACGTCGGAAAACATGCGGATCACCGAGCACTTTACGCGAACCGCTGACGACACGATCGAATATAAGATGCGGGTGGAAGACCCGGAGATCGTGGTTAGTCCGTGGGCGGTCGAGTTTCCGCTGAAGCTGGATAACAAATATCAGATGTTCGAATACGCCTGCCACGAAGGGAACACAGCCATTCGCGGGTACATCGAGACGTCGCGTTACGAGCGGGCACATCCGAAGCCGAAGTAGCCGGGGATCCGAAACTCAGATCAACTGGACTTTTGTTTATCTTTTCGCGGCCTTTTCGGAACGAACGCGAGAAATCGGCGCGGGTTATCGGTGATGATATGGTGCAATACCTCGTCGCCGGCGCCCGCGGCCTTCAGCTTCGGCAGAAAAACCGTTATGGTCTTCGCGTAGCCGCTGGACGCGTCGGCTGAAAACATGAGGTGATCCGCAAAACCTGCCTCCAGCAGCGCCATTACCATGGGCACCTGCTGCGCATCGTTGTTGCCTCCCTGCCGGTCAAACCCAACGAACGCGCCGCGCCTGCAAATCTGTTTCTGCACGTACACATTTGGATCGACCAGATTTCCCAAATGGCCGATCACAATGCGATTGGGTTTCACGCCGGCATCTTCAAGAATATCCAGCTGTTCCAGCGCCGACTTTCCCGGAATTCCCGTGTGCGTGAAGATGGAAAGGTTGGTAGCGACGTGCGCTCTGCCCACGGCGCGGAAAACCTTTCTCTCATCCGCGGTAATTTCATCCCACGATCCAATCTCGCCAAATACGCCGATGGTGTCGTCGTCAGCCTGGCGGATGAGCGCGTGGAAAATCTGCTCTTCGCTCATCGCCGAAATTTCTTGGGGGTAAAACGGCTGCGCGTAGAAGCCTCCGCCCGCGACGATCGGCACGCCGGACTTCACCGCTACCTGGCGCAAAAAATTGATGTCGCGGCCCATCTCCTTGTGGCCGGCATCCACGATGCAGGCCAGATTGCCTTCGCGTGCAGCCTTGACCACCTCGGCGGACATCAGGCCCACGTCATGCATGCTGTCCGGACCAGGAGGCGGTCCAGCACGGCCCGCGCCGCCAGGGCGCGCGGGGAGGGGCGGCAGTCCATTCGCGGCCCGCGCCGCAGCCGCAGCAGCCCCGAAGCGAGCGCCGAAGTCCGATGCAAGCTGCAAGTGCTCGTGAAACAGCGTCGCGCCGCCCGCCAACTCTTCAGGCGTGTAATCCTTGAGAATCGTCCGAATAACCGCGCCCCTCGGAAATGCGAGCGTTTGTGCAAATCCGCTCGAGACTACGGTCGCCGCGGCGCCGGTCCCCAGCATTACCAGAGCCTGACGTCGAGACGGGTGTCGTCCAAAGAACTTCGACCCGGCGGAATTGTGGTTCATACGCGCGAATAAAGGAAAGGCCCGAAAGATTACTTGTCGGGCTTGTCCTGCCCTTCCTTGGTTCCCGAGCCACCCATATCCAGTTTCCTGCCGTCTGGAAAAACGATGTCTCGCGAGCTGCCGCGCAAAGAGCCATCCTTCGCCTGGAAGGCGATCACCTTAATTCGTGTTCCGGCGGGCAGCGAATTCCTGTTCCAACCCAGGCGAAGCAAAACCGACGGCGATCCGCCTTCAATTCGCCAGCGTTCCACGGTGCCGTCTGCCTTGGTCACGTCGATGGTCAGCCAGGAGTGCGGATTCACCCATTCCATCTGGACCACCTTCCCGTCGAGCGTCACTTCTTTATTCCGGTCGAACTCCGCGGAAAAAGAATGATGCGCCGCCAGGGGCAGTGCTGCCGCCATCAGCATGCCGGCGCTCACTACAACTTTCAGCAGTCTGTCGAACATGATTCTTCCTCCTCGTGATTCGTCCATCACTGCTTCGGCTGAAGCAGGTCATGATAGAACAGCATGTCGGTGTACGGCACGCACTTGTGCTCCAGCAGTTGCGCATTGTCGTCGATGAGGCGGTATAACGGCATCTCGATGGTCCACGGCTTAGAGAACGTCTGCGGATCTTCGAGCGTGGCCTCATACCAAATGTGGCTCGCGTCCAAAAGCTTGAAGCGCTCGGTGACCTTCAACTGGTTGCTGGCGAAGTTTCCAGCGCGATCCAGCCAGGACTGGCCATTTTGCGAAGTGGTGGTGACAACCAGAACGTCGCCTTCCCACGATCCGTTGGATCTACCCATCCATGAATCTACCGGCAGGTCAGTATGGTCCTTCATGTAAATAATTCTGTTGGTCGCGGCGAACGGGTAGACCATCAGCAAATCGCCCTCACCCTGGAAAATCTGGAACGGAAAATTCTGATATGTGACGCGCGGAACCCCAAGCATATAACACTTCGCTTCCGGGTCCGCCGCGGGCCATTTGGAACGGTTTTCGTCGCGCTTCTTGAGTGCTTCCGGCAGGTAGGGAATGGTGCCCCCTCCGTGTAGAACGCTCTTCCCCGCCGGGATGACAGCGATCGCGCCAAGCTGCCAGAAGTCTTTACTCAATCCCTCCACTGGATGGGCTTCCAGATTCCAATAGGCCGTGTTCAGAGCCTGCCAGATTCCGTTGAAGTTCGGATGCCCCGAAATGGTTGCCGGACGGTTCAGCTGCTGCGCTTCAGCGGCGCTTGCGGCGAATAGTATCGTTGCCGCCGTGCCGATCGTGAGCATCAATCGAGGGTGCAATCTGTGGGCTTCCTCTGCTACTTTTGCGGTGGCGCTAGCTCTTTCATCTTGCGCTGAAACTCGGGGTACATGGTCTCGGCGCCACCTAACGTCGCGGCCAGCGGGAGCCCGTATTTCTTAGCAAATTCCGCGACAAAGGGATTTTGGCCGGGAAGGTAGTTGGGTACCGCGCCGCGCGGCTGGTTCGCAATTTCAACCACCGATTCGCATGGATAGAGCCAATTTTGTCCTTCTTCGCTGATTCGATGAAAAACCTGGCTCCGCACAAAAGGCTCGGTCAAAGTGGATGGATCGGTTACTTCACTCACGTGCACCAAAAAATCTCCATGCCGCATGAAATGCTCAATCAAGGTCGCTTGATCGCTTTCGGGAAGGCCGTTGCGCCTTAAATAGCCAGGCTTCAGGTGAGTTGTGTAGACCGTCAGCGTGTTGCCCTCCCACTTGCCGGTGGAGAAACCCATCCAGGTGTGAACAGCGGCGTCGGGAGGATGTGGCCGGTCATCCATCCAGACCGTACGATTCTGCTCATAGGTGCTGATGTACATACGGATATCTTCCAGCTTTTGCGACTGGTGATCGCGCTCTTCCCAGATGCGCAGGTTGAGAGGTCCGCCCAAAAGATAGGGAGCCACGTGAACCTGACACTGATGTTCCGGAACGGTAACGCGGGAGGGGCTCCAGGCCAGACCGACGGCGCGCGCGCCTTCGGTGATGGGAACGCCAAGATAATCCGCGATGGCGGGGTTACCGGTACTCTCCTCATGCGGTTCAGGCGCCCAGGCGCCGCTGAGATCGATGCCGGGCTGGGAGCTGAACGATCCGGAAAATTGGGCGAATGCGCCGGGCGCTGGGGCTAAGCCCGCCAATATCAAAATCAGTAATGATCTGTGGCTCATGATGCGGCCTATCTGCTCGCCGAAGCGGTCAGGCTTCGGTAAATCGAACTAACAAAATTGCTGGCGGTTCCAGGACCTTCCCTGGCGCCCCAACGGGCGTCGTAGTCCTTCGTAAAACCGGCTGCTTTTATCTGCTCCAGCGTCATGCCTTTTTTGATGGCGTTCTCAACGCGATCGCGTACGATGGTCACCATATCGCGATATTCCACGACATCGAACTCATCGCAGATGCGGCCGTGACCGGGGATGATATACGTTCCGCCCTCTTCCTCGTGCTTGGGGATCGCGATATCGATGACGTTGTTGAGAGCATCGATTTCGCCTTGAATGCCGCCGCCGCGTTCCACGTCGATAAAAGGATAACTCTCCGTATTGAAGATATCGCCGGTTGCCACTACGTCGGAGCGGCGAAAGATCACCAGGCTGTCGCCATCGGTATGCGCGGCGGGCTGCCAACGAACCTCCACCGGTTCCTCATTGAAGAACACTTCCTTCTGCCCGGAGACGTAAGTGTCCGTGGGCCAGGCCCCGGCCGGCGCCGCCGCTTTTTGGCCGGTGGGAGCGCTCAGCCGATTTAAAACATTTTCGTGCGCGATGATCTGAGCTCCCTGGCCGGCATCGGCGATATCACCAGTGACGTTGGCGCCGGTGATGGTCACTCCGATTTTCCGCAAAGCTTCGTTGCCGCCCGTCTGGTCCGGATGCGCGCAGGTGTTGATGATGTATTGCAGCGGCTTGTCCGACAGCTTGCGAATAGCTGCGATGAGCTTACTGGAGTTTTGCTCCAAACCTGTGTTGACCACCAGTACGCCCGTGTCGCCGATCTGCACCGCGACGTTTCCGCCCAGTCCATGCAGCATGTACACGTTGCCCTGAACATGAATGGTTGTGAGATCGCCCTCGACGCGATAATCGTCCCACGGGAACTGGTCTTTTTGAGCGTGCACGACACCGGCGACGCTCAGGGTTCCCAGTGTGATGCCCAGCGTAAACAGCGCGCTTTTCAACATGCTCTTCGGCATCGCCTCAGTGTGTTCCCGCAGCGCCGCCCAAGCTGCGCAGCAATGCGACCGTGCTGTCGTGCGGAACCGGCAGGCCAAAGCTGTCCTTTCCCATCGCGATATCGAGCGGCGTAAATCCGGCCTTGGACTTGGCATCCAGCTTCGCGCCATGCTCGACCAAGAATTTTACCAATAGATCCGATCCGCGGTTGGCGGCGCCGTGCAGCGCGGTTTCGCCTTTGGCGTTGGGCTGGCTGATGTCCAGGCCCTGATCCATGCACAGCTTCAGTGCCTCCAAAGCCTCGGCATCCGTTCCGCGGGTGTTTTTGTCGCGGTAACCGATGCCGGCGGCGAAGAGCAGCGCGTTGTTGCCATCCTTGGTTGCCAGCTTCGGGTCGGCTCCCGCCGCGAGCAAGACTCGCATGCTGGCTGCATCGCCAGACCGGGCAGCCCGCATGAACGGGGTGGTTCCTTCGTCCAGCGCCACGTCGCCATAATCCATTCCGCTCCGTCCCGGCAGGTTGTGCGTCAGCGCCGCGTTGAGCTTCGCGCCGTGCGCGAGAATCGCCTGGATCAGTTCCATGCTCGGCATGGGGTCCAGCTCTTTGCGCATCGGCAAAGCAGACCAGTCCTCATTCCGCATATCGACGGCGGCATAGAGCGCAGCGCGTCCCTTGACATCGGTCACATTGGGATCCGCGCCGCGGTCCAGCAGGAACTTGGCGAGGGTGTATTTCTTATTCATGATCGATACCACCAGCCCGCTGGTGCCGTCAACGTCGGTTTGATTGATATCAACTCCGTGATCGAGCATCACCTTCGCGGTTTCGATATCGCCTTCGCGTGCCGCAAATAGAAAGGCCGTCAAACCGCCCCTGGAAATGGGCGAGATGGAAGAGGCGGTGCTCAGCTTGGGTATCTTGGTCTCGCGGAACGACGATTGGATTTTCCAGTCGGCGCCGTGCTCCAACAGCAACCCCACGACATCGGCATGCCGTTCAGCGGCCGCCCACATTAACGCCGTTTGCCCGCGATACGCCTCTTTGGCGTTCACGTCCGCGCCGTGGTTCAGCAGAACCTTGACAGCCTCCAGGTTTCCCGCGCGAGCAGACGTCATGAGGACAGTTTCCCCGTCTGCGGTGGTGCGCGTGTTCGGGTCGGCTCCGGCCTTCAACAGTTGCTCGATGATCGCGGGATTGCCTAGCGCCGCGGCTTCGGATAGCGGTGTTGCGCCATAGTGGTTCGCCGCGCGCACGTCCGCGCCCGCCCGAATCAGCAGTCCCACCGTTTCTGCGTCGTTCCAGTGCGCCGCCCAGTGCAGGGCAGTTGTTCCGTCGGCCTGCGCGGTATTCACGGCCGCGTGCTGCTTTAGCAACGTCTGCAGAGCGGACATATCGCGGTTCTGGACCGCGTCAGCCACCGGGCTGCTGGCGGCGAACGCCGCCAAACTCGACAACAACAGAATGCAAAGTGTCTTCATGGACGGTCTCCCATATGGACGGTCTCCCATCGATTACAGCTCGGTCAACATCCCGGTGCTATCGCCCACATGTTCCTGGGGCACTCCGGCTTTATCCAGGATGGTCAGCAGCAAATTCGCCATCGGCGTGCCGTCCGGATACTTCAAGTGGCGCCCGCCTTTCAGTCGTCCCGCGGCTCCGCCCGCCACAAACACGGGCAGCGGCGCGTGATTGTGCACATTGCTGTTGCTCATGCCGCTTCCATAAAGGATGAGCGAATGATCCAGCAAACTGCCGTCGCCATCCGGCGTAGCTTTCAATTTGCCCAGGAAGTACGCCATCAGGCTCACATGGTAGGTGTTGATTTTCGTCAGGTTCTCCAGGCGCGCGGGATTGTTCTGGTGGTGCGAGGCGGGATGGAAACCTTCCGAAATTCCGAGCATCGGGAAGGTCCGATAGCTGACCTCGCGAGCCATCATGAACGTCGAGATGCGCGTGATATTGGCCTGAAACGCCAGCGTCATCAGATCGAACATCAGCTTGGTATGTTCCTGATGATCGTCGGGAATCCCGGTGGGAGAAGCGGGCACGGCCAGCGTGGAGTTGGCGTTTTGTTTTTCAGCCAGTTGAATGCGCCGCTCGATCTCGCGAACGGTGTCCAGGTAATCCGCGATGCGATTGCGATCGCTCGGCCCCAGGTCCCCCTCCAGATGCTTCACCTGCCCCATTACGGCATCCAGAATACTGCGCTGTTCATCGATCCGCTGCAGGCGCTCTTCGGCGTTTGAACCGTCGCCGAACAAGCGGGTGAAGACCACGCGCGGATTGATCTCCATGGGCAGCGGCGTGGTGGGTGTGCGCCACGAAATCGTGTTCATGTAGGCGCAACTGAAGCCCACATCGCACGATCCAACCAGCCCGCTGAAATCCTCGGTCGCCAATTCGAGCGACGGCAGCGGCGTCTGCTGCCCGATCTTTTCCGCCGCCATCTGGTCGATGGTCACGCCGGCCCGAATGTCGGCGCCATCCGTACGCTTGGGATGCACGCCGTTCAGGAAAACCGCGGGAGACCGCGTATGATCGCCACCATTGTCTCCGGGGCCGCCGGGCGCCGCCATCTTGTGGGCCAGATTCGACACCACGACCAGCTGATCCTGGAACGGCGCTACAGGAGCGAGGGTTCGCGACAGTTGGAAGTTCGCGCCTTCGGCGGCCGGAGTCCAATTCGCCATCACAGCGCCGTGCGGAATGAAGCACATTCCCAGCTTGATCTCCGGATTGGCCGCCGTTTTCGCCAAAGGCGTTTGAGCGGGCAGCATCGAATCGAGCAGCGGAAGCGACACCGCGGTCCCCAGACCTCGCAGCACGGTCCGGCGGGAAATGTGCTTTTTGGTGATCACTCTCATGTAGCGGCTCCTCAGTGCGACGCGTCGGTTACGGCGCGCGCCGTCTTGATTTTCATTTCGAACGGGACACTCTCAACGGTTGCGAGAACCAGCGATGAAAAACGGAAATCGTCAGCGCCGGCCTGGCGCACAATCTTGCGGACCGCCGGCATGTCGTAATACTCAACGCCGCGGCCCAAGGCATAGGTCAAGAGCTTTTCGGTCATCACGCCCGCGAATACGCCGGGATGGTCGGAAAGCATCTTTCGCAGCGCCACCGGGCCATCCACTTTCACGCCGTTGTACAGCGTGCCGGAGGGATCGATGGGCGAACCGTCATCCGTTGTGCGCCATTGCCCGATGGCGTCAAAATTTTCCAGAGCGAATCCGATCGGGTCCATCACTTTATGGCAGCCGGCGCAAACGGCATCGGCTCGATGCTGTTCCATGCGCTCGCGCAGCGAGAGCGGCTTGCCATCTCCATTTTCTTTGAGCGCCGGAACATTGGGTGGCGGTGGAGTGGGCGGAATTCCCAGCAGGTTGGTCAGAATCCATTTGCCGCGCTGCACCGGCGAAGTTCGATTGGGATAGGAAGTCACCGTCAGGATGCTGGCCTGCCCAAGCAGACCGCGCCGCGCGTCTGAGTTGGGCACAGAGGTAAGATCGACGCGCCGGAACTGGCTGCCATAGATGTCTGGAATGCCGTAGTGGCGGGCCAGGCGCTCATTAACGAAGGT
>CAVRZH010000120.1:0-11934 GCA_963725455.1 Bryobacterales bacterium
TATGTTGACGCTTCATTCATCATATTGCGATTCCCGGACTCAAGGTGGTGATGCCCTCCACGCCCTACGACGCCAAGGGCCTGCTGAAGTCCGCCATCCGCGACGACAACCCCGTAGTGTTCTTCGAAGACAAGATGATGTACCGGCTGAAAGGCCCGGTGCCGGAAGAAGAATACACCATTCCGCTGGGCCTCGCCGACATCAAGCGCGAAGGCAGCGACATCACCATCATCGCGACCAGCAGCATGGTGCAAATCGCGCTGGGCGCGGCGAGTCTGCTGGAAGAGACCGGCATCAGCGCGGAAGTGGTGGATCCGCGCACGCTTTGGCCGCTGGACGAAAAGACGCTGGTGGAATCGGCCAGGAAAACTTCACGCGTCATCGTCGTCGATGAAGGCTATGGACGCTATGGCGTCACGGCGGAAATCGCGTCGGTGATCCAGGAGAACGCATTCTTCGATCTGGAAGCGCCGGTGAAGCGCATGGGCGCCATGCATGTTCCCATACCGTTTTCGCCGCCTCTCGAAGATGTCACGGTTCCCACCGAAAAGACCGTTGCGGACGCGGCCCGCGTTCTGTGCGGGGCGAACTAGGCGGAATGAGCGCGCCGCAACATGACCACGACCATCAGGTGGTGCCTTCGGATCTCACCTTGCGCGTCAAAGCGCTGGAATCGCTCTTGACCGAAAAAAGGCTGGTGGATCCCCAAGCATTGGACGCGCTGATCGACAAGTACCAGCACAAAGTGGGTCCGCGCAACGGCGCCCGCGTGGTGGCGCGTGCCTGGACCGATCCCGCTTACAAGCGGCGCTTGCTGGCAGACGCTACGTCGGCGATCGGGGAGTTCGGCTACGGCGGAGCGCAGGGCGAGCACATGGTGGCTGTCGAGAACACGCCTCAGGTGCACAATCTGATCGTGTGTACGCTGTGCTCCTGTTATCCGTGGTCGGTGTTGGGGCTGCCGCCCGCATGGTACAAATCGGCCGCTTATCGTTCGCGCGCGGTGATCGATCCACGGGGCGTCTTGCGTGAGTTTGGGCTGGAACTGGATGACGAAACGGAAGTACGTGTCTGGGACAGCACGGCTGAAGTGCGCTACCTGGTTCTCCCGGAGCGCCCGCCCGGAAGTGAAAGTCTGGATGAGGACGCGCTCGCGGAATTCGTTACCCGCGATGCCATGATCGGCGTCGCGAAGGTGACGCTGCCCGCCCCGGCTGGAGCGATCGCATGAACGGCGTTCACGACATGGGCGGGATGCAAGGCATGGGCCCCGTGCAGTACGAACAGAACGAACCGGTGTTCCACGCGACGTGGGAAGGACGCGTATTCGCGCTCGACCTCGCCGCCGGCGCCTGTGGCAAGTGGAGCCTGGACGCGTGGCGTCACCAGATTGAGCTGATCCCCGCTGGCGATTATCTGCGCATGAGTTACTACGAGAAATGGCTCACCGCGATTACAGAGCTCCTGGTGCGAACCGGCTTAGTGACTCGCGCTGAAGTGGAAAGCGGCAGACCGGCGGCTGGTTCGATCAAAGCCGCTCCAGCGCTGACCGCGGACATGGTGCCGTTAATGCGGCGTACCGGCGAACTCGCCAGTCGCGAGAGCGGGCTTCCGCCACGCTTCCAGGCAGGCCAGCGCGTTCATACGCGCAACATCCATCCTCCCGGTCACACGCGCCTGCCGCGCTACGCTCGCGATAAGCACGGAACGGTGGAACGGGATCACGGGGTCTACGTTTTCCCAGACACCAACGCTCATTCGCCCGACGAAAAGCCGCAGCACGTTTATTCGGTTCGCTTCACCGCGCGGGAACTTTGGGGCGAGCAGGCAGCTCCGCGCGACGCGGTATACATCGATCTTTGGGACGATTATCTTGAGCCAGCCTGAACCAGAAACTGAGCCAGTCTTTGCGGAACCATGGCAGGCACAGGCGTTCGCTCTCGCGGTCAGGCTGTCGGAGCAAGGCTATTTCACGTGGAAAGAATGGTCTGCTGCTCTCGCCGACGAATTGAAAACTGACGAGTCGCGCGGATACTACGAGCATTGGCTAGCGGCTTTGGAACGGCTGGTGACGGCCAAGGGATTGACGAACGAAGCAGCGCTCCTCAAGCGCAAGGAAGCCTGGGCTGACGCATACCGGCACACGCCACACGGGAAACCGGTGGAATTGTTGAAGGAGACATAAAGTGGCACTGAAAACTTACGGAAGCATGGCGGTGGATTGGGAGCAGCGCATCGATATGGATCGGCTGCGCCGGGAGCGTCTGGCGCGCGTAAAAGATCTGCTGGCAAAATCGGAGATCGGCGCGTTGCTGTGCTTCGACATGAACAACGTGCGCTACATCACGGCCACGCACATCGGCACATGGGCGCAAGATAAAATAAGCCGCTTCACGTTGCTGCCGCAGAATGACGAGCCCATCCTGTGGGATTTCGGCTCGGCCGCCAAGCACCATCAGCTCAACTGCCCGTGGCTGGGCGAGCGTTCGCGGCCCGGCATTTCCTTGCTGCGCGGCGCTATGTCGCCCGAGATGGGGCGCGCCGAAGACGTCGCTAAGAAGATCAAACTGGAGCTTGAGATGCGCGGCCTGCACAAAGAGCCGGTCGGCATCGATGTGGTGGAACCGCCGATTTTGTTCGCTCTTCAGCGCGAAGGCATCAATGTCGTCGACGGCCAGCAGCTGATGTCGGATGCGCGCGTTATCAAAACGCAGGACGAGATTTCCCTGCTCAATCATTCGGCCATGATGGTGGACGCCGCTTATCACGATCTTTACTGCGCCATGAAGCCAGGCATGAGCGAGAACCAGGCAGTTGGCTTGGTAAACAAGATTCTGTACGACCTGGGCTCGGAATATGTAGAAGGCGTGAACGCCATCTCGGGCGAGCGCTGCAACCCGCATCCCCACGTCTTCTCCGATCGCGTGCTGCGCCCTGGCGATCCGGTGTATTACGACATTCTGCACTCGTTCATGGGCTATCGCACCTGCTACTACCGCTGTTTCAGCATCGGTTACGCGCCGCACACACTGATCGACGCGTACTCGCGCTGCCGCGATTATCTGGATGCCGCCATCTCGCTCATCCGTCCTGGACGCACCACCGGCGAGATCGCGTCGGTATGGCCCAAGGCGCAGGAGTTCGGCTTCCCCAACGAAGAAGCGGCGTTCGCGCTGCAATTCGGCCACGGCATCGGGCTCGCGATTTGGGAAAAGCCGGTCATCAGCCGATTGGTCTCGCTCGAACATTCTTATGAGATCAAGCCCGGCATGGTGTTCGCGCTCGAAACCTTCTGGCCCTCGAAGGACGGCTGGAGCGCCGCGCGGATCGAAGAGGAGATCGTCGTCACCGAAACCGGCCACGAAGTAATCACGCGATTCCCGGCTGAGAAGCTATTGGTGGCGGGCGCGCACTACTTTACCGTGGATGGTCCGCTGCCAACGACGCGCGAGCACGATCCCGCGCCCAGCCAGCGCATCGTGGAAATGGTGGAAGCCAGCGCGCGCATCGAACAGGTGGTTTCCCGCTAAATGGCCGTCAGCATCGTCATGCCCGCGCTTGAGATGGCGCAGGAGACCGGCAAGATCATCTCGTGGCTCAAGAAGGAAGGCGAGCCCATTTCCAAGGGCGACCCGATCGCGGAAATCGAAACCGACAAAGTAGTGATGGAAGTGGAAGCAACCGCTGACGGTGTGCTCGCCGGTCTGACAGCCAGCGCCGGCGATGTCGTACAGGTGGGCAAAATCATCGCGTGGATTGTCGCGCCCGGCGAACACCCCCCGGCTGCGTCGGAATCGGCCGTGCCTGCCGCTCGGACAATGACGGGAGCGCCGCCTCCCGCGTCTACACCGCCCCCCGCGCCCGCTGCCAGCGCCGCGAAAGTGGAAGCCAAGGTCTCACCGAAAGCTCGCCGTATGGCGCAGGAGCTTGGCGTCGATTTGAACACCGTCGTCGGCACCGGCCCTGGTGGCGTAATCAGCGGTGAAGATGTTCAACGTGCGGCTGACGCCAAATCCCAAACCAAGCAGGCCGAACCCGCTCCTTCTGGAGCCCCGGCGCTCAGTTCGATCGCACGTTTGATGGCCGAGCGCACCACGCAAAGCTGGACCACTGCACCGCATTTCTTCCTGGTTCGCGAAATCGACGCGAGCGGACTAATCGCGGCGCGTGAAAAGCATGGCAAAGCGATCACTCACACTGATCTTTTAGTCGCGTTGGTGGCTCGGACGCTGGCGAAGCACCCCAAGATGAACGCCAGTTGGACCGGCAGCGCCATCCAATTTAATCCCAACGTGAACATCAGTATCGCCATCGCGGTGAAGGACGGCGTGGTGGGCGCCGTAATTCCAAACGCCGATAAAGCCAGCCTCGCCGGCATCAGCGCCAAGCGGCAGGACCTGGCCGAGCGCGCTCGCGCCGGACGCCTTCATCCACCCGATGTTACCGGCGGCACGTTTACCATCAGCAACCTCGGGATGTTCGGCGTGGATGCCTTTAGCGCCATCATCACACCGCCACAGGCTGCGGTGCTGGCCGTTGGCCGAATCGCCGATCGCGTGGTTGCGGTGAACGGACTGATCGGCATCCGCCCGATCCTGACAATGACGTTATCGAGCGATCATCGTGTCGTAGATGGCGCGCAAGCCGCGGCGTTCTTGAAAGACGTTGCCGACGCCCTCACCAACGCACAACTACTGTAACCGGAAGTTGACATCAATTCGCGCTCGCACCGCAACAGGCTTTCCGTCCTTAGTGCCCGGCTGAAACTTCCAGCTTTTAATGCTTGTAACCGCGCTGGCGTCGAGCCCTTTATCGAGCGACTTAATCACTTTGACGTTGTGCGCGCGTTGATCGGTGCCGACTACGATCGTCAGTCCCACCGTACCTTCCAGCTTGGCGGCCTTCGCTTCGGGGGTGTATTGCGGCTCGCTGGTCTTCTCCAGGACCTTCGGAGCAACGATTCCGGGCCCGACCTTGTAGACCTTTTCGGCGAAAGAGACCGTGGTCATCAACACCAGCAGCAGTGGAATCGCGATCGCGATTCTCCGTCGCGTATGCATCGCTTCTTTTCGCCATTCGAACAGATGCACCAACCGTTCGCGCAATGGGAATGAGCCGGTCATCGCGCAGCCCAGCACAAACGAACTCGAACCCTCTCGCGCCACCTCCAGGAGCACTTTTGCATAGGCGTCCGCCGGAACGCCGCCCGACAGGACCACATCGTCGCACGCCAGCTCCTGTTCGTGCCCCAGGCGTGCCGCCAGAACCCATGCAAGCGGATTCCACCAAAACATTGCACGAGCTGTTTGCGCCATATACTTCGCCAGGCAATCACGCCGCTGTACGTGAGCCGATTCGTGCAACAACACTGCGCGCAAACGCGATTCATCCCACGCTCTTGCGGTTCGCGGCAGAAGAATCAAAGGCCGTACCACGCCACAAGTAAGCGGAGTGGACACGTTGCTCATTCGAACCTCTGTGCCGTCTTGTTTCTGCAAGTAAGCTGACCGCCGCCGAGTCCGCCATAATACCAGCCATCCGCCCGCCGCCCGCAGCAGCATGGCAAAGGCGCCCAGCGCCCAGACGGATCCAAGCACCAGAGGCAAGTTCCACGCTGCGGCTCCCGTGGTGTTCCCGCCCGCTTGCGCGTGTTGGCCGGCCGGCACAGAGACCAGGAAGCTCCAGCCCGGCGACCACAACGCTAGCAACGGCATCGCTGCCGCGCTCGCGAGCGCTGCAACGCAAACCAAGTGCCTTACGGCCGCATCCCGCCCGCGCAGGAGCCGCAAGCACAACAGGCCCGCGACCAGCAGAACGCTGGCTTTCATCGCGACCGAGACCAGATACGATTCCAACATGGCTATTTCCTTTCCTTTTTGGCGCGTTCAATGATGCGGCCCAACTCCCGCAACTCTTCTTCCGTCAAATCGAACGCCGAGGGATCCAGCAGCGCCGCGACCGCCTCCTTCGCCGATCCATCGAAAAACGTTCGGATAATGCGCTGCAGAGCGGAGCGGCTGGCCGTTTCCCTCGGCACAGTCGGCTCGTACACGTAACGAAGGCCTTCTTCCACGTGACGGACGTAACCCTTGCGCTCCAGCACGCGCAGGATAGTGCGCACCGACGAATAATTCGGCTTGTCCGGCAAGCCTTCCTGGATTTCCTGGCCCGTCGCGCGCCCACGGGCGAACAGAATGTCCATCATCTGACGCTCACGCCGGCTTAGATCGGAATCGGCCTTGGTCTTCGATATGCGCATTCCTTAGCAGCCTGCGTAAAAATTAACATAGGAGCTCCGCCCTGTCAATACCCTCCAGCAAGTTTCTGCGGCAGCCATCCTGCAACGGCTCCGCGGTCTGGCATGATAAGAACACCACATGATCCTCAGTCGCGACCGTATCCTGGCTACCCATGTCGGCAGCCTTCCCCGCAATGAAGAACTCTCGGAAATGCTCATTGACCGCGAGGAGGGTAAGCCTCTGAGCGAAGAGCAGCTCTCCGATGAAATGGACCGCGCCGTACGCCACGTCATCGCCAAGCAGGCCGAGGCCGGCATCGATGTCGGCAACGACGGCGAGCAGCAGCGCGTCGGCTTCCAAACCTATGTGCCCCGGCGCATGTCGGGATTCGCGGGCGAATCGAAGCGCCGGCGTGGCCGGGACTTCGAGGAGTTCCCCGCCCTGGTGAGCGACCTGATGCGTCGTTTTCCCAAGCGCAGCCGCATGCAGAACGCGCCCGAAGCGCAGGCCGAACTGCACTACCTGGACTCTTCCGCTATCACCCGTGAGATCCATCGCTTTCAGCGTGCCGCCGCCGATTCGGGAGCTTTCGCCGAAACCTTCATGACCGCGCCTTCGCCCGGCATTATCTCCACCACCATGCTGAACGCGTACTACGATTCGCAGCAATCCTATCTAACGGCGCTGGCGCGTGAAATGCGCAACGAGTATCTTGCCATCCACCAGTCCGGCTTGCTGCTCCAAATCGATGCGCCCGATCTGGCGATGGATCGCTCCATGTTCTATCGCGATCTTTCCGACGCGGAGTTCGTAAGATCCGCGGAGATGCACGTCGCGGCGCTGAACCAGGCCATCGACGGCATTCCGCGCGACCGTGTCCGTCTCCATTGTTGCTGGGGTAACTGGAATGGCCCGCACCTCTACGATGTGGCGCTCCACCTCATTCTGCCGGTGCTGTATCAGGCCAACGTAGGCGCGCTCAGCATCGAATTCGGCAACCCGCGCCACCAGCACGAATTCGAAGCGTTGCGCCGCCACAAACTGCCCGATCACATGCTGCTCCTGCCCGGCGTCGTCGAGAGCAACAGCAACATCGTCGAGCATCCGGAAGTGGTGGCGCGGCGTCTGGAAGAAGCCGTGGCCGTGGTTGGCGACCGCGAGCGCGTCATCGCCAGCGCGGACTGCGGCTTCGGAACATTCACGAACCGTGAGTACGTGATTGAGCCCGTCGTATGGTTGAAGCTGAAAGCGCTTCGCCAAGGCGCCGATATCGTGTCTAGACGGCTCTGGGGGCGAAGCGCGGCAGGGTAGGATATGCTGATTTGGGCATGCGCTTCCTGGTTGCATTCGTCGCTCTCGCTTGTTCGCCGGCTTTCGCTCAATTAGATCTTTCCGGCGAATGGGCCAGCCGTTACACTTGGGATTACCTGGAACGCTTGCCCGGCCCCGAACTTGGCGATTACCTCGGCCTTCCCATCAACAACGCCGCCCGACTGAAGGCCAATAGTTGGGAAGCGTCCGTGCAGACCATCCCGGAGCGCCAGTGCATTCCGCATGGCGCCGACTATTTGTTCAGCCGTGCTGGCTTTCCGATGCGCATCTGGGCCGAAGAAGATCCCGTCACCGAGAAGGTGGTCGCGATCCGTATTCGGAGTTATGCCTGGGGCGTCCAGCGTACCATCTGGATGGACGGTCGCCCGCATCCCTCAAAGTACGCGCGCCACACCTGGCAAGGTTTCTCCACCGGGCAGTGGAACGGCGGCGTCCTCACCGTCACTACCACGCATCTCAAGTGGAACTACATCCGCCGCAATGGCGTGCCGCGCAGCGACGAGGCTACTGTCACGGAACATTTTGCGCGTCACGGCGACTATCTCACGCTGCTCACTTATATCGACGACCCGGTGTATTTAACCGAGCCTCTGCTCCGAACCTCGGGCTATATTTTAGATCCTCAGCAGCAGCTTGAGCCGTTCCCGTGCGAGCCGGTGGAAGAAGTGGTCCGCCCCGAAGGCGCAGTGCCGCATCACTTGCCCGGAACGAACAAAGATATTCAGGAATTTCCCGCCAAGTACGGACTGCCCGCGGCGACGGCCATGGGTGGAGCGTCAACCATGTATCCTGAGTACGCCATCCCGTCCGGCCCGAAACCGGTTACGCCGCCGCGCGAAACCACAGCCGGCCTCGAACTCCTCCCGGTCCAAAAAAACATCTACCTGCTTGCGGGCGATGGCGCCAACATCACCCTGCAAGTTGGTAAGGACGGCGTACTGGTAATCGACACCGGCCTCGCGCAGATGAGCGATCAAGCCCTTGCCGCCATTCGCAAATTCACTGACAAACCCATCCACTTTATTCTCAACACGCACGTTGATCCAGACCACACCGGCGGCAACGAAGCATTCGGAAGGGCCGGGAACACCATCACCGGCGGTGACGTGGCCGATGACATTCGCGGACTGGATAAGGGCGCCGCGATCATTAGCCACCAGCGTGTTCTGGATCGCATGAGCGCGCCGGACGGCAATCAACCGGCTGCCGTCTTCGGAGCCCTGCCCACCGATGTCTACGACGGCAAGCAGAAAGATCTGTACTTCAACGACGAGCCCGTGGTACTGCTGCATCAGCCCGCCGCCCACACTGACGGCGACAGCATTGTCTTTTTTCGTGGCTCCGATGTCATCAGCACCGGAGATATTTTCGTCACCACCAGCTACCCGGCAATCGATCTCGATCGCGGCGGGAGTATCCAGGGCGTGATTGATTCCCTCAATCGGATTATCGAACTCACGGTGCCTGCGGCCTTGCAGGAGGGCGGTACGCTCGTGGTTCCCGGCCACGGAAGGCTCTGCGACGAGGCGGACGTTGTGGAGTATCGGGACATGGTCACCATCATTCGCGATCGCATCGCTGACATGCGAAAGCGTGGCATGACACTCGATCAAGTGAAGGCTGCGCGGCCCACTGAAGATTACGATCCGCGCTATGGATCGAGCGACAACTTCGTTGAAGCGGTCTATCGGAGTCTTGGTAAATGATCCGCCCTGTTGTTTTCGCGATGCTCCTCGCGGCTGCGTGCCTCTGTGCTCACCTCTGTGCTCAAGAGGAAGCAGCTCCGGCGCCTGCCGCAAAGCCCGCCGCGCAAAAGATGGCTCGGGACGAAGCGCCGATCGATCTTACCGGCTACTGGACTGCCGTGGTGACCCAGGATTGGCGCTGGCGCATGGTGACTCCGAAGAAGGGCGATTTTCCGGGTTTGCCACTCAATCCAGAAGGCCGCAAGCTCGCAAACGCCTGGGATCCGGCGAAGGACGAAGCCAGCGGCGAGCAATGTAAGGCGTACGGTGCCGCGGGCCTCATGCGAATGCCTACGCGCCTGCATGTTGCCTGGCAGGATGACAACACACTGCGCATCGACACCGATGCTGGAACACAAACTCGCTTATTCCATTTTCACGGTTCCCCGCTCGGCAGTAACAAGCCGGAGACAGGCGCTCCACAATGGCAAGGCACGTCCGTGGCTCAGTGGGAATTTGTTCGCACCAAAATTCCACCGCATGCCGCCGGCCCCATCCACGGCGGCAGTATGAAAGTGGTCACCACGCACATGCGTCCTGGTTATTTGCGCAAGAATGGCGTGCCCTATGGTGCCAATGCCACGCTGACCGAATACTTTGATGTCACCACCGAGCCCAACGGCTGGAACTCCATTCTTCTCACCAGCATCATTGAGGACCCGCAGTATCTGACGCAGCCCATCTTGTTGAATACCAATTTCCGCAGCCTGCCCGACGGCTCCGCGTGGAATCCGACGCCTTGCTCGGCGCGCTGAGGGCAGTCACTTACTTACTAAGTGTGGGAGGTCGCGGTTATTCTCGTTGCACACAAATTCGAGTAGCTCAGTGTCCGGCAGCAGCTGCATGCCTTCGGTTACTGTCCACGGCCTGGTGTAAGCCTTTGGGTCGTTGATGGTGACGTCAATCTTCAAGTGCCCGAAGTCCGTCCTGCGGAAGCGCTCGGTTACTTGCAAGGCTTCGGTGGCCGGATGGCCCGCCTGATCCAGCCAGGTCTTACCGTTGAAGCCCGCCGTCTCCACCACCAGCGCGTCGCCTTCCCACTTACCGGTCGAATAGCCCATCCAGGTCGGATTCGGATCTTTCGGAAGTGCGCGTCCATCCATGAAAATCTGCCGGTAGATTCCGAACGCCTCGTAAAGAATAAACACTTCATCGGGATTTTGAACAATCTTGAATGGAACCGGCGTCACGTTGATCTTGGGCACGCCCTGCGGCAAACAGTTCGCATCGGATTCCTCCGACGCATGCTTTCCAGTCATCCGCTCTTTAGTAAGCGCCGCGGCCCAAGGCTGCATCGGCACTTCGCCGGGCTGCAAGTCGGCCGCAAGATTTTGCAGGTATCTCGGCCCAGGAACAATCCAGATGCCGGCTAGATCCGGCTTGCCGTCCGCCTTGCGGGGCGTAGGCGCCGTAAGATCGGGTTTGCCGTCCTTCGTCCTTGGAATTGATTTGTCCGGCAGCTTGAGCCATTGCGCGCCTAGCGGCACGGCTATCAGTACGAACAGGAGACTGCTTCTCGGAGTCATCGCGCGATTATATACCGCTCACGCCGGTCGTGGCGGTGAAACTTTCCGCTCCAGCCAGTCGCGCACCACGCCGAACACCTCATGATTGTTCTTCTCCAGCAGCATTAAGTTACCGTTACCAACGATGCCGAAATCACGCAACCGCACCATTTCCGCCGAACATCCCACCTGTTTTAAAAATTCGACGTTAGAAATTGGCGAACCTCCTCCGCCGAATTCCGTGGTCAACCATCCTATCGGAATGCCCTTAAGATTTTTCCACTGATGCGCCGGCTCGGCCTGAAGCTTATACGATGCGTTCTTCAAGGACAATGTGCCGCCGGCGACGCGGCAGAAAATGCTGGAAGGCCGTCATCTCTCCAAGGACGAGATGGTCACCTGGTGGCGCATCCTGAACAAGAAGGGCTGGGGCGTGTCGCACTGGCCCAAGGAATATGGCGGCACCGGCTGGACCTCGGTGCAGCACTACATCTTCAACGAAGAGCTGCAGATGGCGCCGGCGCCGGCGCCGCTCGCCTTCGGCGTCAGCATGGTCGGCCCTGTCATCTACACCTTCGGCAACGAGGCGCAGAAGAAGCACTATCTGCCGCGCATCGCCAATGTCGACGACTGGTGGTGCCAGGGCTTTTCCGAGCCCGGCTCCGGTTCCGACCTCGCCTCGCTGAAGACCAAGGCCGAGCGCAAGGGCGACAAATATATCGTCAACGGCCAGAAGACCTGGACCACGCTGGCGCAGCATGCCGACATGATCTTCTGTCTGTGCCGCACCGATACCTCGCCAAGAAGCAGTCCGGCATCTCCTTCATCGTGATGCAGATGAAGTCAAGGGCATCACGGTGCGGCCGATCCAGACCATCGACGGCGGCCACGAGGTCAACGAAGTGTTTTTCGACGACGTCGAGGTGCCCGTGGAGAATCTCGTCGGCGAGGAGAACAAGGGCTGGGACTACGCCAAATTCTTGCTCGGCAACGAGCGTACCGGCATTGCACGGGTCGGCGTTTCCAAGGAACGCATCCGCCGCATCAAGGATCTCGCCTCGAAAGTCGAGTTCGGCGGCCGGCCGGTGATGGAAGATCAGGCTTTCCGCGAAA
>CAVRZH010000121.1:0-16964 GCA_963725455.1 Bryobacterales bacterium
CCAAACCATCGTGCCGGTGCTCTGTTGGGCGCGAGTGGGCCAGCTATCGGGAGTGGTAGGGCCCGGGATTCAGATCCGGGCGTCGCTTGAGACGCTGACGGGCAACAAACTCGAAGAGTTTGACCGCCATCCCAGCCAGGCGTCCGCGGATTCCTTCTGGGCTGTCCCGCAGAAAGAGGTCAGCGGGCAGCAATTGTACATCTTGAACGTCGCCGACAAACCGACCATCCTGACGTTCTGTATCGCCAACAAAGCGGACCCGAAAGAGTGCCGGCACAAGGGCGTAAATCCCATCCGGCGTCTGGCGAAGTCCAAGCAGGCGGTTATCGTGGATGTGCAGAAATTCAGCAAGAAGTACCTGATCGCCGAGTCTTCCGAGCCAGGGCGCGCCATCATTCAAGTGTTTAACGATGACGCGGGCCGTCGGAAATTCTATTCGGCGGAGTCAAGCATTTCATTCGATGTGCCCGAGAATCAGATCCCGTAACGATTTGTCAGTGGGTTAAAGGATTCCGTTTAACAGCCGATCTTAAGATAAGGAGGGCAATTATGGGATCAGTTGCGTCAACGAACTCTCTGGCCTCTGGCAGCAACAACAACGGTCTTTCGGATCTGCTACAGACCCTGACCAACGAGAACTCGCCTCTACTGTCGACACTGTCTTCGCCGAGCGTAGAAGCGGCGCTGGAAAACGCCCCCACTAGCGACATCGTACAAATTTCCGAGCAAGCGCAGCAGCTTCAGGACACTGACGCGCTCTTCGGGATCTCCAACACGGCTAATTCGGCTAGCGACAATCTCTTTTCAGCACTGGCGAATGTCGGTTCGGGCGAGACCTCGTCGGCCGCGGGATCGGCTCTCGGCACTGGATCCTCGCTATCGGATCAATTGGCAGCATACCAAGGGAATATGCAAACCCAGGAAACCCAAGCGCTCTTCGGTATCACGCCATCTACGACGACTCCCAGTTCTTTGTACGACGTGTTCGCCTAACAGGCTGCTGAAAAAGTCTTCGAGGTCCCGACTCCCTCACGGTCGCGGCTCGGTAAGCACCTGCAAACACGCAGTGGCGAGTCTGACCGGAAGTCGTGCACTGGAGAACATCGACGTGAGCGAGCGTTTTTTGGCCTTCTTTCAGCATCCTGCTAAATCCTAACTCACTTTCTGAAACACGACGATGCCGTGCGCTGGGATCACCGCATTGATCTGGCCGTTAGTCACCGGTAAGGTCGCGCCGCCGTTGCCGACGTTATCGCCTCCATAGATTGCCGCGTCGCTGTTGAATATCTCCTGCCATCCGCCGGCCGGTAGCCGCCAGGAATCCGTACCGATGACATACCCTTGGGCAAACGGAGTATCGTTCAAGCTTGCCAAAACCAGCAACTGAGGGCTGGGATCGCTACGCGTGAAGGCGATCACGCGGTTGTCGTTGTGCGTGTAGATCACATCCAGCGCCGTTGACCGCGCCGCAGGCTGGGACTTCACCAGCCCGATCAAATCCCGATAGAAGCGGAACAAGAATTGTCCGACGCCAGTTCGGTCGCCAATCAAATCTTCCTTATTCTCGGCAAACGTGTCGTACAGGAAATATTTCGCCGCCCCGATCTCCTCGCCCATCAAAAACATCGGTGTCCCAGCCGACAGTGCCGACAGGCCGAACATCACCCGGCTGCGCGCTTCAGCATAGGTCCGGGTGGCGCCAATCAGAGGAGCGTAATTCACCGCCGTCACGATGGTACGCTCCGTGTCGGAGTCGTTACCCGCTTCGTCGTGATTTTCGTGATAGACGATTTTCTGGTATTGCGTCGCCAGCAGCGCCCCGGCGAAATAGTCCATGTTGAGTGGCCCCGGCGCACCATAGCCCGCGATCTTCAGCAGCTTGGCGTAGTTGTTTCCATAGTCGCCGTCACCAATCAAATGATGGTAAAAGTCGGCGTACCACACGGCGTCAAACCCGATGCCTCCCTCGCTGAGCGGCTGCGTCATGGCGCTCCAGCCAGTGTGATCCTCCGCGATCAGAAATGCCGATGGGTTCACAATTTTCACCGTACGCGCCAGTTCGCGCAGAAACTTGATCCCATAATTATTCGCACTGTTGATGGTCCAGCCATTCGCGTTCAAAGTGTTGTTTTGGTGGATGGCATCGGTCAGGTCCACGCGCAGGCCGTCAAAGTGAAACTCATCCAGGACCATCGCCGCGCTGCTGGTAAACATCTGGCGAACGTTTTCCTCGCTGAAACGCGGCGTGTAGCCGGATGATCCATTGTTCAGGTACCCACCAGAGAGATTTCCAGGATAGTCGGACGGCAGCCCCTCATACCAGTACCAGATGTTGTCCTGCGGCGCGATGTTCGGGTCCGAATCATACCCCCATTCGGACCGTTCGTTGTCGGAAGTCGCAAAGTGGTTGTACACCACATCCAAAATGACTGCGATGCCCCGCTGATGGCAGGCGCGCACGAAATGCTTGATCTGATTCCCGCCTCCCGCGCTGGTCTGCAGACAGAAGAAGAGCGACGTGCCGTAGCCCCACTGCAGGTCGCCATCGAATTCCAATACCGGCAACAGTTCCACCGCGTTCACACCCAGGTCCGTCAACTTGTCCACAAACGCCATCGCATCGGCGAAGGTGCCCGCCGTCGTGGAAGGAAATCCGAGAGAGCCCACGTGTAGTTCGTAGATGATGAGATCTTCGAGGTTCCGGGGCGGCAACTGTCCGCCCGTGTATTCACTCTCCCAGAATTGATCTTCAGGAATCAGCGTTTCCTTTTGAATCCCGGTATCGTTGAAGTCTTTGGTCACTTGGTCGGGATCAGAAACGATAGAACAACTGACGATCCCGTCCAGGTCTAAATAAGAGCCTGTGTAAGCTGAACCACCGGGATTGAATCCACCGCGGCCTACCTGGTTCCGCGAGAAAATGTCGACCTTATATGTCGGATCAGCATCCTGTTGGTTAGTGATTCGATACATATAAAGGCGATTGAAATAGCTGCTGAAATTGGTGAGGGCGGGCGTGGTTGCGAGGTCGCTTTCCCAGACACCGCCAGTTTTTGACACCAGCGGGACAATCGCGGCCGTCGAATCCATGCCGGTGCCGTCGTCAGCAATGTAACCCGTGGGCGTGCCGGCGGCGAGATTGAACGGAGCGAAAACCACTTCGACATTTGTCGCGTTTGGCGCCCAGGTTGAGAATCGAATGCCAGGGCCGGCCGACCCCGCTGGCAAGTATTTCTGCGCGCCGAATCTGCGCCCGGTCGCGAGCCAATAATCCTGCTCCACAGCATCCGAGGTCAGCGTGAAGCTTCGATTGCAGAGGCTCGAATTTTCGTCCGGGATCTCGGTAACCACCACCCAGGCGTTCGGGGTTCCAGCAAGATCAGCCAGCACGCCCCACTGAAAGACGGTTCCCGCCTGGCCGGCGTCAAAAGCCACGCTTGCGTGGAAAGCGTCGCAGCCGGTTCCATCCGCCGCAACGGCCATCGGCGATTCGGTCCATTGATTGGAAAATTGCCCGGCGGCATTCCAGCTTCCGGATAGGCGAACGTTGCTGAATAAGTGGCGCTTTACGCCACTATGGAACGTGAAATTGATGGTAATTTGCGCCATTTGCGATCCTCCTTCGCGCTTGGCAGCGACGCGGCTCCTGCGTATGAGGATCGCACAAATGAGTGCTGTGCTATTTTGCCGGCGCGGGGTTTTCCATGTGGGGAATGTCGTTGGACGCTACGCGCTTTTTGAACTTCCAGTGGCCATCCTCGCGCACCACGATGTCGTCGTAATGGCCGCCGTACAAGATTGCGGGCGTGTTCTGCTTGGTAGTAACCACGAACGCCCAGCGCGACCACACCGTGCCTGTGTCGCCATGCACGTTAATCGCGAAATTGGTGAGCATATGGTAAGTCGAGTTCGGACGCGGTGCCGGTGTGGCTCCGATTTCTTTGTCCATCATTGCCTTGATCGCCGCCGGGCCTTTGGCCGTTCCGAAGCCGCCTGTCCATTCACCATCCTTGGCGAACAAGCTGGAGTATTTCACGAAATCGCGCGCATCGAGCGAGCGCCCGTAATCCACCAGCAACATCCTGATCTCTTCCTGGTCCTCCAGTTTCTGGACACGCGCTGCCAGCGACTTATCACCATGCTCCTGTGCACTTCCCAGCAGTGCCACTGCCATCAACCCGAGCGCCAATAAACCCGCGATTCGCATCTTTACACCTCCCCGAGAGTTTATCATCCGAGTGTGGAACAACTTCCCATCGGGCGGTGTGTTGGGTTAATCGGCGGCCTGGGCGTCGGGGCATCGGTTTACTACTATCAAGAGCTCGCGAAGATGCACGCCGGGCGCCGACGCGTGCTGAACCTGGTGATGGCGCATGCGCACGTCGATCGAGTACTGGGCGCGGTCCAGGCCGGCGACAAAGAGGGACTGGCATCTTATTTGGCCGCTTTGATCGCGCGCCTGAAGGCCGCGGGCGCGGAGTTCGCCGTGGTCCCCGCCGTCGCGCCGCACATTGCGATCGGGGAGTTGATTCAGCTCTCGCCGCTGCCCATGGTGAACCTAATCGATGAAATCCAGGGTGAAATTGACGAGCGCCAGCTCCAGCGCGTTGCGTTATTCGGAACCCGCTTCGCGGTGGAGTCGCGGCTCTTCGGCCAGCTGGAGAACGTCGAGGTTGTCACGCCGCAGCCAGACGAGGTGGATTATATCCACACCACCTACCTTCAACTGGTACGCGCGGGAGCAGGGTCGATAACCGAGCGTGATGGTTTAACTCGGCTGGCACACAAGCTAATGGAGCGCGACCGCGTCCAGGCCGTGATCCTGGCGGGAACCGAGCTGGCGCTGGTGTTCGATGAAAGCAATACGGACTTCCCCCACATCAACGGCGCACGGCTGCACCTGAACGCGATCGCGCGACGGGCAATCGACTAACTGTTCCCGAGATACTCCACGTGAACGTATGTGCCTAAGCGCACGTTGTAGGCCAGGTACCAGCCCACGTGATCGGGATCATCATAGATCACGACCTGATCGCTGTCCCACAGCCAGTCACCGCAGTAAGTGAGATCGGCGGGCGCCACACTAAAATAGAAACCGCCAAACCAGAAGCGGCTGGGGCCGCCGCCCACCAGCTTCCACACGTGGCCCTTACCGATGCCGCCAGTGAAGCGCCCGTGCTCAAAAGGATGATCCAGGTGGTAACGCGGATCGTTCGGTCCGCTATCATGGCCGACCCATTTGTCGCCCGAAGCATGCACGTGTGGAGCCTCAGGGTGCCCGGGTTTATCGGCCAGTGTTGCGTGCGCAGCCGGCGCCGGGGCGTTCTTTTTCGGGGCACGAGCCGGAGCAGGGCCGTGCGCGGGAATGTGGCCGCCGCCGACGCCCTTCACCGCTCCGCCGCGGGCACCGCCTTTTTCCTGCGCCAAAACCGGCAGTGATAACAACAACGTTACAGACATCCATCCAATGATCTTTCTCATTGAACCTCCAGGGATTAAGACGTAGCCGCGATGTAACGGTTACAATCTGCATCCATGCCAAGATAGTCGATTGGGACGGCGCCTGGGACAGCATTTTCTGGTGCGGCAATCGATTCTGGAGCGAATCGCGGAAGCCGCTTGTCCGGAGAAATGCGGCACGGTGATCGAAATCGGACCCGGGAGGGGAGCGCTGACCGCGCACCTGCTGGCCCGAGCGGACCGCGTGATCGCGATCGAGATCGATCCAGTGTTGGTGCAATACCTTCGCGCCGAGTTTCGCGACGAGCCGCGGCTCACCTTAGTCGAGGCCGACGTTCTAAAAGCCGCCCTCACGCAGTGGGGGGCGGCGACCGTGGCGGGAAATCTGCCGTATTACATCACCTCGCCGATTCTCGAGAAGACGCTGGCGCTCGGCGCGCAATTGAACCGCGCAGTGTTTCTGATACAAAAAGAAGTGGCTGAGCGCCTGACGGCGGACCCCGGGTCGCGCGATTACGGCTATCTGAGCGTGCAGACGCAGCTCCTCAGCGTGCCCGAGTTGCTATTCACCGTTCCGGCCGCGGCGTTCCGTCCGCCGCCCAAGGTGGACTCGGCCGTGGTTAAACTGATGCCGAGGCCCGCGGGAGACTTCCCTGCCCTGGACCGGCTTGGGGTGGATACCAAAGCATTCCTGGGCTTTGTGAGTCTCTGCTTTCGCCACAAGCGTAAAACAATTCGCAACAATTTGTCGGGCAGCTTCGATCGCGAGCTGCTGGCCGCAATTCCTGAAACCACCCAGCGGGGGGAGCAGCTTTCCATCCCGCAGTTCGCCAGTTTGTTCGAAAGAGTCCTTCGAGCGAGTGGTGGGTAGTGGCGTCGCTCCTGTATCCTGAAATTTAATGCTGCGTGTCCGTTTCGCCCCGTCGCCGACGGGCTATCTACATATTGGAAGCGCCAGGACCTTCATTTTCAACTGGCTGTACGCTCGCCGCAACGGCGGCACCATGGTCCTGCGCATCGACGATACCGATGTCGATCGCAACACACAGGCGTCGCTCGATTCGATTTTCGAGGGCCTCAAGTGGCTGGAGCTGGATTGGGACGAGCAGTATGCTCAGTCCGAGCGCGGCGACCTGCATCGCAAAATGGCATGGGCGATTTTCGAGAAGGGCCTGGCGTATCGCGATTTTGTTCCGGCCACAGCCACGGACGACAAAGAGCATCCGAGCGTGGCGTGGCTTTTCAATCCTGGGATGCGGGAGCTGTCACCCGAGGAAAGCCAGCGGCGCGCCGACGCCGGGGAACCGTTTGTTCTCAGATTCCGCGTGCCCCGCGATGGGCCGCACGTGGTGGCCTTTCACGACGCGGTGTACGGGGAGCAATCCAAACTGGCGGCCGACATCGAAGATTTTGCGCTGCTGCGCAGCAACGGCGTTCCGACCTACCACCTGGCGTCCTGCGCGGATGACGTGGACTTGCGCATCAGCCACATTATTCGCGGCCAGGATCATCTCTCCAACACCTTCAAGCACGTCCTTATCTTTGAGGCTCTCGGCGCCAAGCCCCCGCAGTTCGCACATCTGCCGCTGCTGATTGCGCCGGACGGCTCCAAGCTCTCGAAGCGCCGACACGGACCGGTGGTGAGCGTGCTGACGTATCGCGACGCGGGCTTTCTTCCGCATGCGTACATCAATTTCCTGTGCCTGCTGGGCTGGTCTCCCAAGGATAATCGGGAACAGTTGACCCGCCAGGAGCTGATGGACGCGTTTTCCTTCGAGGGCATTCATCGGCACAACGCCGTGGTGAATTTCACCGACGAAGATCCGATCGACCCGAAGGCAATGTGGCTGAACGCCGAGCTGATCCGCACGCTGCCCGTGGAGGAGTTTGCGGCGAAGATGCTTCCCTTTGCCTGTGAAGCCGGTCTGCGTGCCGATCCGGCGAAGATACTGCGCATCGCTCCACTGCTGCAGGAACGAGTGAAAACGCTGCGCGATGTAGTTACGATGGCCGACTTCTTCTTCGTCGACGAACTGGCGCCTTACGATCCGGCCGAGCTGATCCCGCAGAAAGGCGACCAAGCTATGGCGCTCACGGTGTTGCTGCAAGCGCACGATATTTTGGCGGAAGCGAGCTTTAGCCATGCGGGTTTAGAAGCAGCTTTGCGCGGCGGCGCCGAACGGCTCAAGATCAAAGCGGGTCAAATGTTTCAGCCGATTCGCGTCGCGGTATGCGGCCGCAAGAATGCTCCTCCGTTGTTTGAAACGCTGGAAGTGCTGGGGCGCGAAACCTGCCTGAAACGCATCGAACAGGCGATCCGGCTGCTGCAGTAGGCGCGCCAAGCTTTTCAAGAATGAAAGAGACCATGAATCCACAAACGAATGAGGCCCCCACCGGCGCGGAAAGTGCATCGGAAGCCGGCCCTTCGAATTTCATCCGAGAAATCATCCTGGATGACTTGAAGACCAATAAATACGGGGGCCGCGTCCACACGCGTTTTCCTCCGGAGCCCAACGGCTACCTGCATATTGGGCACGCGAAATCGATCACCCTCAACTTTGGTCTGGCGCAGGAGTTCGGCGGCAAATGTAATCTTCGTTTTGACGACACGAATCCTTCGAAGGAAGAGACCGAGTACGTGGATTCCATCATCGAAGACGCGCGCTGGCTGGGCGGCGATTGGGGAGAACGGCTGTTTTACGCTTCCGATTATTTTGGCCAGCTGTATGACTGGGCGGTGCAACTGATCCAGGCCGGCAAAGCGTATGTGTGCGACTTGTCGCCCGACGAACTTCGCAGGCAGCGTGGGACCTTGACCGAGCCGGGACAGAACAGCCCGTATCGCGGACGAACAGTCGAGGAGAACCTGGACCTGTTCGCTCGCATGAAAGCGGGCGAGTTCCCCGACGGCGCGCGCACGCTGCGGGCAAAGATCGACATGGCCTCGCCTAACCTGAACCTGCGCGATCCCATCATGTATCGCATCTTGCACGCCGAGCATCATCGCACCGGCAATCAATGGTGCATCTATCCGATGTACGATTTCGCGCATGGGCAATCGGACTCGATCGAGGGAATCACGCATTCGATTTGCACGCTGGAATTCGAAGATCATCGGCCGTTGTACGACTGGTACGTCGAGCAGCTTGGCATCTATCATCCGCAACAAATCGAGTTCGACCGGCTGAACATCACGTACACGCTGCTCAGCAAGCGCAAATTGCTGGCGCTGGTACAGAACAAACTGGTGCGCGGCTGGGACGATCCACGCATGCCCACCATTTCCGGTCTGCGCCGCCGCGGTTATACACCGGAGGCGATCCGCAACTTTTGCAAGCGGGTGGGAGTGTCGAAAACTAACGGCACAACCGAGTTGGGGCTGCTTGAATATTTCCTGCGCGAGGATTTGAACAAGCGCGCTGCGCGTGTGATGGCGGTGCTACGCCCGCTGCGACTGGTGATCGACAACTATCCGGAAGGTCAAGTGGAGCAGATGGAGGCGGTCAACAATCCCGAGGATGCGGAGATGGGCAGCCGCTCGGTGCCATTTGCGCGCGTGCTGTACATCGAGCAGGACGATTTTCGTGAGGATCCGCCGAAGCAGTATTTCCGGCTGGCGCCAGGGCGCGAAGTACGGCTGCGCTACGGCTACTTTGTCACGTGCCAGAGCTTGGTGAAAGATGCCGCAGGCCAGGTGACCGAGGTTCACTGTACCTACGATCCGGCGACGCGCGGAGGCAACGCGCCCGATGGCCGAAAAGTGAAATCGACCATCCATTGGGTCTCGGCTGAGCATGCTATTGATGCCGAGGTTCGTTTGTACGAAACGTTATTCACGCGTGAAGATCCAAACCAAGTGGAAGAGGGGCAGGATTTCACCGCGAATCTGAATCCGCAGTCGCTGGAGGTAGTGAGTGGAGCGAAGCTGGAGCCAAGTTTGCGCGGAGCAAAGCCAGGCTCTGGCTATCAGTTCGAACGCCTGGGCTACTTCTCGGTGGATCCCGACACTACGCCCGAAACACTGGTGTTCAATCGCACCGTAGCATTGCGCGACACGTGGGCCAAAATCGAAAAGAAATCTGAGACCAAGTCCCCCAAAAACACTAAATGATCATTCTTGGACTGGGCGGCCTGAACACAGACGCCGCGTGCGCGGTGCTGAAAGATGGCGAACTGTTGGCGGCTGTGGAGGAGCGTAAAGTGGCTCGCCAGTCTACGGCGGAGGATTTGCCGCAAGCCGCCATTACGAGTGCGCTGGAAGTGGCCAAGCTCACGCCCGCGGACGTAAACACCGTGGCCCTGGTGCGCCCATTCGGGCAACAGCTTCATCTCACCTTGCGCGCGCAGTTTCCCAACGCGCAGACGCTGATGGTGGAGCATCACGCCGCGCATGCGGCATCGGCGTATTATCCGTCGCCCTTCGATGAGGCTACGGTATTGACGCTCGATCGCGATGGCGATTTCCGTTCTGCCGCGCGCTGGCATGCTTCGGCAAACCAACTGCATTTAGAAAAGGATCTGTACTATCCGGATTCGCTCGGCGATTTGTACAGCCGTGTGACTGAGTTGCTGGGATTCAACGCGGGCGCCGATGAGCACAAAGTGCAGTGGCTTTCCACGGGCGATTCCGGCGAGCGGTTTTTACCGTTATTCGAGGAGTTGCTGGGCCAGAGCGACTGGCCCTGCATCAACCGGAACTTCTTTGATTCGGATCGTTTGAGCCAGGGCGGTTTCAGCGAGAAATTCTATGCGCGCCTCGGAATTGACGATGGCGCGGAGATTCCAGAAGCCTTGCGGGCGCCATTGGCTGCTGGTCTGCAGCACGCCGTCGAAAAGGTGGTGCTGCGCATGGCGGGCCCCGCGGAGAATCTGTGCGTGGCGGGTGGGCTTGGTATGAACGCCCTGCTGATCAGCGCACTTGAAGAATCGAAAACAGTGTTCGTACAGCCGGCTGCCGGCAACGCGGGGACAGCACTGGGCGCGGTGTTTTACGCATGGAACAATGTTTTCGGCCAGAAGAAACGCGCACTGTTGAACGATCTTTGCCTGGGCCCCAGCTACGCGGCCGAAGAAGTAAAGAAAGTGTTGGAGAACTGCAAGCTCCGGTTTCACTATCTGATGACCGTGGAAGAAGTGCTGGATCGCGCCGTTCGCGACTTGAACGGTGAAAAGATCATCGCGTGGATGCAGGGCCGTATGGAGTTCGGACCTCGCGCGCTTGGCAACCGCAGCATCCTGGCTTCGCCGCTGAACCCTTATTCCACCGAGAACCTAAACATCTACATCAAGCATCGCGAGTCTTTCCGCAAATTCGCGGCGTCGGTGCCAGAGGAGATGGCGTCGGAGTATTTTGAGGCGGGTCCCAATGCGCGCTACCTGGCAACCGTGGGACGCGTGCGCGCGCCATATCGCAAAACTTTCGGTGCGGCGGTGCTGGATGAAGACGCGGTTCGCGTGCACCTGGTCCGGCAGCAGGATAATCCGTTGTTCCACAAACTGCTGAACGCCGCGGGCAAGGCCACCGGGCTTCCCGTCCTGTACAACACCAGCTTCAATCTCTTCGGCGATCCGCTGGTATGTACCCCACGCGATGCGGTGCGCAGTTTCTATTCTTCTGGCGTGGACGCACTGTACGTAGGCAATTTCGTAGTCGAAAAATAGGAGCCACCTGGCTCAGGGCATGGAGACGAGTGGCAGTTCTATGAAGGTTTCCTGTTCTGGCGTGTGATAGATGCGCTGCTCGGCCTTCTTGTAATCGCCCGGCTTGGCCCAAAATATGTTGGGGACGAAAGTCTGCGGATTGCGATCATACAACGGGAACCAGCTCGATTGGATCTGCACCATGATTCTGTGGCCCGGCAGGAAAACGTGGTTCGCGGTGGGCAACTCAAAGCGGTAGAGCAAGGGCTTGTTGGCCTCAATTGGCTTCGCTATTCCGAAACTCTCGCGATAGCGGCCGCGGAAAATGTCGGCCGAAACCATGAGTTGATAGCCACCCAGATCCCGCTGACCCGCCACCTCGTCCGGATAGACGTCGATCACCTTCACCACCCAATCGGAATCTGTTCCGCTAGTGGAGGCGACAAGATTGGCAACCGGTTGCCCGCTGATCTTCATCGGAGCGTTCAAAACATCGGACTCGAACGCCAGGACATCGGGGCGGCCCGAAGCCTCACGTTGATCATCCACCAGCCATCGTGACCAAGATCCATCGTCGTAACCCGTGGGATGGATGGGCCGGGCGCGGAATGGCACCGGCTTCGCGGGATCGGAGGAATATTCTTCGAAGGCTGCGCCACCGGGCGTCGGCGGGACGAAGCTCAGTTTGAGATCTGCTTGGAGATAGAGCGGGGTTGGCTTCACGGTGCAACCGTTCGCGCAACCGGCCGGCCAAGACGGCAGGCGCTCCCATTTATTCGTGCCAGTCTCAAACGCCATTACCGGCGCTATGTCAGCTTTCGGATCGCCATCCTTGAGGTAATGATCCAGAAACGGGCGCAGGATTTCCCGCCGGAAGTAAAGACCCGTATCACTGCCGAACTTCAGGGCGCCGAGCGTGCTGCCGTCGCCGATCTCCTGGCCGTGATACCAAGGCCCCATTACCAGGAAGACCTTGTCGTTCTCCGTATCCTTCGGTTTAATCGCCTTATAAACAGCGATAGCGCCGTAGATGTCCTCCTGATCCCACAGGCTGGCCACTAGCATGACCGGCACCTTCAGTGGTTGGGCCGCCAGCACTTTATCCACGGCCTGATCGCTCCAGAAATCGTCGTATGCCGGATGCTCCACTAGCTTGTTCCAGAAGCCGACTTGGTCCAGGCCATGACGGCGCCCAAGCTCGCCCGCGGACCCCGCCTCCATGTAGAGATCGTAGTCGTCAAAATGGTTCGTCCACCACTTCGCCTCTGAACTGCGTGTTGCCTCCTGTTCATAGATGTAGGGCTCGTTCTGCTCGCGAAAGGCGCCGTTGTGGAACCAATCGTCACCCCGCCATCCATCCACCATGGGGTTCATAGGCACGGCAACTTTTAACGCCGGGTGGGGATTCACCAGCGCCATCAAGGGCAAAAATCCATCGTAGGAAATTCCCAGGATTCCCACCTTTCCGTTAGTCTCCGGAATGTTTTTCACCAGCCAGTCAATCGTGTCGTAAGTGTCAGTGGCATGATCCACGGGCGTAGGATTTCCCGGCCCGTGGATGGGCCGGTTCATCACGTAATCGCCTTCCGAGCCGTACTTGCCGCGAACATCTTGAACCACTCGAATGTATCCACCCTCGACAATCACCTCGGTGGCATTGTCGTAGCCGTTCAATATCGGACCAAGATGAGCGCTCTGCGCATGACTGGTGAGTTCGGTTGCGTTGTAAGGAGTGCGAGTGAGCAGGATCGGCGCGTTCTTCGCGCCTTTCGGCACAAGAATAACGGTGTGCAGCTTCACTCCGTCCCGCATGGGAATCATCACATCACGGCGGATGTAGTCGAAGCTGCCGGTTACGGGAGTAAACTTGCCCGGCGTCTCACTGGGCAACGCGGGGTACTTGGAAGGCGCCGTCTGTGCAGGCAGCAGTTCGACGAACAAGAGCGTGCCCAGCAAAGCTGCAAGCAAATTCAGAGCGCCAACGGAGTGTGTGAGCCTCACGAAATACCTCATGGATTAGAAATAGAATTCGGCAGAACGCGCGGCGTGGCGATTCAGCTAAGTTTACACGATCAGGAATGCTTCGGGAATGGATTGTGGCAATCACTCGAGAGCGAGCGGGAAGGTCAGGAGGCGACCCATCCCGACAGAGATGGGTGGCGCTGCTCACGTTCGTACAGATTCGTTTCAAACAGAATTGGGTTCATTTGTCTCCTGAACTCGGCCTCTGAGAACTGAGCCGCGTAGTCCTGCAATGCGAAAGGGTCAAGCGCAGACTCCAATTCATCCCAGTGCTCGATGGCCTGAAGCAGACCGTCGGCTTCGCGGTAGAGTGCGCCTCCAAATTCAGGCACAATTTCAAGAGCGCCGCCTTTCGCTAGCGCAATCACCGGCTTCCCACTCGCAAGGGCCTCCACGGCCGTGATGCCAAAATCCTCTTCCCCTGGCATAAGGAATGCGCGGCAGCGGGCGTAGAGCTCTCGCAATTCTTCGTCTGGCACGCGTCCGCAGAATTCGACATTCGGGGCAGCGGTGCGTCTCAGCGCTTTGTACTCCGGGCCATCGCCCACTATCCGGAGCCGGCGCCCATTTCGATTGAACGCCCGTACCGCAGCATCCACGCGCTTATAGGGCACCAGTTCGGAAACAATCAAATAGTAATCCTCGGGCGGTTTCCAATAGAATCTCTCCACCGCAACGGGCGGACGCACCACGCGCGCCTCGCGCCGGTAGGTCTTCCAAATCCGCCGCTGCACGTTTTCGCTATTCGCGACGAACTCATCCACACGGGCCGCGGAGGCATAGTCCCACAGCCGGAGGTAATTGGCGAACGGAGTGATCAGGGCCCGTTTCCAATGCGAACGGGTCCATTCGTTGCGGTAGGCCGGATACATGTCCCAGAGATATCGCATCGGAGTGTGACAGTAGCACACGTGCCGCGCGTTGGACGAACTGACTACGCCCTTCGCCGGGCCTGATTCGCTGCTGACGATCAAATCGTACTCGCGCAAATCGAAGCTCTCAAGCGCCATCGGCATCAGGGGCAGTAGCGATCGATAGGCTTTTCTAAATGGCTGCAGAAACGAAGTCCGAACGTGGCGGTGACGAATTGTTTCCGATACGCGCTCAGGATCATAAAAGAGGGTGAAGACATCGGCATCGGGCAGCAAACGGCAGAGTGCTTCCACAACTTTCTCGCCCCCACGCATGTTCAACAGCCAGTAATGGACGATGGCACAGCGCATTCCCGAAGCCCCTCTAGGGCAGTATGTCGCGCGCCGCGCCAGTGCTTGTTTTGAGCTTGTACTTTTCTTGTAAAATCCGGGGTTTTCGTGCTTTCGCCGCTTGGCATTCGCCGCTTCATCCCTTACCCTGACAAGCAAGTGCACGTTATGCCTGAAGATTTGCGCCGCGTCCAGACCGCTGCTGATCCAGTACTCGGCGCGTTTCACTTGCCCTTATGCCGAACGTTTTTTCCACTTGGGTATCCGCTCGTCCTGGAAACCAATTCACACGACGTGCTGCAGGCCGCTGAGGAAAGTTGGGGCGGATTTGAGCGAATGTTCAGCCAGCACCCGGTGCGCGTTTGTCTAGGAGTGGCCGAAACAAATTCAGATTCTCCCGCTCAGGCGCCTGCCATCCGCGCCAGAGAACACTTGATGTCGATCATTGCCGGTCCGGAGAACTTTATGACGTGCGATTTCGACCACGGCTTTGCGTTTGGATGGGTCACGCAAAATACGGCGACGGATCGGCCCTGGTTGCGTTATCACTTTTTAGCTGCCGGGGGGGCCACGTTGGTACAACAGAGAGCTTTCACGCCTTTGCATGGTGCTTTGGTGGCGCGGAATAGGACCGGTGTTTTGTTGTGTGGCGATTCTCTGGCTGGCAAAAGCACCTTGTCCTATGCTTGCGCCCGGGCCGGCTGGACCTACATCAGCGACGACGGATCTTTTCTGGTGCGTGAACGAGACGACCGCTACGCGATTGGAAACCCCCATGGTATTCGCCTCCGGCCGGACGCTCCGCGCCTTTTCCCTGAACTGGCCGATCATCCTCCCACGGTCCGGCCCAACGGGAAGATGGCCATCGAAGTTTGCACGCGCGACTTGGGAATCCTGACTGCCCCTGGCTGCGTTGTGGATCACGTAGTGTTCCTAGACCGGAAGCCTTCCGGCTCGGCCTCCGTTCATCCCTACCCGGAATCTCGTGCGCAAGAGTATTGGGCGCAATATGCCGTCCTCGGTACGCGCGAAGTACAAGCCGCGCAGCGGCGCTGCCATCAACGCTTGTTGGGCGCCAGCTTGTGGAAAATGCAATATTCAGACCTCGGCGAGGCGGTCGCGCAATTGGAGCGATTAGCGCGCCAAGCCTTTTCTTCCCCGGGCGCACACGGTTACTTTTCGCATCTTGGCGATCTACGGTAATCGTGTCGCCCTCTTTTTACAACGCTTTTACGAAATAGAGGCAGTAATAGCCGGTACTGCGACGGATAATGGGCTCATGCAAGCCACCGCTTTCGGAACCCTGCGCGACACCAGCCAGCCATACTATACTCGCGCGGTTCCGCTCGCTCGGAACGTTTTGTATACGTTGGAACCCGTGGCCGCAACGGTGTGCTTGATTTGTTTGTCGCCCTTCTTGGTGGCGCTCGCGCTTGCCATCCGTACAATATCGGGCAACTCGCCTCTGGTGGCTCACCTGCGGGTCGGCCGTCATGGAAAACCGATCTGGGTTTACAAGTTCCGTACCATGTGGCCCGGCGTAGCGCCCGCTGGTAAAACGAACTTCCTAGTCGAAAAGATAGCGGACAATCGCCCGGCTCTCAAGCAAGGGCCTGATCCTCGGATCACCAGCGCTTTTGCGGCGTTTTGCCGCAGGCATTCCATCGATGAACTTCCCCAATTGGCCCTGGTTGCCATCGGCCGCATGTCGGTGGTCGGACCCAGGCCGATCACACGATTTGAGTTGAACGAATACTACGATTCGGACGCGCAGGAAGTGTTGTCGGTCAAACCAGGACTCACCGGCCTGTGGCAGGTTCGTGGACGCAGCCGGTTGACCTACCGTCAGCGAAGGCGCTTCGATCTCTTCTTAGTCCGCCGTTTCTCGATGGGCCTATATTTCCGGATAATGGCGCTAACGCTTCCTGATTTGTTGTTTGGCAGGAACGCCTGGTAAATAGCGGCGCCGTACGCTAGCCCTTTAACTCGCTTTATGACTTATTATCGGAAATATATTTACGGCCTTCTCTTATTAACGCTAACATGCACAGGTGCCTTTGCCGACGCGACGGACTCCACTGTAATTCTGGAGCGCAACGGAAAACGGTACATGGTGGACACGGCCGCGATGACGGTCCAAGAAATTGGCCCGGTGAAAGGGGAGGATGCCGGCGCCCTGTTCCAGCAGAACTGCGCGTCCTGTCATGGAAGCAACGGAAAAGGCCTGGCCGCGGTTCACACGCCGGACTTCAGCAACCCCGCCCTGCAGCGCAGTCTCAGTGTCCAAGACATCGCGAAGGCCATTCGCGACGGCCAGGACGGCGGGCGGATGCCGGCCTGGTCCAGCAAGCTAAGCGATTCGCAGATCGATAGTCTGACCGCATACATCCGCTCCTTTTCGGGCACGGTCGCGGGTGGCGTCAGCTCTTCGAACGGGCCAGCGCAAACGGAGGGAACTCCGAAGATCTATGAACCGGGCGACGACGTGCTCTTCAGCCTGCCAACCGGCCGCGCCGTGGACGAGCATGGGTTTTACGTTAACTTCATGCACCGTTTCCCGTACGATGCCGCTTTCACCGGACCGGGCCGCGGCGGGGAGTTGCTCGGTTTGGATAACTTCGCGCTTCCGTCCCTTGGTCT
>CAVRZH010000122.1:0-9092 GCA_963725455.1 Bryobacterales bacterium
GGCCGAACTGGTGTTCCCCAACCCCGCGTTTTTGCGCCCCTGCTGGGGCATCGAGCCTCCGGGTGGCGTGTTCCTGCACATGTACGCCGCCGACCTGGCGCGCTCGCCGGACGGGCAATGGTGGGTGCTGGCCGATCGCACGCAAGCTCCCTCCGGCGCGGGATACGCGCTCGAGAATCGGCTGGTTACCACGCGCGTGCTGCCCGACGTGTTTCGCGCGTCTCACATTCGGCGTTTGGCGACTTTCTTCCAGACCTATCGCGAAGCCCTGCAGCGCATGGTCCCGGCCAATCGCGAAAATCCGCGCATCGTGCTGCTGACGCCCGGCCCCTACAACGAAACGTATTTCGAGCACGCCTTTCTGGCCCGCTACCTTGGCTACACGCTGGTAGAAGGCGGCGATCTCACCGTGCGCGACAATCGCGTGTTCTTAAAGACGCTGGGCGGCCTGCTTCCCGTGGACGTCATCGTGCGCCGCCAGGACGACCAGTTTTGCGACCCGCTCGAACTGCGCGGCGATTCCATGCTGGGCGTGCCCGCGCTGGTGCAAGCCGTGCGCTCAGGCAACGTCGCCATCGCCAACGCGCTTGGATCGGGCCTGGCCGAGTCTCCCGCTTACGCCGCGTTCCTTCCGGGGCTGAGCCGCCTTCTGCTCAACGAAGATCTCAAGATCCCAACCGTCGCCACCTGGTGGTGCGGCCAGCCGGAGCCGCTCGAATACGTGCTCGATCATTTAGGCGACCTGGTGGTCAAGCCCACCTTCCCCGGCACCCGCGGCGACCCCATCTTCGGCGCGGCTTTGAGCGCTAAGGAACGCGAGACCCTGCTCGATCGCGTGCGCGCGGAGCCAGACCGTTATGTCGCGCAAGAACGTGTCGCGCTTTCCACCGTTCCAGTGTGGGAAGACGGACCCATGCATCCGCGCCACATGGTGGTGCGCGTGTATGCGGTGGCGTCCGGCGGAAGCTACGCTGTTATGCCCGGGGGGTTGACGCGCGTCTCCACATCGCTCGACAGCATGGTGGTCTCCATCCAGCGCGGCGGCGGCAGCAAGGACACCTGGGTGCTGGGCGATGGTCCCGCTCCTCCGTTCACGCTGCTGCGCCCTGCCACGCATCCCCTGGATGTCAGCCGCGCCACTTTTGATCTTTCCAGCCGCATCGCCGACAATCTCTTCTGGCTGGGCCGCTACACCGAGCGCGTGGAAGCCGCCGTGCGCATCACGCGTGCCGTTCTTTCGCGTTTCTTCCAGGAAGAAGACGCCACCCGCGCTTCCGGTTTGAAGGCGGGCTTCGAAATCCTGGCCGCCTTGGGCTACATCGAAGGCGAGAAGCCGGCCGCGGCGGAACAAGAAGTCCTCTCCATGGTTTATGACCCGGCCGCTTCCAACGGCCTGGTGGCTAACATTCATCAAGTGCGCCGCGTCGCCTGGCTGCTGCGGGATCGCATTTCGGTGGACGCCTGGCTCATCTTGAATCAGCTGGATCAGCAATTCTCCGCGCAGCCGCCATCGGAAGAATTTCGAGTCAGTGCCGCGCAGGATCGTTTGAACCACGCCATCATCACCCTCTCCGCGTTCGGCGGCCTGGTGATGGAAAGCATGACGCGCGGCGATGGCTGGCGCTTCTTGGACATCGGACGGCGCCTGGAGCGAGCCATCCAGATGGTGGAGCTGCTGCGCAATGGTTTGCCCAAGGAGGCCTACGGCGGCGTGGGCGTGCTGGAAGCCATTCTCGAGATGGCTGACAGTTCCATCACGTATCGCTCGCGCTACCTCACTTCGGTGCAAGTGGACCTGGTGCTCGATCTGCTGTTAGTAGACGAAGCCAACCCGCGATCCATCGCGTTTCAGCTGGCGCGGCTGCGTGAGCACATTGCCGAACTTCCCGGCAGCAAGACGTTTACCCGCCGCCCCGCCGAAGAACGCCTGGCCATCTCACTGCTGAACACCGTGCAACTCATCGACGTCCGGGAAATGGCCCGCTCCGGAGAGCGAGCGGCGGCTGAGGCTCGCGAAGATCTGCTCGGCAAGCTGTTCGCGGACTTAACCCAGCTATCGGAAACCTTGACCCGCGCCTACTTCAGCCATGCAGCGCAATCCCGCCGCCTCTAATTATGAAAGTATTGGCCACCCACGTCACGCGCTACTGGTACTCCGGCCCGGTTTCCATGTGCCATACCGAAGTGCATTTGCGACCACGCCCGCGCCCGAACCAGACCATCCTGGAATTTGCACTCGACGTTATTCCCACGCCCGATTCCCTGCTCTCGCGCCAGGATTACTTTGGCAACGAAGTTACCTTCTTCTCCATCGCCGAACCGCACCGCGAGCTGGTTATCACCTCACGCTGCCTGGCCGATCTGGAAACCTCCGCGCCTCCATCCTTGGATCTTTCGCCTGCCTGGGAGCAGGTGCGGGAGGAGGTGGCGGAACGCGACACGCCTGAAACGTTTGAGGCCGGGCAGTTTGTTTTCGAATCGCCCTCTATCAAGGTAGGCACGTCGTTTGCGCAATACGCCGCCGCCTCTTTCGCCGCCGGCCGTCCGCTGTTGAGCGCGGTGCAAGATCTTTCGCATCGCATCTACACCGAGTTCCACTACGATAAACGCGCCACCACCATCGGAACCCCCGTGGATGAAGTGCTGGCTTCGCGGCGCGGCGTTTGCCAGGATTTCGCGCACGTGATGATCGCATGTCTGCGATCGCTGCAGCTGCCCGCGCGCTACGTGAGCGGTTATCTCCGCACGGGCGCCGATTTCGCGGGCGAAGAGGCCTCGCACGCCTGGGTATCGGTGTGGTGCCCGGTATTTGGCTGGCAGGATTTCGATCCCACCAACGACGTGATGCCGCGGGGCGAGCATTTCACCGTGGCGTGGGGCCGCGATTATTCCGACGTCACGCCGGTGAGAGGCGTTGCGCTGGGCGGCGGCGAGCAAGTGATCAGCGTATCGGTGGATGTGTCTCCGGTGGTGTCAATGCAAGCCTCCCCGCCAGCCTCTGACTGATGAATGCACCGGCTGACTAGTTGACCAACCCAGCCAGCGACATCGTTTCGCTGGTGGCCAGCACCTGGTCAATGTCCAACAGCATTTTCACACTGTCCTTGGCCTTCGCCATCCCCAGCAAATACGGCGTCGCGACGTCCTCGCCAAAGTCCGGCGTGTCTTCAATCTCAGCCGCCGCCAGATTCAAAACCTCGGAAACTTCGTCCACAATCACACCACTCTGAATCGCTACGCCCCCGCCCTGCACTTGCACCACGATGATGCAGGTCCGCTGCGTGTACTCTTTTTCGGGCAGCCCAAACTTCAACCGCAAATCCACCACCGGGATCACTTTGCCGCGCAGATTGATGACGCCTTTCACGTAGCCAGGCATCTGCGGGACGGCCGTGATGTCCTGAATTCCCACGATTTCACGGACTTTCAATACCTGGATGGCAAAATCTTCTTTCCCCAGCCGAAACGCCAGATACTTTCCGGCACGCTGGTCGGCAAGCGCGGATGGCGTTGATTCGAACGTTTTCATTGCAGTTGAAGTCACGGCGGTCCTTACGGGTTCCTCCTGGTGTCTTATCGTCCCGCACCAGGGAAGCTTGAATCGAGTTGCCTTCGGGACACCAAATTACACCCGCACGCATCTAACCAGCGTTGACTAACTCTAATCGTTCCCTGTTCGACAAAATCGCCGCGCCCAGACGCCGCAAGCCCGTGTCGGCCGGACGGGCTTACTCTTGCCGTTGTGGGAGACCGGTCTTCTTCCGCAACAGCGTCTGCCTGGCCTGTCAAACACCTCTCGGCTATGAACCATATTTGCGACAGGTCTACCCGTTGGCCCCCGGACCGGAGCCAGACACATGGCAGCTTGCAGTCGAGAACGCCAGCCCCGCAACATATCGCCGTTGCGTCAATCTCGATTCACCGGCCGCCTGCAACTGGCTGGTCTCGGAAGCGGAACAGGAAGGCAATCCCCGCTTGGTGTGCATCGCGTGCCGGCTCAACCGCACCATCCCCGATCTCGCCACACCGGAGAACGGCGTCCTGTGGGGCCGCCTGGAAGGAGCCAAACGCCGGTTGGTTTCCTCGCTCGTCGCGCTCCAACTTCCCGTCCAATCGCGCGTCGATCAGGATACTGCGCGCGGCCTGGCATTCGATTTTCTACGCTCGCCCGCCGAAGGCCCGCGCGTGTTGACAGGCCATGCCGATGGAATCATCACCGTCAATATTGAAGAAGCCGACAACCCCGCGCGCGAGCGCATCCGCGAGGAAATGCACGAGCCCTACCGCACTCTGCTCGGCCACCTGCGGCACGAAGTGGGACATTATTATTGGGATCGCCTGATCGCAGCCTCGCCCTGGCTGGATGATTTTCGAAAGCTCTTTGGCGACGAACAGCAGGATTACGCCGCGGCGCTTCAACGCAACTACCAGCAAGGCCCGCCCATGGGCTGGGAGCAGCAGTACGTCAGCGCCTACGCGAGCGTTCATCCCTGGGAAGATTGGGCGGAGACCTGGGCGCACTACCTGCACATGCTGGACACCCTCGACACCGCGCTCAGCTTCGGCCTGGATACGCGCAGCCTGGAAATGGAAATCGAGCCCTTCAACCGCGACGCGCTCTTTCGGCCCAACCATCCCGGCGCGAAGCAGTTCCTCTTGTTCCTCAACGGATGGATCGAACTCTCGGCGGTGCTCAATGAGCTGTCCCGCAGCATGGGGCAGCCCGATCTTTATCCCTTCGTGCTCCCGCGCCCGGCCGTCGCCAAGCTGCACTTTATTCACCTGCTAATTGCATCTGCAAGTGAAACGGATCAGCCCCGATCGTCCCTTCCAGTTCCTGCAAGTACGCCGGCGCAGTGACGCGCGCGAGCTGGCGGCGCGCTTCTTCCAGGCGATCGGCAAAACCCGCGTTCTCGAGCGCTATCACGTGCCGGCTCCATAACGCGGTGTCCCGCTTCTGCTTGGTCGACAAGCGCTCGCGATACCAGTCGCTCTGAAGCATCGCCTCGCGCGTAAACAGGTCGCGAATTTCCGGGGCGTCCACACCCCTCCCCTCATACGATCCGTGCGCCATGATGTGCAGCAATGCCTTGAGCGGCGGGCACGCGGCATCCACGCTGCCATCCTCAAAATACTGCAGCGCCACCCGCGTCTGCGTTTGCACAATCGCGTCCACGCCCGCAGCGAACTGCGCCAGATCCTGCTTCTCCGGGCGCAGCATTTGATCGGGAAACACGGCGTCCGGCGTCTCAAAGATGCGGCCCAGAAAGTGGTCCACAAAAAGCTCCGTGATGCGGTAGCCCAAACGGCTGGCCAGCACTGTACGGCCGCCCAAACCAAAGTCGCAGACTTGTTCCAGATAACCCTGCGCCTTCAGAAACTGGGGATCGCGCTCGTGTACGCGCATGCGGCACCACATCTCGGGAACCAGCAGGCTGACGTCGTGATCCACGCGAAAGTTCGGACCTACGTAGCCCGCCGATGTCGTAAATCCCGCGTAGCCCGTCACAATCGCCGACACCAGCGCGTTATTCAAATCCACCACCGGCCACAGCGCGTTGAACGGTCCTTTAGTGAGCGCGCCCTCACTTCCGAACCCGGTGGTCGCGGGCGATTTTCCGGTCAAGCTGGCCACAAAATCCATGAATAATTCGGGCAGCTCCTGATAATGCACCGGCCCATAGACCGCCAGCGGCGGCGTGCCGGCTTTCGGATCCGCGGGGCTGTTTCGCCGTCCGGCCAGCACTGCGTTCACCGGCTGATACACCGGGCGATCCGACGGAATCTCACGCGCCAGACGCGCCGCTATCTCCGCTAAATAAGCATCGCGCGGATTCTCGAGATCGGGCCGCGCCTGCAGATAGCGCGGATTGGTGGACGGCGTTCCGTTCACCATGCGCGGATGCGCGGAGGACACCACGTAATCAGTCCGCGGACTCTCAAGGAAGCTCTCGAAGCGTCGCTTCATCGGTTCGGTAAAACGATCGAACTCCGCCACGTGATCCACCAGGCCGCGCGCTCGCCCGGCATCGAACGGTTCGTAGTTCGAAAAGAAATTGCCCAGGCCGGCGATGTCGGCTTCGGCCTGCCGGTCAAATCCCGGGCGAATGGCGTCATCCGGCCTTTGGAACAGCCGCCGTTCGCAGTTCACTACCAGCTTCACGCTGGGATTCGGATATTCAGGATCCAGATCGTTCAATGCTTCGCGCGACAGCACTACGGACGCCGTGATGTCGTCTTCCACCGCCACCTTGTCCGCGGGATGAAAATCCGGCCGCAGTTTGTAAATGCGCCAGGACCCGTCCGGATCGAAACCCACGCGCAGATAACTGCTCAGCAGCAGCTGGTTCTCGAACTTCAGCTCGTGCCCCAGAAACCCGTTGACGCGATCCACCGTGAAATGCTCGCGCCAGTTTTCGCCCCATTCCGGCTGATAATATCGTTTCACCGTGAATAGAAGCTGCTTGATGATTTGCGGCACCTCGCGCGCCCAGGCATTATGTTCGTGGGTGTATTCGGGTGACGGCGTCATCAACTGAATCACCGAGCCGAGGGTGCGTTCCGGGCTCAGGATGGGCCGGCGCGTTCTCGCGTCCGGAATCCGGCGCCGATAAATGGCGGAAAAGTCGCGCGCGAAGATCTCTGCCACCTCATCCATGTCGCGGTGGTAATCCCGAACGAAGACCGGCCCTTTCAGCAGCGCGTTCCCTATGGATTTCGATATTTCGGACTTGCCTCCGCCCGACACCGTGCAGGGCTTATGACACAGCGTTCCGCGCGGCCGCGCGCCCACCAATCGCCAAGCGGTGCCGCCGCTCTGCTTCTCCAATCGAATCCGAAATCCGTTGGGAAGAAAATACGTCGCGTCCTTGCGCAGCGTCAGATGCTTCGCGCGATCCCCATCCCGCCACGCAATGGTCCCGTCCAGAACGTGAAACACTGAATCTTCGGGAACGTAATAGATATTTGAGAAGCGCTTATCGATGGCATATCCTTCTGGCCGGGACTCCACCATGTCACCTAGCAGCCGGATTGCATCGGAATAATTCGCTTTCCGCAAGCTGACCGTTCGACCCGCATAAAATTCCTGGCCCAGCACATAAGTTGCGAAGGCAATCGCTCCGCCCGCGTGCTCCTCCTCGCACATTCCGAATAAATTCGCAGCGAAACTGATCTGCGTCTTCACTTCTTTCTTGCAATAGCCGTAATAATTGTCGGCAAGTATGGTCACCATCACACCGCGCTGGTCCCGGCAGGTGATCTTAAAGGCCGAGCCGGCGTTATACGGCTCGTCTTCTTGCTCCCAGCACATCCCATCGCGGCGCTGCCGGTCAGACGCGTCACTGACGTGCGGCAGCCCCAGATCCTTCTTCTTGATCCCGACTAAATGCGGCGCCAGCACCACGCATCCCGAATGTCCGGTCCAGTGCGATGCATCCAGCGCGGCGTCGTTCTCGGGAAGATACGGATCGCCGCCATTGCCGAAAATGCTCTCGACGAAATCCAGATTGCTCACCAGGCTACCTGGCGCGATGAAGCGGATCTCCATCGTTTTTTCGGGATCGCGCCCGGCGGCCGGACATACCAGCGGACGCAGCAGCAGCGACACGAAGCAGCGCACCTGTTCCTCCTGGTCGGCGGTGAACGGCAGCACCATCAGGCTGTCCGGCGGATGCAGCGCCGCGGCCCATAGCGCGGCGAAAGCCTCTTTCGGAACCGCGACTTTGTCTGCCGGAACCGGCAATCCGCCCTCGGCGATATGAAACAAACCTTGCGTGGTGCGCTTGTCGCTTTTCGGATTGTGCAACACCCCTTGCGCCACGCGATAAGACTTCAGACAGGGGGAGGAGAAGACATCGCCGCTGGCGGGCAGCGACATGATGCGCGCCATGCCTTCGCGATCCAGAACGAAGCTCGCGACAGGAAGCCGCTCCAAACGGACATCCCCGAAGTAGCTGTCGAGGAATGCCTGCACGCGCGTGTCCGCCGGGCACAGCCGGTTGCCGAGTAACTGGTCCTTCTGATGGTAGTTGCGGAGCAGCGGCCCCGCGATTTCGAGAAACTCCGGATCCGCCGTGCTCCGGCTGGTGGGCTGCCCCAGCGCCGCAAGCTTCAAGTTGATATACCGGATCAGTTCCGCATTGCGATTACTGGACGATCGAACGGCGGCAGCGGCTGCAGCAGGCATGGTGTTCGGCTCCGGCCAAGAAATTTGGGACGAACAGCTGGTCCGGGATCGCTCCACGGGGCGCGGCGGGAAATACTCTACCAGCTTAGTACATCCCCCCGCCGGAACCGCGACCGCCGCTTTGGCCAGTCTCCCTTTGGCCAGCTCTAGGGTTGTACGGAGACAACGAAACTCAGCATGCGGCCGGCGTGAGCGGCGGTAACTTCCCAGCATCCCGCCGTTGGGTAAGTTACCCCGGTGAGCATCGTCCACGTACCATCGACGAAGGCGTTTGTTCCCCCGCGCGAGCTCTTGAGTGGCGCCATTCGATCCAGACGTTTGACCACGACAATGATGTCGGGCTGTGGTTCTTTCGTCCCGTCGTAGCCCTGTTCCCATAGCGGCAGTTTGTTGGAGTAACCCTCCTCCCGGCTAAAAGGCAGCGCGCGTTCCACACCGTCGGCCGGTCGCTCCGTCCACAACTCGTTCGTTCCCCACCAGAACCTGCCTGGAGACGCATTTGGCGGATAAGGAACTGGAGCGACGAAGGGCGGATTCGGCGGGGTGGTGACAGGGCACTCATAATCGGCCGCTGACAGACTCGGCAGCGCCGCGGCCAGGATAAGCGCCGCGGCCAGGATAAAAGTGGGAAGGTAGTCGAAAAGGCGGCGAATTCGAATGACGCCTCCTCTCGCTAGATTACAGCGAAACTGAGGCGGACGGAAGCCAACGTGCACTATCCTAGCCGATGCCTTCGAGAGAACTCTTCCCGTCCCGGATCGGAACGCTGGCCGTGCTGTTCTGTGCCATCCTGAACGCTCAAATCGTTACCAGCCCCAAATTGCCTCTGCCTCCCATCCGCCATGCCCCTACCTGTATCAACTGCGTGCGCGATATGAGCGGGCGCATCTCGCAAAACCCCATG
>CAVRZH010000123.1:0-23501 GCA_963725455.1 Bryobacterales bacterium
GCGTGGACATGCTGAGCGCTTACAGCATGATCGAGCATGTTTTCATCGCCGAGGAGGCAAAAGAGGGAGCTAGTGAAAGCCATGCCGTTTATTCGCTCCTGGGACAGCGCCATGTGCAATTGCTAAAAGAGTATGGTCGACTGATTGACCGGTTGATCCAGTGGTTGCGTGACGATTTTCCGCGTTTCAAGCCGGTTGAGGGCGGCTGTTCTCCGTACGGAATTATGTTCGGGTTGCCATCCAATTTAATCGAGCACATGGCGCTCAAGACCTTGCAGCGCGATGCAGAGACGCGATTCAGCCTGGAAGATGTATTTGAAGATGTTTTTGACGATGGGAACACCAGCGCGGCCAAGCTCGCTTGGGTAAACGGCTGGCGGAAATTGCCCCACATCGACAGCGAAGTACGACGGTTATACGACTACCCGCAACAGTTCGCCGAAGACATTTACGGCCGCATCGAGAGCCAGCTGAGGCCGTCCGACCGTTCAAACACCGGGCGCTTGTATATCGTGTCGGGGGACGATCCGGAGGCTGATTCGAACTCCTCGGCGATTCCGGAAGTGCCGGCCCGGTATTTCGGCTCTTCGGACAGGCACATCGTGGCGGCGCAGAAGGCTGAGCCTTATGACGGGGAGCAACTGCTGCGCGATCGGCAGGAGGGGCATTTCCTGGTCAGTTACGAAACGCCAGGCGGATGGATTGCCCTCAAGAAGAACTTGCTCGCGGAGGTGCTTGGTGCCGGCCGCGACGCAAGGATTGTGGGGCTGCCGCCCGATGCGGCTCAGGTGTTGCGGCTCATGTGCGCCGACCTGGTGGTACCGGAGAACGCGGCCCGTCAGCCGAGCGTGCCACCATCGATCGAGAAAGCCTGACTTCTGATTGCAGCGGGCGTCATCTGAAGTAAAAAGTAGACGAGCGAGCCGGCTTCGGCGATGACTTTCGGAGTGTACAATGAACAAAACGGAGGCCATGCAGTTTGTCCAAACCAAGGTCGAGTTGTGGCCTTTTGTTGCTGGCGGCTGCCGCGCTTTGCTCCACCGCGCACGGCCAATCCCAGGCGGATCAGCTGGTCTTGCCCCTCCAAGTTCCGATTAAAAGCCAGGCACCTCCTGGCGAGTCGCGATCCTGGCAGATCGAAGCACAAGCGGGAGAGTTCTTCCGCCTTGCCGTTCAGCCCAACGGTCTTCTTCTGAAGATCCGGCTGATCGCGCCCGACGGTTCTGAGGCAGCGAATATATCGAACCGCGCGGGTGAAGCGCGGACAATATCTATCTCGCACGTGGCCGAACAGATCGGCAAGTTCGTTCTGGAATGCTCGCTCACGAAAGAGGATGCGAGCGGCCGCGGATTTGAGTTACGGCTCGACGAACGCAGGCCGGCGTCGGAGGCCGACCGGACGCGCGTTGGAGCGGAGCGGCTAATAGAAAGCGCCAGGGTCCTTCAAGACGGCGGCACGAAGGAATCGCTACAACAGGCACTCGCCAAGTTCGAAGCCGCTCTCCCACTCTGGCAGTCGATCGGCGATAAATCAGAGGAGAGCCATACGCTCGACACGATGAGCGATGTGTACATCGCTCTGGGCGAAAATCAGAAAGCCGTAGATGTGCTTGAGCAGGCTTTGCCGCTGGCGCGTGCGGCCAGCGATACCATCGGAGAGGCGGACGTGCTGGTCAACCTGGGCACGGCGCTGTCGTTTCGAGAACCGAAGAAAGCGCTGGAATATCTCGATCCCGGGTTGCGGCTGGCGCGCTCGGCCGGCTACCGGGATCTTCAATCGGCGGCGTTGAGTGATATAGGTTCGGTATATCTGATGATGGGCGACCCGCGCATGGCGCTGCCTTATGTCACGGAGTCGCTCGCTATCAAACGCGAGGAACATGATCGCCACGGAGAAATGCTGGTGCTGGCAAACGCCGGCACCATCTATTACGCCATCGGCGACTCCTACAAAGCTCTGGACACCTTCCGCGAACTGCTGCCGATGCGGCGTGAGTTGCACGACCGGCGCGGCGAAGGCACGACGCTTTACTATATGGGCACGTCGCTCGCGCGGCTCGGCGATCTCGATCTGGCGCTGGATTCGTTCACGCAGGCGCTGCCAATCATGCGCGAAGTCGGCGACGCCCGGGGCGAAGGCCGCGCGCTTACCAACCTCGGCAGCTTGTATTTGTCTCTGGGCCAGCCACAGGACTCGCTCGGCACATTGCAGCAGGCATTAGAGCTGACACGCAAGCTCAAGGACCGTCATCAGGAGGAGAGCATCCTCACCGCTATGGCGCACGCGTTCTTGCAACTGGGCGACACAGACCAGGCGCTCGGTTATGGGCAGCAGGCGCTGAAGATCCAGCAGGAACTCTCGGACAAGCGCGGAGAGGGACTCGCACTCGCCGAACTCGGCTCGGTATATGCCAGCGTGGGCAAGCGGGAGCAAGCTTTAGACGCATACCGGAAGGCCCTGCCTCTGCTGCGCGGCGCGAGCGACCAGGCTGGGGAAGCGGATACTTTAAACAGTCTGGGCACGCTGGCGCTGAAGAATCACGATACCGAGGAAGCGCGTCGGGATTTCGAGCAGGCATCCCAGCTGGCGACCGCCATCGAAGACCGGCGGCGGCACGCGATTGCCGAAGTGAATATGGGCGCGGCTTACCGTCTACTCGGTGACAAGCTGAAGGCTCGGGATTCGCTGGTAGACGCCTCGGCGCAACTCACGACGATCGGCGATCGTTTCGAGCAGAGCCGCGCGCTGTATCTGCGTGCGCTGCTGGAAGGCGACGATCGCGATTGGAACAACGCCAGGCAGCATCTGGAAGAAGCGCTGCGCATCGACGAGCAGATTCGCGCGGCGGTGGTCGGCGGGGAGCTGCGATCCACCTGGCTCACAACCGTCCTAGACCAGTACGAGGCCCTGGAGGACGCACTGATGCACTTGCATCAGCTCCATCCCGATCGTGGGTATGATGTCCAAGCATTCGAAACAGCCGAGCGGGCGCGAGCACGCACATTACTGGACATGTTGAGCGAGGCGCGGGCCGGACTGCGCCAGGGCGTAGCCCCCGAGCTGATCAGCGGCGAACACATATTGGCCGCGCGGCTGCAAGCCAAGAGGGAGCGTCAGATCCAATTGTTGGTGGCGGGTGGCGATACCGCGGCGGCGGATGCGGTAGGGGCGGAGATCCGGCAAGCCAACGCTCAGTACCAGCAGCTTGAAGCGAAGATCCTAGCCGCGAGCCCGCGCTATGCGAACTTTGCCAAACAGGAACCCTTAACGTTGCAGCGGCTGCAGCGCGAGTATCTGGATTCCGGATCGTTGCTGTTGGAATACGCGCCCGGCGAGCAGCGCAGCTTCCTGTGGACCATTTCCCGAACCAGCTTTCGGAGTTACGTCTTGCCCGCCCGATCCATGCTGGATGCGCTGGCCGAACGGGCGCGTGCGAGCATGAGCAACGCCACTGATCGCGAGCTAGCCAAATCCGCGCCTGAAGCCCTCGATGCGCTCAGCCGCGCGGTCCTGGGTTCTGTGAGTGGAGAATTGGCAAATAAGCGGCTTTTGATTGTTACTTCCGGCTCCCTGCAATTCATTCCGTTCGGAGCGCTTCCGTCGCCGCAAGATCCTGCTGAGCCGCTAATGGTCCGTCACGAAATCGTGAATCTTCCCTCGGCCTCCACCATCGCTTTCCTGCGGCGAGGCGCCGATGCTCAGGGGAGCTCGAAACTAGTGGCCGTTATCGCCGATCCGGTGTTCGCCGCGGACGATCCGAGGGTCAAGAGCAATTCCGATGCTGGCTACACCGACTCGGATTCCGAAAGCCGGACGCGAAGCCCAACGGTGTTGGCGCCCACTACTTTCGATCGTCTTACGTTTACCAGGAGAGAAGCCGAGAACATACTGGCGCTGGCTCCGCAAGGTTCGTCGTTTTCGGCCTTTGACTTTGATGCCAGCCGCGCCACGGTGCAGAGCGGCGCGCTCCGTGACTATAAATATGTACACATCGCCTCGCACGGACTGGTGAACCCTTTTCACCCGGAGCTGCCGAGTATTGTGCTTTCGCTGGTGGACAAAAGCGGCAGGCCGCGCGATGGTTTCCTGCAGGCCGCCGACATCTACAACCTGAAGCTGAACGCAGACCTGGTGGTTCTGAGCGCGTGTCAGACGGCGCTCGGGCAAAATGTCCGCGGTGAGGGCGTGGTGGGATTGACTCGAGCCTTCATGTACGCAGGTAGCTCCGCCGTTGTGGCGAGCCTTTGGACCGTGCCAGACCGTTCCACCGCGGAGCTGATGCGCGAGTTTTATCGTGGCATGCTGATTGACAACCTCCGGCCTCCGGCCGCCTTGCAAAGGGCGCAGATCGCTCTCTGGAAAGATTCTCGCTGGGCCAGGCCTTATTATTGGGCGGCGTTTACTCTGCAGGGCGAATGGAAGTAGCGGACTCAAGCGACGCAGGACTGGTGTCACGTATCCGCGCCGGGGAGCGCCCGGCCGAAGACGAGTTAGTGCGTCGCTACAGCCGAGGGGTGTCCATTATCATCGGGCAATCGTTGGCCGATCCCGCGGCCGCCGCCGACGTGTACCAGGAGACCTTCCGGCTGGTGTTGCAGAAGGTTCGCGCGGGCGAGGTACGAGAACCGGAGCGGCTGGCGGGCTTTGTGTGCGGAATCACCCGGAGCCTGGTAATCGAGCATTTTCGCGGGACGGCTAGGTCGAAGGCGCGTTACGAAAGTGAGCCAGATCGACAAATCCCAAGCGCCGAACCAAGCCAGCTGGATCGGCTGCTGCGCGAAGAACGCGCGACGCTGGCAAGGAAGGTGTTGTCGGAACTGCCCTCGGATCGGGACCGCAAGATCCTTTACCGTTTCTATATTGAAGATGATGAGAAAGACGACATTTGCGCTGACCTGGGTATCAGCGCGCTGCACTTTAACCAAGTCATCAGCCGGGCGAGACAGCGCTATAAGAAAATGTTCGAGTCCAGAGGCGAAGGGCGCAATACTTGAGGAACATCCTGGATGTCTGGCACAGAACCCTGTCAGCGCGCACCTTCTATCTGAAGAATGAAGTTTGAAAGCGGACATGGATCATTTCCGGATTGAAGAGCAAAACCTGATCGATCGGTATGTCCGCGGCACCCTGCCCGCGGCCGACCGCGTGGAGTTCGAGGAGCACTTTGTAGAGTGCGCCGAATGCCAGGAACAGATCGAGGTCGCGCAGAGCCTTCGGCTGGCCGTACGCGAATCGGTCGTGGAGCAGCCCTATCAGCACAAACGGCAATGGCGCGGCTGGCGCTGGCTGGCGATCGCAGCCTGTGCCGGCCTTTTGATCGCAGTGGCGGCGAGTGCGGTGTTTCTACGGGAACGAGACCGGGTGCGGACCGAGCTGGCGACTACCCGCTTAGGCGCGGAGAGCGCGCCTGTCGTTTTCGGGCTAAGCTTAAGCCGGGACTCGGCAGAACCTCGCGACATTGTCATTCCTGGGCAGCCCCGCTGGATCGTGCTTCTAGCCGAAATCGATACGACGCGATTTGCACGTTATCGTGCCTCGCTGATCGGCAGCCAAAACGAAGAAATCTGGAATCAGGACGCCATTCAGCCAAACTCTCCCGATTCGATCAGCGTAGCCGTCCCTTCCTCAGTGCTGCGTCCAGGCGTATACACGCTGCTTGTTGCCGGCACGCAGCCCGACGGCTCGTTAAGCCCCGTCGCCCGCTTTCCCCTGCGTCTGGCTCCCGGCCAGTAGTACTACTCACCCGGCTCTCTCCAGAAAATTTGCTCGACGATGGCATAGTTCGCCGTCCAGCCTCACTTTGATTCCGTAAAGCAGATTTCAAATATGGAGCACCGCAAATGTTGAGCTGCGCCCGCATGGCATGGATCTTACCGCTGCTACTCTTCGCCGCCGTCCTCGCTTCGGCAAATACTTTGTCGGAGACAGGCACTTTTTCCACTGCTGAGGACGATTTCGTCATCACGGTGAACCTGGCTGCCGGCGGCGATTTGACGCTCCAGACCTATGGCTTCGGCGGAGGCACTAACGCGGCCGGTACCGTGATTCCCGCCGGCGGATTCGACCCCTTCGTCGGTCTGTTCTCGGGTACAGGCCCAACCGCTCTCTTTCTGGACGGAGATTCGGACGTTCTTTCCAACTACACTCCCGGATGCCCGCCCGCTGGAACCTTGACCATCGGCAATGTCCCTGGCCAATGCGGTGACGTCAATCTTGCGTTTACGGGCCTTGCCGCGGGAACGTACACCGTCCTGTTAAGCGATGGCGACAACTTGCCCAATGCCGTTTTCGAAACAACGGGCGCACTTGGGGACGGCTTCACCGATCTTACGGGGGGCGTGTTTCAGACCTGCGCCGATGCCAGCGACTGCAACAACGACACGGCGAACTGGGCGCTCGATATCACCGCATCCAACATTTCCGTCACGGCAACGCCCGAGCCGGCAACCGTGGCATTGGTCGGACTGGCCGGCTTGGCAATGGTGTTCGCACGGCGGCGGAAAACAAATCCCAGCACAAAAAACTAAAGGAGATCCAGATTCATCATGACGAAATTAAGCAAGTCCGTTCTTTCTTTCGGAAGCGCCGTTCTCGCAGTGGGGGCGTTTTCGTTGGCTGTCCCCAGAGCCGCCCACGCCGTCGCCGCCATCCTGGTGCAAGTGACAAACACTACGGCGAGTCCGGCCATCACGCAAAGCGTCCCCAGCCAGGCCGCGCAGTTGGTCAACCTCGAAGGCGGCACTTCCGCTATAACTTTCTCGCCCTTTACCGCAGGCACCATTCAATACGTAAACGTCAACCCTCCGAGCTACGTCGTTCCGGACAATCAGTCTCTTGTGATTACTGATGTCGATATCGCACCGAACTGCGCCGGGCAGTTCAACATCGTTGTCGGTCTCAGCAGTGGTAGCGTTTACGGTCTCAACAGTATAGACATGGCCTGGTCGGTGTCTGGCCCAAACACAAGCCACTTCGACTATCGCTCCGGGACCGTGTTCCCGCCCGGGACCACGCCGCAGGTCGGTGGAGGCACGCTTGCCTGCCCGGTCGACGTGCGGATGCACGGTTATCTGACGTCCAACTAAGGAGCCCTACCCATGCTGATGCGATTGTCCCGGCCGGTTCTCGCTTTGTGGCTGCTCTCCTGCGGTGCGGCATGTTCGGTCTTTGGCCAAAATTTCACGGTCAACAGCACGGCGGACGTGTCGGACCAAACTGCCGGCGACGGAAAATGCAATACCGGCAGGCTCGCTCCGGATGGATCAGGCAACCAGGAATGCACCCTGCGGGCCGCCATTCAAGAGTCGAATGCATCCGCGGGCGCCCACCAGATCAGCGTGCCTGCCGGGACATATTCGCTGACTCAGCCGACCAGTTGCTCATCGGATCGCGCGGGAGATTCGCAGATCGTCACCGATACGTTCGTTGCTCTATGCCTCACTGGCCAAATGAACATTCAGGGCGCCGGAGCATCCACCACCATCATCGACGCCGGACGCAATGATCGCGTGGCCATCGTGGGCGGCAGCGGGATCGTCGAATTCCAAAACGTCACGCTGCAGAACGGGCAATGGAAAAATCTCGGCTACTTCGGCAACGCAGGCGGCGCCATCATCAACCAGGGAAGTTTGACTCTATCCCAAAGCGTGCTCTCAGGAAACATATCCCCAGGGGGAGCGGGCGCCATTTACAACGTGGGCACCCTGGTGATCGAGAGCTGCACACTCGTCGGCAATACTGCCTCGGGCGACGGAGGAGCCATCGTGAACGACCTTTCTCTTGGGAATGTCCCTGGAACGATCGCGATTTCCAACAGTACCCTCAGCGACAACTCGAGCCCCTCGAATGGCGGCGCGATCAGCATGTTTGTCGGACCGTTGACCATCACGGAAAGCACCCTGAACGGAAACACCGCAAAGGCTGGTGGCGCGATCTTCATTAACGATGGCAGCATAGTCGCGACGAATACAACAATCACCGGAAATCAGGCTTTCCAGGGCGGTGGAATAGACAATCCGAGCGGAACCGTAAGCCTAAACGGCGTGACGATCGCCAAAAATGCCAGCGTGGGATATTACGGCGGCGGCATTTATGACGGGGGGGCACTCACCCTTGAGAATACGATCCTGGGAGAAAACACCATTAACGGAGTGCAATCGGATTGCGACGCAATCGTCACGCTTACGTCCAAGGGGCACAATATAATCCAGACCAGCAACTGCGTTTTCAGTGGGGCCACAGGCACGGACATCAAGGGAAAGGATCCGCTCCTGGGTACGCTCGCCAGTAATGGTGGCCCGACGCAAACGCTGGCGCTGCTGGCTGGGAGCCCGGCTTTGAATGCCGGCGATCCGGATGTCCCCGGCAGCGGAGGAACGGCCTGCGCGGCAACCGACCAGCGCGGGTTTTTTCGCCCGCAAGGTACCCAATGCGATATTGGCGCTTTTGAATCCGTTTCCGGATTTTCCGTTAGCTCGATCAGCCCAACCCAAGGAGGAGCCGGTGGCAGCGTTACTGCGACAATTTCCGGAAGCGGATTTGTCGCAGGCGCCACCGTGATGCTGCGGCAATCGGGCCAGCCCAATATCGTCGCCACGCCGGTGAACATTGAGGCGGGAGAGGCGGCGCTGAGCGGTTCGTTTAATTTGGCGGGGGCCGCTACCGGCTCGTGGGACGTGGTGGTGACGAATCCGAACAATACATCGGTCACGCTTCCCGGTGCGTTCACGATCGCGCCGACTCAGTCGACATCGGTTTGGGTTGATCTCGTCGGACGCAGCGCCATTCGCCCCGGACTGCCGGTGCTGTACACCATGCTGTTCGGAAATCGCGGAAATGTGGATGCAGTGGGCGTGCCTTTGGGGTTGGCTATTCCGTCAAATTTCACTCTCGACTTCTTGTTTCCGATCGTGCCGCCGCCATTCAACTCATCACAGGCTTTAACGAATTGGACCGGAGTTTCCGCGCAAGTGCTGGCTCCACAGGCAGGGGAATTGAATCTTCCGTTGCTCATACCGGTGATACCAGCCGGCTACACGGGAACGTTGAATCTCCAATTGGAGCTTCCGCCCGGAGCTCAGCATGGTGATACTTTCACCGTCCAGCTTAGCGCCGGCACACCTTTTTTCGACCCAACTTTGGACCCCAACGTCCTCTCGCAGTTCGTCTCGGCTGCTCAGACCTACTCGGCAGCCAACTTTGGCCTGACCATTCCCACCTCACTTAGCGGAAGTATGACCTCCTATGTCTCCTCGCAACTCCAGACCGCGGTGACCAATGGCCGCAATGAGCTGATTGGAAATCAAGGGTCGGAGTCGGAGGTCTTGAGTGTTTCCGAGCTTGTGATTGATCTTGCGGCGTATGGAGCCACGCTCGCCACGTCGGGCAGCCCAGGCCAGGATCCTCCCAGCCCTACGCCGAATCCCTGCGTAGGAGGAATGCTTGCTCCGGGGACGAGTTGCGGCGCTGCCCAACTTCCCGAGCCTCCGCCAGCACCCAACGTGCCCCCTTGCACCTTCAGCAATTTCAAAAACTGCGGTGTCACGGCCCCTTACTGCACCCACGATCTCCCCAACTTTCACGTTTCGGCGGACGGAACCACATGCCTTCCATCGCCAGGGTGCACATCACCAGTCAGCACCATCAGCGAATGCCGGCCGATCCCGATCATTCAGGCCGTGGACCCAAACGATAAGAGCGGCCCTGTAGGCTTTGGCAGCGCGCAATTCACCACCAGCCTGCAGCCGTTCGACTACAACATCGCTTTTGAAAATCAAGCCACCGCAACGGCTCCGGCGCAGCAGGTCACCATTACCGACCAACTCGACGCCGCCAACCTGGATCTGACCACGTTCTCGCTGGGCCCAATCTCCTTCGGAAGCTACATTCTGGTTCCACCATCCGGCCAGACCCAATATGTCGGCGGCCTGGATTTGCGGCCGACACAGAATGTTGAGGTGAAGGTGCAGGCCAGCTTGAACAAGAGTACCGGCGTGGCAACCTGGATCTTCCAGTCGATCGACCCTGCCACCGGCCAGCTCACCACCGATCCGACGGCCGGGTTCCTGCCACCTGATGTTAATCCGCCGGCCGGGATGGGGGCGGTGGTGTACTCGGTGCAACCCAAGTCCGCCATTACCACGGGAACCACCACCTGCAATCAGGCTCAAGTAGTGTTCGACACCAATGCAGCGCTCAACACGCCGACATGGTGCAACACTTTCGACAACACCCCGCCGGTCAGTAGTGTAACTGCGCTGCCGCCGAGTGAATCGAGTGCCAGCTTCAATGTCCAGTGGTCCGGGACGGATGTCGGCGCGGGAGTCGCGTCGTACACCATCTATGCTTCCGACAACGGAGGCGCCTTCACGGCCTGGCAGCAAAACACAACGGCCACTTCGGCCGCCTACACCGGGCAAATCGGCCACACGTACGGGTTTTACAGCATTGCCACGGATCTAGTGGGCAACGTAGAAGGCCCGAAAACCGCGGCCGAGGCCACTACCGCGGTGGCGTCGCCCTGCGCGACCGATGTGAGCAGCTCCATTTCCGTGACGCGCGCTGGATTGGTCTACAACTTCGGCACCCAGCGATTCTCCCAGATGGTGACGCTAACCAATAACAGCGGATCGCCGATTACCGGACCGGTTTCGCTGGTTCTGGACGGACTGAGCAGTAATGCGAGCCTGTTCAACGCCTCGGGCCAGACCAGTTGTGTGGCTCCGCTAGGCAGTCCCTACCTAACCGCCACCACCGCCAATATCGCCGCGGGCGCCAGTGTCTCGGTGGCATTGCAGTTTACTGACCCAACCAAAACGTCCATTACGTATTCAACCGGAGTCCTTGCAGGATCGGGCACGAAATAGAAAGACCGACATATGAACACGAAACCTCGATTTACGTCTTGGACCGTGGCTGCGGCGCTGTTTGTCTTCGCGGCGGTCACGGCGCATGCGGATCTGATCCTCGATGTCACACTAGACACAATGCCGCTGACCTCAGCCGAGGCAGCGTCCGCGGGACCCTTTTCTCTGGCCTTTCAGCTTGATCAAGGATCGCAGGCCGGCAACAACTCCGCCACCATCAGCGACTTTTCCTTCGGCGCCGGCGGCAGCGCCGGTTCAAGCTGCCCGGCCGCATTGTCGCCCTGTACTTTTGGCGGTGCGAGCGGCGACATCAGCAGTGCCGTGGATCTCAATACCAGCAGTGCGTTCAACGCGCTGGTGGAAAACTTCACGCCGGGCGACACCTTATCGTTTGTGCTGGACTTGACGACCAATGTCGATGCGGGCGGTACGCCGGACGCCTTTGCGTTCAGCATTCTCGATAGCAGCGGCAATCCGATTCCGACGTTGGACCCAACGGGAGCCGATACGCTGCTGACAATTAACATTGACTCGGCAAGTCCCGCCTTCCTGACTTACGCCACCGATCCAAGCAGCGACACGCTGGGAGGCTCCGGGCCGTCGATTACCATGGACGCGCCGATCGTAAGCAGCCCCTCCGCCGTTCCGGAGCCGAGAGAGTCCGGGCTCTTTTGCATGGGCGTTCTCTTGGCCGGAGCATTTCTATGGCGAAGGAGGACCCAAAGTTTTCACTAGTCTGGAGTTGGCTCAGCGCACGAACCAATTGAGTCCTCGTCGGTGAAGCCTTCCGAAGCATCTTGCGCCGCAAGGAGTCGACACAACCCCTCGTTCTCGAAGCCCACTTTTGCCCCGTCCCTTTCGAGTGCAGCCGACAGGAGGCGGCCGCCGGAGTTAGAATCAAACAGTCATGTCACGATGCCGCGCCGGCCTGCCGGTGATACGTAATGGCCTTGTCTTTTCGCTATTGGGGATGGCCTGCGCAAGCGGTTGGGCGCAGAAGGAGGCGCCGGCGCCGGATCCCTGGACGCAAAGCGCCGTGCTGCAGCCGGCCGAGCTCGCGAAGGCGATCGAATCCGGGAAGGCGCCAATCCTATTGTCTGTCGCATTTCCGGTCTTGTACAAAGGCAAGCACATTGTACATGCCATCAACGCCGGTCCGACCTCCAAGCCGGAGGGGATCGAAGCGCTGAAGAGCGCCGTGGCCAACCTGCCGAAGGACGCCGACCTGGTGATCTATTGCGGTTGCTGCCCGATGGTGAAATGCCCCAACATCCGGCCCGCTTACCGTACCCTCAAGGAACTCGGCTTCAGCCGGGTGCGCGTGGTGAGTATACCGACAAACCTGCACACCGACTGGGTAAGCAAAGGCTATCCGGTGGAGGGTTCGGGCGCGTCGAACTGAAGGGAACGTGGCGTCACTCGCCAGTAGGCAGCGGTGTGAAAGAGCATCCCAAACAAAAGTCCCACACCCGGCGCCTAAAAACATGAAAGGTAATTGACAGCTCCTCAATTGCGTTTTTACTTAGCGAACCGCCTGGCCAAGACTCTACTGAGTGAGTTGTCAACTATATTGTTACCAAAATTTGATCTGAAAACATTTTGTTCGGCTCATGCGACGGGAACGCTGCGCAGAGGTTGCGACGTACGCACCGTGCAGCATTGGATGGGCCACAAGTCTCTGGAGGCCACGATGCGTTTGCCGCCGAGCACGGCTCATGGAATCACTCTCAGGGCGCAGGGCGCGAGGTGATCCGCATCCCTATCGAGACGGGGCGATCTACGAACGTCTATCAGATTTCCTCACAGGATTCACAACGGATGGAGAGGCGTGGGGCAGACCCGTCGGAGTCACTGTAGCGGTCGATGGCTCGTTGCTGGTGACAGACGACGGCGCTCGGGTGATCTGGCGCGTGAGTTATTCAGGCAAGTGACGGTGCCCGAACAGCTATGCATTATGAATCAGTCGCAGTCTCGCGTACCGGGCGGCAATGTCGGGTGGAACCGATCTCAATCCGCCCCGAAGGAGAAGTTCCGTTCGGTTCCACCGTGGTTCCAATGGAGGTTACTGATACTATGAAGTAGTTCCACGGGTTTCGCTGCCAGAGCGTTCCCCGGGCGTCATCGACAAGCCGAAGAAGTAGCATATAGTTGGTTGTTCACGCGAGCCCCAGTTTAGAGCGTTGAACCGCCTTTCGGCGCATGCACTCTTTTGTCTTGCTTCTCCTGGTCCTCCAAGCAATACTCTGTCCAGGGAACAGCTTCCAGGCGGGCCGCCTCGATCTGCCGCCCACACACGATGCACCGCCGTCTTCAATCCGTTTCAAAGCATTCCGCACGAGTGTCAACGTCTGCGATAAGAGGACATCTTCTTCGAGAGCTTCCGATGCGCTTTGAGAGGATGCAGCGTCATCAGTTGAATCCCTGACTTCTGCATCGCCGGAATCGCTCGCTTCGTCTTCCAGGCGGCCCATTTCCTCCACAAGCTCCCGTTCTTTGTTGAGCAGCCGCTGTTTGAATCGTTCGGTGTTCATCGCAATTTGAGTATACAGTCCAGCGAGAGATGCACTTCCCGTGCTGGCTTACGCGATGATTGGCGGTTCGGCGATCCATGGGGGGATGGTCGGTGCATTCGCTCTTCCTGATCGCGGCCGTTAGGGTGTGGTTCCGGTTCATGGTATTCGCAACTTTTGGGGCACAATCACCTAGTGGCCCGGGGGCACGCCCAGCGATCCGGCAAGTGCGGCGATAGGTCGCACCCCCGCCAGTGCTGCAATTGCCGCACGTGGAATAGCGCGTCCTGTGCGTTCTTCAATCTTGCGGCGCGGCCTGATACTTCCAGCGCGCGGAATTGAGCGGCCGGGGACGCTGTTAATTGCTGGTATTCCGCACTTGCGTTACACGACCGCCCTCGAAGTCGAGCTGAAGCGAGCCGCCGGATTGCAGGAAGTACGTATATCGTTCGGGTCCCCCGCTGATCATGGAATGAGGCTCGCCCAGCTTCTGGCGAATATCCCTTTGGCTGGCGCCCACTGCTACGCTCGCGGCCAAGTCATCGGATACCTTCCCGAAGGGTTCAGCTTGCGCGCTGGACACCGTCGGATTGACGAGCACCGACTTGGGGTCGGCAGGCTGGGTGGTCGGCGCGGACGGATTTAGAATGACAGTCGGAGCCACTCGCGCTGGGGTAGCTTGCTGGGCGACATAGCCGGGTTCCTGACAAACAGGGGCATACGGATTATGCAAACAGAAATTTCGCCAATAGGCCGTCGACCGTCGTTTGAATGGTCTGTCGGGCACCCCGTGCATTATCCCTACCGTGGCCGGCTGAGTTGGCTTTGCCGCTGGAGCGTGAACGGGTGCTGGCTTGGCGCCAGGTTTCGATTCCGTAGCCGGTCGCGCGGCCGCAGTAGAGGCGCTGGCCGATTTGGCCGCCGCGCCTTTCGCATGCTGTGCGCTTAGCAAGGTCGTGCAAAACAAGGTCGTGCAAAGCAAGCTCGCGGCAGGTATCCCGAGGATCTTCATGCCTGATTATGCGCGCAGGGTTGCTTTCGTGAGAATAAGGTACAAATCCGAGCCATCCCATCGAATGACCCTAGAGGAGCTTACGCCGGCTATTCAGACCTTTTGGCATCGTGTAATCTCTTTGGGTCGCGAGAAGACCAAAGCGGGATTCATCTCGCCGATGTTGCTCTTCCGCACCGAGCGGCTTCCCGAAGGACCGAACTAGCTGTAGGAAACCGCAGCTAGGATACCTGGGGATTCGCGGCCACGAAACTTGACCGCCACTATCTGCGTCAATCGGAAACGAGACGTGAGCGATACCGTAAGGGGTTTCAACGGGCGCCGATGAAAAGGGTTTTTATCAGTTTGTCGATGTTTCCGGAAGGCCGCTATTCGATCGTTGTCAAGAAGACAGGTTATCGCGATTCTAAGATCCCAGTGGTGACAGTGCGCGCTGGCGAAACTGTCAACATGCCGGACATCAAAATGCCTCCGCGCCGTTGACTGAGGCACGGGCCGGCGATGGGCGACGGACTGACCGCCGCGGAGATAAAAGCCTGCCGGTGGCTGAGCTGATTGACCGGCTCAGCGTCATACGGGTCGTTTCTTAACCTGGCAAACCAGCCGTCGGCAAAGCTGATCTTATTTACTCCAGGAACTTTACTCTAACAACGAATATTCTCAGAACTTAAAGATTACATCCATGGCCAATTGAAACTGGCTCTGGCGGGTTCCATTGTCATACGCGCGACGATCGACAGCATGGTCAAACCTGAGTTCGGGACGGAAGAGAACGGTGCTACCCACCCAGTGGCCCCACATCAGAGTCTCCTCAGCGTAGCGGGTCTTGAATCCGGTTCGTTGACCTCTCATATCGTCCAGGAAATCTGAGCGAATCGAGATGTAATTTGTTGCGGAGAGATCCTTTTCGACGTAGTTGACCGCGGCCCACTCCGGCGCCGTGCATCGGATCTCGCCCGCCGGACAGTACGCGCCGTTCGTGCCTTTTTCCGGCAACGAAGGACCCGAGACGCTGGGTACGTCGAGCTGATACATGTACCAGGCCTCGGTAGCCATGTGCCATGAGGCGTTGAACTTGTGATACCAGGTGTTATCAAACATCTGGAGATTGTCGTAGGCGTATCTGCCATTGTTCAGACCGTTCAGGCAAGGATACACGTTGTCGTTGCCGTGATTGAACGTATAGCTGATGCAGGCCGTTGCGGAGGGCTGCGCGTCCTCAGTCCAGGGAGCCACGTCATGGCTGGCGGTCAGTCCCAACTGGACCAGCCAGTCGTTATTGAGCTTGATGGTAGCGAGGATACCGGTATCGGTAAACGGGTCGATCGCGTACAGCAAGGAGTGGGTGTAGACGTAGTTATTCGGAGCCAATTGCGCTTCGATGCCCGGAATGGAGATGAAACGGCCGATACGGATATTCATTCCGTTCGCGACCTGCGGGAAATATAGGTCCAGGTATTCGAGCGCCGGATCAAAGCCATATTCGCGGTGGTCGTCGAGCAACTGCCCACTGAAATAACCGAGGTTGGTGGTGAACCGATAGCTGGTGCCAAACAATCCGGTGAGGTGGAATCCCCAATCGAAGTGATCGGTTTGAACCGTATCGGGAATGCGTTCGACATAGAGCAGCGCTTGGTCGAGTTCGATCCGATTGGCGAAGATGTCGTAAGCGGACGGATAATTCGAATTGTGCGACGTGCTGAGGTTGAAGCTACCTTCCAGCCAGCCGTAGACCTTCACCCTGCTTCGCTCCCACGCGTCGCCATTGGAGCCGCCGTAGAGAGCTTCCATGAGTGGGGGGACGTTGGTATCGGGCGCGCCGATTTCGGGCGATCCGCCATAGGACCAGTCGGCGTTGGGAAACGGCGGCGAGTTCAAGGGCGAGGGCAGAGCTCGGCGGGGAGGTTCTGGGCCGCTATCGACCGTGCCTTGCCAATCTTTGACATACGCTTGAGAGAGCCTTTTCAGAAATCCTTGGTGCGCGCCGAGCGTGAGATTCACCGTCAATTCTTGGCCGCCCGTCAAGTCCCGTTCCGCCACCGGTGAATCGGCAAATCCGAGCTTGGTCGCTTTGAACTGGTAACGGCCTGGCTTGAGGCCAACCGTCGTGAACGATCCATCGGAGGCGCTCATGAATGCCCGATCGATCTTTTCGGTCGCACTATGGGCGACGATTTGAGCGCCCACGACCGCTCCTCCGCCGGCATCCTGAATCAGGCCATGCACCTGGCCGGCAGCGCGAACGGCGATCCAAGGGATCAAGACAGCCAGTGCGATGGCTCGCGCGGTGGTGGAAGGGATCAACGCCGATTTTCTCACATGGCATGCGCGAAATCGCGCGTCTGGCATTCGTGTCGTGCGCAGCAATTCGTTATAACGCGCCCTTCGAGCGTGGGCCAGTTCCAAATCCAAGCCGTCCAAGTTCCGCCGTTGCGAATTCGCGGACGTGTGCTTTTGGCTCAGCAACTCGCCTGGACGCGTGATATGGTGCTCACTCGGCCTGTGTGGCATGCTGGCTGACCGGAACGTCCCCGAGAATTGCGATGCAGCCCATATGCGACTCGTAAGCTCCGGGAAAGGGCTTTACTCAATTAATGGCGGCAGCCGACTTCCAATGTGTTCCCGTTCGATAAGGGCTCCCCGTCAGTACTTACAGGCAGCACCGTCGCAGGAGTTAATCAGCACCTTCGATGGAGGGCGGCCACCATTGGTTGCCATGTTAATCTCCGGGCTCATTTTATGGCCCTTCATTGCGGTGTTGCCGTGTTGTGTTTGGCCTTGTCCTGGGATCGTGACTTCGTAATCAAAGTGAGACGGGGATTTACCGTCGTTGCGAAATTGAAGTGAAAACTGGTTCTCAGAAATGAGTTCGTAACGATATTCGGTAGATGGTTCGTTGGTCGGGATCCAATCCGACCATTGAAAGAATTGCTGGGCTCCCGCGACCACCGTGATAGCGAAGAAGAGTGCGATTGAAATCGGTTTCATGCTCGCTTCTTACTATAGTCACAGACGGAGTACGACGAGTGGCACGGAAAGGATCAGCAACAACAGACACTGATAAGAGTTCGCCCCGAGCGACGTCCCTGTTAAGCGCTGGGCCCTTGCCGGATTCGCGGACGTGTTCTTCGGTCCTGCAATCCGCCTGATCACCCACGTCAAGCAACCCGAGACTTAGCACAAGGCCAGCGGCGCCTCAAGTGCACTTTTTGTATATGCTGTCAGGTGCGAGAGGACTCTGCCTGTGAAAAAGTCCGACAACGACATTGCGACGATTTGTGGTTTGACATGCAGCGTGCTGGTGACGGCCTGCATTTTTATAGTGGCTCTCCGACTCGGGTCCGGCGCGCCTCCGCCGTCGGCGGAGCAGCATGTCGTACCAGCAATCTCCCCCTACATCGACGCGCATACGCATTTTGACGAGCACGATCCCGAGGGATCAGTCCGCGCGATCATCCAAGCATTGCCACGAGAGGACATGGTCAAGACATATCTACTCATCCCTCCCGATACGACAAGCCCTTCAGGAGCCATGGATGCCGCTGCTATTCTGGCGGCCGCGAAGCGCTATCCCGACAAACTGGCGGTGCTCGCGGGCGGCGAGACTCTCAATTCAATGATTCAGCAGTCGGTCCGCTCAGGCGATGCCGATGCGGCGATTCAGACTAAATTCCGCGAACGCGCTGAAGAATTGCTGCGCATGGGAGCCGCGGGATTTGGTGAAATGGCGGCGGAGCATTTTGCCGGAGGTACTCCTTATCAATTCGCCCCGCCAGACCATCCCCTTTTTCTGTTGCTTGCCGACATCGCCGCCCAACACGATGTGCCGATCGACCTCCATATGGAGGCTGTACCTCGAGCGATGGCGCTTCCGCCGGATTTGAAGTCGCCTCCCAATCCCTCGCAGCTTCACGGGAACATCCCGGCTTTTGAACGGCTGTTGGCGCATAATCCGCGCGCGAAGATCATCTGGGCACACTTAGGATCGGACGGGACGGGCTATCGCACCCCCGATCTCTGCCGCCGCCTGCTTCAGAAACATTCCAATCTCTACATGGAGATTAAGCTAGATCCAAAAGCCCCGGGCAAGAATTTTTTGATGGCCGGTGAGAAGGTCAAGCCAGACTGGTTAAGGCTTTTTGAGGATTTTCCGGACCGATTCATTATCGGCAGCGATCAGCATTACCCGGAACCGGCTGGCCCTCCACGCTGGCAACAGGTTGTGCTTCTTTTCAATCAGCTTCCGGCAGATTTAAGGAAGAACATCGGAACAGAAAATGTCGCTCACATTTATTATGCGAGACCGAACGAACCATAGGCGTGGGCAAGTTCCAGAGCTGGCTCGACCGCGGAGGCCACAGCCGAATGAGCAGGTGATGAAGCGCCGATTGCGCGAAATGTTGTGACTAGTTGCTCGCCTTCGCCAATCGCATTCCTGGTTCGACACACTGCGACGGCAGTGAACTGAAACAAGCAAGGCGAGCCACGCTTCGTGTCGATCGCACAGCGCAGACGCGCGTTAAGCTTAGAAGATTCCCGGATGCACAGCCGCTCGAAAGGCGAGGAAGATGACAAAAACAGTAGCGTGGTTCATTCTGCTGGTATTGGGCCAGTTCAACAGCACGTCGCGCGCCCAGTCCCAGAATGATGTTGCCAGACAGTTTGCGGGCATGTGGAGGCTGGTATCTAATCCGCAACGCCTGACTGACGGAACAACACGGGAGGGACCAAACAGCTTTGGATACGCCTTTTTCGACTCCAATGCCGGTCGCATGTGCTTCCTCAGCATGAACCCGAAGCGGCCCCAATGGAAGTCGGAGTCCATGCCGACGCCGGAAGAAGGACTGTCCGCGATAAGAGGTTTCGGCGCTTACTGTGCCACGATCGAGATCCACGCGAACGAGGGCTTTATGGTCCGCCATTACGAGATCAATCAGATCCCCAACGCACTGGGCAGAGCGACCAAGAGATGGTATACCTTCCAAGGGACTGACCGGATGTCATTGCGGGTGGACACTTCCGAGCTCAAGCCGCCCGTTGTCCAGAACACATTTATCTGGGAGCGACTGAAATAAGCTCGCAACCAAGCATCGCCATGGATCTTGGCGAGCCTCAAGCAGGCCTTGGTCTCATGTGTCCGACATATTCCCCAACCCCGTTCATCGATCCAAGAATTACGATGAGTAGGACCGCAAATACAGGAATGCGCCCTGACCATCTCTTACTGTTGCCGGAAACTTCGGCTTAGCCGTTCTTTCAGACGACTCTTTTTCAGCTTTTCGCCAGGACTCATTGCGACGCCGCCGAGCCAGGCGAGCACTTTGCCGATTGTGATCGTGCGTTCTTCCTCTGGTGCCTTGACGCGGATCGTCAATTGCGTCGCAGACCCAAGCGGCATTTCCACGAGAACACTCCGGCGAAATGCGGCCATCGCCTCTACGGCAGCTTCGTAAAGACTCGCGGCCGGAACCTGAACGGAATGCTCGATGCCTTCCGAATCGGTGAACGAGACGCGGCAGGAGCGGGTACTCGCCGCACCTTGAACGGGACTTCTACCTTGTAGTTTCTTCTTGCTCTTGCGCCTTGGCACGATAATAACACTGGGCCGAATGCGTATGACCATCAGACCGTAAAGGAATTCATTGGCAACCAGCAATGGTGTGACAAGCTACCTGAAAATAGTCTGAGGCGGAACGTAAATACTTGCCGACTACGCAGGAGGGTATCGTTCCCAGACGTACCGGAGGCAATCCTCTGGATGCCCCGGATCCAGGTTGGGAAACTCCGCGAAGCCCTCGATCCTCGCTTCCATTTGAAAGCCACACTTCTCCAGAACCCGCGCCGATGCCCGGTGATCGGCATGGCATAAGGCCAATAGCCGCTCGACCGCGAGATCTCGTGCGAGGGCGACCATGGCCCCCAATGCCTCGGTCGCGTAACCGCGCCCCCACGAATCTTGAGCAAGCACGTAGCCCGTCGTCGCGATTGAACGCGACTCGAAACCAAGTCCGGTCCCGCCTAGCAATTGATGATCCTTGGGACATTCGATAAGGTAGGGTCCCGCAGGCCACCGGCTCCATTCGGCGTCGCTAAATTTGAGGAATGCCCTCGTCTGCTCGACCGTTTTATGTCTCGGCCATCCCATGTACCTGGTAACTATGGAATCGCCGGCATAGCGAGAAAAAATCGCATCTACATCTGAAAGTGTCGGTTTCCTTAGGACCAATCGTGCTGTCTCGATCCTTTGCGGAGCGTGCATGTCTAACGAGGGTAACGCGGATCTTGTGGCCTCAAGAGTGACTCTTATCATCCGTAACGGCTGATCTACCCTTCTCGACAAGACACGATACACTTTTCAAAGTGACTGATCGAAAAGCTTCGCTGCCACTTTCGGTAGCTGGACACAGCGCAGAGATTCTATCTGCAGAACACCGGTAATTGCGCTTCTGGCCCCTGCGGCTTCTAGTTCGGAACAAAAAAGCCGCGCTCTCGCGCAAGGCGTTTTTCGTCAGCATTGTTGCCCTGCGCTGCACATTCCCCGTGCTTGCCATCGATAGCGACCACACCGTGAATGGGCTCACAGCAAAATCGCTTGAGAGAATTGCTCCAGAAACGAAGTCAGTGATCGCGGCAGATTGCGGTCATTTCGATTCTTGAATGTCCTCGCAAGAAGACGGCCCTCAATCGGAATTTCCGCTCCGCCTGATCGGTACGATTTCAAGGACAGTGTTTCGGTTGCTCGCCTTCTCGCGCAAGTTCCTTCTGGGAAGCTTGATGGTTACCAAATTGGTTACAGTCGGCTCAACAATAGCAAGACCGCTCACGGCTGGAGCGGCTGCTAACTCCTTTAAATGTTATGGTGCGGTCGAGAGGACTTGAACCTCCACGAGATTGCTCCCGCTAGCACCTCAAGCTAGTGCGTCTGCCAATTCCGCCACGACCGCATTGATGAAACGCTGCAACGTTGAAACTAGTTTACTTCTTGTTGGCCGGAGCCGTTGGGAACTGCACCGGAGGAACCGTGCCCGGAGCCTTGCTTTGCGGCGCAGCGGGAATCACTGGCGCCAACGGCTTGGCCGGAGCGGTCTTCACTGGAGCCTTTTGGCGCTCCAGAACGCTGCCTGAGGAAGCAGCGCCACGCGTCGCCAAAATCGCCAGCGTGAGCGACGTGATCATGAATATCGCCGCTGCGAGCGTCGTAGCTTTCGAAAGCAGCGTCGTGGACCCGCGCGGACCGAACGCCGTTTGCGATCCCATGCCTCCGAAGGCACCTGCAAGGTCCGCGGCTTGGCCGCTCTGCAACAGCACAACGATGATCAAGAAGAAACAGACCACGATGTGAATCAGCGTAAAGAGAATAGTCATTTGAATCTAACCAAACAGTTCCGCGCTCACCCCAGTATAAACTAAAGATAGTGAGACTTGCTGTAGCCAGAAACATTATCCTCAGGAACTGCCCCTTCTTCGTGCTTTTCGCCGCTTTGGCCGCGCCGCCGCCCTCCACGCCCCCAGAAACCCTGCAAACACTATTGTCGGGGAACTACGCCCACGGCGCCGATTTTCATGCTCGCGCCGTAATCCTGAACTGGAACATCGAGCGCGGCAAGCATCTGGACGACATCAAGCAGCAGATCCGTCAGAACAAACCCGATCTGTGTATTTTCCAGGAGGTGGATCTGGGCGCCCGTCGCACGCATGGGGAGGACGTCGCTAAAGAACTCGCGCAAACATTTGCCATGAACTACGTGTTTGCGCCCGAGTTTGAAGAGCTCGGCCAAGGCACTCCCGAAGATCCCGCCTATCACGGGCAGGCGTTGCTCACCACGCTTCCGGTGCGCTCCTCGCGCATGATCCGGTTCCAACATCAATCGGGATTCTGGAAGCCCCGACGGCTGCTCATCTCCAGTTTGCCCTTGCTCCAAAGGCGCGAGGGCGGCCGCGTGGCGCTGGTCGCCGAGCTGGATAACGGCGGCAAGCCGCTGGTGGTTTACAATCTCCACCTGGAGAGTAAAGGCACGGGGCAATTGCGTCTGGAACAGCTCGACGAAGTTCTGGACGACGCGCAACGCTATCCACGCGATACTCCGATTATCATCGCCGGCGATTTCAACAGCTTCAGCTCGCACTCCAGCCTGATTCCACGGCTCCGCCAGGCGGGTTACCGCAGCGCGTTCGGCGACAAGCGCGTCCGCACTCACGTCATCGTCGGAGCGCTGGACTGGATTTTTGTGAAGGGCGCCATTGAGTGCGAAAATCCCCAGGTGCTGCGCGTGCCTGGGTCCGATCATTATCCGATCAGCGTCGACGTCCGGCTATAGGCGCCGGTTGTAATATGATGTCCGAGATGATGCGGCTTCCATTGATTCGGCTTCTGGTGATCCTGCTTCTGGCGACGGGCGCGCTTCTTGCCCAACACAGCTATACCGCCGCCGACGTCGAAGATGGTGGGCGCCTGTATCGTGCGAATTGCCTCAGCTGCCACGGCCCCGACGGCGATGCGCTTCCCAACGCCGATCTCAGCCGAAACAAGTTCCACCATACGTCCACACCCGCGGGCACCGAAGACGAATTGATCGCCATCATGGAAAAAGGCATCCCGGGAACGGCTATGCCTCCCAATACATCGTTCAACGATTTTCAGGCGGCAACCATCGTCGCCTACATACGTTCCTTCGCCGACAACCCTTCCCTGCACTCTGCCCTGACGGGCGATCCCGCGCGCGGCAAGCAGCTGTTCGACACCAAAGGCGGATGCCTGAGCTGTCATCGAGTGAACACCTCGGGTTCCCGCCTAGGGCCGAATCTCACTGACGTCGGCGCGAATCGCCGGACGGCGGAGATCGAGCAAGCCCTGGTGGATCCGGCCGCGGAAGCCGCTCCCAGAACCGCTTCGTCCGCGTAGTTACAAAGGATGGCACCACCATCACAGGACGGCTTCTCAACATCGATACGTTCTCAGTTCAGCTTCTGGATTCGAACGAAAATCTGCGTTCCTTCACGCGGTCTGAACTGCGCGAATCCAGCGTGCTGGACAAATCCAAGATGCCGTCCTACAAAGACAAGCTCTCTCCTCAAGAGCTGGCCGACGTGGTGAGTTATTTGGCTTCGTTGCG
>CAVRZH010000124.1:0-6505 GCA_963725455.1 Bryobacterales bacterium
TAACTCGTTCAGTTCGTGTGCGGTCAAACGATGCGGCGTCCCGCATCGCCCTCGCGCCATACGCCGAAATAGCGCGTGAATTTTTCGCGCAAAACGTATCCCGCGAGCGCATCGGCCTGGATGGCGAGGCCTAACGCGGTAGCCGATCGCGCGTGGACCAGCGCCGGATCCGTTTGCCAACTGCTCGCGCAGCACACGGCCTACGATGGGCAATTCGCTGCCGCCCGTAACATACAAGGCTTCGATTTCCGGCCGCCTTGTGCCTCCAGCAAATCTTCCACCACATGCAGCGTCTCATCCACCAGCGGCCGGCAGCGCTCGTAATAATCGGCCACCGGGACCGTCACGGTTCCCCAGCCTTCGCGCACCGTGTCCAGATCGATTACGATCCGGCAGGTATTTGGATTGAGCGCCTCCTTGCGAACGCGGCACTCTTCCAGCAAACGAAAATGCTCGGCCTGCGAGAGCCCGTTTCGCTCGTCGCTGGTGGTAGCCAATTCGGACAGGATCTCATCGAAATCGTCGCCGCCCAGAGTGGCGATGCCTTCCGTCGCGAGCGGGCGATGGGTTCTCTCGCCAACCTCTACAAGCGAGGCATCAAACGTTCCGCCGCCCAAATCGTACACCAGAATCACACCGTTGATTTTGTTCTTGTGGCCGAATTCAATGCTCGCCGCCGATGGCTCGTTCAGCAGCCCCACCACCTCGCATCCCGCCGAGCGGAATGCTTCCACCGTGAGGAAGCGCTGGTTGGTGTTGGCGTTCGCCGGGACCCCCAGCATCACTTCCAGCTTTTCTTGCGGCAGCAGATCGCGCAGCGCGGATGCCATCTCGCGCAGCACTTGAATGAGCGGCACTTGTTGATCGGCCAGCTCCAGGATCGTGTTGGGCCCGGCATCCTGCAGCACCCGCTTCAGGGACCGGATGATCGTCCATTCCGGATCCTGCTGGCACGCCCAAGCCTGCCAGCCGTATAGGCGCTCGGCGCCGCGCACGGCCACCAGGGAAGGAAACCAGTCCACGTGCGCGCCGTCCGGGGCTTCAAACGAAAGCAGCGGGTAATTTCCGCGATCGACGGCCGCTACCACCGTACGCGTGGTGCCGAAATCAATCCCCAGTCTCACCGGCTGACCAGATTTGAATGCCAAAACTTTCCCTTCAATCGCGATTGTAGCTCACTCGTCGGACGGGAAGCCTGTGTGCGAGACTGAGAGTTTGTCGTTCGAACGTTATCACGGTAACGCGAAGGTCGCGCAAACGCTCTTAGCGATGACCCAGCAGGAGCGCATCCCGCAGACCATTCTGCTGGACGGTCCCGAAGGCGTCGGCAAAGCCACTCTGGCACGGCGATTCGCGGCGGCCATGCTTGGCGGAGCCGGCGCCGCCGACAAAATCGAGCAGGACGATCTGAGCCTGGAAGCCAATGCCGATATCATCGCTGAACGGGAAAAATGGCCTTCCGATAAGCGCAACGAAGATCCCCTTCTGTTCGCCACGCATCCCGACTTCCTGACTTTTCCGCCGGATGGCCCGCTGCGGCAGATCTCCATCGAGCAGATGCGGCTGCTGAAAGAACGTGCGCAGTACAAGCCGCTGCACGGAGCGCGCCGCGTTTTTCTGATCGACCATATCGATCGCGCTAACGAGCAAGCCGAGAATTCGCTGCTGAAAATTTTGGAAGAGCCGCCCGAGCACTTGATCTTGTTGCTGTCCGCTGAGAACGCCTACGACTTGCTGCCGACCATCCGCTCGCGAGCCGTGTCGTTCCATCTGGCGCCACTGTCAAACGCGGAGATGCAAGCGTTTGTGCTGGAGCGCGGGCTGTCCGATGCCGGCCGGCGCGTTGCATTGGCTGCCGGGAGTCCCGGCCTGGCTGTTTCGATGGATCTGGACGTGTACGATGAGCGCCGTACCGCGCTACTGAAGCTGCTGGAAGTGGCCGCCGGCCGGGCTCCATTCGCCGATTGGGCCAAGTATGCCGAAGCCATGGCGCCGCGTAAAACGGAAAAGCTGGACGCGTTGCTGAATATCCTGTACGTCTTGCTGGAGGACTTGCTGCTGCTGTCGGAAGGCGCGGGGGAAATCCGTAATGCGGACATCCGTCGCGAGCTGGAAGCGCTGGCCTCGCGTGTTTCCTTCCGCTGGATACGAGCGGCCGTGCACCGTGCCGACGAACTGTCCACGCTAGTGCGGCGCAATATCCAAAAGACCATCGCGCTGGATGCTCTGGTGGTGGAATTGCGCGGGCTCAATTGATTTCGGCCGTGGTGTAACTTCTCGCGAGCGGAAACGTCTGCACCTGTTGGCGCGCTTCTTGCGGAGGCCTTGGCAGTGTGGTTCAATGTTTTTAGTTGAGCTTCTAGCAATCCTCCGAATGGCCCCGGGCTTCTTCTGCATGTTTCGGGCCTGACTGGATCAACTCGAACTATGGAGCGTGCCGTGGAGTCCGGGAACCGTAAGCTAATCCGTCCGTCTTTGAACGAAGTGAAAGACCAAATGAACAGACGTCCCCCCAACAACAATCACCAAAAGAAAACCGCCCCACCGGATCAAACCAACGCCGAGAATTTCTACTACATGAAACAAATGCAGGCCAAGACACCCATGGTATTCGTGATGAAAGATGGCGAAACGCTGGAGGGTGTCATTGAGTGGTACGACAAGACTTGCCTGAAGGTGAATCGCGATGGCCACCCAAACTTACTCATTTTCAAACCGAATATCAAGTACATGTACAAAGCCGGTAACGAATAAGTAAGAGTTAGTCCAATTTGCGTAAAGCTTTGTCACGCATAGCGAGGCGATAGGCCCTGCGTTCTTCAGCCTCTGCGTACCTTCTCTTCTCTTCTTTTGTCTCTGGAATTACGGGTGCGATCGGAACGCGCCGCCCGTCCTTATCAATCGCGACGAAGGTCAGGTAAGCCGATGAGGTGTGCTTCCTGTGGCCCGTGAGCAAGTCCTCCACCTGCACGCGCACTCCCACTTCCATCGACGTGCGAAATACGCGGTTTACGCTCGATTGCAGCATGATCAATTGGCCAATGTGAACCGGATGGAGGAAGCTCATCTGGTCCACGGATGCCGTTACCACCGGGCAACGCGCGTGGCGCACGGCCGCTAGAGCAGCCGCCAGATCCACCAAGTGCATCACTTTCCCGCCGAGAACATTGCCCAGCGTGTTAGCGTCGGTGGGCAGCGCGAATTCGGAATACTCGGAAACTGACTCGCGAACAAAACGTCCGGCCAGCTCCGAACTGGATGGCCCCGTGCTCACGTTTCGCCGCGCCTCCTCAGATAAGTTTCGCGGAACACGTAGGCCTGACGCCGTAAGGTTTCGTTGGTGAGCTCTGCCGCGTCGCCGTGTTTACCGGGCCAGCATTCTTTCTCAAAAACGTATTGGATATGGATCAGCTCGCCCGAATCTTTAGCGACGTGGAAGCGAACGGCATCGGCCGCGGAGCCTGCGGGAAACTGCTCGCAACCATGCTGTCCAAGCCCCGGGTTGCACACTTCGCGCAGGTGTGCTTCGTCGGGCTGAACGCTTGCGCCGGGAGCCCGGCACTCGCCCGAAAACGCGTCGCCCAGCGGCAAACGGGGCGGGATACTCCAGGGACTGGTTTCGAATCGCGCCACGGGGAAAAAGTACGGGCACGCCATTGCCCGGTATAGTAGCACGTAGGGAATCGATTACAAATCAAGATGTCTACCAACCGAACCGAAATTTTGAGGACGATGGTCGCGCAAAACCCCGCCGATGCATTTGCGCGATACGGGCTGGCGATGGAGCTGGTGAAGAGCGGCGAGCTCGAGAGTGCGGTGACGGAATTCCGCGCCTTGTTGGAACACAATCCCAACTATGCCGCCGCATATTTTCATGGGGGCCAGGTGCTGGAGAAGTTGGGCGACGTGGAGCAGGCGCGCGCGTTCTACGAAAAGGGGGTCGAAGTCACCTCGCGTACGGGCGATCAACACGCCAGGAGCGAGCTGCAGGCTGCGCTCGATATGCTGCCGATTTAAGATCGATTTGAGGCTTGACGCGGCCGCGAAATGCGCCTACAGTTGCCGCAGAGGTCCCCCTAAAATGCTTCGCAGTGTGCACGTTGCTATTGTGCTTGGCGGGTTAACGGTCAGCCCCGCTTTGCCGGACATCGTGAATGTGGCCGTAAATGGCACTGTATCCGGGACAGGCAGCGTCACCGTTGAGTGTGGCGTTGGACTTATTAACCCTCCAGCTGGTTGCGTCGATGTATCTATGGGGCTCTACCTGGATACAATTCCGTTCAACTTTAGCGCCACCAACAGCGGTCAGCTACTGTTCGCTGCTTCCGAAGGCGAAGCTCCAGGGCCGGACTCTTCCTATCCATTGCTCAACGCCAATCCCTATCAGACGACATCCGTGGGTGACGCAGGTCCGGGTACTCTGGAAATCGACCTTGGTGACGACTATTCCGTTTCCGATGGCATAGTCAATTACCAGCTCCACGAGAACGACAGCATCTCAGCAACCTTCGATCTGACAGAGGCATCGATGGTGTCTCTGGACCTCCTCAGCGAGTTTGGCGGGGCTGCTGGAAGCGCCGAGCTGTTGGACTCCGTTGGTAACGTGCTTGCGACGCTGCCTTCAGTCGGAACTTCTGCCTCGCTAGATCTCCTCGAAGCTGGAGAGTACACGTTAGATTTTTCTATGAGCGGCGGCGCGGAGGGCAGCTATCCTCAACCTGGTTATGACTACGGTGACTTCCAGTCAAGTCTGTTGGTCACCACTACGCCAATTCCAACGCCGGAGCCTCGTTGGACGCCGCTGGCCGCGCTGCTGGCCGTTACGCTCGGCGGTGCTATCATGTCTCGCCGGCGTCGCGTCTCGTCAGCGCTGTCGACCCGATAACCTAATCGCCCATGTTAGGATTCGAGCAGTGAAGAAGTTTCTCGTCCTTATTCCTATGCTTGCAGCCACTGCCGCTATCCCCGATCTTGCGCAGCTTCAAAGAATGTTCGCGCGCTTCCAGCCCACCCAGATGCAAGTGGATGTGTCCAAACTCTCGCCGGGCGACAAGCAGGCGCTCGGAAAGCTGATCGAAGCCGCGCGCGTGCTGAACGACGTTTTCCTCACGCAGATGTGGAGCGGCAATCACGCGCTCTACGCTAAACTGCGCAAGGAGACGACGCCGCTGGGCCGCGGCGGCACGCCGCTCGACAATGTCCGGCTGGATTATTTCTGGCTGAACAAGTCGCCCTGGTCCGAGATCGACGATCATGAAGCGTTTCTTCCCGATGTTCCGCCCAGGAAGCTGCCCGGCGCTAATTTCTATCCCGAGGACATGACGCGCGCCGAGTTCGAGGCCTGGGTGAAGACGCTTTCCAAACCCGAGCGGGAACAGGCCGAAGGCTTCTTCACCGTGATCCACCGCGATGCCAAGCGAAAGCTGTACGCGGTCCCATACAGCCAGGAATATCGCGCGGATCTGGAGAAATCGGCCAAGCTGCTGGAAGAAGCCGCCGCGCTGACCGGCAATGCGTCGCTCAAGAAATTCCTAACCGAGCGCGCCGCCGCTTTTCGCTCCAATAACTATTACGACAGCGACATCGCGTGGATGGATCTGGATGCGCCCATCGACATCACCATCGGTCCCTATGAAACCTACAACGACGACATTTTCGGCTACAAGGCGGCGTTTGAAGCTTACGTGAATGTGCGTGATGAGGCGGAAACAGCCAAGCTGAGATTCTTCGCCGATCATCTGCAGGAAGTGGAGAACAACCTGCCGATCGATCCGAAGTATCGCAATCCCAAGCTGGGCGCCAGTTCGCCCATTCGCGTGGTGAACGAGGTTTTCGATGCGGGCGATGCCGCCCATGGCGTTCAGACCGCCGCCTATAATCTTCCCAATGACGAACGCGTGGTGACGCTTAAGGGCAGCAAGCGCGTGATGCTGAAGAACGTCCAGGAAGCCAAGTTTCATTCCACGCTGGAGCCCATCGCCAAGCGCGTGCTTTCGCCCTCCAGCCAGAAGGACCTGAACTTCGATTCGTTCTTCACGCATATTCTTGCGCACGAGCTGAGCCACGGCATCGGGCCGCATCAGATCACGGTGGCCGGCCGCGCCACTTCGCCGCGGCAGGAGCTGAAGGAGCTTTACAGCGCCATCGAAGAGGCCAAGGCCGATGTTACGGGGCTCTTCATGCTGCAACATCTTTATGACAAGAAACTGATTGAAGGCGGTCCCGATAAAGAACGCCAGTTGTACACCACGTTTCTGGCGTCCACATTTCGCACGCTGCGCTTTGGCTTGAACGACGCGCACGGGAAGGGCATGGCGATGCAGGTAAACTATATCACTGACAAGGGCGGATTCATCGCGCATCCCGATGGCACGTTTGAAGTGAACTTCGCGAAGATCCGCGGCGCCGTTCGCGACCTGGATCACGACCTGCTGACGATTGAGGCCACTGGCGACTACGCGCGCTGCAAACAGATGCTAGCAATACGTCAGTCGAGCACATAGAA
>CAVRZH010000125.1:0-17036 GCA_963725455.1 Bryobacterales bacterium
CCGGCTGGCCCGCAGTGGCGAAACGCTGCGATACGAAATCCGCATCACCGGACACGCGCGTCAAGGCGAGGCCAGAATTTTCTTCTTCCAGTACGATTGCTTCGTCGGCGACCGCCTGGCGCTCTCAGTGCGGAACGGGCAGGCGGGATTTTTTTCCGATGCCGAGTTACGCAGTTCCACCGGTGTTCTATGGAGCCCCGAACCAGAACGTCTTCGGCCCGGTTGGAAGGCGCCCCTGCCGCGTACAACTATCGCATCCCAATTCACCGCCGCTCAAGTGAGCGCTGCCGCGGAAGGCCGCATTTACGAATGCTTCGGGCCAGGCTTCGAACTCGGCGCCGCGCAACAAAGGCCCCCGTCATTCGCACGGCCTGAGCTGCTGCTCTTCGATACCGTCACGGCGCTCGAGACGGAAGGCGGACCTTGGCGCCGGGGCCATTGCCAGGCCGAGTACGCGATTCGTCCGGATAGCTGGCTTTTCAGTTCGCACTTCAAGGACGACCCTTGTCTGCCGGGCACCATTATGCTGGAAGGCTGTCTCCAACTGATGGCGTTCTACATGATGGCTTTGGGTCTCACGATGGAGCGGGATGGCTGGCGCTTTGAGCCCGTTCGCGACCAGATGTTCGAACTCCGCTGCCGTGGACAAGTGACGCCGGAATCGCGGCTGCTGATTTGCGATATGTTCGTGGACGATTTTATCGACGGTCCTGAGCCGGTTTTGTATGCCGATGTGCTCGGCACGGTGGATGGGCTGAAAGCATTCCATGGCCGCCGAATCGGATTGAAGCTGGTTCCCGGCACTCCCTTGGATGCACCTTGTTCCGAGTTGGACAGCTGGGCTGGCGAGCGCAAAGAAGTGGCGCACGTGAACCAGGTGCCGCTCGATTATCGAGCGCTGCTGGCTTGCGCCTGGGGGTTACCCTCGAAGGCATTCGGCCAGCCGTACGCACGCTTCGATGTGCACGAGCGCTGCCCGCGCCTGCCTGGCCCGCCCTATCACTCGATGACGCGCATTACGCGCGTGGATGGCGATTTCGGAGTAGAGCGTGTTGGTTCCAGTGTGGAGGCCGAGTTTGATCTCGATCCCGCGGCCTGGTACTTCGCGCTGAACGGAACGAGCGAAATGCCGTTCTCTGTATTGCTCGAAGCGGGACTGCAGCCCTGCGGATGGCTGAGCTGCTTCACCGGAATCCCGCTTCGTTCGAAGGCGGAACTTTATTTCCGGAACTTGGATGGCACGGCGCGAATACGCCAGGCCGTTCCCGCGCGCGCAGGCACACTCACAACTCGCGCGAGGTTGATCAACGTAGCTCGACAGGGTACGGTGACGCTGGTTTCGTTCGATGTGCAGATCTCCCTGGGCGCGGAACCGCTTCTCGAAATGAAGACCGGATTCGGTTTTTTCACGCGCGACGATCTGGCGCGGCAAGCCGGGCTCCCGCCTTCCGCCGCGGAGCTAGCGACATTTTCCGAGCCATCGGACTTCAGTGTGGATCTCGCGGCGCTCCCTGCGAAATATTTCGATGGTCCACTGCGGCTGGCCAGCGGCCAACTTCTGATGATCGATCACATCACCGGCTTGTGGCGCGATCCGGATGGCTCCTGGCGCGGACGCATTCGTGGCAGCCGCGAAGTCCGCCCAGCGGATTGGTATTTCCAGGCGCACTTTTTTCAGGACCCGGTTCAGCCTGGCTCGCTCGGTCTCGAAGCTTTGATCGAAACCCTGCAGTTCTACGCCATCCATTGCGGCATCGGCAGCGAATTCCAGCAGCCACGCTTTGAAACTTCGCTCGAATCAGTCTGGAAATATCGCGGCCAGGTGACGCCATTGAACAGTCGCATTGACACCGAGGTGAGGATCGTCGACGTCGAACATCGCGACAGCGGCTACCTCCTCAAGGCCGAAGGATGGCTGTGGGCGAACGGCGTCCGGATTTACCAGATGCCGCAATTTGGCTTAAGGGTTTACGACAGCTCTCTTGAAGGCGTCGGGCATCGGCACTTGTAGAATAGGATTCAATATGCGGTTTCCTACGCAGTTGTTCTGCCTGCTTCGGGTTCTCATATCGTTTCTGGCGGCTTCCGCGATTACATGCTCCGCTGCCGAACCTCTCAAGCTCAGCTTGCAGGAAGCCATACGCCTGGCGTTGTTGCCCGCGGGACAGGCGCAACTGCAATTGGCCGCCGAGACGGAAAAAGTGGCGGAGATTCATGTCCAGCAAACCCGCGCCCAGACCGCTCTTCAGGTGGATGCCGGGATTTCCGATCGCGTTCTGCGCTTCGATCTGCGCTCCATCGGCGTTGACATTCCCCAGGTTTCTCCTTTTGTAGCGAACGTTGAGTTTCCCTCCGTCGTGGGACCATTCACCGTGCTGGACTCGCGGGTCCGATTGACCAAGAGCGTTCTCAACCGATCGGCCGCGCGGCAGGTCCAGGCTGCGCGCGAAGCAGTGGAATCGGCCAAGAGCCAGAGCAAAGGCGTCGTCAGTCAGATCACGTCTGAGACCGCGCGAGCCTACCTCACCGCGCTGCGCGCGAAGTCGGAGGCGGATCTGGCCACCGAGGGCGTGAAGTTATCCAGCGAAACGGTGAGTCTCGCGAATGCGCGTCACGACAAGGGCCTGGTTACCGGCACGGATGTGCGCAGGGCGAATCTGGATCTGGCTGAGGCTCGTCAAACTCTTTTCGAGGCCGAAACAGCTTACCGAAGCGCTGTTCTACAGCTGGTGGCCGAGATTGGGATTCCGCTGGACACCGAGGTGGAGCTGACGGACCAGCCCGTGTATCGCTCCGAGAGCCCCAGACTCGCGGACGCGATTCAAACCGCGTTCGCGTCCAGAAGCGAGCTCACGGTTGCGGATCTGGACGTCCAGACGCTGCAGCTGAAAGACCGCGCGGTGGCTGCCCAGGCTCTGCCCACTCTGGCCGTTTTCGCGGATGGCGGCGCGGTCACGGTGGCTCCCACACCATCCGGCGATAACGCCATCGTTTCCACTCCAACTTATACGGCGGGCTTCGAATTTCGTGTGCCCATTCTGGACGGCCATCGCCGCGCCTATCAGAGCGCTGAAATCGAATCCCAGATTCGCCAGGCGAATATCCGCCGGCAGGCCGTGCGCCGCCAGATTGAAGTGCAGGTCAGGCTGGCCTATGAATCGCTGGAAGCCGCTGGTCACGAGGTAGAGCTGGCCCAGGAAAAGTCGACGCTGGCGGAAGCGGATTCCAAGGAAACGCGAGCCAGGTATGACGCGGGCGAGGCCAGTGGGGTGGAATTGACCGAGGCTCTGGCGCGGGCGTTTCGCTCGCGGCACGATTACATTCTGGCGGTGTATCAGCACGAATTAGCGCGCATATCTCTCGCGGAGGCCACCGGCGATATCGTGGGGATGAAGTGGTAATTGCTCGCAGCAGGTGGTTGCTCACCCTGTTGTTCATCGCGCTGCTGGCAGGGGGAGCTTGGTGGCTGTTCCAAAGCCGCCGGGAGAAACCGGGTCCGCAGCCTGTCACGGTGAACGCAGCCGGGCGAACTGCCGCCGCAGCGGGTGTGGGCTGTATCGGCCGCGTGGAACCCGAGAACGGGATCATTGTGGTTGCGGCGGCTCCAGCACAGGGGCGCATTCCCGTCATCGCGAGGCTGCTGGTCACCGAAGGCCAGATGGTTACGCCGGGACAGCTGATCGCCACCCTCCAGTCGCTGCCCGATCTGGAAGCTGCCGTCAAGCAGGCCGAAACGCGGGTGGACGTTGCGCGCAGCCGCCTGGCACAGCTGGAAGCTGGCGCGCGTGCCGGCGATGTGCGGGCGCTCCAGTCCGAGATCGCGCGGCTGCAGGCTGAGTCGAGCGCCGCGAAACAAGAGTTAGATCGCAAGGCGTCGCTTGCCGCCAAGGATTTTGTTCCGCGCGTTCAGGTGGACGATGCCCGGCTCAAGTTGGAGGACGCAGAGCGTTTGCTCGAAGCCGCCCGTCACCGGTTGGAAAGTCTAACCGAAGTGCGCGAATCCGATTTGAATTTGGCTAAGGCGGAATTGACTGCCGCGCAGGCCGACTTGGACCGGGCCCGGATCGAACAGAATGCCGGAACCATTCGATCTCCCGTCAGCGCGCAGGTAATTCGCGTTGTGGCGCGCGCGGGTGAAGCCGTTGGATCGGGCGGTGTAGTCACCCTTGCCGATACTGGCCGCATGGCCGTGATCGCTGAAGTTTATGAGACGGACATCGCGCGCGTGCGTCCCGGAGAAAAGGCCGTCATCAGTTCCGATTCCCTGGCGAGCTCCATCCAGGGCGTGGTCCGCTCCATCAGCCCGCAAATCGAAAACCGTACGCTGCCCATGGAGCCTTCCGCGGCAGCCGACGAACGCGTGTACCAGGCGCGCATCAGCGTGGATCATCCCGAACTGCTCGCGCACCGGATCAATGCCAAGGTGAATGTGCTGATCGAACCATGACCGCCGGAATTCATCTCGCCTGGCTTCAGCTCACTAATCAAAAAGGGCACTTTCTGGCGGCGCTCGCGGGCGTAGCGTTCGCGGTCACTTTGATGCTGGGCCAGATCGGATTACGGGACTCGTTGCTCACCGCGTCCACCCGGCTATATTCGCACTTGAATGCCGATCTCGTGATGACCAGCTGGCAATACCAGTTTGAGCAGGGCACGGGCGTGATCGCTGAGGAACGATTCGAGCAAGCGCTGGCGGTACCCGGCGTGCTGTCCTGCGTTCCGCTGCAGATCGGATGGGCCGCGCTCAAGAACCCTTCCGATTATCAGGAACACCAGATCATTCTGCTCGGCATAAATCCCAGCGACGACGTGTTCCATTTTGACGGCCAGCACGTGCGGTTCAGCGCCTTAAAAGAAAGCGGCACGCTGCTTTTCGACGATCAGTCGCGCGCGCTGTTCGGCCCCATCGCGGCACTGGCGCGCGTTCACTTGCCCGTGAAGGTTCAAGCCTCCCGCCGCGAAGCCAAGGTAGTGGGACTTTTTCGCCTGGGCCCAGGCTTCGGCGCCGACGGCCATCTGATCGCCAGCGATTTTACCTATCGCACTCTCACTGCCGGCGCGAGTTCGCCATTGCCCGCCTTGGGGCTGATTCGAATCCGGCCCGGCGCCGATGTATCCCAAGTGGTGCAGAGCCTTTCCGCCGCGCTTCCTTCGGATGTCCGCTTTGCCGCCATGCCCGAATTCTTAGAGCAGGAAAAGAGCTACTGGCTTCGCGTTTCGCCCATCGGGTTCGTCTTCACCGCGGGCTTGTTGATCGGTCTGGTGGTGGGCTCGGTGGTGGTCTACCAAATCCTTTATACCGATGTTTCCAATCATCGCGCTGAGTACGCCACCATGAAGGCCATGGGGTATCGAGACACACAGCTATCGCTTTTGGTAATGCGGCAGGCGGTGCTGATGTCGGTGCTTGGCTTTATTCCCGGTGCATTGCTGGCCGACGCCATCTATACGGTGACGCGAAACGCGACACTGCTGCCGCTGGAGATGACTGCTCTTCGCTCGGCGCAGGTTTATCTGCTGACCTTGATTATGTGCGGAGGATCGGGCGCTTTCGCGATGCTGGCACTGCGCAAGGCGGACCCGGCTGAAATCTTCTCATGAAACCAGGCTGGCTCATGGTCCTCGCAGCTTCATTCTCCGCCGCGCCTTCGTTTGCCCAGGTGGCTCGCCCTCCCGTGGTGCTCCTGAACGGTTACCAGGCTACTTGCAGCGGGACATCCGATTCGTCGGCTACCTTTGGCTCCATGCAATCGCTGCTGACCGCCGATGGATGGCAGGTTGCATTCTTCGACAATTGTTCGGTGATGCCCGGAACCACGGGCAGCGCCCGGCCCACTATCGAGCAACTGGCCCAGGCTTTCGGCAATTTCCTCGCTGGCCTGGGAGCGCCCGAAGTGGACGTAGTGGCGCACAGCATGGGCGGCCTGATTGTGCGCGCTTGGCTGGCGGGAAAGCAGCCGCAGGGAGGTTTCTCCCCGCCGCCCGTGGTCCGAATTCGCAAAGCGGTGTTCATCGCTACCCCGCACGCTGGATTGCTGGCGATTTCCGGCCTTGTCGGCGGCAACGCCACGGACTCGCAGACCGTGGAAATGTTCGAAGGCAGTGACTTTCTATGGCAGCTTGGAACCTGGAACCAGCGCATGGACGACCTGCGCGGAATCGATGCTGTTTCGATCGTCGGAAATCTGGGCGGGAGCGTGCAATCGCCGCACACCGACGACGGTGTGGTGCCGGTGACCTCAGCTTCACTCGGGGCGACGCTCGGCGCCACCAACGTGCGAGTTCTGCCATACTGTCACGCGAACAACCTTCCGACCTTTCTGTGCAACGGACCCGGCATCGCTGTGGTCAACAATCGCAGCCATCCGACGTATCAGATCGTGACGTCCTTCCTGCTCGGCACCACGGGCTGGCAGACCATCGGAGACGACGCAACTCAAGATTCGGTTCTCTCCAAATACGGCGGCTTCTTGCTGGATGTGAACGGCAATTCGGGCACCTCCGTGCCCAGTCCCGGCGCCGCTGTTGTAATGAACGCTCCCGTGGACGGTGATCTGCCGCGGAACTCGGAGGGAGTCTTCTTCGCCGATTATGTGGCTGCTGGCCAGTATCAGGTGCGAGTGAACGGCGCAACATATCCCCTGCCCGTAATGGCGGGTGGACATGTTGCTTTAGAAGCGAAGCCAGGCCCGCTGATTCATTTAGTCGCGCCTGCGGCCGCGAACCTTCCCACGCTCGATCGCGCTCCCGGCATGTTGGTCGCGATCTATGGCTCCAACCTGGGGGCTGCTTCGGTAACCATTGGCGGAGTTGCTTCCCCAGTTCTCTTCAACTCCGGCGGGCAGATCAACACCATCGTGCCGGCGTCGTCGTCCGGACTGGTGCCCGTGGCCGTCAGTAATTCGCAAGGGCTGGATACGGTGAATATTCTGCTGGTGCCTGCTGTTCCCGCCGTGTTCTCGGCTGACGGCAGCGGAACGGGCGCCGCACTCGCGTTGCATTCGAGCGATTCGTTGCCGGTTTCGTCCGCGCAGCCGGCTCAACCGGGCGAAACGATATCGATATTTCTGACCGGGCTCGGAGCCGTGCCTCAAACCCCCGTGATTCAGGCCAATGGTGTGCCGGCAAATGTCATTGGCATCTCGCCTCTACAGGGGTCGCCTGGAATTGTACAGCTGGATTTTATCGTTCCAACGCCTGCTTCTTCCTCGGCCTCAATCCAGATCCAAGCTCTGGTGGGGACTTTTGCGAGTAATGTGGTGACGCTCCCCGTTGCGCCGTAAGCCGCTTATTTCGAGCGGTCCACGCGCTCGCAGGCTTCTAGAATCAACCCCAGCGGGCGCGCAAAATCCAGGAACACTCGTTCGTCAGCCGTCGTAAATCCGCCCCCGCCGCGCTTGTTCACAAGTTGCGCCACGGCGTGAATCTCTTCGTCCCGGTTGCGGATGGGCACGCACAAAATGCTTTGGACGCCGGAACCCAGGCCGTCTCCAAGCAGGTTCACTATCCCGCCGCTCGTGACCGCCCGTCCCGCCAAATCTGGCTGCGTCCCGTTCGTACGTCCGGCCCTGACGGTGCAGTGCAACTGCCCGTCGCGGAGCCTCAGCAGGCCCGAACCTTCGGCTGCCAGCAGATCCGTGATCTTGCCGAAGACCACTTCCAGAAGGTTTCGGAATAAGACCAGTACCTCATCGCGATCCCCCATATCCAGAATGTTCAAGAACTGTTCGAATTCCGCGGCCAGGGCCTTCAGCAGCTCCAGGAATTCGAGTTCGTTCACATGGCGGAGGAGGGTTTCCAATTGCTCTCGTTCGGGCATGCGCGCCAGCGCGGTCAGCAGGTGCCCGGCGTGTGGCGACATCATCGCTCCGAAAGATTCAAGGCGGCCGTCCTCCAGCAGCATCAGGCGATCGGCGATATCTAAAATCCGGTTGTCGTGCGTCACGATAAGCACCGCGCAACCTTGCCGCCGCGCCAATTGCCGCAGCAACTCCACTACGTCCCGTCCCGAAGATTTGTCCAGCGACGCGGTGGGTTCATCGGCCAGAACAATTTTCGGCTGGCGTACCAGGGCGCGCGCCACGGCTACACGCTGCCGCTGGCCGCCCGACAATCGGTTTGGCGGATAATCCAGCCGGTCGCCGAGACCAACCGCCTCCAGCATCGCGTGGGATCTTGCCCTGGTTTCGGCGCGGCGCAAGTGTCCCACCCCGAGCGCGATTTCGACGTTTTGGCGAGCCGTCAGGCATTCCAGCAGATTGTGCAATTGAAATATGAAGCCGATGTTCTCGCGAATCCGCACTAGCGTGCTGGCGCTTGCCCCGTGCAGTTCCTCGCCCAGAATCTTCATGCTGCCCTGCTGTACCGACCGCAGCGCGCCGGCCAGCGTCAGCACGGTGGTCTTGCCCGATCCGGATGGTCCGGTGACAATCACAATCTCGCCCGGCCAAATGTCGCACGTCACATCGAACAGAACCTGCCGGCGAAGCGTACCTGAACCATAGAAGTGGTTCACGTTGTGCATGGAGATCACTGGCGCGTTTGAGGTCGGCGCTGACGTCGACACTGAGCTCAACATGGCGGGTCCGTTCTCGATACTAACAGAGCCCGCTAACATCGCCGGATGGCTGTACTGTGGCCGCTGTGCTGTGGGAGGAAGCGCTGAAGGAAGCAACAATTTGGTGGACCTGGGGAGGTTCGAACTCCCGACCTCTTCCATGCCATTTAAGAAATATCAATCACTTGCAGAGAGTTTCGCGCAAAACAAATGACTTAGCAAGGGCCGACTCGGACTCCGGTGGACTCCAGCGCGTGCACACGCCGGATTTTTGAACGCCAGGTGGAATCTGCGTCGCACGGGGGGTTGACTCAGCGATAAGCCTCGCGTCGATGGCGAACGCCGGTGATTTCTATAGTGGTCTCGTTCCCGTGGTCGAAGAAGACTCGGTAATCGCTACAGCGGAGACGAAAGCCGGTTGCGGCGGTTTGAGTTTTTTCACATCTCCGGTGCGGTTCGATAGGTAACGGTCGATGCAATGGAGAATCTGAATTGCGGTCTCTCGATCGATGGTCCTCAGATCGGCACGAGCTTCTGGCGACCAGTTGACCGCAATGCGCTCGGGGGCGGCCTCCTCGCTCACTGCTTGTGGCCGAATTCGCGGAGGACTTCGTCGTGCGGGATGCGCTCTCCTCGAGCGAGTGAAGCACGTGCGCGGTCCAGCGCGGCGGCCGTGTCTGGCGTGACGTCTTCCTCTTCCACTTCAGCGAGCGCCAGTGAGCGGGCTAGCGGCTCCACCATGACTTCGAGCAGATTGCGGACGGCATTCAGCTTTTCGGCCGGTAACGCATCCAGCAATGCGTGGGCTTGGCGGCGTTCTTGATTTAGCTCCGTTTCCATATGGTGACCTATTGGCCTGATTTCAGTTTACGCGACTGAAGGGCAATCAGCTCTTCCTGAAACGCCCTCAAGCTCCCTGATGTCGCTACCGCTGTTCTTGCGAAGGAGGTCATTGCGTCCCGTGATCAGCTTGAAACTGGAACGGTTCTTTGCGCTACGTACCGTTCGATCGCATCATCCCAGCAAGACGACCCGACCGAAATGATCAAAGCCCAGTCGCAGCCGTTTGGCGCGAAGTCCGAATCCGGCACTGTGCAATCAAAGAAATACTCGAGCGCTTGATCCATGACGTCGTGGACGCGCCCACAGTCCGGACCCCACGTGCACAGATATGCACACCCAGAACGAAGCGGGTGTCGGCAGAATTCTCCAAGTTCAGCCGCGGTAAGCGCCGTCGTATCCATCGCACACAGGCAAGTGAAAGGCCGACTCTCGCAGGCCGGAATTGAAAAACCGGCGCCGAGCGAGTCAAGGCTTAACAGGAATACGCTGCGCTTACTAGCGGTATGGTATCCGAGCAACCGCGGGTGAGGCATCGGTTGTGGCCTGAAAGGTTCATTATAGGGCTGCCTGACGGAACGCATGCATGGCAGTCTTCGACGATTGCGACGCGACGCGAAAACCGCGACGGATTTGTGAGCAGAGTGCGTAGGGCCGCCGGCCGGAGTCCAAATTTCCGCCGTTTTGGACTCCAAATGGACACCACGTGACCTCTTCCACGATGTGGAAGGGCGCAAGCATTTTCGTAACTCTCTGTTTTATTGGGATTTAGCTTGGTGGACCTGGGGAGGTTCGAACTCCCGACCTCTTCCATGCCATGGAAGCGCGCTCCCAACTGCGCCACAGGCCCGACCGGTGTTGCTTTTTCAATATATCACGCAGTTCGCTAACATGGTCATCATGACGCGGGAAGAAGCGTGGGATCTGCTGTGCGAGTTCACCAAATCGGACGGCTTGCGCCGGCACGCACTGGCCGTGGAAACGTGCGTGACGGCCTATGCGCGGAAGTTCGGCGAAGACGAAGCCAAATGGTCGGTCACGGCCCTGCTGCATGACTTCGACTGGGAAATTCATCCCACGGTGCCCGATCATCCGCTGAAGGGCGAGCCGATCCTCGCCGAACGCGGCGTGGAGCCCGAGATCCGCCGCGCCATTTTATCGCATGCTGATTTCAGCGGCGTGACGCGCGAATCCATGCTCGAAAAGGCGCTGTTCGCTTGCGATGAGCTGGCCGGATTCCTCACGGCCTGTTCCTATGTGAAGCCGGGCCGCAGCATTCTCGAAGTGGACGTGAAGTCTGTGCGGAAGAAACTGAAGGATAAAGCATTCGCGCGATCGGTAAATCGGGACGACATCACCAACGGCGCCGCCGAACTGAATGTGGATCTTGACCAGCACATCGCTTTCTGCATCGAAGCCATGCGCGAGCGCGCGGCTGAGTTGGGATTGGCCGGCTCCCAGGACCCACCTAGCCAGGGCGCCTCAGCCTAGCTTCGATTAACTTTACCCGGCCCAATGTTAGAATCACGGCTGGAAGCTAGTCTTGGCCGGTGCTGGGCCTGGTCTTCAAAACCAGTTGTGCGGCACGTTGTGTCGCGGGTGGGTTCGACTCCCACTAGCTTCCGCCACGCCGTTCGCCTGATTCGCCTCTATTTCTCCGTCACGATGTTAAATCCCTTCGTGTAACGTCGCCGTACTGTTTTCGCGTGGCAGTACTGGAACTTTTTACAAGTCTCAACTGAAAGAAACCCGACACAAATACGCATCAATCGACTACAATTGATCGGAAAACAGTCAAGCTTTTATCTGGAGTTAAACTTCATGCGAATCGCTAGCGCTTCCCGCCATCTTTTGGGGGCCGTGTCTGCTTTGGCTCTCATTTTTCTGCCGACATCCCAGCTTTTTGCCAGCACCATGGATTACACCTTTACCGGTGTTGGAACCGGAACGGTGACAGGCAATACCAACACCACATTTACCGATTTCACCGTGACCTTCTCCCTCGATACCTCGGATATCGTAGTTCCCGATACCGGATATACCCGGTACAACGACGTCAGTGGAACCTTCACGGAAGGGTCCTACACCACAACCTTTGTGGATGCGACAATTGTCGCGAACGGAAATCCCGACACTGGCATGGGTGCTTTTGAAACCGTCTTCTTGTTCAACAGCGATTTCGGCAGCAGCATTGGAATCAATAGCGACCCCGCGCTGCTGAACTATTCTCTGGCCAATGCCATCGATACCGGAGTCGTATCGGGCGGAGGAGTTGGATCCGCGGACGATGCTGCGGGCTTCTCCACCACCACCGGCGATCAAGTGGATTTCACGTCACTAACTTCCCTCGAGTTCGTGGCTGCCGCGCCAGGCGCTGAGGTCCCCGAACCGTCCAGCCTCCCGCTTCTCACGTTCGGGATGGTTGGTATCGCTCTGGCGACGTTCCGCAAACTGCGGACCAGGCCAGAGTAATGCGCCAACCGGCAAGCCAATTTAGAACCACCGGGGCGGCTTCCGCCATGGCGCGCGCAGCCGCCCTTGACACGCTCGGCTAAAATAGAAGCGCTTGAAATCGCGCTGCCCGCTACTTTCGCCGCAAATTCGCCCAAATGCGCTCAGAAAATACGCCACCTCGATGCGTGCCTCCTCCCCCTTTCGCTATCTCGCATATCCGCCATCTACTTACCGCTCACATCTCAACTCTCACCTCCTTCAAAATTTCTCGCGCTGGAATAATCGCCTCCTCATCCAGGATCGGACGCACTCGGAAAGTCCATTTTTCGAATGCTTCACGCTCCCCGCGTTCCTGCCGAAAGCGCAGAGAAGCAAACTTCAGTCACAACAAATCCCGTCGATTGCAGCTCCCAATCGCCAATAGCCGCCCCTCTGCTCGCTATCATGTAAAGATATGGAAATCGTCAAAGTTGTAGGCCGTGAGATTCTCGACTCGCGAGGCAATCCCACGGTTGAAGCTGACGTATATCTCGCGGATGGATCCATCGGCCGCGCCGCCGTTCCCTCCGGTGCTTCTACCGGCGAACACGAAGCCGTCGAGCTGCGTGATAACGATCCCAAGCGCTATTTGGGCAAGGGTACGCGCAAGGCCGTCGCCAACATTGTCAAGAAAATCGGCCCGGCCGTTGTCGGCCTGGAGGCTGAGGACCAAAGCGCCATCGATCGTAAAATGATTGAACTGGACGGCACGCCGAACAAAGCCAAGCTGGGCGCGAACGCCATCCTGGCCGTTTCCATGGCTGCCGCCCGTGCCGCCGCGCAATCGCAAATGACGCCGCTCTATCGATACCTGGGTGGCGTCGGCGCCAACCTACTGCCGGTTCCGCAGATGAACATATTGAATGGTGGAGCGCACGCCGACAATTCGGTAGATCCGCAGGAGTTCATGATCGTTCCCTACGGCGCCAGCAAGTTTTCTGAAGCGCTCCGCATGGGCGCTGAAATATTTCACACGCTCAAAGGCGTGCTGAAGAAGCGCGGCTACTCCACGTCGGTTGGCGATGAAGGCGGCTTTGCGCCCAACCTGAAATCGAATGAGGAAGCGCTCGAGGTGGTGCTCGAAGCCATCTCCAAGGCAGGCTACAAGCCAGGGCCGCAAATCGGCATCGCGCTCGATCCCGCCGCGAGTGAGTTTTACGATCAGGCCACCGGCAAGTACGTCTTCAAGAAATCCGACAAGAGCCAGCGCACTTCCGATCAGATGGTGAAATTTTGGGCTAAGTGGGTGGAGCAGTATCCCATCGTTTCACTTGAAGACGGCATGGCTGAGGACGACTGGGATGGTTGGCATACTCTCACCGAAGCTCTCGGATCCAAGATCCAACTCGTCGGTGACGACATTTTTGTAACCAACACCGAGTTGCTGGCCAAGGGCATCGAAAAGGGAATCGCGAATTCGGTCCTGATCAAGGTCAACCAGATTGGAACAGTTTCAGAAACCCTGGAGGCCATGCAGATGGCCACCGCGGCGCATTACACCAACATCGTGTCGCATCGTTCCGGTGAAACTGAAGACGCCTTTATCGCGGACTTCGTGGTAGCCACGCGCGCCGGCCAGATCAAGACCGGATCCGCCAGCCGCACGGACCGCATCGCCAAATACAATCAGCTCCTGCGCATCGAAGAGGAACTCGGCGACGACGCCAAATTCGCCGGCCGGAAGGCTTTCCATCAATAATGCACGGCACAAAGAAGCCGCTCGTCCTCACCATCCTGGATGGCTGGGGTTTTTCGCCCGTTACGGAGGGCAATGCCATCGCCGCCGCGCGCAAGCCCACCTATGATTCATTGCTGCGCCAATATCCCAACACGTTGGTCCAGACTTCCGGACCCTCGGTCGGCTTGCCCGAAGGTCAAATGGGCAACAGCGAGGTGGGCCATCTGAACATCGGCGCCGGCCGCGTCATCTACATGGATGTCACGCGCCTGGATCGCATGATCGCCTCGGGCGAGTTCTTCAATAACCCCATCCTGCTCGATTCCATGAAGCACGCCAAGACGCATCGCCTGCATCTGATGGGGCTCTGTAGCGACGGCGGGGTGCATTCGCTGCTTACCCATCTTTATGCGCTGCTCCAAATGGCCAGAAAACAAAATGTGGAGCAGGTGTTTGTGCACTGCTTCATGGATGGCCGCGACACGCCGCCCGAGAGCGGCGCTGGTTTCATCGAACAAATTCAGAAAGAGATGCGCCAGATCGGCGTGGGCAAAATCGCGAGCGTGTCGGGCCGCTATTACGCCATGGACCGCGACAAGCGTTGGGACCGCGTGGAGCGCGCGTTTAACGCGATGGTGCTGGGCAAAGGCGAAAAGGCGGACGATCCCGTGGCCGCCATGAAGCGGTCGTATGAACGCGGCATTACAGATGAATTCATCGAGCCCGTCACCATTGTCGATGCGCAAAAACACCCGGTAGGCCTGATTCGCCATGATGACGCCTGCATCTTTTTCAACTATCGCGCCGATCGTGGCCGCGAAATGACCATGGCGCTGATGGATCCAACGCTCGAAAAGCCGTCGCGCTCGGTCGCGCCCAAGAATCTGCACTTCACCACCATGACCGAGTACGACAAAAGCTTCACCGTTCCTTTCGTGCTGCCGCGCGAGCATCCCAACAACATCCTGGCGGACGTTATGGCGCAGCTGAATTGGAAAAATCTGCGCGTGGCCGAAACCGAAAAGTACGCGCACGTCACATACTTCTTCAATGGCGGCAACGAAAAGCCCTATCCGGGAGAGAGCCGGGAACTGGTGCCGTCTCCCAAAGTGGCGACCTACGATTTGAAGCCCGAGATGAGCGCGCAAGGCGTTACCGACGTAGTGCTGAAGGCCATCGAGGGCCGCGAGTTCGACGTGATTGTCATGAACTACGCGAACGCAGATATGGTGGGACACTCGGGAAAAATGGCCCCCACTGTGCTGGCGGTCGAAGCCGTCGACGCGGGCCTCGGACAGATCTACGACGCGCTGCGCCGCACCGGTGGAACCTGGATGATTACCGCCGATCACGGCAACGCCGAAATGATGATCGATCCTGTTACCAAAGGTCCGCACACTTACCACACCACCAATCCCGTTCCATTTATCCTGGTAAGCGATTCGCGCGTCATGCTTCGCTCCAGCGGTGCGCTCCAGGATATCTCGCCCACAGTGCTTGGATTCCTGGATGAAAAGCAGCCCAAAGAAATGACCGGCCGCGATCTGCGCCTCTGACCGATACACTAGAATTATGTCCAAACAATATGCAGCACCGCCGTCCCTGTCGATCGACCCAGCCGCCAAGTACACGGCTACGCTCGAGACATCGAAAGGCACGATTGTCTGCGAACTTTTCGCGAAAGACGCGCCCAAGACAGTGAACAACTTTGTATTCCTCGCCCGCGAAGGCTTTTACGATGGGACGCAGTTTCATCGCGTCATTAAGGACTTCATGATTCAGGGCGGCGACCCCACCGCCAGCGGCCGCGGTGGCCCCGGCTATAAATTCGAGGACGAAACCAAAGGCAATCCTAATCGGCACAAAGTAGGCTCGCTATCCATGGCCAACGCCGGTCCAAACACCAACGGCAGCCAGTTTTTCATCACCCACATCGCGACGGATTGGCTGGACGGCAAACACACCGTTTTTGGCCAGGTCACCAGCGGCCAGGACGTCGTCGACAAGGTGCAGCAGGGCGATCAGTTGAAGTCCGTGACCATTCAGGAAGGCTAATTCCGTGGCGTTTCCCATTCATAGAATGCGCCGCCTGCGGGCGACCGAAGCATTGCGAAACCTGGTTCGCGAAACACTGCTCGATCCGGCCGATTTTATTCTCCCGCTGTTCATTTGCCCGGGCGAAGGGGTGCGCCACGAGATCAGTTCCATGCCGGGGCACGCGCAGCTTTCCGTGGACCGGCTGGTAACCGAGTGCGCGGAAGCTTATAGCCTCGGCATCGGCGGCGTCATTCTGTTTGGGATTCCGGAAACGAAGGATGAAATCGCGTCGGGTGCTTACGCCGCTGATGGCATCGTGCAGCAAGGGATTCGGGCCGTAAAGCGCGAAGTCCCGAAGTTGCTGGTCATGACTGACGTTTGCAATTGCGAGTACACCAGCCACGGCCACTGCGGATTGGTGGTCGATGGCGAAGTGCAAAACGATCCTACGCTCGAGTGGCTGGCAAAAGCAGCCGTGTCTCACGCGCGCGCCGGCGCCGATATCGTTGCCCCCAGCGATATGATGGACGGCCGCGTGGCCGCAATCCGCAAAGCCTTGGACGCGGCCGGATTTTTGAACACACCGATTGTGTCCTACGCGGCCAAGTACGCCTCGGTGTTTTATGGGCCGTTCCGTGAGGCTGCTGAATCCACGCCGCAATTCGGCGACCGGCGCAGTTACCAGATGGATCCGGCCAATGCACGGGAAGCCATGCGCGAAATCGAACTGGATATCGAGGAAGGCGCGGACATGATTATGGTGAAGCCGGCCATGCCGTATCTCGACATCATTCGCGAAGCCCGCGAGCGTTTCCCTCTGCCGCTGGGCGCCTATCAAGTGAGCGGCGAGTTCAGCTCGTTGATGGCCGCCATTCAAAACGGCTGGCTGGACCGCGACCGGACCATTCTCGAATCGCTCACCGCCATCCGCCGTGCCGGCGCCGATTTCGTGCTTACCTATTTCGCGAAGGACGCGGCCAGGCTGCTCGGGTGAGCGCTACTGCCGTACCGAAAATCCCGAGTGGCTTTCAACCGGCGCCTCGCTCTCGTCCACTCCGCGAACTTCGGCCCAGCGCGGTCCCTTCCACAACAATCCTGCCAGATCGGAAAGCTGCGCCGCGGTTCCAACGGCGTAAACTTCCACGCTGCCGTCATCATCATTTCGCACCCAGCCTCTGACACCCAGCGCGCTAGCCGATTGCCCGGCAAAATAGCGAAATCCCACGCCCTGCACGCGCCCGCGCACCCGGAACAATTTGGCAATCTTTTGTTCGCTCAAGGCTTCTTGGTCAGCGGATACACCACAATCCGGCGGAACTCCACCATCCCGCGATTGCCTTGCAGCACGATCGGTCCAGGATCGGCCTCGTTGGTGTCCAGCGCAATGCCTGTGGGCCCTTCGATGCTCTGGCGGTTGATCACGCGAATGCC
>CAVRZH010000126.1:0-8632 GCA_963725455.1 Bryobacterales bacterium
CGCGCACGTGCGTTCTCGATTTGATGCGCCAGCCCATCGGCGTTTTCACGTAAACGTCTTCGTATCCGCCGTGCCGCTCGATGCTGCCCGGCCCTTTGATCCCCATCTGCAGCAGATAAATCCTCCCCGTGGCGCCCTCCGCCGACGGCAGAATCAATTGGTTGGTCATAATGTGGCTCCAGCCGGTCCAGATCATCGGCTTCTTACAGCCGCGCGATCCGCCGCCGATCAAGGTCGCCAAAGCCTCGCGCCCTTTCGCCAGCACGCGCCCGCCTTGTTTGAAACCCTCATCGGTGTTTTTATCGATGAATACGCCGTCGGGTGTGAACACGTCCGCATAGTCGTACCCGTTGTTCGAACACGTGTCGATGCCATAGGCGTAGCGATTGGTGAGCTGCATGATCTGCTCGTAATCGAGCGCGCTGAGCGTGGGCTCTTTGGCTGAAACCACTGCAGGTCTCTGCTGGATCCACATGGTCACCCACGTGCCGATGCAGGCGCCAAACGCCATCGCCGTCAGGAACTTCCATTTTGTCATTCTGATTCTCCCGTAAGGAATCAGTATATGCGCTGGTCACTCGAGCCCGGGCGCGCAAACTCGCTATCAGCCTTCGAAGGCGGTCGCGCGGTTGAGATCCTCGATCATCCCCGGTTGCCCCGTGAGCCGCCATCCCAGCCGCTCTTGTGTCTGCGCGCTGGAAGCTGGACAGTCCGCACCGACGAAGAATCCCAGGAACCCAAAATGCGTGCCGGCCTCTTCGGGGGATTTGGAAACAACCGGCACTTTCAGACCCCGGCCGATTGCCTCAGCGATTTCTCGCAGCGGCACGCCCTCCTCCTCGACGGCGTGATAGCGGGCTCCCGTAAGCTCTTTATCCAGCGCCGCCTTCTCAAGCACCAGCCGGTAGAGATGCGCGGCATCCATCAAGTGCACCGCCGGCCAGCGGTTGCGCCCGTCGCCGACGAACGCCGAGACGCCCTTCTCGCGGGCCAGCGCGATCAGATACGTGACCAGGCCGTGCTTCACTCGATCGTGCACCTGCGGCAAACGCACCACCGATGCGCGCACGCCACGCGCAGCCAACGAAGCTGCCGTTTCTTCCGAAACCCGTGGGTAGGAGTCAGGGTTGCGAACAGGCACATCATCTTCGGTCGCGACGCGCCCTGGCGCAATGAGCCCGGTCCCGGAAGTCACCACCAGGGGCCGGTCCGAGCCCGCCAGCACGCCGCCCAGAACCTCGATGGCCTGCCGATCCATCTCGCAATTTGCCGCGAACTTTGAGAAGTCATGATTAAAGGCGGTGTGAATCACTCCGTCCGACATGGCAGCTCCACTGCGCAAGCTTTCCAGGTCTTCCAGATCGCCTCGATGCACCTGGGCGCCCGCGGCAAGGAGAGCCTGAGCGCCCCCATCGGAGCGGGCCATTCCTATCACCTGATGACCCGCCTTGATTAGCTCCTCAACAATGCTGGAACCGATAAAACCGGTGGCCCCGGTTACGAAAACACGCATGAAGATTTCTCCTTTACTTCGTTTGTTGATGCTGACCGCATTCGCAGTACGGTTATTATGATGGTGATTGAGCGCATACGATCTAGCTGCAGAGTCCGTATTATCTTCGCGATCGTCCGGATATGCCTGGCTTACCTAAATGGATCCCCTCTCTGACGTGCTGTCTCTGCTGAAGCCACGCAACTATATGTGCGGTGGATTCGATCTGGGCGGAGAATGGTCTATTCAGTTTCACCAGCATCAAGGCATCAAATGCTACGCGCTGGTTTCTGGCGAGTGCTGGCTCGCGGTAGATGGCGTTCCAGACCCGGTGCGCCTGACGGCTGGCGATTGCTTCCTGCTGCCCAACGGGCGGCCGTTTTGTCTCTCGAGCGATCTGTCTTTGACGCCCGTAGATGCTCACACCATTTTTCAATCTCAGCTGAATGGCGGCATCGCGACTTTCAATGGCGGCGGCGATTGCTTCGGCGTGGGCGGATACTTCGCGTTGAGCGGAGAGCACGCCGGTGTCCTTTTGGGCATGCTGCCTCCCATCGTGCATATCCGCAAAGAATCGGACAAGGCGGCGCTGCGCTGGTCTCTGGAGCGGATGATGGAAGAGTTGCGCGAGCCGCGGCCAGGCAGCTTTCTGGTGGCGCAGCACCTGGCCTCCATGTTGTTGGTTCAGGCGCTGCGGCTGCATCTGGCGGAAGGATTGCGAGGCGGGGTTGGGTGGTTGTTCGCGCTGGCGGATAAACAAATGAGCGCGGCCATCAGCGCCGTGCACGACGATCCGGCGCATGCCTGGACATTAGTGGAGCTGGCTGCGCGCGCCGGCATGTCGCGCTCCACATTCGCCCTGAAATTCAAACAGACGGTCGGCGAGTCACCCATGGAATACCTGACGCGCTGGCGGATGCTGCTGGCCGGTGACAAGCTGGCAAGTTCGAACGATCCCGTTGCCGTGATCGCGCGGTCGCTCGGCTACGAATCCGAAAGCGCTTTTAGCACCGCCTTCAAAAGAGCGATGGGCTGTTCGCCCCGGGAGTATCGCGGCGGGAAACTCGCTTCTCCTGCACTGAACGGGTCGGCAGCCGCTCGCGCGAAGCCTGAACCTGTCGCAGGCTAATACGCGCGATCGCCCAAATAGGCCGTGTTTCCAATATCATCAGCCGCAGTGATTTCGTTTATCAGCTCGCCAATATGGTGGTGATGACTGAGCGGTGATATCTTTCAACGGGGACTAATCAGGTGAGGGGCTGGCCTCGGCGCCAGTAAGGGGTGATTCAAGTGAAACGTTTTAAGAACCGTGCTGTTCTTTGTCTGGCCGCTGTGTGTTTCGCGGCCATAGGGACTACACATCTTTTTGGGCAGGCTGGAACCGCGTCTATCTCTGGACGCGTTCTTGATTCCTCGGGCGCCGCTGTCCCAGCCGCGACAGTGGCCGTCAAGAACGTCGGTACCGCCGCCACTCAGAGCACCGTGACGGATGACCAGGGGCGCTACACGCTGCCTGAGCTTCCCATAGGGACTTACGACATCCAAGTCTCGAAGGCGGGCTTTCAGAATTCGGTTCGCGCCGGCATCACGCTGAGCGTCGGCAGCGCACCGGTGGTCGACATTCCTTTGTCCGTCGGGCAGGCTAGCGAAACCGTAAGCGTATCGGCGGAGGCATCGACGGTGGAGACCACCACCGCGGCTGTTTCTTCGTTGGTGAACCAGACGCAAATGCGCGAGTTGCCTTTGAACGGCCGCAACTTTGAGCAGCTGATTTTGCTTGCTCCGGGCGTTTCAACCTATCCCGCTGGCGGAAGTTCCGCGCTTACCTCGGTGGCCAATGCCTACTCCATCGCAGGGAACCGGCCGGAAGGGTACAACAACACCCTGGATGGCGAAGACATGCTGAACTACTGGCAGCGCAATGCCGGCGGTAACGTCACCGGCACGTCTCTGGGCATCGACAGCATCGCGGAATTCCAAACGCTCACAGGCACCTACGGCGCCCAATATGGCGGCAACGGCGGGGCCGTGATCGCCGTCACCCGATCGGGCACCAACGAGGTTCATGGATCGGTCTACGAGTTCTTCCGCAACAGCGACCTGGACTCTCGAGGGTTCTTCGATGCGGGCTCTCCGCCTCCGTTCCGTAGAAACCAGTTCGGCGGGACCGTGGGCGGGCCCATCAAGAAGAACAAAATCTTTTTTTTCATGAACTACGAGGGAATCCGGCAGGTGCTGGACACCACGTATGTGAACTACGTTCCCACGGCCAGCCTCCGCGCGGGAATCTATAACGGCACCCAGTATTCAGTGAATCCGGCATCGGCGGCGATGCTGCAGGTATACCCTCTTCCGAATCAGTCTTTCAACTCCAACGTTGGAATCTACAACTTCGTCGGCCCACAGATCACGCCTGAAGATTTCGGCGTGGCGCGCATCGATTACAACATTTCGGACAAAGACTCTTTATTCGGCCGGTACCAGGCCGATTTTGGAACCAGAACCACCACCGCCGGCCTGGGCCTTTGGCCGACAGACGATCTCACTCACAATCAGTTCCTGACCATCGGCGAGCACCACATTTTCTCTCCCACCGTGGTCAATGAGTTCGACGCGTCTTACTCCCGCCCGGTCACTTCCGAAGCTCAGCCTGCCGAACACCAGGCGCTCCAAATCTTCACCCCGGCGCGAGAAGACGTCTATGTCAGCTTGCCGATCGGTCTTACGCCCCTCGGAGCTTCGTTCATCAATCCTTTTAAGTACATCGAGAACAAATTTACCGAGAGAGACGACCTGAAGTGGATTAGGGGCTCCCACACCATCAGCATCGGCGGAACCTTCCGGCGCGAGCAGCTCAATCCGTACGCCTACACGTACTGGAATGGATTTTATATCTTCAGCAGCATGCCGAGCTTTTATTCCGGGAATCCCTTTTCCTTTACAGGTGCGCCCAACGGCGGAACCGATACGCAACGCGCCGCGCGCGATATCCGTTTTACCCCCTACGTCCAGGATGACTGGAAGATCAGCAGCCGGCTGACACTCAATATCGGGTTACGCTACGACTGGGAATCGAATCCCGTCGAGATTCACAACAATTTCTACAACGCCGTGGGCCCGCCCTTTGGTACCGGATTCCAGAACGTGCCGCATGCGTTTGAGAACAATCCGTCCAATAAGAACTTCGATCCCCGCGTAGGTTTGGCGTGGGACGTATTCGGAGATCACAAGACCGCTGTTCGAGCCGGCTTCGGGATCTTCCATGACACGTTCCAAACTTACACGTTCATGTCGGCCTATCTGACCAATCCGCCCTATTTGACGGAGAATCAGGTGTTCACCGGTGGCGATCCCAACTGGCCCACGCCCTTCGTCGGCGGAGGGACACCGCTGTTGAGCAACACGAACGGGACCTACTACGGAATCCACACCACACCCTATAGCCTGGAATACACGCTGAGCGTCCAACGCCAGCTCCCCGGCAACACCCTATTGACGGTGGGATATCAGGGTACGCGGGGCGTTCATTTGCTCGCATTCCACGATTTCAACGCGCCCGTGCCGACCATCAACAACGGCGTATACACGTTCGTTCACCCCAACGCCGCCGGAGCGCTGGTGGCGAATCCGTCGCCCGATCCTAGTTTTGGCTCGCTGGACATGTTGGACACCACCAGCTACTCGTCCTACAACGCCCTGCAAGTTGGTTTGCAGCACAGGCTCTCTTCTCACTTCGTGTTCCAATTCTCCTATACTTATTCGCATTGCATCGACGGCTCGTTTGCCTATGCCGGACTGGGCGGAAACAACGTGACTTCGGCAGCGACCAATCCCTATGATTGGAACGCTGACAAAGGAAACTGCAGCTTCGATCTCCGCCACAACATCTCTGGGAACGTCGTCTACATTCTTCCCTTTAAGGGCAGCCGCTGGGTAGAAGGTTGGCAAATTACCGGGGTTGAAGCCTGGCACACTGGAGTTCCCTTCTCGTTGGGAGAGGGCACCCAGCCGTACCTGAATAACAACTTCGACACTCCCCGGCCCAACTATTCACCGGATGCACCGGGATGCGACAACAATGTCTACCTCGATCAGAACGTGCACCAGTGGTACAACCCGAAGTGCTTCACGGCATCCGCTTATGGCACGCTCGGTAATCTGGGAAGGGACAACCTGGTTGGACCCGGATATGTGGAGACCGACCTGGGCGTGATGAAGGAGACCAGGATCACGGAGCGGGTTAGCGTTCAATTCCGTGCTGAGCTGTTTAACCTGTTCAATCATCCCAATTTCAACTATCCGGTCACGTCTGTGTTCAGTGCCGGGTCGGCCAGTACGGGCTATCAAGGCGTGCCGATCGGGACTGCGGGTGAAATTACGTCGCTCGTAGGAAGCGGCGGGCTCAGCAACGTCGCGCGGCAAACGCAGTTCAGCTTGAAATTGCTGTTCTAGCCGACGCTAGCTGGTGTGGTCCAGAACCACTTTCCAGCCCGTCCGGGTTTGCCGGAACAGCAGCGAAAATACGCCCGAAGTATCTCCGCCACCGGCGGCATCCCGCTTCAAGTGGAAATAGCCGGTGACGGAAGCATAATCGCTGCCGAGCAGCTTCACCGTAAGATCCGTAAACGTGAGCGTACCCATGCTGGCTCGCGTCGGATAGCGTTGGTGATAATTGCGCAGTACATCCTGGTAACCGTGCTGCACGGTCTTTCCGATGAAGGTGGTCTCGGGAGAATTATCGTAGCCCGTCATGTACGTGTCGATATCGCCCCGGTTCCAGGCCGCGGCCTGATCGCTCAGAACGCGGCGTATCGCCTGCTCCGATGAGTCGGCGCCGAAACACAGTGTTGCTGCCAGGAGGAAAACCAGTGCGCGGAACATAGCTCTGATTCTAATCCAGGAAGCGCCACTTGGTCGCCTCGTCCGGTCACAAATATCAGCATGAACAAAGCCAGCCACTTACGCCCTATTTCGCTCGAATCTCTTGCATCCTTCTATTAGAATAGAGGCGCATGTATCACATCGCGCGGCGCATTTCTCCGGAACTTCGCCAAATGCGGCGAAAAAATGCGTCACCTGCGTGCGAACACCCTCCCCCCCTTTATCATCTCCTTTACTGCAACAATTCCCACCCGAGTATAATTGTCGGCGGACTGGAGGCGTCATGTCGTCTGTTCTGAAATTCGTGCTGGTAATTGTCGCGGCAGGAACGCTGTGCCACAGCGCCGCAGCACAGGGCTTGGTAACGCAGCGCAATCTATCGCTCGGGATGGCGAAAACCATTGCAGAAGCCACTATCGGCGAATGCAGGGAAAAAGGTTTTCATACCGCCGCCGTGGTGGTGGATCGCGCCGGCCAGGTCATCGTGCTGCTGCGCGACGAACAATCGCCGCCGCAAGTCGCAGAGATGGCTCGCCGCAAGGCTTTCACCGCGCGGATGTTCCGCAGCACCACACTCGAATTTCAGAAGCGCACCGCTAGCGATCCATCGCTTGCCCCACAGCGCAATGTCGCCGACATCCTGGCGCTGGGCGGTGGCGTGCCCATCCAGGTCGGTAACGAGATCATCGGGGGCGTCGGCAGCGCGGGCTCGAATCAGGAGCAGGACGACGCGTGCGCTAAGGCCGGCATTGCAAAAGTCGCGGAGTTGTTGAAATAGAATTGCTAGTTCAGGAGAACAATAGTCCATGGGCTCTACCCCCGTCGTTTCCGGTGCCCTTGTCGCCGCTGCGCTGATGCTAGCTTCCAACGCAAACGCGTCTACCGGCCCCATTCCGCTCAATTGCGATCGTGGCTGCCTGGAGGATGTAGTCGATCAATACCTCGCCGCCTTAGTTGCGCACGATCCCAAGCGCCTGCCGCTCTCGGCCGACGTCAAGTACACCGAGCAGGACCAGCCCATGGAACTCGGCGACGGCTTCTGGAAAACAGTGCAGAGCGTCGGCAACTACAAGCACATCTTCGCCGATCCAGAAGTCGGCGAAGTGGCGTTCATGGGCACCATGCACGAAGCCGGCGTGCCTCTGTTGATGAGCCTTCGCCTGCGCGTCCAGCCTGGGGCGCATCAGTGAAATCGAAAGTATTTATTTCCGGCAGGGCGGCGGCGGACCGGCTAACATCGCGGAGCTGGACAAACCCGGCTACAAGCCCGAAGACATGTGGTTCAAGTCCATTCCGCCCGCGCAGCGGCTCTCGCGTCCCGAGATGATTTCTATCGCCGACGCCTACTTCAGTGGTTTGGAAAAGAACGATGGCAAAGGCGTTAACGGCACCGGTACCTATCCATTCACCAACGATTGCGATCGGATTGAAAACGGATCGCACACCACCAATGTTCCGCGCCCTCCCAACGAACCTAAGGATGCCATCAACGGCTTTGCGATGGACTGCATGTCGCAATTCAAGCTGGGCTATTATTTCGTCGTCCAGGCTATTCATGACCGCCGTTATCCGCTGGTGGATGCAGAGCGCGGCGTGGTTTGGGCGCACGTGGTGTTTGATCAAGGAACGGTCAGCTCCGGCGTTCTTTCCGACGGCCGGCCGTACAAGTTCCCCTTCTTCAAAAGCCCCTCCAGCATTCTGGTGACGGAAGCGTTTCTCATCGAAAACGGCAAAATCCGGCGCGTGGAGATGATCGGTCCATCGGCCTTTTACCATTTGCATTCGTTCTGGGGCGGCGTCACGGGCCATTGAACCCGTTGACCAGGGAATCTGATAAGTTAGACCAGGCATTTGTTGGAGGGTGAATTCGATGGGGTGTGTTCGTACCGGGATTCCGGCGTTATTGCTGAGTAGTGTGCTGGCGGCTTCGGCAACGTGGTGCGCTATGGCGCAGCCGGCGCGGCCGATCGACGATGCGGCGTTGAAAGCGGCCGGGCGAAGCGGCGAGGAATGGATCAGCTACAACGTCAACTGGTCCGAGCAGCGCTATAGCCCGCTCGATCAGATCAACGCGAGCAACGTCGGGCGCTTGGGCCTGGCCTGGTATACCGACATCCCCGCCGCTCCCGGCCGTCCGCAGACGCATCAGGAAGCAACCCCGCTGGTGCATGACGGCGTGCTCTACAGCATTGCGCCGTGGAGCGTGGTGTACGCGGTGGATGCGCGCACCGGCAAGGAATTGTGGCGGTCTGATCCGGA
>CAVRZH010000127.1:0-24606 GCA_963725455.1 Bryobacterales bacterium
ATCCCATTCGGCGTCAAGGTTACCACCGAGCACTGGGCAACATCTTGTGCGCCAAAGCAGCACGCGAGAACGATCATCGTAGAGGCAAGATTTCGCAGCACAGTCTGGTGAGCATAGTCTGGCTGTGTCAATCCACGATGACCGGTCCGTTACGTTCCGATTCGAGGGGTTCTAGGAGTAAGCTGTTGGAGCGGAACGCGGCGCGGCGCCTTAGAAAAGCTTGCCGATAGATCGCTGCAGCTCCCGAAAAATCTGATCGGGCGTCTTGGTGGCGTCGATGATCACGAAATTGTAGCGCTTCGCCATGCGGTCCAGGGCGTGAATCACGCGCGCTTGATACTTTACGAAACTATCGTGCATGTCCGCGCCGAAACGCATGTCCATGCCGCTTTCCCAATGATCGAACGCGCCGCGGCCCAGCACCACGCGCGGCACCAGGTCGCGAACCTCCGCGCGCAGATAGTAAATGGCGTGCGGCACTAGCGCAAAGCTGGCTACGCGCTCGATCCACGGCCGGTCCTCGCCCCGCGCGATGGCGCGCGCCATCAGCGAAAAAATGTAGCGGTCCGTCAGCACTACGAAGCCGGCGCGTAAGGCAGGGATGATCTCGTTCTCCAGGCGATCGGCAAAATCGGTGGCGTAGAACAACGTCATCGTGACGGGGCCGAGCGTATTGCCTTCCTTCGCCCGCTGAATTCCCTTCCCTGCCAGCGCACCCCGCGCCATGCCGGTATCCAGCACCGCGTGCCCTTGATGTTCCAGCCAGGTGCGCAGGCGCGCCACCTGCGTGGAACGGCCCACCGAATCCGGCCCTTCGATCACGATCAGTTTGCCTTGCAGCTCTTCGCGATCCACGCCGGCCAGCGCTTCGCTATAAAATGCGAGCGGCTGTTTGAGCAGCATCCAAGTCTCCCGGCGAGGCGCGCATGATGCCGTTACGCAGGCTCTCGCCCAGCTCGCGCATCACAATTTCGCGCATCTGTTGTTGCTGTTCTTCGATGGATCCGGTGGCGTCGATCACATGAAAGCCCACTTCTTGAATCATGGCTTCATATTCATCCAGAATGCGGCCCTGAAAAATGCGGAAACTCTCCTCTACATTCCGGCTGAGGCCCAGATCCATCCCCGCTTCATAGAACTTGATGGCGTTGCGCCCCCCAGGATGCGCCCGATAGCCACTTCGAGCGGCACCCGAAAGTAGAACGCCAGGTTCGGCCGCAGCGCGAAGCGATACAGGTTGCGCACCCAGCGCCGGCTTACCCCGCGGACTACGTCGCGCGCGAAGGCCGTATAGGCATAACGATCGGCGCAGACTACGGCGCCCGACTTCACTAGCGGCACGATATAGCGCTCCAGGCGATCGGCGAAATCGGTGGCGTGGATCAGGCTGAACGTCACCGGCGTGAACATATTTTTCTTCTTGCCGCGCTTGGTGGTTTCGCGCACCAGGGGCGACGAGTTCCATTCGCTGAAAGCTACCGCGATACATTGCGACCGCAGCCACTGGCTGAGAAGCGAGAGCTGCGTGGACTTGCCGGATCCATCAATGCCCTCCACCACAATGAGCTTGCCGCGGTGTCGATTGGGGACGAGCAGGGGCATAAGGGGGAGGCGAAGATCACATTATAACGTTTTGATGAATTTTTGGCCGGGAGCGAAAAAGGCCACGATACTATGAAGAGTATGCCGCGTTACGCCGCCGTCGATATTGGCAGCAACTCGATACGCATGCAGGCCGCCGAAACGGGCGCCGGCATGGTCACCAAGATCATGGCCGCCGAGCGGCAAGTAACGCGCCTGGGCGCGGGCGTATTCCACGACGGCCGCATTACCGCCGATGCCATGGCCTTTGTCTGCGCCAATCTGGAACGTATGGCCCAGATCTATCAGAAGCTGGATGTGATCGGCGTGCGCGCGGTGGCCACCAGCGCAGTGCGTGACGCCAGCAATCAGCAGGAGTTTCTAGAACGCGCCGCGAAGGCCCTGGGCTCACCCGTCGAAATCATTTCCGGACAGGAAGAAGCCCGGCTGATTCACCTGGGCGTGCTGGCGCGCTGGCCCCAAGCCGGCAAACGCGTTCTGATGGTGGACGTGGGAGGCGGCAGCGCCGAAGTGATTTTATCCGAGCATGGCGTCCTGGCCGAGGCGTTCTCCAAACCGTTGGGAGCCGTCCGTCTAACCGAGGTCTTCCTGCGAACAGATCCACCCGGACCCGTGGATCTGCGCCGCATGAACGAGTACATTGACGAAAAGCTGGTGGCGCCCCTGCGCAAGATCGGACCGGGACCCTTCGACCGCACCATCTCTACTTCGGCAACGGCCGCGGCGATCGTTTGCGCCGTCAACCGCGTGGCCCGCGCGCGGCGCGAGGATGCCGATCGCCTGAAGGCATCGGTGGCCCAAATTCGCAGATTCTACCGCGAGCTGGTGCCGCTGGACGTCAGTGGGCGGCGCAAAATTCAGGGCATCGGGCCGAACCGTGCCGAGCTGATCGTGGCGGGTGCGGCCGTGTTCTTGCGATTGCTGGAGCTGTTCAAACAGCCTGCCATGCATTATTCCGCGGCGGGTGTGCGTGACGGCATCATCGCCGATCTCGCCGCGCGCGGCGTTGGCCGGGAACTGAGCATGTTGAATCGCGATCAGCGCCGGGCCGTGGAACAAATGGCGCGCCGCTACGGAGTGCAGCTATCGCATGCGCGCAAGGTGGCGGAACTGGCGCATCGCTTGTTCCAAGCTCTGCAACCGTTGCACCGGCTGCCGCCGGGGTTGGGCAAGCTGCTGGAAGCCGCGGCTTACTTGCACGATATCGGGCATTTCGTCAGCGATACCAGCCATCACAAACACTCCTATTATTTGGTGGTGAACTCGGATTTACCAGGTTTCACGGATGCCGAGCGCCAGATGATCGCCCTGCTGTGCCGCTATCATAGAAAGGCTATGCCCACCCCCAGGCATTCCCCCTTCCAAACCATCGATCCCGAGTCGCGGCGTGCCATCACCATGCTGGTGCCGTTGTTGCGCATCGCCGACAGTTTGGACCGCAGCCACGAACAACGCGTGGCCGATCTTCAGGTACACTTTCGCAATGGAACCGTTACTTTGGCCCTCGATTCAAAACCCGACCCGGATCTGGAAATTTGGGCGGCGGAACGCGTAGCCGATTCGTTTCGGGAAACCTACCAGACGCAGATCCAGCTGACGCGAGCTAAGCCATGACCGCGAAAGGCAGCATGCACGACTATGCCGTGGAGCAGATGAACCGGCTGCTGACGAGGCTCGCTTTTGAAGTGCATCGCGCGGCCAAGAAACCCGGGCCGGACGAAATCCACGATCTGCGGGTGAGCATCCGGCGCTTTTCGCAGGGCCTGGAGCTGTTCTCCAGTTTCTTTCCGAAGTGGGAAGTGAAGAAGATCCACAAAATGCTGAAGCGCATGATGCGTCTCACTTCTTCTATTCGCGATCGCGACATCACACTCCAGTTCCTGACCGAAGCGCAGCATACCTCGCCGCTGCACCATACCCACCAGCCCCGCTTGGCGCGGGAGCGCACTACATACCAGCGGCAGTTCGCCGAGATGGTACGGCGCTGGAGCGCGCGCGATTTTTCAACCAAGTGGCGAAACGGATTGTCGCTGCGGGGCGTATGAAAATCAAACCGGCACAAAGCGCCGCGGAGAATGCCCGCGTGGTGTTGCCCAAGATGGCACGGAAATATTTCGAAGCCGGGCGCCAGGCCATCGAGGGAAAACGGCCTCCGGAGGAGTTGCACGGATTTCGCCTGGAAACTAAACGGTTTCGCTACACCCTGGAGCTGTTTCGTCCGCTCTACGGGCCGAATCTGGATCGTTATTTGAAGGCCCTGCGCGAGCTACAAGGGACGCTAGGCAAGGTCAGCGACTATCAGGCCATCCAGCGCGTATTGTCGAAAGATCCGGTACTCAATAAACAGATTGAACACGCTCTAAAAGGAAAGATCAAGAGTCTCCGCCAGAGCTGGCGGGCTTTTGATTCCGACGGGCAGCTCGAAGCGCTGGAGAAGTTATCTGGCCGGCGAGCATTCCAAACCCAAAACCAAACGCACCCCTCGGGGCGCCGCGAAAAAGACCGCGGTGCGTGCGAGAAGTTAGAGCTTTCCAGTCCGATGCTAGAATGGTTTGGACACCCTTTGCTGGGAGGTCGTCTAATGGTAAGACTGCAGACTCTGGATCTGCGTATCGGGGTTCGAGTCCCTGCCTCCCAGCCAAATCAAGCTGATATCCTTGGGTGAGAACTTCGGGTAAGAACTTCGGGTAAGAACTTCGGGTAAGAACTTCGATAGGTAAGAACTTCGATCCAAAACTTGACTTATGAGAACGCTGGCTTTTTCTTGTCTTTTCCTGCTTTCCGGTTGCGCGGCTTTTGGGCAAAACCAGGCGGATACCTTCGACAAGGCGCCTCCGGCGATAGACGACGCCTTACGCGCGCGAGTTGGCAAGTTCTACGGTGCGTTCATCGCGGGTAAGTTCAAAGAGGCCTACATGCTGGTGGCCGACGATTCCCAGGACAAGTTTTTCGAGTTATCGAAGGACGAGTACAAAAGCTTCGAGATAGTCAAGATTAACTATTCGGACAACTTCACCAAAGCCACGGTGGTAAGCGCGATCAAGAGCGACTGGCGCTGGCACGGCGCGGTTACGCTGACTACATTCCCGCTCACCAGCAATTGGGAGGTGATCGATGGCGAATGGTATTGGCATTACGTGAAGCCCACCATGGTTGCGAACCCGTTTTCGCCTACTGGCGTAGTTCCGGTGCCCGCCGATAGCGGCACCGAGAAGGCGCCGGCCGTTCCGAAGGACTTTGTAGGCGCGGCCAGAGGAATCTTGGCCAAAGTCTCCGTTGACAAGGAATCCGTGCTACTGCATTCCCCCGAGACGTCTCAAGACGTAGTGCATGTGCGCAACGACATGCCGGGCGAGATCTCTCTCAAAGTGGATCAGCCGCGCTTCCCGGGGCTGAAGATCACGCTCGGAAAGCCCCACCTCATGGCCCACGAAGAGACCACCGTCCTTTTTGAATGGCGTCTCGACGACCCGGCAATCCGATGTCTGGAGTGCGCGAAGAAGACCAATAACCATATAGCCGTTCAATTGCACGTCATCCCCACTGGTCAGGTGTTTCCCATCGGCATTTCGATCTTGAACGCTCCGGCCTTGAACACTCCCTCGGCCGCACCGCAGAAGTAATGGTCCTCCCCGTGCTTTGATTCCCGCGGGAGGAAAGGTACGATGATTGACCCAGCAGGCAGGCTGCACAGTATAGCTTCGGCCGAAAACGTAGTTTCTAACACCAGCCGGAGCGCGCAGCCCAAAACTCAATCGTTTGCAGCGCAACTTTCGGAACAGCTTTCGAGCGCGACGACGAGTTCGGCGCAGTCTGCCGCGCTACCCGCAAGCATACCGGCCGATCGGCAAAGTGTCACGTGGCGAGATCCTGGCGACAGCAACACGTCCACTTCGGGAACGACGTCCCAGCCGTCAGGCCTCAGCGGGCTGGTGATCTCATATCCGACCGGCAGTTCTACAAGCAACCCCAGCACGGCCGGTTCGGCGGGGTCAGAAACTTCTTCTGAAGCTTCGCTGTCCTTCGACCAGGAATACTGGGCCAGCCAGCCCGCCGCGGTTCAGCAGTTGCAGACGATCGAAAATCCTACTGAACGAACAGACGTCGCGACGCAGCTGGCTCAGGAGGGCTACAGCATCGACGTGCCCATCATGGTATGGGGTTGGGATCCGCAGCTCACCACCCAGCTGCGTCAGGCCGATGGCTATACCTGGGTTCCATCGGCGGAACAAGCTCCGGTGGAAGTTGCGCCCGGGCTCACCTTCGATGGCACTTCCTATAATCCCGCTAAGCCTCCCGCAGGTTCCATCACTGTGTAGGCTGGGGTTTAGCGTAGGGCAGGTTTTTTGGCCTGCCCCATTTTGGATCGCTACTGAATTGGGATGTAGGTAGGTTGCGCGTAATACAGGTTGTTTGAAGTATCCACTCCGATGATTCCAACCGGTTGATACGGGCCGGGCGCGATATCCGCGGGAACCTGGATGGTGACCACGTAAACACCAATGAGCCCGGGGCCGTAGACGGACGAGATTAACGGAACACCGCCGTTGTCCAGACCAACCACCATCGAAGAAACGATGGGTTGATCGGCAACACCAGGAACGCCGGTTGCGATAGTCGGAGTGGCCTGGCCCAATCCCGTGACGTAGAACTGAATATTCTCGCCGCGTTGTGCTGGATTAGTTGGGCTGACCTGACTGCCATCGGGCCTGACGGCTACCGCATAGGTTTTGCCGGCGTAAACAGAGGTGAAGACACCTGGCGCCAAAGGCTTGACTGGAACGGTGATGGTGGAGGAGCCAACGTTGGCGACGGTGACAGTTAAAGAGACTGCCGGCCCCGGCACCACTTCAAACGGCACCTGTACCGATATTTGATCGGTGCCATTGGTGGCCTCCACGTAGTAAATAGGTGCCGGAGTGCCGTTGAAGGTAATGGTGACACCGGCGAAGGTAGTGGGTAACTGGCCTGCGCTATTGGCTGCCGTCACCACACCCGCGACACTCGACAGAATACCGGTGCCGCTGATGTTGGCAATTCCACCAGGCGAGATGCCAGTATTTGCATTGAAGCTGGCTCCGTTTACGATCGTGATGTTGGACGGACCAATGGGAAGCGCGGTCAGAGTGAAGGTGACGCTGAACGTGGCCGAGGTGGCGGTTATTGTAATCGGCCCGGGCGTTGTTCCGGCTGTCACGGTAGTGGACGCCTGTCCAGCGGAATTCGTGATTGCCGACGAAGATCCAAGTGTGGCTGTGCCGGAGGTGACCTGGAAGTTTACCTGGGCTCCCGCTAATCCAGCGCCGCTCGAATTTACAACCGCCACAGTGAGCGGCTGAGCAAAGGCCGTATTGATCTGGGTGGTTTGTTGATCGCCCGATATTTCCTGAATACCGGCGGATGGAATATTGACGGTGAGATTGAAGGTGGCCGAGGCGGTTCCCGCGCTAGCCGTCACTTGTGCGACGCCGCCGATGTTGCCGAGAGTCGCCAATGCGGACGCGTTCCCATTGCTATCTGTGACGCTCACCACGTTGCTGAGCGCGACCGCGCCGGCTGTGACCACTTGCCAATTCACGGCAGCCCCCGAAACAGTGTTGCCGCCCGAGTCCGTGACATGCACCAGCAAAGCCAGCGGCAACTGCTGCCCCGGAGTCCCGGTTTGATTATTGCCTTGCACGATTTGAACATCACCGGCCGCACCAGGCGTAACTTTGAAGCTAATGGAGCCTAAAGGGTGCGTGTAGCCGATTAGGGCGGTGAGCGTTCCCGATCCCACCCGTGGGCCGAAGACGATGTCGCAACTAGCCATCCCATCGTTATTAGTGAGAATGAACCCGCCGTTTGGCGGCGCGCAAGTCGCGCTGGGGTACTGGGTCGGATCCAGATTCCCGTCGCTCAGAGTGAGTGAAACATTCGGTATTCCGTAGCCGCCCGACGTTACTTGAACGGCAACGGCCCCTGGCAGTGTAGTCCCTTCCGCCCCGGTCAACGTAACCCCGGGCGATGGGGCAAGCGGGCGAACCGAGGCGCCTGGAACCTCACTCACGGTAGTGATAAAAAACGTAACCGGGCTCGCGCCTGGATACGTGGCCGTAATGGTAGTTTGGTTGAACCCTGTGCTGTTGCTGGTAGGAAGGGAGGTAGTTAGAAAGTTCACTTCCGCGATGCCATCGGAATTGGTGTATGCAGTCTCCGTGGTGCCCAGGTTTCCGGTTATTACGATACTCCCACCGTTAGCTGGCACTGTGAAGGTTACCGGGACATCCACCAGCGGGTTTCCGTTGGAAGCGGTCACAAGCACCTCTAAAGGCGATCCATAGCCGGGACCAAGCTGAGTGTCAGTTTCGGCGGCCATGAGTTGGCCTTGTCCCGCTACGATGGTCAGTTGCGGAGAAGTGGCTCCACCGGCGGAGGTGCTTACCGTAATGCTGAAATTCGCGCTGAGCGCACCCAGTGTGGCTGTGACGGTGATGGGGCCCGGCGTGGCGGGAGCAGTGAGATAGGTGAGAGCGTCGCCGTTGGCAGCGGTGGTGACAGTGGCGGCGGACAAGCTTGCACCGCTGGCACTGGTCTGAAATTTAATCTGTTCACCCATCAGCGGATGGTTGTTGGCGTCCAGAACCTGGACCACGAGCGGTGTGGTGGTGGCGCCCGGAAGGATGGTTTGATTGGTTCCGTAGGTAACCAGGGAGGTCGCGACCGACTGCGTTGGTGTCAGTGCGGGCGCAGCGAAATCCAGAACGCCCCCGCTGGCGGCGCCTCCCAGCGGATATTCCCCAACCAGGTTATTGGTTGCTAAATTAATCTGGTACATGTCGCTTCCGGCGTCGACATACAGGTACTTAACCGTGGCGAGCGCGCCGCCCGGTACTTCGTTCGATTCCGCGAAAGCGTGAACGACGGACGGAAGTCCAGAGACCGCCAGCGGTGCAACGGTAATAGTGCTTCCTAATGCGATTTGATAAATACCCTGCCCCGCCATGACGACGAGCGTGTCCGCTCCGCCACTTACACCAATTGCCCGGAGGCTAACGATCTGCGGTAAGCCCAAATTGGGAGCCACTACACCGTGACTGGCAAGGGTAACGACGAACAGCGATGAATTCGGCGAGGTGGCTTGATTGGCCGCAATAGCGTACTGTCCGTCTGGGGTAAAAGCGATCCGTCCCGGGACACCCGAAACGGCGATTATCCCTCCCGCGGTCGGTTGCAGCGTGACCGGGTTGATCTCCAAAATCTCATCGGCAACGCTCACGTAAACTAATCCATTTGGCCCGACTGCGACCGCGGTGGCACCCTGGGGGATTGCCATAGAACCCGTTGCGGCCAAAGTTGCGGTGCTAAAGGCCGTCAATTGGCTGCCTCCCGCACTGGTGGAACCCAGCGCGAAAAGCGTGCTCGCGTCCAAGCTGGATGCGACATCAAATGTACTGACGCCACTGCCTTGAGAGAGGCCGCCCGAAACAACCTCTGTATTCGTGCTGGTATTGAACAGATGCAGCGTGGAAGCGGCCACTGCGAGCAATTTTCCATCGGGGGTTAGCACTGCCGCGGTAGCCGGATTTGGCAGGCTCGCTACACCCACAGGATTGAGGAAAGTCGCATCCGTGGAGGTGATGGTCTGAGTCGTTGAATTCGCGATGACGTAATACGTAGTGGCCGCCAGGTTTGGCAGAACGAGAAAGGATCCCTCACCCGCATTAAATGTGTTGATTTCGGAGAGTGGGCTGGAAGCGAAGACCGCAACCGCACCGGTGCTCGTTCCCACGCCGGGGAGCACAAATACATCCTGGGCCTGGACCACCATGGCCCCTAAGGCGAAACAAAGGGCACAAAGCCCAGATACTCTTGCGAGCATGACTATAGAACCTCTCTTGGTTTTCTTGGACGCGGAGGGAAAATCAGTAACAGAGTATCACAAGGCAGATGCCTAGCTGTGGGGGAAAAGTGCAAAAAAAAGGGAGAGCCGAAGCTCTCCCCTTTTGTCTTTAACCTAACCAGCGAGTGGTCTAGTGACCTTCGTTCTCGCCGACGTTCAGTGTCCGGTTCAGGCCCGGAAGATCGAGGCTGATTGCCAGATAGCCTTCCGCCAGTTTTTGCGCTCCGACGTCGCTGATGAAGGCGAAGCCGTGGCAATACTGGAAGTCGGCCTGAGCGATGATGTATCCCTCGAAGCCCGGGGTTGCCGGAACACCGAAGTTGCCGCCATTGCTCAGAGTGAAGATCAGCTCCTGGCCGCCGGCCACAGCCGATGATGTGGCGGTGGGAGGCGCAGCGCCGCCACCAGAGGTGGTCCCGTAGTAGTACAGAGTAACGATACCCGTTTGGCTAGGCGTACCGTACGGATCCTGGCTGGTGTTTGCGATTGCGACACCGGTGTCAAACCCTGCAATGTTGGTCACGAACGGGAACAACAGGTTGCAAGTGCAGGGGCTGATGGTGAAGGCAGTCGACGGGCCGTAGGGTTGAACGAAACGCGGGATCGGCCCGCTCGCTTCACCCTGCTGCGTGGAACCTGCCAGCGGAGAGAAGTTGATCGAAGAAGATACGGTCCCAGGCAGCGGTACTGTGCTGCTGGAGGTGATATAGGCTGCTTCGATCGGCACGATCAGGGATTCGACGACGCTCGGATTGTCCCCTTCGATTTCGTAAGTTACGCTTGCGGTGGTTCCACTGACGGGAACCTGGGCAAAGGCAGACGTACTCGCCGAAGGCGGGTTGAGATCGTTGGTAGTGGTAGCACCCGTCACCAGGTTGGCATACGAATAGCCTCCCTGTTGGGCAGCAGTGGGCAGAGTCCATTCTGGGGTATTCGCCCCATCGGTCGAAACCAAGCCAGTGCCACCAGGACCTACCAGCAGTACCTGGATAGGCGCGAAGATCTGAACACCGGACGGAATGCCTGAGACGGTGAATGTGATTTCGGTCCCGGTATCCGCAAGTCCGATGACGCGACCGTTCTGGTCGAGACCACCAACCGCGTACGGAATGTAACCGGACTCGGTGTCGTACGAAGCGCCGAGAACGTTCTGGCCGGCTGTGGCAGTACCACTTATCGACTGCGTGTAGACCGCTCGCTTAAACGCCGCACCAAACCCTTCCGTTGCCGTCAGCGTAAAGTAGTACGGCGCAGAAATACTTCCGGCGCCACCTGTGCCTGAAAGCAAAAAGGCGTTGACGTTGTTACATTGAGCATAGATGACTCCGGGGCTCGCGCTTCCGATGAGACCCTTCTCAATGAGCGCCACGGTTTGCAGAGGCTGATCAATAATGATCGTCTCACCGCCGCTGATGCCGATCAATTCCGTGATCGTGGTAGGCACCAAGGAGGAACCCGGGGACAACTGGCTGGCATTCGCGCGAACGTTGGTGATGCGGAGAATGCGCGTACCGGCCGTGCCAGGCGCGTCAATCGGCACGCCCTGCCAGTTGATCTGGTTGGGGCCGCCATTCGCGATACCCTGGAAGAGGTTGTAGTGCCCATCGAGACCGCTATAAGGACCGCTAGCGCCAAAGTTCAAGGCAGTACCAACGCCAAGGATCTCGCAGTTCGTGGTGCCGTTCGCCAAGCATCCCAATTGGGTGGTGGCAGCGCCCGGGACCGGAGTAGCAGTACCTGGGTAGAATACCTCGCCATTGGCCGACGGAAACGGTTCATCGATAGCGAGGATCGCTTCTGTGGAAAGGTCTCCCGGTCCAGCGCCAGTCAAACGGCTGGTGACACTGGTGTTCAAAGAAATCTGAACGGTGGACAGAGGAATCGGCACACCAAAGGCCGTCGGCGAACCTCCGGTGCAATTCAGAACCAAGTCTCCGACCAGCTCCGTGACACCCTCTGCTCGTACAATATTAGGATTGCCGGCCGTGGCCTGGCAAACAAAGGCGGTGGTTCCTTGTGCGTAGGCCGATGTACCCAAACCGAACAGCAGGGCCGTTGCGGCAAACGCTAAAAGCCATTTGCGAAAATCTACCATTTCCTTCTCCTTGTGAAAATCTGAAATTGAATTGATGGAAGTTATCTTTTTCAACCTGAGCCTCGAGTAAATGCTCGTCATGAAGATTTCTGAATTCTTAGCCGATCAAACATCGCGCGATTGAGCGCCAAGGGGCTTCCGCCACTTTGCTTGCTCGATCCTGCTTCGTTATCTCCACCAAGCTTTGTCTCCATCCAGCTCAACTTGCTTTTTAGAACTTCTCGTATCTTCTTTTGTGCTCGCGGGATTCATGCGCCAAAGAATGAATGCCGCCAAACCTGTTCGGACGCAGTCAATCATTCATAACACTACCTGCCGGAACAAGTCAAGCGTAAATTGTTGATCTCACAACCCGCTGGCTACCTAAACTCAGTAGCTAATAGCGGTTCATTACATCACAGAGTCTCTTGGTGAGTCAATGCTTTACAGCCAACGGTAACTCTGGGGGATCGAACGGTCGCAGAAATGGCCTTATTGGCAGAGAATGGGGATTCAAATCTCCAGCTTGAGTCCCAGTCCTTTGTGTGACTTACTCGGGTGAATGACCTATTCCTTGATGTCTTTCCGCATGAGCTTCATCTGCTCCTTGAGCTCGTCGGAAGCGTCCAGGAGCCCATTGCTGTCGAGGATGACATGGGGAGTGAGGAAGATGATGAGCTCGCTTCGCTCTTTGTCATAGCTCTTTGAGCCGAACAGACCGCCGACAAATGGAATTCGATCCAAAACAGGAATCCCTGCGACGCTGGTGGTGGTGCTTTCTTGAATTTGCCCGCCGATGGCGATCGTGTCCCCATCCTGCACGGTAACTTGAGTGGTGACGGACTGGGTTGCGAAGGTTGGGGAATCGATGTTGCTTCCCGAGGTGGCGGCGCTGGTGGGTCCGGGTGTACTTACGTTCTGATTGATAATCATCGTAACAATCCCACTAGGGGTCACACGGGCCGTGATATTCAACCCGATTCCCGTACTTACGTTGGAAATCCCTGTCGTCACCGATCCAAGTGCGCTGGTGGTAGAGCCGGCTTGCGTAGGTACGGTGGAGCCGACATTGATTGAGGCCGGAATACTGTCTGTAGCGATAATTGACGGGGAAGAGATGGTCTTCGCACTGCTTTCCGATTCCATGAGTTGCACCGTGCCGAGCAGCGCGCGGCTCTTGCCTACCAGCATCGCAGCCGATACATTTACGGCGCCGGAACCGGTAAGCCCCGCGAGCAACGAGGCCGCAGTGGAGACAGGAGTGGTGCCAGATCCGGAAAGCGCCTGTAGCGCGGCCGTGACGTCGCTCGAAAAGGTGTGGCTTAAATCGATTGAATAGATTTTTGCTTCAATCAGAACCTGGCGCGGCGGAACGTCCAATTCCTCGATCAACTGCTGGATGCCCTCATATTCCTGCTGCGTGGCCTGGATCAACAACGTGTTGTTCATCGGATTGGCAATAACGCGGGGGCCCCGGCTGCCAAAACCGCCCGGAGCCGTGCCCAGATAGCTGCCCGTGAGATCGCCCGCCCCAGGGACGCCCGAAGCGCCTGGCGCGCCATTGGCACCGGGCGCGCCTCCAAATGGCGTTGCGCCTCCAGCGCCATAGGGGCTTCCACCGTATCCATATCCGCCTGCTCCCACCCCACCATAACCACCACCTCCGCCGAACCCACCGTTATACCCGCCAAATTCTCCGCCATAACCGCCGGCACCGTAGCCGCCCCCGAAACCGCCGCCCCCGTAGCCACCACCACCGTAGCCGCCGTTTCCAAAAGCAGTGCTGCCAAAACCGCTGCCGCCATACGTACCCCCGAATCCACCTCCGCCCGAACTGGCGGCGCGCATGCAGGCCATCATGGAGCCTTGCCCACCACCGTACCCTCCGTTTCCGCCATATCCGGAAAGCTGGCCATACAGCGCTTGAATGGAACAAGCCATCGATCCCGCATCGCCATAACGCACCCGGTAGACATAATCCTTGATGCCGCCCGCCGCGGCCTTGATGGGAATATCCAGCTTCGCTAGCCAGGTTTCCACTTCCTTGAAAGCTCCGGGGTTGGAAGCTACCGCGATAATCGTGTTTACGCGATCGATGGGCAGAAACTTGATGGGCGAATTCTTATCCGACAAGGCGATGGCCTTGGAGATACTTTCCAGTTCCTTCGCCAGATCGCTGGGCCGCCCGTTCTTTACCGCGAAGACACGGACTCGCTGATTGGCGAGCGTATCGTTGTCAAACAGAGCCACCATCTCCATTAGGCGGCGCATGCTCCGCCGGCTATCCAGCAGCAGAAGAAGATTGGCGGGCGCGTAGACGTAGATCCGGGCATTCTCGCCCTGAAACGGCTCCAGAACTTTGGCCAGCTCGTCGGCGGTAACGTACTTGAGGAAAACCAGATTCAGCATGGTCCGGTCGTCCTCGGGGATGCTGTTGGGGTCCGTCTTCGTCTCGGGCGGTATGGGGAGATGGGAAATGTCCGTGAGCGGGACAATGCGATACAGCTCGCCCTGCTTCACCATGCCGAAGCCATTGATCCTCAGGATCGTCTCCAGCAGCGAGCGCGTGTCGATGTCCTTGGTTTCACCGTAGGTATTTAGAATGACGCCGCCTTTGACGCGCGGATCCAGAATGTAATTGATCTTCAGTTGCCGCGCCAGCAGATCGATTACTTCTGTAAGCGAAGCGTTGGAGAGCGTAAGACCGCCATAGATCGTGGGAGGGCCAGCCGGGGTAGGCGGCTGAGCGGCCCTGGCGCCAGCTGGCTGTTGAGGATTGGCTTGTGCAGGCTGGGGCTGGGCAGCACCTTGGGTAGGCACCGGGTTGAACCCCGGGAAAACGCGCCCCGGGCCATTCGCCGGGGGCGGCGGCTGCTGAGCCTGGGCTTTCCCCCAGAAGATCGCCGCCACTCCTGCCAGCCAGAGCCAATGTCGAAATCGCACTATTTGCCCTCTTTAGATTTGTCCGCTACCTGCGATGCGTCTGAATTCGAAGCGGCTACCAGCGCCTTCTCCTCAGCGTTTAGCTCAGTTTTTTTGCGGACCCAGGTGGAAGTCCCGAAGGGCGTCTTCTTTTCAAAGCGGTAGCTGTTACCTTGATCCGTGACGGCCACCGGTTCGCTCTTAACCGCGCTCCCCTGCGGAGCCACGTGAGAATTCGCTGGGGCAGCTGCCTCACCGGAGGCCGGCGTCTCCTCCCATCGAGAGATGCCAAACGGCGTCTGACGATAGTTCCATGTCTTGCCGTCGGAATCGGTGTAGCGGTATAGGTTCGGTTCCACTTGCGTGGCGCCGGCCGGGATAGATTGCGTTTGCGATTGCGCTTTTTCTTTTTGATCGGGAGCTGGCTTGGTTGGCGACCCCTTGCTGTTTTTAGCGGCCGGCTTTTGAGCGGGAGATGCGGATCTGGCCGGGTATTTCGGCGTCTGCGCCGTCGCCGGAACCGTGGAAGGCGGCGTGCCCTGCGCCATTCCGAGCGCGGCGGCGAAAAGGGTGAGTGCAATGGTCTTCATGATTCCTCGTTTTCTCTTTTGCTGATCTCTATTTGCTCGGTTCCCAATGGCACGCGTTTCCGAACGGCGTGGCGTTCACAACCTTCTTCATGCCATCCACCGTCGTGCCGTCCGGGGAGTTGTCATCGGAATAACAGGCCTTGAATCCAGCTCCCACATCCTGGCCCGGATGGCCGGTATGCACCGTGTTTGACAGCGACTGGGACGCCGGAGCGGCTGGGGCAGCTTTAGCGGCTGCACTGGGCGGCGCAACTTCGGCCACCACCGTTCGATCGATCAGTTCATCAATGCGTTTCTTAAAATCCTTGCCGTCCCATTCGAAATCGGCGTAGCTGCTGTCAACCGACACGATCTTCCATGGGCCGATTGTGTCGCCGGGACGATAGCCCTTCTGGGGCCCACCCGCTTTCTCGCTCAGCACGATGGTGGGAGGAACGCCGTCCCACAACATCACCCCATGGGCGACGGGAAAAGGAGGCTGGGGCTTGGCGGGCGGCGGAGGCGCGGGGTCGACGATTACGTTGGGATTGCGGTCCTTGGAAAAAAGATCCTGAGTGGCCACATCCGCAAAGTCAGCCGCGGTTACCGCATCTACGTTTTCTAAAGGGGCCAGTCCCGGTACGCGCGCAGAGGGGAGCGTGCTATGAAGCAGCGCTAAATCGCGGGCGTGCGAACCAATCCACTCGCCTCGCAGGCGCCAGAACAGCAGGCCCGCGAGCAGCAGGAGCGCCAGGTCCAGAAGTCTTATTTTCCCGCTCAAAACTCTGGAAGACCTTTCCGCACCGGTATCAAGCGCCGTGCCACCAACCCGGCGATGGTCAATCGCACCGGCATGGTCTTCTGCTTGGGATGCGATTGTCCCAAGCGGATTTCCTCGGTAGCCGTCAGCTCCGGCTGAGCGCTCAAGGCGGCAAGATAGTTCACTAGATCCTCAATTCGGCAGGTGACGGTAATGGAAACGCTCACCTGGCCGTAAGCGGTGCCGAAAGGCCGGGGACGGCCGAGCTCCACCTGACCCACGTCGAGCGGCGGCATCTGTTGCTGGGCTACTCGTTTCACCACTTGCAGGAGCTGCGCCTGCGCCTGTTCCGCGGTATCGCCAGGAATGAGACCTTTTTCGCGCTGGGCCAGCTCAAGTGAAACCTGCTTCAGGAGCGCTTCCTTACCGGGAAGCGTAGCGGCTTGCTTCCGCAACAACGCGAGACGCATTTGGCCGCGCACCACGCCATCCACCGGGGCAGCGATCTTCGCACCGCCGCTGCTTGAGGACGGCGAGGAATTGGAATACCAATAGACCAACCCGCCCACCACCATCACGGCAGCCCAGATAACAAGCGCGCGCCGATCGCGGTCCGTTATCGTCATTGCGTCACTCCCTTGCGTGACGAGCGGATAGTGAACAATTCTCCGCCCGCGCTTTTTTGCAGCGGCAGCGAGAAAGCCGAACCTTGGAATTGGGGTGAAGCGTCCAGCAACTTTATCAGCGCCGCGGCCTGATCGGCCTCGCCCGTGATGCTGACCGAACCGCGGGTGAGCTGCAGCGAGTTGACCCAGGCCGGCGGAGCAAGGATGTGCGTCAGCGCTTTCAAAGCGTCCAGATCCTGGCGGGTTTGCTGGCGGAAGTTATCCAGTGTTTGGGAACGGTTGCGATCATTCAGAGTTTCCCGTTCCACATCGGCGGCCTTTCTGGCCATGGGATCGAACGTCCGGATTTGCGCCTGTAGCAGCCCAACATACTGACGATCCGAGTAACTCGGATAAGCCAGGACCGCCACCATCAGCAGCAACACGATGGACCCTAACACGGCTGTGGGAACGTAGCGCAGCCGGGATGCGGACTGTCGCTGCTCACGCGGCAACAAGTTCAAGCTGAGCGGACGAAGAGGACCGGCGCCGGCCAGGGCCGCGGCATAGGAGAGACAGGCGCGGGAGGGTTCGTAAGTTTCGGGCTGCACCAGAGGCTGCGGAAGCTGATCGCGCAGGTTCGCCTCCACGGTTTCCGGCGGCAGCCTAAGCTCGGAGACGGCCAGCGTTCGAACGCGCTCCCAGGGTTGGTCCACGCGGGCTGAAAAGATGGGACGCGTGGCGCTTTCGCCATACACTTCAATTCCGTTTTCGGAGGGCTCCAGCGCGAGAAAACCATCTTCCGGCGGACTGGAGAGCAGACGCAGAGCGGAATAAATGGTGGGGGCCGAAAACGTAAAGCACGCGGCCTTCACGCCGGCTTGAGAAAAGAGCGCGGTGTAGCGCTCCACCACGGAACGGAGCGCGATGGCGATAAGCACCCAGGACGTTTTGCCAATGCGCGCCCAGTCATAAGCCACATCTTCTTCCGAATGCGGATTCAGAGAATCGATCTCAAAACGAACGGCCGATTCCAGATCCTTGTCTGTCACGCCGGGCAGCGCAATCTGCCGGACCGTCACATCCTCGCGGGGCAGGAGAATGGTAGCCGCCAGATGCCCCACCCCCAGCTTCTGTAAGAAACTGGAATAGGCCGCGCCCCAATCGGCGGCGGGTTGATCGCGGAAACGCGGGATGGTGAGCTCGCCCAGCACTCTCGCGCCGGAAGGACGCAGCCGGACCACGGTTACAGTCAGATCCTGGGATCCAATTTCGATGCCGATGCCGGTCCCGATGGCGAGCCATTTCGCAAAATCAACGTTCTTCATTGAATATGCCTGCCGTTATTGCAGCATGCTGGCGTTGTCATACCACCGCATGATGTGGAATCGGGGAGTCCAGTCCGGCCCCAGAAACTTGACCATAGCGGAGACGGTGCGGTGCACATCGGAAAGCTGGCCATTGGGAAGCCGCAGGTAGGCGGTAGCGCGCAAGGTGACGATCGTTCCACTGCTCATCCCCAGACGGCCCATGCCTTTTCCGCCGCCCAATGGACCGAGCTGTCCCAGGTCTTGAATAGGCGCGATCTTTCTCATGGCCACAATGGCCGCGGCGGTTTCCGGAGGTATCCCCACGGCCACCATCACCTCCGGCGTCACGGCATTCACATCCAAAGGACCGTTGGAACCATAGACCGACAGGCAGTCCCGCAGACCATCGTGCGGAATGAGATTTCCTTCCGCATTCTGCGTGTAGCCGCCGTAGAACAAATCCGGAGTAATTCCTCGCACCAGCAATAATTCCTCAATCTCTTGAAGAGACGCATGCCGCGCGCGAAAAGACGGAGTGAGCGAGAGGTAATATTGATCCAGCTCGGAAAAAGAATCGCCAGGAGTGCCGCCGCGCCAATCCAGGATGCCTGCCACGATGGCTTGGGCTCGAATGGGATCCACTCCGAGCGCCAGCAGCAGATTGCCCAGTTGCGTCGGCGGAGCGCTATTTACGTTGAGCTTCGAGTTTTCGGGAATGTACTCGACGCGGGCCACTCCGGTTGGAAAATCGAGGGGGATGACGTGGGTTTTTCCAGGTTGAAAGCGAGGCTTTCCGTCGGGACCGACAAACGCGGCGCCGCCTTCGATGTAGACCAAGGTGCGGTCGATGGCGCCCTCAGCCAGATAGTACGCCTTCAGGCCGTCGGCATCGGTGGAACTCCGCTCTATCTCGCCACGCACCGTGTTGGCCAGTGTGAATGCGATCGCCGATAACGCCGCGGTCAGCCATAGGACCAGTAATAACGCGGCGCCGTGGGATCCATGCCGGCGCCGGCGCGGCCGATCAATAGGTATCGGTGTTCTCATAGGGCCCCGGAGGCAGCGGTATGCGGGTGACATGCACAGGCAAGGTCAATGTCACTGGCTGCAAGCGTCCTAAATCCGGCGAGAGCGGCGCCATCTCCACCCGAATAGCGCTGGGAAGTACGGGCTTAATCCAACGTGTCACCCAAATTGGCCCGTCGGGTGGCTTCCCAGGATCTCGAAAGGTGAAGCGGCAGTAGGCGAGTTTGTCGGCGAGAACGAAGGATTCCGGCCCGATGCTTATGGGCGCAAAACGTGGGCCCGGAGGACCATCGTCAGAACCGCCCCCCATGCCGATGCAATATACGCCCGCGCCGCGCGGCCCGGTGTACCAGTGTTCGTTCACAATCAGGCGCACGCCTTGATTGTCTTCACCGGGAATCACCTGGTATTCCAGGATCATTGGCAGGCCCCGCTCGCCCTGCTGCAACGAAAACGTGGACGCCAGGCGCATGGATTGGAGCTCGCCCTGGAAGAACATCAGTTTCGGCCCAGGAACGCCGGGTTGCGCCTGGCAGTCCGCGGTCACCGGCATGATTCCTTCCACTTCCTGGTCAAGAACGCGCTCTATGCTGGAGACACGCCGGTTGGTCATCAGCTTGGAGTCCGACTTGTTCATGGCGCTCAAAGCGACTCGCAGCGTAAGCGTGATGCTCAATGAAAGCAGGCTCAGCAGCAGGACTGCGATGAGCAGTTCGATGAGCGTCACGCCTCTCTGGCTGTGGCGCACGCCACCAGAAGTTACGTTCACTGCTCCACCGCCTCCAGAGGGGCCAGGACCTGGGTTGGTATCGTAAGGTCTTCCTTGGTGAGCTTGGCGCTGTGAAAACCCTCCAGCCGGAACGAGCGGCGCTGGGCGCCGTTCATCCACCAGATCTCCAGTTCCACGCGCTCGATAAATACCTGCCCAACGCCTGCGCCCTTGGGGACTTCGAATGGCGTGAGACGCGCCAGCCAGCCCATGTCGCTACCACCGGTGGCTTCCGGGCCCCAGGTCCCCTGGAACGGCACGCCTTTGAGGAGGCCAGTGGCAAGCAGCAATTCATCCATTTTCTGGTGGCCCAGCAAAACCGCGCGATCATGGTCGGTGAGACGCGCCGCGTTGCGTAGAGAAGTGGAGATGGCACCCATCAGCCCGGCCACCGCAATGGCCATGATCAAAGTGGCAATCAGGACTTCGAGTAATGTAAAACCGCGCTCTCTCATGGCTCTACCGGCGGCGCCTCCACGTGCGGCACGCCAGTGATGGGGTCCACTCGCACCACGCGCTGGACATTACGGCGATTGATCAACTGCAAGCCCAGCGGCGGCACGGTTCCCCCCGGATACAGCAGGAAGTTGCGCTTGAGGCCGGGATCGTCCGGCAATAGTGGGAACACCCGCACGATGGAAACGCCATCCGGCATTTGCAGCCTGCGATAAAAACCGGGTTCGGCGGATCGCATTTCGAGCGAGTTGTCCGCCTTCGAAATCGTGATCTCCACGGTCTGCTGGCGGCGTTCGGCGCGGCTGAGCCCGTAGTCCAGGAAACTGACCACTCCGTTGCTGGCGGCGTTCAAGCGCAAAGAGTCGATCCCGGAGGTGATGGCGGGATAGCTGATGCCCACCATCAGCGAGATCAGCCCCACTACCACCACCATCTCAATAAGAGTGACGCCGGAAGCGGAAGAGCGATTAGTTCTTCCAACTGACGATGTCGGCATTGATCCCATCTCCGCCGGGCTGGCCGTCGGCGCCTAAGCTGACGATGTCGGGCTCATCTCCGTGGTCGCCCGGGAAGCGATACACGTAGGAATGGCCCCACGGATCGTTCCCGATTTCCTTCTGCAGATAGGGCCCCTGCCAGTTCTCGACGCCGTCGGGTTTTTCCCGCAGCGCCTGCAAGCCCTGGTCGGTGGTTGGGAAGACGCCAGTATCCAGTTTGTACGCCCCGAGCGCCGTGGAAAAACCGTTTATGTCGGCATGCGCCGCGGTCACCTTCGCCCGGTCCGCCTGATGCATCATCTTCGGCAACACCAGCGCCGCGAATAGCGCGATGATGGTGACCACCACCATCATTTCAATCAGCGTCACACCAGCTTCCCGCCTCAGTCCTTTGTTCATCGCTTCACCTCGAAGTCTCTCTCCACTTCATTACATCGCAACGTCATTCATGCCGACAATCGCCAGCAGCATGCTTAAAATCAGGGTTCCCACCACGATCCCCATGACCAGGATCACTAGTGGTTCAAACAAAGATGTAAATCTACGAATGGATGCGCGCGTGTCGGCGTCGTAGATGTCGGCCATCCGCACGAACATGGAATCCAGGCGGCCGGTTTCTTCGCCAACGCTCAGCAAATGCGCGGCCAGGGGGGGGAACTGACCGGCGCGGCGTAGAGGTCCGGCAATACCTTCGCCCCGCTTCACTCCGAGCGACACGATCTCGAGCGATCCGGAGATGCGCCGATTATTCAACGTGGCGCCCGCAATGGCGAGCGACTGCACTAACGGCACGCTGTTGGAAACCAAGGTCGCCATGGCACGCGCAAATCGCGCCGTTTCGGCCTTGCGAAACGCGTCGCCAAGCACCGGAATCTTGAGACGCAGCGTGTCCCACCACAAACGTCCGGGCACGGTGCGCACGTAAGTGTACGTTCCGATCGTGAGTATCACGAACAGCGTTATACCGATCCATCCGTAGCTTTGCAGGAACTTGCTGCCAACCAAGAGCATTTTGGTGGGCAGCGGCATTTGCATCCGGGATTCTTCAAAAACCGCCGCGAATCGCGGCACCACGAAATTCATGAGCACCAAAATAGAGCCGATGCCGACCAGAGAGAGCAGCGTCGGATAGGCCATCGACGAGATGATGTAGGAGCGCAGATCGTCGCGCGTGCGCTCGAATTCGGAAAGCCTCTCGAAAACGACGGCAAGTGATCCGCCGGCTTCGCCCGCCCGCACCATGTTAATGTACAAATCCGAGAAATGATCCGGGTGAGTGGCCAGGCTGTCGGCCAGCGTGCGCCCGCCTTTCAAAACACGCAGAATGTTCAGGACCAGCGTGCGGAAGGAAGCGCGATCGGTTATTTCGGCGGTAATGGACAGCGCCCGGTCCACCGGCACGCCAGCGCTGAGCAGCGTGGAGAGTTCCTGGGTGAAGAACAGCACGTCGCGCTTCTTGGCGCCGGAGAAGGACGGTAGTTTAATTTCGACCGACTTCTTGGGTTCCCGGCCGACGTAGACGGGCGAAAGTCCCTGGCGGCGCAACTCGAACGCGACCAGCCGCTCGGACTCGGCATGAATGGCGCCGGTGCGGATCTGCCCATCGGAGGCGACCGCGCGAAAGTAAAAGTTAGTCATGCCGCACCTTGAATAGTTCGCCGCGGATGAACGCAGATAAACACTGATAAGACTCTTATTTTGAACCGGCGTTCATCTGCGTTTATCAGCGGCCAATTAGAACTCCTGCGTGACACGCATCACCTCGTCGGCGGTGGTAACGCCGTGCATCACCTTCAGCCAGCCGTCTTCACGCAAATTACGCATGCCGTTGCGCCGCGCCACGTTGGTGATGGACGCCGCGTCGGCGTTCTTCATGATGAGCTGACGGATCTCGTCGCCCAACTCCATCAGTTCAAAGATGCCCATGCGGCCCGTATAGCCCGATCCAAAACAGTGCTCGCAGCCGCGACCTGCATAGCAGATCACCGTGTTTCCGTCCGGCGCGATGCGAGTGCCGCTCTTCTCTTTGCAGTGTTCGCAGATGACGCGTACCAGGCGCTGCGCCAGCACCGCCACCACCGACGACGTGATCAAATAATTCTCCATGCCCATGTCGGTTAGCCGCGTAATGGCGCTGGGCGCGTCGTTGGTGTGGAGCGTGGAGAACACGAAGTGGCCGGTGAGCGATGAGCGGATGGCGATATCGGCGGTCTCGCGGTCACGAATCTCGCCGACCATGATGACGTCCGGATCCTGGCGCACGATGTGCCGCAGCCCGGAGGCAAAGGTTAGGCCGATCTGCGTGTTCACATGCAGCTGATTGATCCCGTCCATCTGGTATTCGACCGGGTCTTCAATGGTGATGATCTTCTTGTCGCTGAGATTGATCCGCTTGAGCGCGGAGTACAGCGTGGTCGACTTGCCGCTTCCGGTGGGGCCGGTAACCAGAAAAATCCCGTGCGGCAGCGAGGTGTAATATTCCATGCGGCCCAGCATGTACTTGTCGAAACCCAGCCGCCCCAGATCGTAGAAATCGCCGGCGGATCGATCCAGCAAGCGCATCACGACGCTTTCGCCGTACAGCGTGGGCAGCGTGGAAACGCGCAAATCCACTTCGCGGCCCAGCGTCTTGATCTTGATGCGGCCGTCTTGCGGCAGCCGGCGTTCGGCGATGTTGAGCTTGGCCATCAGCTTCACGCGGGAAATCATGGCGGCCTTCAGCTCGCGCGGCGGCGGGTCCTGATTGTAGAGCACGCCATCCACGCGATAGCGGATGCGAAAATCTTTTTCGAACGGCTCCAGGTGGATGTCACTGGCGCGCTTTTCAACCGCGGACGCGATGATCGCATTCACCAGGCGGATGACCGGCGCCTCGCTCGCCATATCACGCAGGTGCTCCAGATCCTCCGACATCTCGCCGGCCTGGAACTCGAAATCCGCTTCAGCGCGCGCGGCCGATTCACCGTAGTATTTGTCGATCGCGTCCACGATCTCCTGCTCGGGCGCGAGCACGGTGCTGATCTTGAGCCCGGTGCAGTGGCGAACCGCCGCTATCGTTTCTACATCCAAGGGATCGGCCATCGCGAGCGTGATGGTATGGTCGTCCCGGCTCATCGGCAGGCAACGGAACTGCCGCAGGAAACGCGGCGAGAGCGCTTCGGTTTCTGAAGAGACAAAAGGAGGGCCGTCGATGGAAACCAGCGGCACTTCCAATTGTTCCGAAAGGGCCGCCAGAACATCGCGCATGGCGATGAATCCCATGTCAACCAGCGTTTTGCCGATTTTGTCGCCGCGCTCTTTCTGGAGTTCGAGCGCCCGCTCCAGATCTTCTTCGGTGATCAGCTTGCGCTGGATCAGGATCTCGCCTAACCGCATTTTTCTAAAACTCTTGGGAGGCGATGGCAGCCTGCTCGGCGCTGGCCGATTGCAGCAGCGCTTTGCGCGGCGCATGCATAACGATCTGCGCGGGCAGCCCCTCGCGATTCTCCCACTTCCAGTAGAACAGCGACAGCCCTAAGGCCACCTGCTCATCGGCGGGAACCGAATCGAGCGAGCGTGCGGAATCAACCAACATCGCGCGCATCGCGGTCCGTATGGCGGCCATGCGCTGCATTTTCTTGTCGTGAGTCCGGCGGATTTCGTCTGCGTTCACGGATGGGTGGAACGGACTGATTCCGGCGGCGGGCGCCAGATTCACCTCGCCGAGAAAGACAGCTCCGTAGCCCTGAATATATGTGCCCTGCGAAAGCCCGATCATCTCCGCGGGATCCTGCGGCCACAATCCCGACAGCTTGTTGTCCAGGCTATGCTGCATCGCTTCGATCATGCCGCGATTCACTTTGGGGCTGTCGGCCATCGACCCGCCGGGCAGCGCACACAGCGACAGGAGTGCAACGGCTGCAATTCTCATTTTCCGATCCCTTCGTTGCTGGCTACTTCCAGCCGCGCCATCTGGTTTTGGTAGTATTCCGAGGCCTGCTGAAAGGTTGCCAGGTCGGCATCCCGCTGGAGTTTCGTTGCATTCAGAACTTTGGCGAACTCGGACGCCTGTTTGGCCTCGGCTTCATTCACCGCCACTTCACCGCCGCTTGTACCCGCGCGTTTACCCGGGCTTCGATACGTGTAGCAATACAT
>CAVRZH010000128.1:0-19626 GCA_963725455.1 Bryobacterales bacterium
CTGCGACGACCCAGTGTTGTTTCTCGAACACAAGCGGCTCTATCGCGAGACCTACGGCCGCGCGGCCTATCCTGGACCGGATTTCGCCATTCCATTTGGCAAGGCCAGGATCGTTCGCCCCGGCCGCGACCTCACGCTGGTTACCTACGGCGCCCTGGTGCCGCGCGCATTGCAGGCTGCCCAGCAGGCGCAGCGCGAACACGGCATCGACACCGAGATTATCGATCTGCGCACGCTGAATCCTTACGACTGGGAGGCCATCGCCGAGTCCGTGCGCAAAACCAATCGAGTGATCGTGGCCCACGAAGACATGCTCAGCTGGGGCTACGGAGCGGAGATCGCTTCGCGCATCGCCGATGAGCTGTTCGATGAGCTCGACGCTCCGGTGAGACGCATCGGCGCAATGGATACATTTGTCGCTTACCAGCCCAAGCTGGAAGATGCGATTCTGCCGCAACCGGAAACCGTGTTGAAGGCTATCGTCGATCTGAAGGCGTTTTGACTCATTCCTGATTGGCCCTGCGCGTAACTGCCGGGTTACGAGCCGAATCACCCGGGTCGTGCCGGGCGGCGCGCAGCGGGTCCCGCGCGGATACAATACTGGGATGGACTTTCGCACCCATTTTCAGCCGACAATCAACGCCGAGGCGCCGGGCAGGCCGAGGCGCATGAGGAATTTCCTGCGCCTGCTGAGATCCCGGCCCCCCCGCACTGGCGCGAACCGCGCGAATCAGTTCCGCTCCACCGGTCCTCGTACTCCGGCCGCCTACGCCGACCAGAGCCGCCGTTTCTTCGGCGAATACCGGCCCGCTGCCCCAGTTGCGTTACCTCGCGAGTATCGCCGAGCCTGAAAACCGCTCCTTCCACGATAGATCATAGGCCGTTTTACGACCAAGTGGCGAGTGATTCGTTCCGCACGAACCAACTAGCCTGGCGATCTTTTGTCCATGCCCGGTAGCGGACGAATTGGCGTCACCGTCAAATCGATTCGTTCTGATTTTCACGATTACGGCTTCACGGCTCGGCAACGGTAAAATAATTCCAAGATGCCGCTACTAACTGACGGTCGGCTTCGTGACGAGCTCCGCGCGAATCCTAGTATCATTGACGGTCTCGACACGACGGACTGGAGCCACCTGGCGTCCCACATTCAGCCATGCTCGGTGGATCTCCATGTTGGGGATATCTACTTGCCCGGGGAGTTCGCGCCAGGCGTACCCGGTCGGCTGATGGCTCGGAACGAACTGACGCTGGCGACCGGCCAAACGGCTGTGCTCGTGACAAAAGAGCGTCTCAACATGCCACGCAATTGGGCGGCATATGGCTTTCCGCCCTCCCACGTTTCTGCCGGGGGCCTCCTCATGACCAATCCTGGCCATATAGACCCGGGCTACGTAGGGAAGCTGCGATTCACTGTCATCAACATGAGCGCGGAGAACGTCGCGCTGCGCCAAGGCGATGCAATTGTCACGCTCATAATCCACGAGCTCGACAGCGCAGTGGAGTACGATTTCACCGAGCGGAGAAGCGAGGCGGGGCTTGGCCCCTTGGCTGACCCATCCTGGCACGACGTTAATCGTCTAGCGAAGGACTTCGTCGATGTCGAGGCGCGGTCCAAGAAAATCGCGGCAGACGAAATACGCGACGCACAGGATCGCCTGAATAAACTGGATACCCGAACTAAGTTTACGACCGCAGTTATTGGCGCAGTCGCCGCCTTGATTGGAATTGTTGGGACGCTGCTGGTCGGCTGGCTGACGGGTATGCAAGGCGTAAGGAACGATGTGAACGACCTCAAGAGTAAGGTTGAGGTTGTCGAGCTAAAGAAAGACCTCGCGGATCTTGCTTCAAGAATCAGCGAAATAGAGAAAACAAATCGTGGGAGCCAAAAGAAGTGAGCGTGCAAGTTCATCTATTGGCACGACCAGCCTTTGACGTCGGCGCCGTCTTCGCGTTCCTAACTGCAGAAGGGCTGGAGTGGCGACGATCTGGCGACGCCACTCCAGCAGAAGAGATCGTAGAAGTCGCAGGACGAATATGCTACATGTCTTTCGGTGAGCGACAATCGCCTCGAACCAATTTTCAGTATATTGAAAACTTAATAAAATCTGGCCACGAAAGCGTTCTCGAGCACGTGAGTTGGACGTTTCTGATACAGGGTGTCTCGCGGGCGTTTACGCACCAACTCGTCCGCCACCGACCCGGCTGGGCGTTCAGCCAACTGTCGCAGCAGTATCACGATCAGGCTGGCGCAATCTTCGTGGAACCAGAAGAGTTTAAGGGGGAACCGGAAGCACTGGAAGAATGGCGCCGCGCCGTGGAGAGCGCCCGTGCAGCTTATATGAGGCTAGCTGATCTTCTCAACCATTCTGCAACTAAACGCGGAAAGGAACAAGTTCGGGCCACGCGATCAGCAGCCCGCAGCGTTCTCCCAAACGCGACGGAAAGCAAGATCGTCGTAACGGCAAATGCTCGCGCCCTGCGCCATTTCCTGACCGTCCGCGGCTCAATCGAGGGCGATTGGGAAATGCGCCGGGTGTCTTCAGAACTCCTGAAGGTGGTCGCCGGCGAAGCGCCACATCTCTTCGCCGATTTTTCGATTGAATCCCTCCCCGACGGCTCGCCGATTGTCACTCACCAAGCGCTCGTTCATGAGTTCAATCCAGTGGGCCCTCTCTGAGCGCAGCAATTTTGGTAGTTACTATTTCGACAAGTCCTAAAATGGCAACCGTGTCGGCCACTCCACATGAGTGAGAAGTCGCCATCATCGACATTCGCCTTCCCTGCAAGCAAACCTCAGGCCGCCTCCGATTTTTCTCCAGTCACCAGCCTCCTCTCATTCAATCCCGGCCCATTCCAACAACCTCCGCAAAACCCCGCCGTCCATCGCCTTGCCCGCATGCTATCCCAAGGGCGAGGCCCCGCATGACAAATCCAATGACGATAAACCCGATCCCCCCGCCAATCCCCAATCCCCAACCCCTAATCCCGAGCCCTCGCTCCCGCGCGAACCGCGCCAATGCACGGCACTCCACAGGCCCTCGTACCCCCGCCGGCAAGCAGCGCTCGTCGCTCAACGCCCTCCGCCACGGCCTGACGGCCGCCTCCGCCGTCCTCCCCTCGGAAGATCCGGCCGCCTACGCGGATCATAGCCGCCGCTTCTTCGACGAATACCGGCCCGCCACCCCCACCGAATCGCAGCTGGTTCAGGAACTCGCCGACACCTCCTGGCGACTCAATCGAATTCCGCTGCTCGAAGCCGAAGCGCTCGCGCGCGCCGCCAATCCTCCAACCGAGCAAGCCGCCATCACGTTCGACATTGTCGACGCTCATCGCCTCATCGCCAACCTCGCCATTCAGAGCCAGCGCCTGTCGCGCCAGTTCCACAATAGTCTCGACCAGCTCCGCGAAATCCAGGCTGTCCGCGCCGAGCGCGAGCGCCGCGATCTCAAGGATGCCGCTGCCCTCCTCGAGCTCCACAAACACCGCGGCATCCCTTGGGAGCCGGCCGATCATGGCTTCGTTTTTTCAAAGGACCATGTCGAACGCTTCGCGCGTCGCCTCCTGCAACTCAACCAGGCCCGCCACATCGAATATGTGCTCTTTGAAATGCCGCCGCTCCCCAAGCCCTCCAGCCCGTATCACTCGCCCCGAACCCCGAACGCCCAATCCCCGCGCTTCCCAGCGAGCTCCAACCTTTTTGTTGCGGCCCCTGCTCCGCTTGCGCCATAGTAGAACTGAAAGACCATGTAGGGCGCAGCCGAAACCTCCCGCATTATCGAGAACTTCGCGCGCGCTATCGGGTCAATTTTATATGGGCTCAGGCGATTCTCGATGGCGGACGACTTCCTCTTTCTCACCGAACTTCTGGGCCTCAAGGTCTATGACCTGAAGGGCCGCCGTCTGGGCCTGGTCAAAGACGCCGCGATTGTTCCCTTGATTCATCCGTCCCGTGTGGACCGCTTCCTGGTGGGCGGCGGTTGGGCCTGGCTGACTATTCGTTACGATCAAGTCCGTTCCATCTCGCTCGACGGGATCTACCTGAAAGACGAACAGCTCACTCCCTACCATTCCGACGAATACATGCTTCGGCTGGTCCGCGATCTTCTCGACCAGCAGATCATCGACGGACAGGGGCGAAAAGTGGTCCGCGTCACCGACGTAACGTTCAAGATGCAGCAGGAGCCCGGCGGCGAAGTGATCAACATCCTGGATGTCGACATCGGTTTGCGCAGCGTGCTTCGGCGTCTGGCCCAGGGCGTGGTCCCGCCCAAACTGGTTCGCCGCATGCAGGTGCTCATCCCGCCGCACTCTATTCGCTGGGAGCACTGCAGCATCATCGAAGCCGATCCCCAGCGGCGATTGCGCCTCAACATCAGCAACAAAATCCTGGAGCGTATGCATCCCGCGGATCTGGCCGACATCGTGGAGGATCTGAGCCCGGACGATCGCGAAGCCATCTTCGAGACCATGGACAGCGAAGTGGCCGCCGACACCCTTTCCGAGATGGAGCCGGATGTTCAGGCCAGCATCCTGGAATCGCTCGAAACCGAAAAGGCCGCCGACATCGTGGAAGAGATGTCGCCGCACGAAGCCGCCGACGTGCTGGCGGAACTGGAAGAACAGACTTCCGAAGACATCCTCGAAGAGATGGAAGTGGAGCCCAAGGCCGAGGTGGAAGAACTGCTGGAATACAACGAACATTCGGCCGGCGGTCTGATGAACACCGAGTATGTGGCGCTGCCGGAGAGCACCACCGTGGCCGGCGCCATCGAAGCCTTGAAAGATCACGAAGAGGTTTTGGAAAGCTTGAACACGCTGTTTCTGGTGGACGCGAAAGATCAGTTGAAAGCGGCCATCCCCTTGGCGCGCCTGTTCACCGCGGCCGGAGCTACCCCGCTCCAGGAACTGGCGCCTGAGACCCTGATTCACGTGGATGTGGAGGAGCGCCAGGATCGCATTACGGAATTATTCGACAAATACAACCTGCTGACGCTGCCCGTCATCGATGCCGAAGGTAAGCTGGCGGGCGTAATCACCGCCGACGAAATCATTTCGCTTTTGAGGGAAAAGTGAGCCCGTGCTGAAACGGTTTCGTTACCAGATCGCGATTTTCTTCGCGGTCATTGGTCCCGGGCTCATTACCGCCAATGTCGATAACGATTCGGGCGGTATTTTCACCTATTCGCAGGCCGGCGCCAAGTACGGCTACCTGCCGCTCTGGACGTTGATTCCTATCACGCTGCTCTTGATCGTCACGCAGGAGATGTGCTCCCGCATGGGCGCAGTCACGGGCAAGGGCCTTTCCGATCTGATCCGCGAAGAGTTCGGCCTGCGCACCACGTTCTTTATGATGATCGCGCTGGTGCTGGTAAATTTCGCTAATGTGATCTCGGAGTTCGCCGGCATCGCCAGTTCACTTGAGCTGTTCCATGTCAGCCGCTACATTTCGGTGCCCATCTGCGCGGTTGCGGTGTGGTTTCTGGTGGTGCGCGGCAATTACGCCAGCGTCGAAAAAATCTTCCTCGTCGCATGCTGCCTCTACGTCACCTACATCATTTCTGCATTCCTGCTTAAGCCGGATTGGAAAGAAGCAGCCATCTACAGCGTCAAGCCGATTCTGATGTTCGACACCGACTACATCACCATGCTGATCGCGATGGTGGGCACTTCCATCGCGCCCTGGATGCAGTTCTATCTGCAGTCAGCCATCGTGGAGAAGGGGATTACGGCCAAGGAGTATGTGCAGTCCCGCATCGAGGTGGTGGTGGGCTGCATTTTAACGGATGTGGTGGCCTTCTTCATCATCGTTTCCTGCGCCACGGCCATCTGGGCGCACGGTCCTCGGGATATTAACGATGCCGCCGACGCCGCTGTGGCGCTGAAGCCCTTCGGACAATACGCCTATCTTTTGTTCAGCGCCGGCCTGTTCAATGCGTCGTTCTTCGCGGCCTGCATTTTGCCGCTCTCCACGGTGTTTACGGTGTGCGAAGGCCTGGGCTTCGAATCGGGTGTGGACAAGCGCTTTCACGAGGCTCCCGAGTTTTATTGGTTGTACACGCTGCTGGTGGCACTGGGCGCGGCCGTGATTCTGTGGCCGCATTTCCCACTCGTTAAGGTGATTCTGGCGTCGCAAGTGCTCAATGGCGTGTTGCTGCCGTTCGTCCTCATCTACATGGTCATCCTGATCAACAAGAAGGGCCTCATGAAGGAATGGACCAATTCGGCGGCCTACAACGCGGTAGCCTGGGTGTCGGTGGCGGTCATGATCGGGCTTACGCTGGCGCTTGCGGCAATCACGGTACGGCAGATGATGCCGCAGGCCAAGCTTGCGGCGCCGTCGGAGCGCTCAGTTGCGGTTGCCCAAGTGCAACGCCACGATTCCCGCCGTCATTCGTTCAAAGCGGACATTCTCGAATCCCGCATCGCGCATCTGATCCGCCAGACCATCGGCATCGGGAAATTTGCGGACTGATTCCGGGAGGTATTTGTAGGCATCCTTGGAGCCCGAAATCATTCCTCCGATAGTGGGCAGAATCGCCCGCGAGTAGAATCCATAAAGCTCCGCGATCAGCGGGTTAGGAGGCGTGGTGAATTCAAGAATCGCGAGCGTGCCTCCCGGTTTCAGGATGCGGTGCAGCTCCAGGAGGCCGGAGTGATAATTCGCCAGATTGCGGAAACCGAAGGCCGTGGTGACCAGATCGAAGGAAGCGTCGGCGACCGGGAGCTGCAGCGCATCGGCCTCCAACCAATGACTATTGGCCGATTTGCTCATGGCTTTTTGCAACATGGGATGACAAAAATCGCTGCCGTAAATCTGGGCGGAGTGGGGTTGGGAATTCAGGGCCAGCGTCAAATCGCCGGTGCCGCAGCAGACGTCTAAAACCTTGGCGTTCGCTTGGTGAAGAACGGCCGCCACGCGTGAGATCGTCCGCGCGCGCCAATAGCGGTCGATATTCATCGACAGCAAATGATTCAGCAGATCATAGCGCGGAGCAATCCGGCCGAACATCCCGCGTACCCAGGCCGAAGCTTGCTGTTCGTTTCTTGCGCCGGCTGGAGTGGTGCCTTCCACTAACAAGCGAGCGCTTCCTCGATGGCCGCGGTTACGAAGCGCTCCTGAACGTCGGCGGTCACCTTCACCGCGCCGATGCGTTCGGGCAGAACGAAATGGATCTTGCCTTGCACGGTTTTCTTGTCGCTCTTCAAGCGCGCCACGATGCGCGCTGCGTCGACACCGGTGAGTGGCGGCAGCGGGCCGTAGGCGTTCACGCAGCTCAAAATCTCCTGCTTGTCTTCGGAAGAGAGTAAGCGTTCCATTTCACCCAGCAAGGTAGCCGCTTTCATGCCCCACGCCACCGCTTCACCATGCAGAAACTGCGAGTAGCCGGTTTCGGCTTCCAGGGCATGTCCGAAGGTATGGCCGAAGTTGAGAATGCGCCGCCGGCCCTGCTCTTTTTCGTCGCCCGATACCACTTCGGCCTTGATGCGTACCGAATCGCAAATCATGCGATCGACCACGTCGGGCGCGTGCGACAGGACGCGCTGCGGCTCGCGGCTCATCAGCCAGAAGAGATCGGCGTCGGCAATGACGCCATGCTTGACGATCTCGAACAACCCCGCGCGGTATTCGCGTTCGGGCAGGGTGTCCAGGACACCCGGATCGATGATCACCGCCAGCGGTTGATGAAAGCTGCCGATCAGGTTTTTGCCGGAGATCAGGTTTACGCCGGTTTTGCCGCCAACTGCCGCGTCCACTTGCGCGAGCAAGGTGGTGGGAACCTGAATCACTGGAATTCCGCGCATGAAGATGGCGGCCAGGAATCCGGCAACGTCGGTGAGAATGCCGCCGCCGAACGCCACGATGACGCTGGAGCGATCGCCTCCGCGCGCGATCATTTGCTCGGCCAGGGCCTCCACTTCGGCCAAACGTTTGCGCGGCTCGCCGCCGGGAAAGAACAAAACTTCGGGGTCGTTCAAAGAAGATGCCAGCGCCTTACCATGCAGCTTCCAAACATCTTCGGTGGAGATCAGAAACACCTTGCCGGCACGCTGTGGAATGTAGTGGGCTACGTTCGCGAGGCCGCCGCGCTCTACCCGCACCGGGTAACGGCACTGAGGCGTCTCAACGAAATAGGACGGCATACAATCGTTGTACCATGTGAGTCGCGCCTTCTCGACCTTACTTTCTCAGCCTGATGCAGGCCTCCGTCAAAAGTTCCGCGCGGAAATCGGTCGAGAATTTTCGTTCGAAGTTTCGGACAAAATCCCATGCCGCGGGACTCAGTGCATCTTCCCCCGCACCCAGGCACAGCTGTAAGTGGGACCGCAGTCTGGCTGCTAAAAGGCGAGGCGGAGGTGTCGAGGGGATGAATGCCAAGCTCGGAGAACCCGATGCTTTCCTTCTGACTTTGAAAATAGGTTCGCGTAAATAACCACTTGTCATCAATGGCTTGAAAAATCGAACTGCTTTTGTCCGAGCCGGTTCTCACATCCACGTCGATGACGATCGCTCGCAGAACCTTCGCAACTTGGTCTTTAATTCTGAGTTTGGAGCTATGCTCGAGCAATTGCTCGTAGAGCAAGCGAAGCATCACAAACCCTTCTTCGAAGGGCTCAAAAAAGATGGCGGTTCCGCCCGCAATCAACGCACTGTGGCAAGCTTTCAGGGTCTGGCTCGGATCCAGAATATGGTGGAGGATCGCGCCCCCGACCACGAGATCGAAGGCCTCGGCGGCAAATCGATGTTCCGCGTTGTCCATGGCGATCAGGCGCACCCGCTGGCGGTCCGCCTCGCTCAGCGAATCGCGCAGAATAGCCAACAGCTGTGGACTGATGTCGGTGGCGACAATCTTACTGTTCGGCAACATTTTCAGAAGCGGCAAAATGGTGTTGCCGGAACCGGAACCAACGTCCAGAACCGAGAGCGGCCGCTCGTCCGGATTGGCCATTCCCGCCTGGGAGAGGGCTTGCGACAAGAGGAACGACCAGCGCGAATAGCTCGAGTATTTCCGATGGTAGACGTCGGCATCGGCTAAAAATTGTTCGGTGACGCCGCCCGCCTCGCGAGCATTAAAGGCGGCGTGAAAGGCGTAGATGCCGCGAAACGAAGAATCTGGAGGGAATCTGTACATGGGACTCGCCCAGTGGCGCTCCCAAGCCGGATCCTCGTCGGAAGCCGGTTCCAGCTCCCATTTCTCCTCGGGGGGTTCAGCGGGTAGCGAGGATATGCGGTGCGGAGGGGGAAGGCGCACCAGTTCACCCGAAGGCAATACCGCGACCAGAGAAATCAGTCCCGAGTCTATCCCGGGGCTGAAGGATACTGTGAAGCCGGTAATCTTGTCGCGCCCCATTTTGAGGTGAGCATTGACGTCCGGCCGCAACATTCTGCGAAACTCGGTATTCGGTAAGACCGCTTCTCCTTGCAAAGGGAAAACGAAAAGAGCCGGCTCCTTCGTCTTCGGGTCGACGGCCCAGCCGGTGGCCACCCAATTCGTCGCTCCTTTATCTAAGGAATCGAAATACGCTGCTTTGGCGCGCGGGATGGTGTTCGGGGCGGCAGCTAGTTTCAGGCCATCTTCCCCAGAGCTCATCAAAGTCCCTTGTTTCAGTAGTTGATCCAGCATTTAGGCGATTCTCAAGCAGCGTCGGCAGGTTTATTTTATCGCTGATTCCGCTGGCTGCTCGAGTGGCACGCGAGCGGCCGTGCGTTTTGAGCAACCTGCGGTAAAGCGTTTTGAGTAACCTACGGTAAAAATGAAACCTCGATCACATCGTAGCGCTCCTCCAGGGAGTAGCGTTGCCCCAGAGATGCCGTCGCCGAATACCAAGATGACTCTGGAGCGATCACCGCCTCGGGCGATCATCTGCGCGGCCAGGTTTTCCACTTTCGCCAAACGTTTGCAAGGCTCGCCGTCGGGAAACAAGCGAAACCTCGGGGTGGTTTCAAAGAAGAAGCCAGCGCGACGCCATGCAGGCTCCCGAACATCTTCGTTCGAAATAAGAAATGCCTTGCCCGCACGCTGCGCAATGTAATGGGCTACGTTCGCAAGGCCGCGCCAATACGTCGTGAAGAGTATGCGCCAGTTCACCATCGGCGTGCAGTGTAGTGATGTGGGATGTGCGCTGCACAAGGTCCAGAGGCGCTGCGCATGGAAGTACTAGAACCCGATAGTACGAAAGCAAGGGTGCTTACACGCCCTTACGAAGGTGCCTCGTTGTATACTTTTCCCTGACCCCAGCGACTCTACACGGGGAGAGGGAAAAAGTTTTGCGACTGCGGCTTTTTTTTCTAACGCTCACCACATTTGGTGTTCTCCAGGTGGCTTCGGCGTCGTCACTGTGCACAACGGGGACGCTTGCCAGCTACGAAGCGCTAGGGGCCGGTGGCTGTTTGCTTGGCGGCGACACCATAAGCTCCTTTACGACCATCAGTGGGATTACGGGAGCTACGCCCATCGACCCTACGTTGGTAGAGATTACGCCCAGCGGTGGGACCGATGATCCCGTCCTGGAATTTGACGTCAATCAAACCGCGGACGCCAATGCTTTGCTCGAGGCGATTTTTACTTACGCCATTTCGGGGCCGGACATCTTCACAACGGATATGACCACCCTGTCCAACAGCTCTGAAACAGTGGATGGCGCTGTCACCGACACGCAGAACTATTGTGTCGGAGGCCAGTTCGGACCGGATGGCGTGGATGGTTGTACTGGATCCACATCAGGAACGTTGCTCACCCTGGACGGAATTCAGAACACGGATCAAGGCTCTTTCCCCGGAGCGACAACACTCAGTGTCACCGACGATTTCGTCCTAGACGGTGGGACGGCAGGATCGGCTAGTGGCGGAACTTTTGTCGATCAGTTCACAGCTACCTCCACCGTTCCCGAACCCAGCGGCATCTTCTTGCTGCCAGCGATTACGCTTGCTTTTGCAGGCTTCCGCAAACTGCGTTCTTTACATCGAAACTCGTAAGAAGACAGGAGACAACCTAGTGCTTAAGATGAAGCTATTTGTCTGCATTCTTTTGGTGTCCGTGATGGCAGTGCCGCAGGCTGGATTTGCGATCACGGAGGACCACAAAGCCACCATCACCAGCTTTTTCGCGTTTGTCAGCTACGACGATCCCACCAAGGTGACGTTCATTCTCGAGGTAGATCCGCTCTTGGAGCCAGGCAACGGGCCAAGGTTTTTTCCATTCGACGACAATGTTCTCTACTCCATCAATATCGACAACAATAACGACGCGGTGGGGGATATCGTTTTTCAGGTTCAGTTCACTACCAACCTTCGATCTCCGGCGGTTCCCAGCGCGTTCCTGGGCGCGGGCGCGGGTGTCAACGCTCCCGCCAATTCTCCGGCGCCGGTAGCTCCCGGCACGCCGATTATTCCGCCGGCCATAACTGCTCTCAATGGAGTTGGCTCGGCAGGGCTCGGCCTGCAACAGCAGTACACGGTGACCATGATCAAGGGCGGCGTGAGCACTCTCCTGACGAATTTGGCCGGCGGATCTTTGTTTGCCGTGCCTACCAACGTGGGACCGCGCACCATGCCGAATTACCCGGCACTCGCGTCTCAAGGCATTTACAGCCTCAGTGGCGGCATCCGCGTCTTCGCCGGCACCACGGATGAACCGCTGTTCGCGGACCTGGGCGCGTTCTACGATAGCTTGAATTTTCGAACGGCGGCCGGAGGCGGGGTGCTAACGGCCGCTGCAGACGCCGATGACTTTGTCAACACCGCGTCGGATTACTTCTCGGGATATAACGTGAACAGCATCGCGATCGAAGTCCCCATCTCGATGCTTACAAGCACTGGCGCTGCAGAGCCGGCCACCAATCCCGCGGCTACCATCGGCGCATGGGGAACAACCGCTCGGCCAAGAGCGCTCGTTCTGCGGGCTCCGTTGCCTCCGGTTTACTCCGGCAGTTTTTCCCAGATCCAGCGGATGGGTAATCCATTCATCAGCGATTTGCTGATCGGGGATGGGTCGAAGGACTTTTGGAATATGAGCGTGCCGGCCAACGATTCCCAGTTCGCAGCTTCCTATTTGGATCCGTTTCTCGCGCGCGTGTTCAATACGATCTACGGGATAGCTATTCCCACCCCGCCGCGCACCGATCTTTTGCCTTTCATAACTTATGCTCCGCCCATCGCCGCGCCTGGAACGCCTGCAGGACCTATAGCCGACCTGCTGCGGCTGAATACCGGCGTGCCGCCTACTCCTGAGGGCTCTCGGAAAAGGCTGGGCCTGCTCGCGGGAGATGCAGCGGGCTTCCCGAATGGCCGGCGAGTCTCGGACGATGTCAGCGATATATTCTTTCGGTCCGTGGCCGGGATCTTAGCCGGTCCACAGTTCAACTACCTGATAGGCGACGGCGTCAACACCAATGACGTTCCTTTCCAGGAGACCTTCCCGTATGTTGCTTGGTCGCAGAGCGGTCGCCAACGACGCCATATCGACCCGGGCGAAGCGGGCTGCACTCAAGGTGCGGGCGCTGCGTGTCCTACTAATTAAGTACACGCGGCTTTTCAGTCGCGTTCTAAAACAATCCAGTGCAAGCTGACTGTGCGGTGTCCTTGTAAGAACGCGGCGGAGTAAGAACGCGGCGGAGTAAGAACGCGGCGGAAGAGCCGCGTGTACCCAACCAGCGCCGGTGCGTTTGAACAAACCTGCGGTAAAATGGAATCTCCATCGCATTCTAGCGCTGTCCTTAGGGAGTTGAGAATCAATCCAACATGAAAGAACGAGTACGTTCCACCACCATCCTGTGCGTGCGCAGGGGCGGGAAGGTGGTGATGGCCGGAGACGGCCAGGTTACATTGGGTTCTGAAGTGCTGAAAGCTTCCGCCAAGAAGCTGCGGCGTCTTTACAACGACAAGATCGTGGCTGGGTTCGCCGGGTCCACGGCCGATGCCTTCGCGCTTTTTGCGCGGTTTGAGGCGAAGCTGGAACAGTTCAACGGCAATCTCCCGCGGTCCGTCGTAGAGCTGGCCAAGGAGTGGCGCACCGATCGCGTTCTGAGGCATTTGGAAGCTCTCTTGCTAGTAGCCGACGCCGCCAACACCTACATTGTGAGCGGCAACGGCGACGTGATTGAGCCGGATGGAGAGATCGCGGCAATCGGGTCCGGCGGCCCCTTCGCCAAGGCCGCGGCCACGGCGCTCATCGAAAATACTAAACTGGGAGCGAAAGAAATCGCCGAGAAGTCCATGAAGATCGCCGGGCAGATATGCATCTACACCAACGAGACTGTGAACTTTGAGGAACTGGGTTAGATGGTGATCTATCTACCTGGCCAGGCTCTGGACGAAACCCCGCTGCTGGATGAGCTTACGCCGCGCGAGATCGTTCAGGAGCTCGACAAATATGTGATCGGGCAGGCGGACGCCAAGCGGGCGGTAGCCATAGCCTTGCGTAATCGGATCCGCCGCCAAAAGCTGGAGCCTGAGCTGGCCAATGAGGTGATGCCCAAGAACATCCTCATGATTGGGCCAACAGGCGTGGGCAAAACCGAGATAGCCAGAAGACTCGCCAAGCTCGCCAACTCGCCCTTCCTAAAAGTTGAGGCCAGCAAGTTTACCGAAGTCGGATATGTCGGCCGCGACGTCGAAGCGATGATTCGGGACCTGGTGGATATCGCCATCGACATGGTGCGCGAAGAGCGGCTGGAGGAAGTGGCGGAGCGGGCGGAGAAAAATGCCGAAGAGCGGCTGCTGGATCTGCTGATGCCGCCGCAGCCGGAGGCGTCGGAGAGCGCCGAGCGCACGCGCGAGAAGCTGCGTGAAAAACTGCGCGCGGGCAAGCTGGATGATCGCATGGTGGAGATCGACGTCCGCGAACGCGGGCCAACGTTTGAGATCAGCACCAACACCGGTCTCGAAGAGATGGACGTGAATCTGAAGGACGTCCTCCCCGGGCTGTTCGGCCAGCGCACCCGGAAGCGGAAGATGCGCGTGGCGGAAGCAGCGGAATACCTGGTGCAGGAAGAAGAGCAGAAGCTGATCGATATGGATCAGGTGACGCGCGTGGCGCTGGATCGGGTGGAGCGCAGCGGCATTGTGTTTCTCGACGAGATTGATAAGATCGCCGGGCGGGAGGGCGGCCATGGCCCGGACGTCAGCCGGGAAGGCGTGCAGCGCGATATTCTTCCCATCGTGGAGGGAACCACGGTGAACACCCGCCACGGGTTTGTGCGGACCGATCATATTCTGTTCGTAGCGGCCGGCGCGTTCCACGTGTCTAAGCCGAGCGATCTGATCCCCGAGCTGCAGGGCCGTTTTCCGATTCGCGTGGAGCTGAAGTCGCTTTCCGAAGCCGATTTCATTCGCATTTTGAAGGAGCCCAAGGGCGCGCTGGTGAAACAATACATCGCGCTGCTGGACACCGAAGGCATCAAGCTCACATTCACCGACGACGCCATCGAACAGATCGCCGGATTTGCCGCGAGCGTCAACCAGATGTCCGAAAACATTGGGGCGCGCCGCCTGCACACCATCATGGAGAAGCTGCTCGAGGAAATTTCCTTTGCGGGGCCGGACCTGAAAAAGAAGAACGTACGGATCGACGCGGCCTATGTCCGCAAGCAACTGGCGGATATCGTGAAGGATCAGGATCTGAGCCGTTATATCCTCTAGCACGAATGCGCTCTCAGAAAATACCGCTTGCTAACGCGCGCGGCTCTGTAGAACGATGCGTTACTGAGCCGCGACCGTTAGGGAGTGGTCTTGTTTGTGCCGTGATGATGCTGCTCCTCGCCGGCTGCGGCTCCATCGGCGAGCCTTTGTATCCGGCCCTGCGAATTCCGATGAAAGCGGCTGACCTGGCGGTATTGGAGCAAGGCAACAATCTCGATATCACTTTCACCATCCCGCCGCTGACTGTGGAGGGCTTGCCGCTGAAGGAGATTGGCGAGGTTGAATTGCGCGTGGGCCCCAATCCGAGCAAGGAGTTCAACCTGTCCGAATGGGCGAAGAGCGCCGTGCGTGTCGACGTGCCCACGCCGGAAAAGCCTGGGCCCGTTCTGGCGATGGTTCCGGTGAACAAGTTTGTCGGCAGCGAAGTGATCGTGGCAGTGCGGGTTACCAATCCCAAGGGCCGGGATGCCGGATGGTCGGACACTAAGATCTTCGACGTAAAGCCGCCGCTCGCGGACCCCGCCAACTTCAAGGCCGTGCCGGATCCGAAGGGAGTTGCGCTGAGTTGGAGCGCGCCTACCCCGGCTCAGTTTCGCATCTTTCGTCAAACCATCGAGCCGGGAAAACCAGAGCAGCAATCGAAGCCGATTTTGCTCGCCACCGCAACTGAACCTAACTACATCGACATCAGCGCGGAGTTTGGCAAAACCTATCGGTATTCCATCCAAGCCGTTCGCGACATGATCGAAAGTAATATGGTGGGGCCGGAAACGGTCACGCCGCAGGACATATTCCCCCCGGCCGTACCTTCGGGCCTGACGGCCTCCATTGGCATCGGCTCCGTTGAATTAGCATGGAACCGGAACACGGAGTCCAACTTCAAGGAATATCGCGTCCTGCGTTCCGAAGCGAACGGGCCATTCGTTGAAATCGCGCATGGATTGGACGCGCCGGTCTACTCCGATCACGCCATTCAGACCGGCAAGCATTATCGCTACGAAGTGGTGGCCGTCTCCGACACCGGCCATGCCAGCGCCGCCGGCGCGCCCGTCGAAATTATTGCTCCATAAAGACTACGCCATCACGCTATGAAAATTATCCGCTACAGTATGAATCCAAGCATCCCGCCGTGGGCGACGGATGCGCATCCAGATGTCCGGCACGGCGACTTCGACCAGCTTCCTAAAGGCGCGCGCCTGCTGCCTCCGTGCTCCCCGTCGAAGATCGTCTGCGTTGGGCGCAATTATGCCGAGCATGCCAAGGAGATGGGCGTCGACGTGCCGGCCGAGCCGACCATTTTCCTGAAGCCGCCATCGTCTCTGATCGCTTCAGGCGACGCGATCGTTTATCCCCGGCTGACACAGCGCCTGGATTACGAAGGCGAGATCGGGGTAGTGATCGGGCGGCAGGCGCGCAACGTAAAGAGCGCGGATGCGGCTGCCTACATCCTGGGATACACGCCGGTAAACGACGTCACCGCGCGGGATTTGCAGAGGAAAGACGGGCAGTGGACGCGCGGCAAAGGCTTCGACACGTTTTGCCCGGTTGGGCCTTATATTATTCCACGCGACCAGGCGGATCCGAGCGGCCTGCGAGTGCGAACGTACGTCGATGGCGACCAGAAACAGGACGCCGGGATTACGGAAATGATCTTCAGCGTGAATGATATAATCGCGTACATAAGCTCTTTTATGACGCTGGAGCCAGGGGACTTGATCGCGACAGGCACTCCCTCCGGGGTTGGTCCGCTGCAACCGGGGTCGCAAGTCCGCGTCGAAGTTGAAGGCATCGGGGTGCTGGAAAACATCGTCGTTTCGGAAGAGTAAACGTGTTTCAAAGCGTCCGGACCTTTCCAGTCACTGAAGCGGTTGTGATCGGCGCCGTGTCGCTTCCCGTGATTGCCGCCGGAATCTTCGTGGTGCTGCGCCTCCGGCGGAAGCCCAAAGATAAGGAAAAGTTGCGCCGGACCGAAGTGAACCTGAATGGCCGGCTGGGCGACGCCACCATCACCGATGTCACCGATGACGCGATATTCTACGAGTATTTCGTCGGCGGCCTGACCTACACCGCGTCGCAAGATGTCTCGCAATTGCGCGACCTGATTCCAACCGATTCGCATCGCCTGATCGGGCGTCCCGCGTCGCTCAAGTATTCCTCGCAGAATCCAGCCAACTCAATTTTGTTGTGCGAGGATTGGTCCGGGCTGCGGCTGGGGCCGGCCAACCAGCCGTCGGGCCTGGCGTCGTAGGCTGCGTGGGGCGGACGCCATCGTCCGCGCCTGACCCTCAGGTCCGGCATGCCAGGGACCCTCGCGCCGCATTCAATCCGCTCGACCGAGAGCGGCGCATTCGCAGGGGATCGGTCCATCGATCTCGCGCGTGGGGCAGGCTGGAATCGGGTGGGATTGCTGACGGAAAGGTCAGGGCCCTGAATGGTATAGTTGGCAATTGGGCGGAGACATGGAAAACATCAACGGCAAATACTATCGAGAAAATGAGTGGTGGGTCAGTCCCTATAATTTCGTTCCGGAAGTAACGTCGAAGTTCCAACTTCCCAAGCGCGTAAGCATCCACGATGCGACACTGCGCGATGGCGAACAGACCCCGGGCGTGGTTTTCAGCATCGCGGACAAAGTCGCGATCGCCGAGAAGCTGGCGGAAATCGGAGTGGATCGCATTGAGGCCGGTATGCCCGCCGTCTCCGAGCAGGATTTTCAGGCCATCAAGGAAATTTCGAAGCTGGGGCTCAAGTCGAAGATCTATACCTTCGCCCGCGCCATGAATTCCGACATCGACAAGGCTCTGGAATGCGGCTGCCACGGTGTGATCGTCGAGATTCCGATCGGCTATCCCAAGCTGAAATACCAATTCAAATGGACCTGGGAAGACGTGCTGAAGAAGAGCATCGGCGTCGTCAATTACGCCAAGTCTCGCGGCATGCACGTAGTCTACTTTCCCTACGACACCACGCGCGCCCGTGAAGAGGATCTCACCAATCTGCTTACTCGCCTGGTGCAGGAATGCCAGCCGGATTCGGTGGGCGTGGTCGATACCATGGGCTGTATCCTGCCCGAAGCCATGAAGTACATGGTGCGGCTGGTGAAGAGGCTCACCAACCTTCCAGTGGAAGTTCACACGCACAATGATTTCGGCATGGCGGTGGCCACGGAGCTGGCCGGCGTGGAAGCCGGCGCCGAGGTGGTTCACAGTTGCGCCAACGGCTTGGGCGAGCGGACCGGCAACGCCGCACTCGAAGAATTGATCGTGGCGCTACATGTGCTCTACGGCTACGACACGCACTATGACCTGGGAAAACTGCCCGAGCTGGGCGAATTGGTCAGCCGCATCAGCCAGTTCGATATCGCGCTCAACAAGCCCATTCTGGGCGACCGAAACTTCACGCGCGAGTCGGGGATCGGCGTGGATTTGGTGGTCAAGGAACCGCTGGCCATGTTCGGCACGCATCCGGCATTGACGGGCCGGCGTGGCGAAGTGGTGCTGGGAAAGAAAAGCGGCAAGGCATCGATCACCTACAACCTGGAGCAGATGGGCATCACCGACGCCGACGACGAGGCCGTTTCCGAGATGCTGAAGCGCGTCAAGGATAAAGGAATCGAGAAGCGCGGTCTGCTGAGCCCGGCCGAGTTCAAGGAAATCGTCGAAGACGTACTCGTTGCCAAGCGCTAAGCAGCAGGTCACGCTGACCTTCGATAACGGTCCGGAGCCGCTGGTCACGCCGGCCGTCCTCGATTGCCTGGCCCGGCACAATATCAAAGCTACTTTCTTCGTGATGGGGCGGAAGGCGGTCACGCCGGAAGGCTCCACTCTGGTGCGCCAGGCGAGCGAGGCAGGCCACTGGATCGGCAACCACACCTTCACGCATTCGGCGCCGCTCGGGAGGTTGGATCGCGCGGCCGCGCTCGAAGATTTCGAAAAGGCCGAGAGCGCTCTGGCCTGGCTCCGGCAGCCGCGCAAGCTGTTTCGCCCGCCCGGATCGGGAGAGCTTGGGAAGCACTTGCTACAGCCCGCGATTATCGACCGTCTGAAAGCCGGCGGATACACCTGCGTTCTATGGAACTCGGTACCGGGCGATTGGCGCGATCCGGATGGATGGATGGACCGCGCCCTGTCCGATTGCCAGTCACGCGATTGGACACTGCTGGTATTGCACGACAAGCCGAACGGCGCGATGGCCCATCTGGATGGATTCATCGCGCGCCTGGCAGCGCAAGGTTTTGAATTCCGCCAGGATTTTCCGCCCGAATGCGTTCCCATCCTCGACGGCGAGGTCGTTTTGCCGCTGGAAGCTTACGTAAACGGCTGAAAACCACCGGCTGGCGGTGGCGCGCGGCCAGCGCCGTTTTTCTCCTCACGATAATTCAAGCACTTAGGCTTGGCAACCGGCGTGCCTTTATTGAGTGCGTAAGGAGGACAAAGAAATGAAAAAGAAAATCTTAGCGGGTTTGCTTCTGGCGGGTAGCACGATGTTCGCAGCGCCGCGTGTTTCGTTTGGGATCAATATTGGAGTGCCAGCGCCGGTAGTGGTTGCGCCTCCGGTTGTTGCGGCTGTTCCTCCCTGCCCAGGCCCAGGCTATGTGTTCTTGAATGGCTTCTGGCAACTGCCGGTGGGCCATGTGGATTGGCGGGCGCGCGGACCGGAGCATTTTGACCGTCACGCCGATCATTTTCGCCGCTGATCAAGTTTCTCGCCGCTAGGGGTCGGGGGAAGCGGCGAGCGCCCGGCCGATACGTGAGGCTCGCGATTGGCCACGTATCGGCCGTTACGCGGTTGTTCGTTAACCCTAGGTTTCAGCCCCGCCTTGGTGTACAATCCTTGAACAAAGCCAGTCATACTGCGCCAATGGGCTCGCCCCGCCGTGGGCCCTTCGTCGGACTCGCCTGAATCCTCGACACGCCCTTGGCGGCGTTCCAGAATCGGGGTGGCAGTTGAGTTCCAAGACAATTCTGCTGATCGAAGACAATCCG
>CAVRZH010000129.1:0-20958 GCA_963725455.1 Bryobacterales bacterium
ATGTTATGTATACCTCAACCCTAAGTTTCATTGCATTCTTGCGGCCGCTCGCGAGAGTGGGCGCAAAATTTGCGTCGCCCATTCAGACCTGTTTTATCCATCGTTTCTCAAGGCCCGTGAAATCCTCAAAGCGGGGACTATCGGCGAATTCCGGGGTATGCGCATCTTTCTATCCACTCCCGTGGACTACATTACGTCCAAGCCGGGCCACTGGGCGCACAAGCTTCCCGGCGGCGTCATCGGTGAAACAGGACCGCACGTGATTTACATGGCCCTCGCATTCATCAATCCGATTCGCGCTGTCCACGTGGACGCACGCAAGCAATTGATTGAATTCCCTTGGTCACCCTACGAAGACTACCGCCTCGACCTGATTGGCGACCAGGCCTCCTGCAGCGTAGCGCTCACATATGCTACTAATCGCTGGGCTGTTCAAATCGATCTGTGGGGTAGCGAGGGGCACGTGAAATTCGATCTCGAGACGCAGACCGTCGTCGTTCACGGCCGGACTGATCTGAAACCCGTCACGTTGGGATTGTCTACAGTCAAAGAAGCCGGCCAACTGCTTCGCGGCACGCTTGGTACAAGTTTGAGTTACGTCGCGGGAAAATTTGAAAATACCCACGAGCGCCTCGTCCGCGATTTCGTCGCAAGTCTTCGCGACGGTTCTCCCGTTCCTGTCCCTCCTGAAGAAGGCCGAGAAGCTGTCCGCGTGATGGGGCTACTTGTCGGCCAATTACCATCTGCGGCGGCCTGAACGCATGTGCGGAATCTCCGGAATCGCAACTCGACGCATCGACCGAGCCGAACTCGAGGGTTCGATCAAGCGGATGGCGCACACGATTCGCCATCGTGGTCCAGATGGGTTTGACTTCCGCTGCTTTGCGCCACCCGTGATTTCTCAGAACGTCGCGCTCGCCCACAATCGACTTGCCATTATCGACGTAACTCCTGCCGGCAGCGAGCCGATGTCCAACGAAGATGGGACCGTTTGGCTTGTCTTTAATGGTGAGATCTATAACTTCAAGGAATTGCGCTCCCGCCTTGAATCCCATGGTCATCGTTTCTATTCTCACACCGACGCCGAAGTCATCGTGCATCTATACGAAGAAAGCGGCGCCGCCTGCGTGGAGGAACTTGACGGTATCTTTGCCTTTGCTCTGATTGATCTCAGACGGGACCTTCTGTTCCTCGCCCGCGACCCCATCGGCGTAAAGCCTCTTTTTTACGCGGCAACGCGAGATCACTTCCTCTTTGGATCGGAAATCAAGGCACTCCTTGCTTCGTCAATCCCGGCACCTGCGCCCGATTGGCAGGCTCTCTCGGACTTTTTTACGTTCCTATATGTCCCAGGTCCGCGGACTGCATTCGACGGTATCCGAGCAGCTTCCTCCGGCCCATAGTCTTACACTAAACTTGCAAGACAATTCGATTACGCTCGCCTGCTACTGGAACGTTGCTCGCCGCGAAGATCTCGAATCGATTCCATATGAGAAATTGAAATCTCGAATCCAAGAAGCTCTGACGGAAGCCGTGAATCGCCAGCTCGTCAGTGACGTCCCACTCGGCGTCTTTCTGAGCGGTGGAATCGATTCGACAATCATCACCGGCCTTGCGAAACGGGAAAAGAAAGATATTCGAACGTATACACTGTCTTTCGTCGGAGAAGAATATCGTTTCTTCGACGAGGCCGAAAAAGCTCGTAGCGTCAGTCGTCATTTCGGGACCGAACATTTGGAACTGTCAGTCGAATTCCTGATCTTGTCGAAATCCTCAATGTCATCCAGATCTTCTTTCAGTTCGCGCTGTTTCTGTTTATCGGTGTTTTGCTTTTCGTCCGCTATTCCGATGTGCGCTTGCCCGCGCCGCAGCCGGCCGATTCCATCTATCCGAAGTTCGTCTGGGATAACCTGCCGGTAGGAGCCGCGGGATTGGTTATCGCCGCTATTCTTGCCGCCGGCATGTCCAACCTGAGCGCGGCATTGAACGCGCTGGCGTCCACCACTGTGATGGATTTCTATAAGCCCCTGGTCACTCTGCGCAACCCGCGTCGGAATCCGCCGCGGTCAGACGCGCATTTTCTTGGAATCGCTCGCTGGGCAACAGTTGCGTGGGGCGTGATTCTGTTTCTGGTCGGATTGGTGGCGCGGCATGTGGGATCGGTACTGGAAGCGGGGTTGGCCATCGCATCGATTTTATACGGATCGCTACTGGGCGTCTTCCTGCTGGGCCTGCTCACGAAACGGGTCCAGCAAAACTCGGCTATGATCGCGATGATCGTGGGTTTGCTGTTGATGATTTATGTTCGCTTCGAAACCGACATCGCCTTTACCTGGTACGTGGTCATCGGAACCGGTGCGACATTTTCGACAGGTTACGTAATGTCGCTATTCTTGAAAGAACCTCAGCATGATTGAACCAGTGTCTACCGGAGCAGTGAAGTCAGAAGACAAGAGCGGTCTCAAGCGCGAGCTAGGCGTGTGGAGCGCCGCGGCCATCGTTGTCGGGACGGTGATCGGCAGCGGCATTTTTTTGGTGCCGAGCAGCATGGCGCGCAGCGTCGGGTCTCCTCTAAAGATTTTTATCGTCTGGATCGCCGGAGGATTGCTTTCGCTGTTTGGAGCCTTGAGCTACGCCGAACTCGCGGCCGCCATGCCCGAGGCCGGCGGCGAGTACGTTTATCTGCGGGAAGCCTACGGTCCTTTGTGGGGCTTTCTCTATGGCTGGACGCAGCTGTGGGTGGCAAAGAGCGGATCCATCGCCACCCTGGCCACGGGTTTTTACATCTATCTGGCCAATTTTCGCCCGGAACTGGGAAAGGTTTGGGTAGTGCTGCCAATTCCACTGGGTGACGGCGGAACGCCGCTTCCTATCCGCTATGGCCAGCTACTGGCGATCGGCGTGATTATGCTGCTGGCGTTCATCAATTACTTCGGCGTCCGGGTGGGCGGCAACGTCCAGGTAATCACCACCGTACTGAAGGTGAGTCTTATCGGCGCGATTATCGTCATCGGATTAGGATCGGGGCTCGGCAGCGTTGCGAATTATCATTCGTCTACTCTGGCCCCCGGCGGAGTTCTGGGCTTCTTCGCGGCGCTGGTAGGCGCTTTGTGGGCCTACGATGGCTGGAATAACGTCACAATGGTAGCTTCGGAGGTGCGCAAACCACAGCGCAACTTGCCGCTCGCGCTCATCGTCGGTACGCTGGCGGTGATTACGATTTATCTGCTGACAAACCTGGCTTATTTCTATGTGCTTCCCGCCAACGTCGTAGCTTCCACGGACCGCGTAGCCGCGGAAATGATGCGCCGGATCCTCGGAGCACCGGGCGCCGCCGCCGTCAGTGTAGCGGCCATGATCTCGATCTTCGCAGCGCTCAATGGATCCATCCTCTCCGGTTCCCGGGTGCCCTTTGCGATGGCGCGTGACGGGCTATTCTTCCGTAAAGTAGCCACAATCCACCAGAATCATCGGACGCCCAGCGTCTCTATCGTGGTTTTGAGCACTTGGGCCTCCCTGCTGGTACTGAGCGGACGATATGACCAACTCTATACCTATGTGATTTTCGCCAGCGCGATCCTCTACGGGATGGCGACGGCGTCGGTAATTGTGCTGCGTTTTCGGCGTCCTGATATGCCACGTCCCTATCGAACCATCGGCTATCCCGTGGTCCCGATCGCCTTTGTTCTTGGGATCGCATGCTTAATCGCCTCTACGCTACGCAGTTCGCCCCGCGAATCGATCCTGGGTCTATTCCTGATTTCCCTCGGCCTGCCCTTCTATTTCTATTGGAAAAAGCACCCGACGGCCTAGCTCACTCCTCCCGAACCCCTATCACCCCCGTCCGTCTAGTACAGGAATGTGTTCTGGCGAACCGTATTGTTCGGTTTACCGAACAAGAAGCTTGAAAAGTGGCTAAAAATGCGGTACAAAGTTTATTGCAGATCAATGAGATGACGTGTTCCTGTTCGCTTTTCCGAACGAGGCACGCTCAAACGGGTCAAACTCGGGGGAGAAGGATGAATGGATATTAACAAGATGCTAGCCGATTTGCGGCTAGAGCGGGAGCAGATCGAAGAAGCGATCATGACCTTGGAGCGCCTGGCTCGTGGCCGTGGCAGACGTCGCGGACGTCCGCCGGCCTGGATGTCGCAAATCAAGCGTCGCGGTCGCCCTCCCGGCAGCAAAAATCGTCCGAAAAACGAACCGAAGGGCTCGGCGAAGGTCGTCGCCGCCTAAGGAACGTGGGCCAGTCGCGGTAAACGGGCCTTTACTCTTATAGGCTTGCACGCCGGGCAGTCTCGTCCGCAGGAGGTGGATTCATTTCCATCTCCCGGACTGCAGCCTAACGATATAAAAGATATTTCTCCCTTTGCTGAGTAAAGCCGGCGAGGGGGCTCTCCATTTTCTGAAGGATGGTTCTGGGATCGGCGCCATCGTTCAGCTCCCTCAACACGTCGTGGTTCCCGATCAGGAATCGATTATCCTGCCACGCAATTCTCCCCGGATATAGTTTGTTTAAGGCGTAGCCCAATTCCAGGCCGAATCTTGTGCTGTCGAAGGTGTCCCGATTGGTAATGACGAATCGTACGCCCTGGATGGTCTTCCCGGAGAAATTGGACGCCGTGGGACGGAAGCGCGTTGGATATACGCGAACTCCCGGAATATAGCGGCCGTTTAAAAAGGTCGCTAACTCGGGACCGTGGATCCAATCGGCGCCTATTAGCTCGAAAGGGCTATCGGTTCCGCGGCCAACCGAATAATTCGGAGACGCTTCCAGCAAAGCGACTCCCGGGTACAAGAGCGCCGCGTTCAAGCTCCGCATGTTGGGCGACGGATCGACCCATGGCAGCCCGGTCGAGTCAAACCAATCGCCCCGATCCCACCCCCGCATTGGAATGACGTGCAGATCCAGGCCGAGTTTCCGTTCAGCGTTGGCCATTGTCGCCAATTCGCCAAGGGTCATGCCGTGCCGTACGGGGATGTCGAAACATCCCGTGAACGATTGGAGATCGGCGTCGAGCATGGGCCCTTCGGCATGCACGCCCGTGATCGGATTTGGCCGGTCCAGCAGGAAAAATGGCAGATGTTTCTTGGTGGCTTCTTCCATGCTGTAGAGCATGGTGCAGGAGTAAGTATAAAACCGCGCGCCGACGTCCTGAATATCGAAGACCAGGGCGTCGACATTGTCGAGCATCGCCGGCTGAATCCTGCGGGAAGAAGCTTGATAAAGGCTGAAAACGGGTAAACCGGAAGCGGGATCTTTCGAGTCTGAGATATTGGAGCGATCCTCGGCTCCGGCCAAGCCATGTTCGGGAGAAAAGAGCGCCGTAATCCGGATTCCGGCTGCCAGCATAAGATCGACATTTCGCCGGCCCTCGCGATTAACGCCGGTCTGGTTGGTAATCAGTCCGATCCGTTTGCCCCGCAATGCGGCGAAATTGTCTTCCGCCAGCACGTCCAGGCCGGTGAGCACCGCGGCTTGGGGTTCCACTTCGCGATGCACGCCCGGACCGACGATGGTTTCGTTATATCCGGTGAGTTTCACGCCGGGAGCCGTTATCCCGAAGGACGCCGCGGCGATGGTGGCGATCCGGCTGCGCAAAGACACGACGGAATGGCCGCGGTGCGGATGCACTGCGTTGGTCAGGATAATGACGTAGGAGCGGCTGAACGGATCAATCCATATCGAAGTCCCCGTGTAACCGGTGTGGCCATAGGAGCCGATGGGGAACAATTCGCCGCGATTGCTCGAATAGGGGGAATCGATGTCCCAGCCCAGGCCGCGCAGAATCGGCTGGTCAGGCGGGGATTGTGGCGTTGTGAACTTCTGAACCGTTGCTGCACTAAAGAGACGCACGCCGTTGCCCTGGCCTCCGTCCAGCATCATCTGCGCGAATTTCGCGAGGTCCGCTGCAGTGGTGAATAAGCCCGCGTGGCCCGCCACGCCTCCCATATAGCGCGCGGTATCGTCGTGCACCTCGCCGAGCAGCGGCTGACCCGTCACCGGGTCGATTTCAGTGGGAGCAATGCGCGGGCGCAGCGACGCCGGGGGTAAAAACATGGTTTCGTGCATGCCCAGCGGCTGGTAAAAATTTTCGTGCGTGTATTGGTCGAGCGTCTTGCCAGTAAGCCGATGAACGATTTCTCCCAGCAAAATAAAATCGATGTCGCTGTAGACGAAGCGCACGCCCGGTGGGCCGGTCGGTTTATCGATCAGGGCACGTTGAATCCCGGTCTGGTAGCCGCTCCAGGCAGGCTTCAGATCCAGGTCCGGCCGCAGTCCGGAGAAATGCGTCATCAGGTTGCGGATGGTGATGTCACTGTGGCCGCCCTGGAATTCGGGCAGGTATTTCGTCACCGGATCGTTCAGCCGGATCTGCCCCTGCTCGAAAAGGCGCATGATGGCGGGGGTTGTCGCGATCACCTTGGTGAGCGATGCGGCATCGAAGATGGTGTCGAGCGTCATCGGCTCGCGATGCGGGATCAGCGACCGGCTGCCATAAGATTTTTGATAAACGACTTGCCCGCCGTGGCCGATCAATACCACGCCGCCGGGGATGAGCCCGTCGTGGACCGCTTGTTCCATCTCGCGATCCACCGAGGCCGCACCAGAGAAGGGTTCCTGTGCGCACAGACAGATGGCCGGTAAGAGCACGAGCAGGATCTTCATTGCAGCTTGCTGGCGATTTGGTCCAGAATTTTTGCGAGATCGGCGTCTTTGGACGTGATGCCTTGGGCATCGTGCGTGGTCAGGTCGACGGCGACGCGGTTGTAGACGTTGAACCACTCCGGATGATGCCCGATCTTCTCGATGGCAAGCGCCGCGGTGGCCATGAACCCGAAGGCGTGGATGAAGTCGGCGAATTTGTATTCCTTGTGCAGTTTTCCATCGACGACGGCCCAACCGCTGAGACTGGATAAGGCTTCGGCGAGTTCCGGCCCGGAGAATCTTCGCATGCTTTCATTATCGCGCCGGACGTCACCAATTCACTGGCAGCAGATGTCCGTTTCAGGATCTCCGCGTAGGTCTCAATACTTGCCTTTTGTCGGGCGGTTCAGCGCTGTGAATTCCACCACATCGAAGCTCCCGGTTTAACGGGTCACGGGTTTTATGAATTCCGTCCTTATGTTTCTCGAGGCAGAAACAGCAAAGTTCCCACTCTCGAAACCTGACAGGCGTTTGCCAGGAACTGTACTTTCCGTGAGGCCAACGCTTTCGGAAGCACTTGAGGCACATACTGTGCACCCATCCGGCCTGCTTCTGTTTCTCGTGACTTGCTCTCCATCTTTGGAGCGCATCGAGATTACCGGATGTCGAGTCATTGGCGGAATCCATCGCTTCATGTCTCGGCGCCACACCGCCATCGCATGCGGCAGGACGAGTCTTCAGTGTAAAGCATGTATCACGGTAAAATGTCTGGATGCAACACCGTCCACGCCACAAACGAAACATCACTCTGTTACTTGCCAGTTTACTCGCGGCGCTTTGCGTCGTCGCGATGGCTTCCGACAGCGATATTCCCAAAACCTTCACAGCCCCAACCGCCAATCGGGATTACATCAAGCGCGAAACGATGATCCCCATGCGCGATGGCGTAAAGCTGTACACCGTTATCGTGGTGCCCAAAGGCGCCAAGGACGCGCCGATTCTGCTGACCCGAACGCCCTATAACGCCACCGCGCGCGCGTCTCGAAACAACAGCGATCACATGCTCGCAATCCTGCCGCAGGGAGATGAGGTGTTCGTCCAGGCGGGCTACATCCGGGTATTCCAAGACGTGCGCGGCAAATATAAATCCGAGGGCGATTACCTCATGACGAAGCCGGTGCGCGGCCCGCTTAATTCCACTCCAACGGACCACACTACCGACGCGTACGACACCATCGACTGGCTGGTGAAGAATACGCCCGAATCCAACGGCCGCGTCGGCATGATCGGTTCGTCGTATGAAGGTTTCACGGTGGTGATGGCGCTGCTCAATCCGCATCCAGCCCTGAAAGTGGCCGCTCCGGAAAGTCCCATGGTGGACGGATGGATGGGTGACGACTGGTTTCATTACGGGGCGTTTCGTCAGACCAATTTCGACTATGTCTCCGAACAGACCACTACCAAGGACCTAGGCAAGCCCGTGCCGCGCGATGCCTATGACGACTACGAAGCCTTCCTCCAGGCCGGGTCCGCGGGCGCCTACGCCAAGCTGCATGGCTTGGATCAGTTCCCGTGGGACGAAAAGATGATCGAGCATCCCGCCTACGACGAGTTCTGGCAGGGCCAGGCGCTCGACAAACTGGTCGCCAAACATCCCTCCCAAGTGCCCACCATGTGGATACAGGGGCTGTGGGATCAGGAGGACATGTGGGGCGCCATTCATTGCTACCTGGCGCTGAAGGCGGCCGGGCAGGTGAAGACGAATTTCCTGGTGATGGGTCCCTGGCGGCACAGCCAGGTGAATTACGATGCCTACAACCTGGGCCCGCTGAAATGGGAAGGCGACACCGCTCTCCAGTTCCGGCGCGACGTGCTCCTGCCTTTCTTCAATACGTACTTGAAAACCGATGCTCCGAAGGCCGGCACGCCGCTGGTGTTTATCTACAACACAGGCGAGAATCATTGGGATCGCTTGCGGGCGTGGCCTCTGGCCTGCGAGGGCTGCGTTACCCCGCTCAAGCCGCTCTACCTTCAGGCCAACTTCGGCTTGGGATTCGACAAACCAACTGAGTCCTCGGCCGGCGCTGGAGACGGTTCGGATTCCTATGTCTCTGATCCCTCGAAGCCGGTTCCCTATCTGCCGCGTCCGGATCGATTTACCGATTCGGATCGCTGGAAGCAATGGCTAGTCACCGATCAGCGCTCCGTGGCGGACCGGACCGATGTGTTGAGGTATGAAGGGCCCGAGCTCACCGCGCCGGTGCGGATTAGCGGCGCGCCGATTGCCGATCTGCACGCAGCCACTAGCGGCAGCGACGTAGATTGGGTAGTGAAGCTGATCGACGTGTTCCCGGACGAAGTTCCGAGCCAGCCCGAGATGGGCGGCTATCAGCTCGCGGTCTCCATGGACATTTTCCGCGGCCGGTATCGCGAGAGCTTCGAGCATCCGTCGGCCATCCCGTCGGGAAAGCCGCAGGAATATCGCTTCGTCATGCCGACCACGAACCACGTGTTTCTGCCGGGGCACCGCATCATGGTGCAGATCCAATCGAGCTGGTTCCCGCTTTACGACCGGAATCCGCAGACCTTTGTATCCAACATCTTCTTTGCGAAGCCGTCGGATTACGTGAAGGCTACCGAGACGGTGTTCCGCTCCGCCGATCAATCGAGCGCGATTTTGCTGCCTGTGGTGAATTAGACAGATTGGGAAGTGGTCTCATGCGATATTAGTTTTGTGCCAGGACCACTCCCCCGTCTTCGATTGGGACTCGATTTCATTCCATCCAACGATCCCGAGCACCCCGGCTTACTGATTCGCGATCCGCTGAAGTTTTCCGACGCCATGCTGCTCATTCCGCCTCAACTGGTGGAGTGCCTGGCTTGCTTCGACGGCGAGAAGACCGAGCTGGATTTGCGCGCGAATCTGGTGCGGATCACGGGTGAAATCCAGATCGGTGAGCTTGAAAAGCATCTGTGCGATACCCTAAGCAACGCCGGGTTCCTGGAAGATGAGACCTTCGAAGCGCAGCGCCGGGAGCGCGTGAACCAATTCGCCGCCGCGCCGAAACGCGAACCATCGCATGCCGGCTCGGCGTATCCCGATAACGCCGACGAAGCTCGCAAATCGATCTCCGAATTTATGCAAGGGGCGCTGCCCGCCGATTCGAATGGCGCCGCGGATTCTCTGGTTGGCATCGCCGCGCCGCATGTCAGCCCGTTTGGCGGCTGGGAGTCTTATCGTGACGCCTATTCCGCGCTGCTCCCTGCCGGCCATCCTTCTTCGCAGCATGATCGCACCTTCGTCGTGCTCGGCACTTCACATTATGGCGAGCCGGACCGTTTCGGCTTGACGCGCAAGCCGTTCGTCACGCCATTCGGTGAAACCGTGACGGACTCGCGACTGGTGGACGAGCTGGCGCAAGCCGCGCCGGAATCGATTCGGATGGAGGACTACTGCCATGCCATCGAGCATTCCATCGAATTCCAGGTGCTCTTCCTGCAATATCTTTACGGCCCGAACATCCGCATCCTTCCGATTCTGTGCGGGTCCTTCCTGCGCAGCATTTATCAGGGTGGCAAGCCGGAAGGGAATGAACAGGTGCAGCGCTTCTTCGATGCTCTGGGCAATCTCTCCGCGCGGGAAGGGAACAAGCTGTTCTGGGTGCTGGGTGTGGATATGGCACACATGGGACGGCGCTATGGAGACCAAATGATCGCGCGCGCAGATGAGGGCGAAATGGCCGCAGTCGCCGAACGGGACAAGCGGCGCATAGACCGGCTTACCGCTGCCGATCCGCAGGGATTCTGGGACCAGATACAGGAGAACCAAGACGATCTGAAATGGTGCGGTTCAGCGCCTATGTATACGTTCCTCAAGGCGGTTCCGCAAGCTCGCGGGACGTTGAGGCGCTATCAGCAATGGAACATCGATGAGCAGAGCGTGGTCAGTTTTGCTGCCATCGGTTTTCGGGGATAGCCCGTACTACAACTAGCCCGTACGGTGTTTCCATAGCATCGAACATCTTCCCCGGCTAGGATTGGTTTATGCCAAGAGAAATCCACGCCGTAACTTGGGGGTAAGTTCGTCGCGGCTACTCTGGCCTTCCAGCAACCCAATATCCAGGACGTGTCCGGACCTCGAGATTGGGACGATTCACTACCACTTTGATCTCGTGGAATCCGCCCTTCGTCACGTCGTTAGGCGAATAGCTGAGCAGATATTGGCTGTGCAGTTCGTCGCTGATTCCTTCGATCGCCTTCTCCAGGCTTCTTTCGCCAACGAAGGAATATTCCCGCCCACCAGTGAAGCGCGTGAAGACATCCAGCGTATCGTCTACAAAAAGGCTCTTCGTCGCTTTGAAAATGTCGACAAACACCGGGATGTAGTTGCCCATGTAGTAATTCTGGTCGACTGTCGTAGGAGTAGCCTGATACCCGCCCGGAAGGTGCGTCGCCTCCGGAGGAATGGAAGGTGGACGCGGCGGCATGCCCTTGTCCGTGAGAGCGGCTATGACGGTCGAAATGTCCAAAGAGTAAATCGAAACATTAGCAAACTGAGCCTCCGTAAGGGCTTCGCGCAAGCGCAGTTCACTACCCTTGTCCCGCTTTTCGGCGATCACCAGCAGCACGCGCCGCCTGTCGGGAGGGCGGTTTTTCAGCATGCGAATGCCCTGATTCACGGCGTCGACCACAGCGTGGATGGAGCTACCCGGGGTCATCTTCTGCATTGCCTCGGAGACCTTGGTGCCCTCTTTGGTGAAATCCTGCATCACTGTGATCCGATGATCGAACCCAACCACCGCTATTTCCCCGTCTTGGCCGGCCACCAGTTGATTGAGCTGGGTGCCGATTCTCTGGAGCTTGGGAAGGAAGTCAGTCAGGTTAGAGCTGCGCTGCACAGCCACTACCAGCGAAAGCGGCTCGTCCCGGACGTCCGCGTTTACTTTCTGCAATTTGCCGTCGTCGTAAAGCTCGAAATCCTGAAGTTGCAGTCCGTTGACGAACTGACCATTGCGATCCTGGACCGTGGTGGGCGCGATCACGACGTTGGCGTTCACCACGATGGTGTCGGCGTCACGGCTGGAACCTATGGAGGCGGGCGGAGGTAGCAGCGGCGCCGTCGTTGTGCCTGGCTGGGTGGTGCTGCCCGGCTGGGTTGTTGTGCCGGGCTGAGTGGTGGCGCCTGGCTGGGTGGTGCTGCCCGGCTGAAGGGTGCCCGGCTGAGTGACGGCCGGCTTCAAAGAGGACGGATCCAGCGTGCCGGGGGCTTGAGCAAATGCAGCCAGCCCAGCGATGCAACCGAGGAAAATCAGCGCGGGGCGCATAAGTTTAGTTTGGCACATCGGTATGAGATGTCCTTCCTTCCAAAAGATCGAGCACGTGGGGTACCAGTTTCGCGATTGCGTCTAAAGACTCCACGGCGCCCTTGGGCGAGCCAGGCAGGTTTACGATGAGCGTGCGCCCTCTCAGCCCGGCCAACCCTCGCGACAACACGGCTTTGGGCGTAAATTTGCGCCCTTCGGAACGCATCAATTCGCCCAGGCCCGGAATTTCCCGCTCAATGACGCTGCGCGTCGCTTCCGGGGTGACGTCCCGCGGGGCGACGCCGGTTCCGCCCGTAGTCAGGATTACCGACACTTCGCCGGAATTGGCCAGACGAAGCACGGCATCCGCGATCTCGAGCGGCTCATCGGGCACCACCTCGACCACGCTCGCGGTCCATCCGAAGGACTCCACGCGCTCCCGAACCGCGGGACCGGAAAGGTCCGTGCGAGTGCCCGCCACCACCGAGTCGCTTACCGTAATCACCGCTACGCGAATCATTTATCTGGAGATGGACGTTCTAGAGCTGGACCTGGACGCCGGTAATCGCCACTCTTACCGCCGGTCTTTTCCATTAAGTACAGGTCTTGAATTTCAATGCCCTTGTCCAGCGCCTTGGTCATGTCGTAGACCGTCAGGGCCGCTACCGACGCCGCGGTAAGCGCTTCCATCTCTACGCCGGTCGCGGCCATGGTGGCGACACTCGACACAATCCGCACCCCGTCGTGTTCCAGGGTGACTTCGACGTCCACGTGGGAGAGCATCAGGGGATGGCACAGCGGAATCAGGTCGGACGTCCTTTTCGCCGCCGAAATTCCCGCTACGCGCGCGATTTCGAGCGGATTGCCCTTGGGATTGCTGGGCAATTGCGCGATCACCGACGGCTGCATCTTTACGAAGGCATGCGCGCGCGCCGTGCGCTTGGTGGGCGATTTGGCGGAGACATCCACCATGCGCGCCACGCCCGCGTCATCGTAGTGGCTGAGCTTCCTTTTGGTGGTCATGGACTATTTCAGCAGCACCCGAATCCAATCCCCCGCCGCCCAACTCTCGCGGCCGGGTTCCGTCACCAGAAATGCATTGGCGCGCGCCAGCGACGGGACATCGCCAGAGCCCTGCCATTCCAGCGGCGTAATTTGTGAGCCGTCCGCGCTCAAAACGGCGGGCAGGAAGCGCGTCAGCCCGGTTTTCTGATGAAAATCGCGCGACAGCTTACTTGCTACCAACGGGAGGCACGCTTCTTTTTGGCCTCCCAGAAGTTCCACAGCAGAACGCGCGAAGATTTCGAACGTGACCATGGTGGACGCCGGGTTGCCCGGAAGGCCAAAGAAGAACTTGCCGCGCGCCTGGCCGAACACCAACGGCTGCCCAGGCATGATGAGCACGCGGTCGAAATAAAACTCGGCGCCCAAATCCGCCAGCACGCTCTCTACGATGTCGTACTTGCCGGCCGAGACGCCGCCGGATAGCAGCAACATGTCGAAACGCAGACCGTGCTCAGTCAACTCACGAGTGGCCTGGTACAAATCCCGCGCGATCGGCAGAATGGTTGGACATCCTCCGGCGCGCCGTACCTGAACCGCCAGAGACTCTACGTTCGAGTTGCGAACCTGATAGTCCAGCGGAGTTTCATTCACTTCCACGATCTCGTCGCCGGTAGCCAGGATGGCCACTTGCGGCCGCGCGTACACCGAAACCCTGCTAGAGCCGACCGTGGCAAGCAAGGCGATTTCAGCGAAACCCAAGCACTGCCCTGCTTCCAGGAGCACTTCGTTCGCACGCGCCTGCGATGCCTTGGGACTGACGTTCTCGCCGGGAGCCAGGGTACGGGGTACGCTGACGCGATCGCCGGTTACGGTGCAGTGTTCCACCATGACCACCGAATCGGCGCCACGCGGGAGGGGAGCTCCGGTCATGATCTCAACGGCTTCGCCGGGCTGCAGTTCGCCCGCGAAGGCTTCACCGGCGCGAACCTCGCCGATCACAAACAGATCGCCGGGTAAGTCGGTGGCCCGCACCGCAAATCCGTCGCGCACCGAACGCGCGAGCGCCGGGTAATCGCGATCCGAGGCTACCGGCTCTGCAAGGACTCTGCCAGCCGCCTCCGACAGGCTGACCAGTTCGCTTTTCGGTTCGGGCCGGGACGCTGTTACATTATCCAGGACACACTGCCGCGCCTGTTCGAAGGTGAGTGTGGCCACAACGCTATTGTACCTTTGGATGTATGCGGCGCCCGGAACGGCTGGATCCCGATGGCCGGGATGTGGATTTGTGGGTCATTCAACTGGAAGCCTCGGAAGACAATTTTGAGCGATCGCTGGCCTGGTTGTCGCCTGAGGAATCGGCCCGCGCCGAACGTTTTCGCTTCCCTCGGCATCGGAGGGCGTTCGTGCTGGGACGGGCCGCACTGCGCGGGCTGCTCGCGAGTTATCTGGGCCTGGACGCGACGGCCGTCGAGTTCGTATATGGCCCTCAAGGCAAACCGTCGCTCGCCCCGGCGCGCGAAAATGATCCGCACTCCTTGCGATTCAATGCGTCTAATTCGGGCAACCTGGCCGCCTTTGCCTTTACCATCGGTTGTGAGATCGGAGTCGATATCGAGCAGTATCGCGCGCTCCACGAGTTCCAAAGCATCGCTCACCGGTTCTTTTCTCCGGATGAGGCGGCCGAGCTGCTGGAGCTTCCCGAAGCCGACAAACCCGAAGCATTCTTTCACTGCTGGACCCGCAAAGAAGCCTATATCAAGGCGATGGGCGGCGGCCTGTCCATTCCGTTGGACAGCTTTCGGGTTACTCTTCGGCCTGGCGCGCCCGCCAGGATGGTGTCGCTCGAGGGAAGCGAGGACGCGGCGCGGGGCTGGACTCTACACGATTTTGATCCAGCGCCCGGCCATGCGGGTGCAATCGCTTATCCTGATACACCGCGCTCTCTCCAATCCGTTCCCCTGCTCGGGATGGACGAATTATTAGATAGCTTGGGGTGATCGATTTAGCCCGCCCTTCGGCGCGCGGAAATCATGCGATTCACGCGCTCCGCCAGATCCAAGGGTTTGAACGGCTTCACCATGTAATCGTTCGCTCCGTAACTGAACCCCAGGGTGATGTCCACTTTGTCTCTTCGGGCGGTAAGCAGGAGGACGGGTATTTCGCTGGTCACCGCGTTGCCGCGCAGGCTCTTCAGCACCTGGAATCCACTTAAATCAAGCAGGTTCACATCCAGCACGATGGCGTCCGGCGCGCGGCGGTGAATGGCTTCCAGCGCCTGTTTGCCGCTGCGGGCGATATCGCACTCGATCTCGGATTGTTGCAATACCTCAGAAACGATAGACACGACGGCCGGGTCGTCGTCTGCTATGAGAACGCGCGGCCGTCTTTTGTGCCGAAGAGGCAACTCCGGCGGCGCCGCCTTCGCGATCAGCCGATATACGCGCACCAGAACTTCCTCGGCGTCCCAGGGAGCGATGAGAAAATCGAACGCGCGAGCCGGTAGCCTGGAGAACGACAACAGCGAGGAACGCGAACCGATGAAGACGGCGGGGACGGACCATGGTGGGCGTTTGAGGGCTGCGGAGCCGGGAGGGCCGCATTCATTCACGATTAGCGCGTCATATTTAGTTTGATCTTCAATTTGGGTTTGATCGTCGATTTGGGTTTGATCGTCGATTTGGGTTTGATCGTCGATGCGGGCTTGATCTTTGATTGAGGTGTGATCTTTGATTGGGGTGTGATCTCTGATTGGGGTGTGATCTTTGATCGACGCGCTCTTCATCCGCTCCATCACCACAGGGACCTTCGCGCTGGTTACCGCGCTTTGAATCCTGCTGGCTTCTTTTTCGGAAAAATCGACCAGCCCGATTCGCAAATTGCTCAGGCCGGCGAATAGATCCAGTGGAAGGTTCGGCTTGCTGCGCGCGGCTGCTCCAAATCTCCGGCGCGTGGTTTCGACGGCTTTTGTGATGACGTCGAAATCCAGGTTCCCCGGCATTAAGAGGACCTCCACCTTCCGCGCCTGGCTGGAAATCTCGGGAAAACCCAAGGTCCCTCCCACCCCGGCCCAACGATGCAACACTCTGCGCAGCACCTCCACGGCGCAACCCGGTTCCGATTGGAGCTGGCTCAGAATGGCTCCGCACTGCTCCAGCCCTTCCGCCAGAAAGCTGTTTCGGATTTCCGACAGCAGATCGCTACTGTCACAGGGAACGTCCCTGGCAACCCCCATCGCGCCGCTCAGGTATTCCCGGACCTGGTGCGCGAAGGTTGTCGTGTCGATGGGCTTTGAGATATTGCCGTTGCAGCCGGCTTCGCTAGCCTTTGCCAGCTCGGACGGATCCGTGTAGGCAGTGAGCGCGATGATCGGCGTGGCGCTGTGGACCGGATGCAGCTTGAGCTCGCGGGTTAGCTCCAGGCCATCCTTGCCGGGGAGCTGGAGATCCATGAGGATCAGATCCGGGCGGAACGATTGCAATAACTCCAGGGCCTTTTCCGCGCTTTCGGCGGTCTGAACGATGTGGCCGGCCTCCTCCAATAGGAAACTCACCAGCTTGGATTGCATCGGGTTATCTTCCACCACCAGGATTTGGACGCTTGCCATCGCTATTCATGCTTATCGGCATCGAGAAGGCGCTATTGACGCCGGAGTCCGCCATTTGCGACGATAAACGCGTCTAAGCCCTTCCGGGCCCCAAAGGAGCTTGCAGTCGTTGCCTTTAAGAAGGTGGGGAGCGATTGCCCTTCTGAGTTGGAGAGGTGCGCTCATGGTTGCAGGCGACGCGCCGGCCAAACTGACGCAGCAAGACGCGCAAAAGCTGAAGAATCCGGTGGCCAATACCAAGAAGTCGATCGACCGCGGCCGCGTGATCTTCATGCAGAATTGCACCAGTTGTCATGGCGAGGATGGTAAGGCGGAAGGATCGCTGGTGGCCTCCGCTACCGATCTTACGTCCCCCCAGCTGTACAAAAGCGGAGCCAGCGAAGGTGAGATCTTCCGCAGTATCCGCGACGGCGCCGGGGACCAGATGCCCGCCTTCAAATCGCAGCTCGACAACGAAGCCGATGTTTGGAACCTGGTGAATTACGTCCGCAGCCTGTGGCCGCCCGGGCAGCGCCCGGCGGTTGTAGAAGCAGGTAAATGACGGCGGCAAAGTAAGCCAAAGGAGACGCAACGTGAGCGATACCAAAAACAATGATATTCAGCGGCCAGAGAGAAAGACCGGTGAGACGGGCGGAGAGGAATCTCGCCCCTCGCGCCGCGGCTTGTTTGCTTCCGTGGGCGCCGGCGCCGTTGCGGCCGCGCTGGTGAATCCGGGCAAGATCTTCGCCGCCACCACGCCTCCCATCCCGTCCATTCGCATTCCCAAGGATATTACCGACAGCCTGGCGGAGAACATCAAGCTGGGGTCGTTTGACGCCAAGGGCGGGATGACCGGCGCCGAGGTTTTCGCCAAGTCCTGCAAAGACGAAAACCTGGCCGCGCTGTTCTGCTGCCCGGGCAACTATCAGATCATCAACGCGATTTCGGCAGCTGGGATCCCGGCGTTCGGCGGGCGCTCGGAGGGCTCCATGGCGTCGGCTGCGGACGGATTTTCGCGCTGCACCGGCGAAGTTACGGCCTGCTCTGGCACCGAAGGCCCGGGCTTCACCAACATGATTATGAACATCGCGGTGGCGCATCGCGCGCGCACGCCACTGCTGGTGCTGGCGAGCAACGTGACCATCGCCACCGACGATCGCGAGTACTTCATCCAGACCGGTTATCAGCAGCCGACCACCGAGGGGCTGAAGAAATATGGCAAGCGGCTGATTGCGCCGGACCGCATCCATGAATATACGGGCTATGCGTTCCGTTATCTGAAAACGGGCGTCCCGGGCCCGGTGCACCTGGATTTCCCCGGCGAAATTTACAATCACCGGTTTATGGCGGAATCGGAGGTGAAGGAGTATTACAGCAAGGACAAATATCGCACCGAAGCGCGCCCCTATCCCGCTCCCAAGGATCTGGCGCAAGCGGTAGACATGATTAACCGGGCCGAACGGCCGGTGATCGTCGCCGGGCATGGCGTATTTTTCCACAAAGCCTGGGAGCCGCTGATGGTGGCGGCGGAGAAGAACGACATCGCAGTGGTCACCTCCGGCCCCATGCGCGGGCATTTCCCCGATGAGCATCGTTTATCGGCCAGCCTCTCGCCCGACGCCTTCATGAGCGCGGACCTGGTAGTGTTCGTCGGCCAGTACAGCATGCCGTCCAAAACGGAGCGCTGGCGCTTCCATCCCGATGCAAAAGCGATTCGGGTGAACCCGACCGCCGAAGATCTGGGACGCAACTGGCCGCTGGATTTGGGAATCGTCGCCGATGAAGGCGCCTTCCTGGAAGGTCTGGCCAGCGATCTGCCGCAGAAGAAACGCGACGCGTGGGTGGGCGAGCTGGCGTCGGCGCGGCAAAAGTACGAGAAGCGCCTTCTCGATGAGTACGAGCAAGGCGTGAAGCATAGCCAGGCAACCAACACTGTGCACCATGCGGTGGTCTGCAAGGAAGTGCACGATTTTTTGTATAAGGGCGATATCGATCCGAAGCAGACTGTTACGGGTTGGGGCGGCTGGACCATCGGCAATTGCGGAGCGCGGTGGCTGCGGGCGTATAGGCCGGGACAGGAAGTGAACTGTCCTTATCAATACTCGGCGGTGGGTCCGGATCTGGCGATGATGATCGGCGCCAGCGCCGCGGTGCAATTGGGCGTGGGACCGCAGGCGCCTTACAAGGGCGCGCCGGCGCTGGTGATTACCAGCGATGCGGGAATCACATACAGCATGTTCGAGCTGGATACCGCGGCCAAGTACAAAATCCCGATCGTTTGCATCGTCTACAACAACAACGCCTGGGGCATGTGGCCCAGCGCGGTGGGTACGGCGCGGTCCATGCACTTGTATCTGTTCCAGGAGAATCTCCGTTACGACAAGATGGCCGAGGGTCTGGGCGCGCGCGGGGAATACGTGCGTACGCCGGAAGAATTCCGCAAGGCGCTGAAGACCAGTTACGAAGTGGCGGCCAAGGAACGCGTGTCGACGTTGATCAACGTGCAAGCTCTGAAGGAGTTTACTTCGGGTAAGGATTATCCGCCGGGCAACATTATCAATCCTGAGCCGAGTGTGGGAGCGCTTGCCCACTAAGAGTCCGCCTAAGCGAGCCGCGACCAACCGAGCCGCCACCAACCGAGCCGCGACCAACCGAGCCGCGACCGTAAGGGAGCCGGTTGTTCCACTCGTGACGGGCATTTTGGAAGGGTACGCGGAGAAGGCCGTTTTTCGAGGGTTTAGCGCACATCCTGAGACAAAAGGCCGCGCCAGGTATCGCATGATCTGGCATCATGACCGGCCCTTCGAAATGTTGTTGGACGCCGGTGAGAAGACGCTGCAGTTCTCGGATGTCCTGCCGGGTGTGCCCGCACGTTCTTCCATGTACCGGGAACTGCAAGCCTTTCTGAAGGCGCGCCAGTCGGACGAACTACCGGAGCATCGCCGCATCAATCCCGCGAAAGCGCGCTTGGAATGGAATAACCAGCGGGGCGCGGTTTCGATAACCCTGATCGCCAAAGATGGCGACTTCGGTTATGCCACGCGCAAAATTGTTCAGATTGTCCACGAAATCTTCCTGATTTTCCTGGTGGATGGTCCCTATTTCGAGTACATGGTGAAACATCTCGGACTGGATGAGGATCAGTACTAAAGCGGCGGCTGCGGGGCTCTGCTTTTTGACTCTCGCTGCCTATTCGAATTCCTTTAGCTCCGGATTCGTCTTCGACAACAAGGACCTGCTGTTACAGGACCCCCGAATCCGGGAGGCCACGGCCGAAAACGTCGGGCTGATTCTCCAGCATACTTACTGGTGGCCTTATGGTGAGAGCGGTTTATACCGTCCCTTCGGCACGCTATCGTATCTGTTCAATTACGCAGTGCTTGGGAATGGCGAACACCCCGAGGGTTATCACTGGATCAATTTGCTATTGCAACTGGGCAACGTTCTGCTGGTGTACGCGCTGGCGCGCCGCCTGCTGAAAGGCTTCTGGCCGCCCGTCTTTGTAGCGGCGCTGTGGGCCGTGCACCCGGTTCTCACGGAGTCCGTCACCAACATCGTAGGGCGAGTGGATCTTCTCGCCGCGATGGCGGTGTTGAGCGGACTGTTGTTCTATCTGAAAAGCACGGAAGCGCGGAACGCCAGGCGATGGATATGGCTGGCCGCGTTGATGGCCGTGACGTTCGTGGGCGTTTTTTCGAAAGAAAGCGCGGTGGTGATTCTTGGCGTCATCGTGCTGTATGAGCTGGTGTGGTGGCGTGAGCGGAGGAACTTACGAGGCTTGTTGTTGGGGTGCGCGGCCATCGCGCCGCCGCTCCTTGTGATGTGGTACGCGCGTTCCGTTGTGGTGCCGGGAAGTCCGCAATTTCCCTTTGTGGACAATCCGCTGGTGGCGGCGGATTTTTGGACGGCGCGGCTCACCGCGCTGAAAGTGATAGCCCGATATCTGGGGTTGCTGGTTTGGCCAGCTCATCTCTCGTTGGATTATTCCTATGCTGAGATTCCGCTAGCACACGGCTCCCTGTCCGACTGGGTTGCCTGGATCAGCTTAGCGGCGGTGGCTGCGGCGATCGTGATATTTCGGCGCAACCGAACGGTCCTGTTCGCCGCGGGATTCGCCGCTATTGCCAGCCTGCCAACCGCCAATCTGCTTTTTCCGATTGGCACCATCATGGCGGAGCGATTTCTCTACTTGCCTGCGATCGCGGTGTCCGTATGTCTAGTGATGGCGCTCTACGCATTGCCCGCTGCTCACTGGAAGGTGGCGCCCATCGCGTTATGTCTGGTCACGGCGGCGTTCGCCGTCCGCACCTGGGTCCGCAACACCGATTGGAGGGATGATTTGAGTTCGGCCCGCGCCATGGCGCGAACGTCGCCCGCGAGTTACAAGGGGCATGCGCTGCTCGCATCCGCACTCT
>CAVRZH010000130.1:0-43001 GCA_963725455.1 Bryobacterales bacterium
CTGGAGCGATTAAGGCGCGTCCGCGCAACACCGTATCGTTGCTTTCCGCTTCCTTCACCGTGATCCGGCAGAGGCTGTCTAAACGATTCGCGAAAGCGCGGGTGAACACTTCCGGCATATGCTGCACGATCACGATCCCGGGAGCGTCGGCGGGCAGGGCTTCCAGCAGGGAGCGGAGCGCCTCGGTCCCACCGGTGGAGGCGCCAATGACCACCACTTTTTCGGTGGTTTCAAGCATGGCTCCCGTGGCCTTGGAAAGAATGGCGTCCGCAGTCAGCTTGGGCTCGATGACGCGGTGCGGCGTATACGGGCGGAGCCGCGCTACCGCTGCCGCTTTGACGGCTTCGCACAGCATTACGGAAGCCTCTTCGAGAAAGCGCTGGCTTCCCAGACGTGGCTTCGCGATGATATCCACGGCTCCGTACTCCAGCGCAAGGAGTGTGCTCTGCGCTCCTTCCTCGGCCAGGCTGGAACAGATAATCACGGGGATGGGGTGCTGGCTCATGATTTTCTGCAGGAACGTCAAACCGTCCATGCCGGGCATCTCGATATCCAGCGTGATTACGTCGGGCACCTGTTCGGCGATCCGGTCGGCGGCGACGAAGGGATCGCCCGCCGTGCCAATCACTTCTATGGCCGGGTCCGAGGATAGAATTTGGCTCAGCGTCCGCCGAACTACCGCGGAATCGTCGACGATCAGAACGCGAACTTTTGGCGTGCTCATGCCGTGGCTTCGCTCGCTTCCAGCCGGTACACCAGCACCACCCCGGTACCCGTGTGGAAGTGAATTCTCCGGCCACGCGTACCGCCCAAGTCGGAAGCGGCTACCTGGAATCCTTCCTGCTCCAACACCTCGATGGCACTCTGGCAGTTCAAGGCGCCGACGGTAGGTCTGTCGGGGCGCTCGCGCAGCAGGGGCAGTACATCCGCGCCACCGAACAGCTTCACTTCCACCTCGTCGCGGCGTGCTCCGAGGGCGTCAAACTGCTCGGCCAGGTAACGAATGCTGAAGTCCACGTAGCGGTGGCCCTCGAAGAGGCTGGAGCCGGGCGGCCAAACTTGCGGACAGCGGGGTAGCACGCCATGACAAAGAGCGGCGGCGCCCAATCGCTTACTCCAGAACGTTACGCTTACGCATGATCCTAAAATCGTTCGGAGGATGGCGGGCGTCCGCGCCAGATACAGTTCTCCCGGTTGAAGATTCAAGTCTGGCAGGATAGGCGGGCGCTCCATCATTCCGCTTTCCTGTAGGCCGACGGCGCAACCGGAATCAAAGGCAGGTCCATGCCCTGCAGCGACTCGGAGTGCCCCGCGAAAAAGTATCCGCCGGGCGCCAGCTGCCTTGTGAGCTTTTTTAAAAGCCGCTCCTGGGTGGGCCGGTCGAAATAAATGATGACGTTCCGGCAAAAGATGATTTCAGGCGTCTGGGGCAGATCGAAGTCGGCATCCATGAAATTGACGCGCCGAAAATCGATCAGCGCGCGCAGCTCGGGCACCACACGCAGCATCTCCGACTCCGGATCGCGGCTACGCATGAAGTATTTTCGCTGCAGACTCCGGGGCACCGGGCTCAGAAGTTCGGAACGGAAGATGCCCATGCGAGCCTTGGCTAATACCTCCGTCGAAATATCGGTGGCTAGCACGCTAAACCGAAATCCGGGGCACGTTTCAGCATGTTCATTCAGGACCATCGCCAGCGTATACGGCTCTTCGCCGGTGGAGCAGCCGGCGCTCCAGACCAGTGAAGTCCGGTTCACGCCATGGCGCTCCGTAAGATCCGGAAGCGCCTTCGATACCAGGTAATCGAAATGGGCCGCCTCGCGAAAAAAATCGGTTTTGTTGGTGGTGACGACGTCCAGCAGGTGGACCAGTTCATTTTCTATGCCCCCGGGGCCAAATACCTGTGCGCAGTAATCAGCCAGAGACTCCAGTTCCAGGCTCCGCATCCGGCGCTTGAGCCGAATCTCCAACATGGTTTTCTTATCCGAGCCGAGGTTGATGCCGGATTGGGCGTAGATCAGCTGGCGCAATCTCTCAAAATCGGCGTTGCACAACTCCTCATTCCGTGTAGTCAAAGCGCATATCCGATTCATGCCATCGAAAGCGGGCCTTTCCTCCGAGCCCCAGCCGTTCAGGCGTGGACTTCAGCCAGCGGTTTGCTAAGCTCCGCCCCCCGCACCGCCGACAGCTCCTCGGCCGAGAAAATGCGGTCGATATCCAGAATCATGATGAATTGCGAGTCGCGTTTTCCCATACCTTTGATAAAGTCAGTCCGGATCTGAGTACCAATTTTGGGCGCCGGTTCGATCTGGTCCGGCTCCAGGTCGATGACCTCCTCCACCGAATCGGCCAGCGCGCCGATAATAGTCGCCTCGCCATCCAGCAACATCTCGACCACTACCACGCAGGTGTTCACCGTTTTCTCCGTCTTCGACATCTCGAAACACAACCGCAGATCCACCACCGGCACCACGTTGCCGCGAAGATTGATCACCCCGCTCATGAAATCGGGCGTGCGGGGTATCTTGGTGATGCTGGTGAAATCGAGTACTTCCCGCACCTTGGCGACGTCGGTTGCAAACACTTCGTCGCCCAGCTTGAATGTCAGGTACTGTCGCGTCTCGGTAATGTCTGTAGCGCTCATCGTTGCTTTCCTTTCGCCGTTTCCTTTCGGCCGCTTCCTTTCGATCCGTAAGTTCAGGCACGGGAGGGTACCCATGCCGGAACCTCAGTAACGTTCGAATTCCTTATCCACCTGGTCGCCCGTTTCTCTCATCTTGAGAGCCACTCCCGGTTTCACCGGCTTCTTTGAGCCGGAGGCCGCGCCGTGTGTCACTGCCTCCTTGAGTTTTCCCAGGGTATTGGCGGACTTGGGGCCCGCGGATCGCCCCGCCGCCGATTGTCCGGTATCTCCGGTGCGGAAGAATCCGAGCGCGCTGACCAATTGGTCCGATTGGCCTGTCAGCTCCTCGGTGGTCGAAGCCATTTCTTCGGCCGCCGAAGCATTGGCCTGAATCACCTTCTCCAGTTGCTGCAGCGCTTTGTTGATCTGCTCCGAGCCGGCATCCTGTTCCTTGCTGGCCGCTGTGATCTCTTGCACCAGTTCGGCTGTCTTTTGAATGTCGGGCACCAGTTTGTCGAGCATTTCGCCCGCTCGTTCGGAGACCTTCACCGTGGTGCCGGAAAGCTGGTTGATTTCCCCCGCCGCCTTCTGGCTGCGCTCGGCCAGTTTTCGAACCTCCGCCGCCACCACCGCGAAGCCCTTGCCGTGCTCACCCGCGCGCGCCGCTTCAATGGCCGCGTTCAGCGCCAGCAAGTTGGTCTGCCTGGCAATCTCCTCGATGATCGAGATCTTGCTTGCGATTTCCTTCATCGCCGCCACCGCTTCCACCACCGACTTGCCGCTCTCTTGGGCATCCTTGGCGGATTTAGTCGCGATCTTGTCGGTTTGTTGCGCATTGTCTGCGTTCTGCTTGATGTTGGAACCCATTTCCTCCATCGAAGAAGACGCTTCCTCGGCCGACGCCGCCTGGGCGCTGGCCCCATTGGATACCTGCACCGACGCCATGCTGATGGCTTGGCTGGCTGCCGCAACCTCGCCCGCGATGGTACGGATGTCGGTGACGGTCCGGATGAGCCCAGACACCATGGCAATCAAAGCCTGCATCAGTTTGTCCTGGGCGCTGCGTTCCCGAATCACCACCGTGAGGTTGCCCTGCGCGATCTCTTCAGCCGCATGAGTCACCTCGTCCATGGCGCTGATCAGCGTATTCAGGTTGTTCTTGATGGCGTTGAATTCACCGTGGTAGGTGTCGGTGATTTGCGGCGGAAGGTCGCCCTTGCTGATGCGCTCCACGTAATTGGCGGCGACATTGAGGGGCGTGATCACGGCGTCGAGCACCGCGTTTACGCCGCGTACAATGCCCGCGTAGGCGCCCTCAAACTGCTCCGGATCGCCGCGCTCGGTTAGCTTTCCGTCCTTGGAGGCCTGGGTCAGGTGCGCCAATTCCTTTTGCAGACCCTGCAGAACCACCGCCACCTTATTGACCGCCTGTTTCATCTTTTCGTGATCGCCTTTGTAGGTCTGCGCGATCAGCTCGTCGATCTTGCCGCTCGAAATCTGCGCGAGAATCCGGTTGCCTTCCCCAATCGGCAGCAGAATCGCGTCCAGCATGGTGTTGACGCCGCGCACGATGTCGGCATACGCGCCTTGGAAATTCTCCGGCTTGCCGCGCTCGGAAAGTTGCCCGTCTTTGGAAGCATCGATCAAACGCGCCAGTTCCTTTTGCAAAACCTGTAGCACCCCGGCCACATTATTGACCGCCTGTTTCATCTTTTCGTGATCGCCTTTGTAGGTCTGCGCGATCAGCTCGTCGATCTTGCCGCTCGAAATCTGCGCGAGGATCCGGTTGCCTTCCCCGATCGGCAGCAGGATCGCGTCCAGCATGGTGTTGACGCCGCGTACGATGTCGCCATACGCGCCCTGAAAATTCTCCGGCTTGCCGCGCTCGGCGAGCTGTCCTTCTTTGGAGGCATCTATCAAACGCGCCAGTTCCTTTTGCAAAACCTGTAGCACCCCGGCCACATTGTTGACCGCCTGTTTCATCTTTTCGTGATCGCCTTTGTAGGTTTGGGCAATCAGTTCGTCGATCTTGCCGCTCGATATCTGGGCGAGGATCCGGTTGCCTTCCCCGATCGGCAGCAGAATAGCGTCCAGCATGGTGTTGACGCCACGCACAATGTCGCCGTACGCGCCTTGAAAATTCTCCGGCTTGCCGCGCTCGGAAAGCTGCCCGTCTTTGGAAGCATCGATCAAACGCGCCAGCTCCTTTTGCAAGGTTTGCAAGACGACGCCGACATTGTTGACAACCTGCTTCATTTTTTCGTGATCGCCCTTGTACGTCTGCGCGATCAGCTCGTCGATCTTGCCGTTCGAAATCTGCGCGAGAATCCGGTTGCCTTCCCCAATCGGCAGCAGGATCGCGTCCAGCATCTCGTTGACGCCCTCAAGAATCTGCCGATGGACTCCGTCAAACTGGTCCGGGTTCCCGCGCTCGTTCAGGCGGCCTTGCCGCGAGGCCTCCACCAGACGCGCGATCTCTCGCGATACCAGCTCAGTCTCTGTGTCCGCCGCCGGTTTGCCGCCCGCGCCGGGGCGCTCTGCTGGCGCGCCGTAATCCAGAACGGCTGCGCCGCCGTTGCCGGAGCCGTGGGTCTTGGACTTTCCATTCACCTTGCGTAACATATGCCCTTTTTCCTCTCGCATGAAATTTCCGATCTCTACTCTGGCGCCGCAGGCCACCCTGAAAAGCGTTCGGATTCCTTATCGACGCGATCACCGTTCTCTCTGAATTTGAGAGTCACTCCGCCCATCGCCGGCGCGGAAGAACCCGGCACGCTGACCACCGGGCCGGACTGGCTGGTCAGAAATGGAGCCACTTCATTTCGCGCTCCTTTGTAGCTGCCGGCCGGGATGTCCCCGGAGCGATCCGGCTGGCCGTTCGCGTTGCTTCTCGGACGCGGCCTGGATTACGCTCTGCACCAGCCGGCCCGGATCGAGGATCAGAGCCACCGTACCGTTGCCCAGGATGGTGGCTCCCGAAACCACCTGCACGTTGCGATAGGCCTTGCCCAAATTCTTAATTACGGTCTGATGATCCCCCAGCACCTCATCGACGACGAAGCCGTAATGGCCGTATTCGGTTTCGACCACCATGATCTGCTCGCGTTCCCGGTGCGCCGTCCCCATCTGGAAATATTCACTGAGGCGGATATAAGGAATCAGTTCGCCGCGCACGCTCGCAATATGATTGCCGTGCGCCTCTTCGATGTCTTTCCGGGTGAGTTCGACGCACTCCAGGCTGTTGGCCAGCGGCAGCACGAAATGCGCGTCGCCCACGCGCACCAGCAGTCCGTCGATAATGGCGAGCGTAAGAGGCAGGCGCAGCGTCACGGTGAGGCCGCGGCCGGGCTGGCTCTGGATCTCTATGCTGCCGTGCAGAGCCTCCACGTTGCGGCGGACGACATCCATGCCCACCCCGCGCCCGGAAACATCGGTGATTTCCCGCGCGGTCGAGAATCCGGGCACCAGGATCAGCGAGAAGACCTCGGCCTCCGAGAGCCGCGCGGCCGCGTCGATCAGCCCTTGTTCGAGCGCGCGCCCGCGCACCGCCTCCACGTCCAGACCGCGGCCGTCGTCTTGGACGCGGATCAAAACGTGAGCCCCGGAATGCAGCGCGGACAGACTGAAGGGTCGCCCTGGGAGGCTTGCCCGCCGCCTGGCGAGCTTCGGGAGTCTCGATACCGTGGTCCATGCTGTTGCGGATCAGGTGCACCAACGGGTCGTTGAGCTGATCGATGACGGTTTTGTCCAGCTCCGTATCGGCGCCCTCGATTTCGAGCTCGACGTCCTTATTCAGCTCGATTCCCAAGTCATGCACCAGGCGGCGAAAGCGCTCAAAGGTGGTCCTGAGCGGCAGCATGCGGATGCTCATCGAGTTTTCGCGCAGCTCCGCCGTTAACCGTTCCACGGCTTCGGCTATTTCGGCGATCTCGGCATCGTCGAAGCGCGCCGACGCCTCGCTCAGGCGCGCCTGCACCGTAACCAGTTCGCCGACCACGTTGATCAGTCCGTCCAGTTTGTCGGCCGAAACCCGAATGGACGCGTTGTTTTGGCCGGCCGCCTTCGGCTCAGCCGGCATCTTCTGTTTCCCGGTTTCCGAAGAGCGCGCCAAAGCCGAGCTGGCGGCGCCCGGAGCCAGCTCAATCACCAGCTCGCTATCATCCTCGACGAAAATAAATACGTCGCGAATCGCCTCGCGGGGCGCCGCCGTCGTCAGCAGCAGGTCCCAGGCCAGATAGCAGCGCTCCGGATCGATATCGGCGAGCGGAGGAATAGCCGCGGTATCCACCTGGACCTGCAACGGGCCAAGCTCCCGCAATTCCCTGATCAGGAGCAACGGATTGGTTCCGTTGGCGAGCACATCCGGCCCGGGCCGAAAATGCACCCGCCATTGGCGCGATAGCTTATCTTCGACAGGTGCTTTCGCGGCAGCAGATGCTTTCGCAGCGGGCGCTTGTGCCTTCCCGGCAGCCTGCGGCACCGGTTCCGGCGGACCGCCGGGCCCAGTCATCCCCTCGGACCCCGTCAAGCGACTTACCGCCGCCAGGATGTCGGCCGAACGGCCCCGGTCCGCCGCGCCATGCCCGGCGGCTTCCTCAAGCATCACCTTAATCTGATCGCTGGCCCCTAAGGCCAAACCAATCAGATCGGACGAAACATCCAGCGTCCCTTTGCGCAGTTGGTCGAACGCATTTTCCAGATGATGAGTGAAGACTGCGACGTCCTCAAAACCAAACATCGCGCCCGATCCCTTGATGGTATGCAGCGCCCGGAAAGCTCGCCCCACCACGTCCAGGTTGGCGCGATCGCGATCCAGCTCAAGCAGCGCCGCTTCCAACTCGGCCAGCAACTCGCGCGCTTCTTCCTGAAAGGCCTGCTGGTACTGGTCGATCATCATCGTCTGGTCACCGCAAAACGTTTGCTCACCCCAGAACCTTCTTCACCACCGCCAGCAGCTGTTGTGTGGTAAACGGCTTCACAATCCAACCCGTCGCCCCGGCCGCCTTACCCTCCTGTTTGCGGGATTCCTGGGATTCGGTGGTAAGCATCAAAATGGGAATGCCTTTACAGGCCGGAATGGCCCGCAGGCTCCGGATGAGACCGATTCCGTCCAGGTTCGGCATGTTCAGATCCGTGATCACCAGGTTCACCGGGCCGGTCAACTTCGACAGGGCATCTTTGCCATCCACCGCCTCAATCACCGCATACCCCGCGTCAGAGAGTGTGAACTTCACCATCTGCCGCACGCTGGCCGAATCGTCCACGGTGAGGATTGTCTTGGCCATCGCTTCACCTGGCGTTCGCTCTCTCCCTCTGCTGGCCGGGGAATGGCGTAAAACCCGCGCCGCGCGCGGCCTCGGCGACGGCTTCTGAAACACTGCTCACCAATCCAGAACCGGTTTGCGAAGCAATACGCTCCGCCGCCCAGAGCAACTGGAGGAAGGTAATATCGATCAGTCCAACGCGTTCCAGATCCAATTGCAGCGCTTGGCCCGAAGCCAACCCTTCGAGCAGCACTTTTTTCAGCTCACCCGCCGCCGTCATGTTGAAGTCGCCTTCCAAACGCAGGAGCCAGCGAGTTTCGTCGCGATCCACGATTACAGGCAAAAATCCGTTCCTTCCGCGGTTGCCGGAATCGGCTCGTCGCGCCGGTCCTCGGAAGGCCGGTCCATTGATTTATCGATGTTGTTCTCAACATCTCTCAACGTCGCCCAGCAACGACGCCCAGCAACGACGCCCAAGTTCTCCTAATCGGTCGCGGCGAGGGGAATAAGAGCCCTCCGAGCTGGCCCCGCGCTGTGGTTATCGCAGATCTCGATATCGCCGATATGGAGAAATGTCAGAGAGAGCAGGCTAGCGGTGGATCCAAGGGCGGCCCTACATTCGATTGAGCGGGGCCTGCTCGCCCTGAGACACCGCTCCAGCCAGCGTTCCTCAGCCAGCGGTTGGAGGACAGTCGTTCGGCAAGCCATAAGAGAACTGGAAGACCTGAATCGTTCCACCGAGCGCGATTTTCTCGGCGTGGGCGAAAAGCTGATGGAATTTCGCTCTGCGGCTCGTCAGATCGCCTCCGATATGGCGGCGATGACCGAGCTCATCTCCGGCGAGCAGGGCCGCCACGCCTCCCATGCGCTTACCAGAATGCTGGAGCACTGCCAAGAGATGGGTGGGCAAATGGAACGAAGCGGCCAGGGGTTGGGGCGGATACGCGAACTCTCGCGCTCGATTCGACTGGCCTTTTCCGGACTTCCGCACACGGTATCGGTTTTTCGGACCTTGTGCACGCTCACCCGGATTGAGACGGCGCGGTTGGGAGGCACCGGGGCAGACCTGGGTCACCTGACGGCTGAAGTGGGCCCCTTGTCGGAAAGCATCCAAACCAGCGGAGAGGGTGTTCTCGAAGCCTCTTACGGGCTGGACCACGAGATTCAATCCGCTATGCGCCGGGGCGCTGAGCTGCAGGCCACGCAACTCCAAGAGTTGCCCGCGCTGATTGCCGGAGTCATGGACGGTTTGAAGTCGTTCGACGAACGGCGCAACTGGGCGCTGGAATCGTCCGGCCAGCAGGCCGCCCAGTATGCCGCGGTATGCGGGTCGATCGACGATCTGGTCGAGTCCATTCAGTTCCACGATATTACGCGGCAACAGATCGAGCATGTCATCGAAGCCCTGGAGCGCCTCGGTGCGGATGGTGAAGGTCGTCGAGAAAGCTCGGATTCGCACGCTGGTGACGGCAGTATTGTTCTGACCCTGCAGGCCCGGCATTTGTCGGAAGCGGCGTCAATCTTCGCCACATCGATTGAGCGGATGGAAGGCGATTTGCGTGGAATTGCCGAACGCATCGACAGCGCGCCGGAAGCCAGCCGGGCATTGCTCGGAATCTCTCGCGACGACATTTCGGAAAAAGACCCGGGCCAGCAACGGGATTCTTTCTTCCTGAAGATGGAGGGTCAATTTTCCGCGATTCTCAGCATGCTCGACACTTGTACCGCGGCCCAGCGGGAGATGGAGTCCACGGCTGCCAGGCTCCAGGAAACCATTGGCGGCATGCGGACTTCGATTGCCGAGATCCGCGGGATCGAGATTCGAATCCAGCGTATTTCGACCAACGCCTCGGTCCGGGCGACCCATATTGGGGCTCCTGGCGTGGCCCTGAACGTAATTGCCGAGGTGATGCAGCGCCTGGCGCTCGATTCCAATGCCAAGACTGAAGACGTGGCCGCCACACTTGATGCTATGAGCGAAGCCGCTACCGGAGTGTCGGACCGGGCCGGAGAGATAGCCTCGGGAGCGCAGCCGGTCACCGATCAAGTGATTGAGGAGATGCGGCGCACAGTGGGGGAGTTACACCGCTCGAGTGAGTCGAGCTTCAGCCGGGCCAACGAAATCGTCGCATTAGGAACGCGGTTAGGCGAAGACATCGGCGCGATTCGAAGCGGCTTCTCGGCAGGTGCGGCGTTTGCCGCAACCGTCGATCGAGTGCGGGTCGAATTGGAAGAAATCGGAGCGCAAGCCGCGCTGGCCGGGGGAGACCGCGGAAAGGCATTGGAGGATTATGCCAAGGCCTACACTATGGAAAGGGAACGCGAGATTCACCATGCCGTGGTCGCCGGGGCGGCGCTTCCAGCTTCGTCAAACGAGGCGCCCAAAGGCGCTTCCGAAGAGGGATCTTTGGGAGATAACATCGAGTTGTTTTGAGCGGGAGTGATGTGGCTCTAACGAGAAATATGGCATGACTGAACGCACGGACCAACACCGCGCGCTCGAAGAATTGCTCGCCGAACGCGTCCTGATCCTGGACGGCGCCATGGGCACGATGCTGCAACAACAGTGTCTCTCCGTGGCGGATTTCGGCGGCGCCGCACTCGAAGGTTGCAACGAAAATCTGGTACGCACCCGGCCCGCTGCCGTGCTCGCTATTCATCGAGCCTACCTCGCCGCCGGTGTCGACATCCTTGAGACCAATTCATTCGGCGGCGCGAGGATCGTGCTCGCCGAGTATGGCTTGGAGAACGATGCCCGCGCGCTGAACATGGCAGCCGCACGGCTGGCCCGGCAGGCCGCCGATGAGTTCTCTACCAGCGCCAAGCCGCGTTTCGTGGCCGGAGCCATGGGTCCAACCACCAAAGCGATCTCGGTGACTGGTGGCGTGACGTTCCCACAATTAGTGGACAACTTCTATGCACAGGCCCAGGCGCTGCTGGAGGGCGGCGCGGATCTGCTGCTGCTCGAAACCTGCCAGGATACCCGCAATGTCAAAGCCGGTCTGGTTGCTATCGAGCGCTTGCGGCAAGAGCTGGGCCAGCGCATCCCCATCATGATTTCGGGCACCATCGAGGCTACCGGCAGCATGCTGGCCGGTCAAACCGCAGAGGCATTTTACTCGTCCATCTGCCATGCCGATCTGCTGTCCATTGGACTGAACTGCGCCACCGGCCCCGACTTTATGACCGATCATCTGCGAACCCTCAGCCAGATGTCGCGCTTTCCGGTTTCCTGCTATCCCAATGCCGGATTGCCGGACGAGGAGGGCCGCTATCTGGAAACGCCCGATTCGCTTGCCCGGCAGCTGGAGCGCTTCCTCGACCACGGCTGGATCAACCTGGTAGGCGGATGTTGCGGCACCACCGAAGCGCATATCCGGGCCATTGCGCAGATGGCGGAAGGCAAGCCGCCGCGCCGCTTACCGGAACGTGCGCACCGCTCCTACTACGCCGGCATCGACCTGGTGGAAGCCGAAGAGGGCAACCGGCCGCTGGTGGTGGGCGAGCGGACCAATATGATCGGCTCGCGGCTGTTTAAACAGCTGGTGGCCGCGGAAAACTGGGAAGAAGCTACCGAGATCGGCCACCGCCAGATGAAGAACGGAGCGCACATCACCGACGTGTGCCTGCAGAGCGCGGATCGCGACGAGATGCATGACATCGCGTTGTTCTATGCGGAACTGATCCGCAAGGTCCGCGCGCCAATCATGATCGACAGCACCGATCCGAAGGCGATCGAACTGGCGCTCACTTATTGCCAGGGTAAAAGCATTATCAACTCCATCAACCTGGAGGATGGAGAAGAACGTTTCGAACGCGTGTGCCCTCTGGCCAGGCGCTACGGCGCGGCGCTGGTGGTGGGCTGCATTGACGAAGACAAGTTGCACGCCCAGGCGTTCACGCGCGAGCGCAAGCTGGAGATTGCCCGGCGATCTTATGGATTGCTTACCGGGAAGTACGGAATTGCGCCGGAGGACATCATCCTGGATCCGCTGGTTTTTCCGTGCGCTACGGGCGACGCCAACTACGCCGGCGGCGCGCTGGAGACCATTGAGGCGATTCGCCTGATCAAGGCCTGGCTACCGCACGCCAAGACGGTGTTGGGAATATCCAACGTCTCTTTCGGGCTGCCGGCCGCCGCCCGCGAAGTGGTGAACTCAGTCTTTCTGTATCACTGCACCAAGGCCGGCTTGGATCTGGCCATTGTCAACGCGGAGAAGCTGGAACGCTTCGCATCGATTCCCGAAGAGGAGCGGCTGCTGGCGGAGAATTTGCTTTTCAATGCGCCGCCCCCGAATACTGACGAAGCATCCCTCTGCAATGCGCCCCTGGATTGCCGCGATCAAGGTCCGGAACAGCGTGCCGCCATCAATCAATTCCACATCGCACGGATAACCAGCCATTTCCGGCAGGCCACCGGCCGGTCCAAAGAACTAGCGCGCGATCTTCCGCTGGACCAGCGCCTGGCCAACTTCATCATCGAGGGGACCAAGGACGGCCTGATCGCCGGACTGGATTTGAAGCTGGCGGAGGGCACCGCGCAGCTCGATATCATCAACGGACCGCTGCTGGCGGGCATGAGCGAGGTGGGGCGGCTGTTCAATAATAACGAGCTCATCGTCGCCGAAGTGCTGCAATCCGCCGAGGCGATGAAGGCAGCGGTCGATTATCTGGAGCCTTTTCTCGAGCAAACAGAAACTACAACGCGCGGCCGGATCATGCTTGCCACCGTGAAGGGCGACGTGCATGACATCGGCAAGAACCTGGTCGAGATCATCCTGTCCAACAACGGATACAAGGTGATCAATTTAGGCATCAAGGTGCCTCCGGAAGCGCTTATCCGAGCCTATTTCGAGCACCGGCCCGACGCCATCGGGCTCTCCGGATTGCTGGTGAAAAGCACACAACAGATGGTGGCTACCGCCAGCGATTTCAAGACCGCTGGAATTGGAGTGCCCTTGCTGGTAGGCGGCGCGGCTCTTTCCGAAAAATTCACGCGCACCAAAATCGCCAGCGCGTACGGCGGAGCGGCCTTTTACGCCAAGGACGCCATGGCTGGCTTGGCATTAATGAACCAGGTCATGGAGATGAACAAGATTATGAAGGCATCGGAGGGTGACGCCCCGTTGGCACATTTCCGGGCGAGCGAATCTCCCTTGGAGGCCGCGGCTGCGGAGTCTCCTTCTCGGATGGTCACCACGCAGCGCAGTCCAAAGCTGCGCACGGTTCTGCCAATTCCGCCGGCGCCGTATCTTGATCGCCAGGTCCGCGACGTGCCGAATCTCACCGAAGTATGGAGCTACATCAATCCGTTTATGCTCTACGGGCGGCACCTCGGCTACAAAGGCAACTTCGAAAAGGGATTACAGGAGCGCGACGGGAGAGCGTTGAACCTTTTCGATCAAGTAGCGGATCTAAAGCGGGAGGCGGCGCTGTTTATGAAGGTGCGCGCAGTATGGCAGTATTTTGAGGCCGAGCGCGATGGGAACGCGATCCATTTGTTCGCGCCCCGAGCAGCGTCGCCTCTGCACACCTTCCGCTTCAACCGTCAAAGCAAGAAGGCAGACGCGCTGTGCCTAAGCGACTACATACTCCACCCGATGGAAGGCCGCCGCGATCATCTGGCGTTGTTCGTGGTCACCGCCGGTGCGGGCATCGCGGAGCGGTCCCGGCAATGGAAACAGTCCGGCGATTTTTTCAAGGCCCACGGCATCCAAGCACTGGCCGTTGAGACCGCCGAAGCCGGCGCCGAATGGCTGCATCGGCGCATTCGCGAAGATTGGGGATTCCCCGATCCCGCCGAAACAAGCATGGCCGATCGCTTCACTTCCAAGTATCATGGCAAGCGCTACAGTTTCGGTTATCCGGCCTGCCCGGATCTGGACGATCAGCAGGGCCTCTGGAGCCTGCTCCAACCGGCAGAGATCGGCGTCCATCTAACCGAAGGCATGATGATGGAACCGGAAGCAAGCGTGAGCGCGCTCGTGTTTCATCACCCGGATTGCGTTTATTTCGCCGCCGGCGAAGCTACTTCTTGATCCACGGATAACGCTCAGTATCTTTGCCTGCGTAATCCGGGTCCAGATAAATGAAGCAGCGCTGAATCAACCTGTCGCGGATCTCGAACACGTCACACCAGCGGCCCGCGCCCCAGTCCGGATCGCCCGCGTGCCACGATCCGTCGACGTGCTCCCCGTGGCTGGTACCCTCGCACACAATCGTATCGCCACCGGAAAATATCCAGTTCAACTCGGAATAATGGTGTGCTATCGACTTGAGCTTGCCGCCCAGGTCTCCAAACAGCTTCTCGATCTGTTCCCGGCCCGTCGCCACGCCCCACTTGGGGAAGTAAACCTGAGCGCGGGGAGCGAACAGATCCAGGATCGACGCGCCGGATGAAGTAACGCCGCCGTTGTCGAGCGCCCTAAGATACTCCAGAGCGACCGACTTGCGTTGTTCGTCGTCCATGCCGTCAGGCTATTCCTTGCCCACCAGATGAGCGTCGGATTTTTCGTTTTCGTTGCAAATGAACTCGATCAACTCCGTGTCCAGCAGCAGGTGCTGTTTGATCAGGATCGTCCACGGTTTGGTATACGCTTTCGGATCTTCCACCGTAACCTGAATTTCAAGATGCCCGAAGTTGACGCGTCGAAACCGCTCGGTCATCTTTCCGGTGTTCGTCAACGGGCTGCCTTCCACGTCCAGCCACACATCATCGCGGAAACCGGTAGTCTCCACCACCAGTGTGTCGCCGTCCCAATGGCCGATCGAATAACCATACCACCACGGCTCGGGATCGTTATTGGGCAGCGCCCGGCCATCCATAAAGATCTGCCGGATCCCGGCCTGCGCTTCGTACAGGATCACCATCAGTTTGGGCGTTTGGATGATTTTTCTAGGTTGGGGATGCGTGTGCAACTGCATCAATCCCAGAGGCAGACAGTGCGCATCGGGATTATCTTTGTTGTTGTTGTCCTTGCGCTGTTTCCGGATCGCCACGGCCCAAGGCGTGAACGGCAGTCCATCTTTCAAAGTTGAGCCGATGTTAAAAAACTGGTTCGGTCCGAGCGGCGCGGGACCAAGACCCGTGCCCCCGGCCGCCGGTGGAGCGGGCGTTGCGGACGCAGTTCCTGCCGCTGGAGCTGGTGCGGGGCCCGATCCCGGGGTAGCACCGGCCGCTCGCTGACGACGCTGCCCGCGGAACGCGTCGTCGAATTGCCAGATGCCGGACAAGTCCGGTTTGCCATCGGCTGTATGGGGCGTAGGTCCATCCATGTCCGGCTTACCGTCGGGAAGTTTGGGAACGGCCGGAGTCGGGTAAGCCGGCCATTGCGCCAAAAGCGTAACTGGGATGGTGGCAGGGATCGCGACGAAGATAAGAGCCGCGGCAACAGCATGGACCAAAGTTTTTATGTTAGGCATCTGAAGATAACGGCCACGCTTTGCGGACGTGGCTCTATCAGCTTACCTCGATCGCGGACCGCTGAAAAGTCGCTCCAGGCTCCTCGATGGCAGGGGAGCGGGTCGTTACCGACCCTCTGCGAGATTCGATCGCGTTATTCATCCATCGTCCCGCTGATCCCTTACGGGAAGTAATGCATTAGGGCGCCAGGAAGTCGAAATCGCAGCCCAGATCGGCTTGGGTTACGTGGTCCAGAAACAATCGGCCATAGCCGCGATGATAGTGCGGGGGCGGGGGCTGGAACAGGCGCGCACGCCGCTCCAACTCGTCGGAGGGAACCAGAAGTTCCAGCCTGCGTTCGGAAACATCCAGCAAAATTTCGTCGCCAGTATGAACCAGCGCGAGCGGGCCGCCCACGGCGGATTCGGGCGCCACATGCAACACCACGGTTCCATAAGAAGTTCCGCTCATACGTGCGTCGGAGATCCGCAGCATGTCCGCAACGCCTTCCTTCAGCAGCCTGCGTGGCATCGGAATGTGGCCCCATTCGGGGAAACCGGGCGCGCCCTTGGGACCACAGTTGCGCATTACGAGAACGCTATTGCCATCCACCGGCAGATCGTCGCGATCAATCTGAGCCAGCATTTCGGCGCGAGTCTCGAAAACAAACGCCCGCCCGCGATGCTGCATCAAATGTGCCGATGCCGCGGTCTGCTTGATCACGGCGCCGTTCGGAGCAAGATTCCCGCGTAAGACTGCAATTCCACCTTCCGGATACAACGCACGCTCGCGGGGACGAATCACTGTGTCATTCAATGGGCGGGCGTCCTTCACATTCTCGCCAATGGTTTTGCCGTTCACGGTCTCGCAATCGATATGCAGAAGATCCTGAATCTGGTTCATGACCGCGGGAACTCCGCCCGCGTGAAACAAATCCTCCATTAGATACTGGCCCGACGGTTTCACGTCCACGATGCAAGCGGTGCGCCGCGAGATGGAATCGAAATCCTCAAGCGTCAGCCGGATACCCAAGCGCCCGGCGATCGCGACGAGGTGAATCACCGCGTTGGTGGATCCTCCCAGCGCCATCAAAACCGTAATAGCGTTTTCAAACGCCTTACGGGTCAAGATCCGCGAAGGTTTCAGACCTGGCTCAATCATGCCGACGATCGCCCGTCCGCTGAGCTCGGCGATTGCCATGCGCCGCGAATCGGGCGCCGGGATGTTGGCGCTGCCCGGCAGAGTCATCCCGAGCGCTTCGGCCAGGCTGGTCATGGTCGACGCGGTACCCATCACCGTGCAGTGGCCGGCCGTGCGCGCGATGCAGCTTTCTATCTCGCACCATTCCTCGTCCGTGATGCGTCCGGTGCGAAATTGATCGAACAGCTTCTTTCCGTCGGTGCCTGAGCCGAGCCGCTGGCCGCGCCACTCTCCCGCCAGCATAGGACCGCCCGGCACCACGATGGCGGGTATGTCCGCGCTGGCCGCGCCCATGAGTTGCGCGGGCGTGGTTTTGTCGCAGCCACAAAGCAGTACAACGCCGTCGAGAGGATTCGCGCGAATGGATTCTTCCACGTCCATCGCCATCAGGTTGCGATACATCATGCTGGTCGGACGCATGAACATTTCGCCCAGCGAAATGGTGGGAAATTCAAGCGCTACTCCGCCCGCCGCCCAGACTCCGCGTTTTACCGCCACAGCCACGTCGCGCAGATGCGCGTTGCAATTGTTGAGTTCGCTCCAGGAATTGCAGATCCCGATCACCGGCTTGCCGTCGAACACGTCCGCCGGAAAACCTTCCGAGCGAAGCCACGCGCGGCGTCCAAAACCGTAGTATTCCGGAGCTTGAAACCATTCACGGCTGCGTTTGTTTCGCATTGCGATCCTCGCCCAGTGTAGCGGACGGGACACAGTTTAGGTCTAGCGGGTTTAGGTTTGGGCCCGGGTTGCCTCTAAATCGTGAGCGCATAGTTATGAAAGAAATCAAAATGCCGCCCATCAAAAACCGCAATGTCCTCCATCAAACGGCTTCGCACCCTGTAGCCCCAAGGCTGCCCTATGCTTGCATGCAGCCTGTGCTAGGATGAGTAAGATTTTCTAATTTGCGGACTTGAATATTGGGGACTTATGAAAGACCGCTCTTCCGGGGCTTCAGACCTCGCGGGTGAAGCCTACGTTATTATTCGCGAACGAATTCTCCGTGGCGAAGTAGCCATTGGGCAAGTTATTTCTCGGCGCAAAATCGCGGCGGAACTGGGCATGAGTTTTTTGCCCGTTTCTGAAGCATTTCTCCGATTAGAATTTGAAGGCCTACTGGAAAGCCGGCCGCGCGCCGGGACGCGGGTGCGCATTCCCAGCCGCGAAGACGTGCGCGGGCACTATCTGGTGCGCGAAGCGCTGGAGGTGGAAGCCGCGCGGCTGTTCACCGAAATGGCGACGCCCGAGGAACGGTCCGAGCTATTGAAGCTGGGTGTGCGCGTGGATGCCATGCGCTCGCAGGCGGAGACCAATCGCTTCTATTACTTGAACCTGCATGAGAAGCTGCATCGCCGCATCTCTGAGTGCACCCGCTGCCCGGCCCTGTGCGACGCTATCGAAAGAACGCGTGCGCTATCGTCCACCTGGCTGTGCGTGGGGCGAGCGTTCAACGGGACGCCGTCGCGGCGCCATCAGGACCTGATGGAGGTGCTGGTGGGAACAGATCGTGACGCCTCCGCCGCCGCCATGCGTGAACACGTGATTACCAGCATGCAACGCGCCCTGGAACGTCTGGAGCCTTACTTCCGGGCGCGCAAGGCGCAAGGCAAGACCTATTCGCGCAAGCAATTTTTTATCGAGCTCCCCCCGCCGACAGACATCAAGGACGGGACCAAAACGTCCCCTGCCGAAGCCTGAACTGTTCGCGCCTTGGCCGTCATTTCGGGGCGGTCACTATGGGGCGGCCACTATGGTGCAATCAGGCGGGGTTGATTCACAATCGCCCGGCGCGTCTGTTCCAGACTGGTCTTCAGTGCTTCCTCCGGAAGCTGGTGCAGGATCGGGCTGAGCACCTTGGAGAGCAGGAAAGGAATGTCGCGGGTAAGTGTGATGGATTCACACGTGATGAAGACGCCGCCGTCGCTTTCGTCGAAAAACCAGTAGCCGTTGACTCGCCAGACCAACCCTCGGTCATGCCCGGCGGGTAGTTCACGCTCATTCGTCTTTCCGGCATTACTCACCTCCACTACGCTCTGGCTCGCCGACCGGCTGTAAACTCGCTTGGAGTCCAACGTAACGAAGTGAATCTGATTGTCGATATCTACCACGTCGGAGATAAAAAACTTGGATTTAACCACGCGGGTTCGAACCGTGTAGTCGTTGCCGCTGTGAGCGAGAACCCTTACTTCCGTCACGTCCGGCTTATAGATTTGGACGTGCTGGGGATAGTCCTGAACCACGCTGAGGGTCTCTTTCAGAGTAGTGTTCGGGACAAAAACCGCTCCGATCCAGTCCTGGATCAAGCCGCCTGGCAGCGCGACCACGCCGTTGCCTTGGATGGGCTGCGCCACCACGGCGCCAGCGAGAAGGCTGAGTCGAATTTCGGGCGAATCGTCAAACCACAGGAAATGCTGGCCGCTCCAGCGCGGCTGTAATCTGGCTTCGGTGCTCGCGATGTACTGATCGAAGGCTTGCGCGGTTTCAGGTTTCAGATCGACCGCCAGACAGAGCACGGCGGCGGCGCACGAAACAGCAACAATGCGAAGGAGCCGCGACAGCTTCAGCCTGCTCCAACCGGTTTTTTTGCGACTGCGTCCACTACGTCGCGGTAGCTCTTCGGCGCTTCTCCGTGGAAGATTTGTTTTAGGCCGAGTTCCGCGCTCCAGTCCATGCGGCGCACGATGGCTTCGGCCATGATGGGTTCGATGTCTATTTCGCGCAGCGTGGCGGCTACTTCTTCCATCTCGCGGGCGCGGCGCTCGCCGTGCACCACCACGCGGCCAACCATATAATCCGCGAGTTCCTTCCATTGAATAGCGGGGAAAGTCTCAGCCAGCGAGGCAAAGACGCGCTCGTCGGCGTGGTAGCGGCTGGCGCCCAGCACGCACTCAGTAAGCAGAGCCTCCAGGCCCTTCACGATGATGCTACGGAACATTTTGGTGGCCGCCGCGGTGCCCACTTCGCGCGAGACGATCTCGGCCGTGATACCAAATGGGGCCACACTCTCGACGAACGCCTGAGCGCCATCGCCGCCCGCCAGCATCGGGACTTTGTGGCCGTAAGGCGGAACGGGCGCCATCATCGCGATTTCGGCAAACCGCGCGCCCGAAGCCTCAATCACGCGCGCGATGGATTGCTTCGTCCCCGGGGACACGGAGTTGAGATCGGCGTAAATCTGATTGGCGTTGAGATAAGGAGCGTTTTGTTGAGCCGCAATCAAAGCCTGGTCCGCGGTAACGGCCGACATGATGACATCGCATGCCGCCGCCAACTCCTGGTTGGTCGCGGCCAATCGCGTTCCCGTTTCGCGGGCCCGCCCGCGGACCTTTTCAGTCACGTTGATGTCAAAGGCCGTGACAGATTGCTTGAGACCCTTCGCGATATGAAAAGCCGCCTCGCCGAATCCAACGAACCCGATCCTCATTACAGCGCCGCTCTTCGTCATAAGGCCCCGATGACCTTCCAGTAGCCGATGGATGCCGCGACGGTAAACAGCGAAATTACCGCGTACAAACTTGCGAGCCGCACGCGCTGCTCCCCGCTGAATGCCAGGCCCTCAGTAATTCCTTCCCCCATCGCGACCCAAATATTTTGGTAGCTCGCCCAGAATGGCACGGAAGGAATGAGCAGCGCCGCGGTTAAGACGAGCGGTGAAATGCCGGCCGCGCTGGTGGTGTCCACAAGTGGAACGAACGTCACGACGATAGCGATAAATCCGCTAGGATCCAGGAAACGCAAGGCCAGGGTCGCAATTCCCACCGCCAGCAGCGCGATCACCGCGCTGAACGTCAGGTGCTGCATGATAGGGACGAAGTATCCGGCCAGCCAATCGGTGAGTTTGTACTCGGTAAGAACGTTTTGCAGGCTGAAAATGCCGCCCATGAATAGCAGCAAAGTCCAGGAGATGCCGCCCGCGATATCGGCGTTCCCGACGATACCTGCCAGCGCGAAGACCGCCAGTCCGACCATGCCGATAAAGAAGCTCGGCAAATGATGCCAGCGATCGGTGGACCAGAAGACGATGGAGCACAGCACGATCAAAGCGGTGATCGCTTCATCCCGTTTGAACGATCCCAACTCGCGCAATTTACCGCGCACGAATTCGGCCGAGGTGTCGAGCGATTTCTCCGGCCGCAACACCCATTGATTGCCAAACACAATCAGGGCGCACAGCACGAATACGGGCAAGTAGAGCACGCGCGCGTACGAGAGGTAGCTGATGGGCAGATGCTTTAAATCGAAGACCGACGCGACGACGGGACCATCCAGCGAGCCGTACAGCAGACCCAGTCCAGGGACCACGGCCATTTCGATGGTGGTCAGCATGATGAGCGCCGAGCCGTGGCTGCGCGGTTTCAAATCCAGCGATTTCACAACGGCCCAGGCGATGGGTACCATGATGGCCGTGCGCACGGTCATCGACGGAATCCCGAGTGAAAGCACCGTGCCGATGACGAAGAATGCGGCCAGTATCCCGGAATAGGACGCCGGAAACAACGACAAAATATAGTACGAAGTGCGCGCGGCCAATCCGGTCTTCTGCATCGCGAAGCCGTAGTAGAGAACTGCCAGCAGGATCCACCACGATCCGCTGGAAAATCCGCTCAGTGCCAGCGCCGGTTTCGCGCCGGCCGGGATCAGCAGCGCCATCATCAGCACGGACGCTACTCCGTTGTTCATCACGCCAAAAGCCCACAACACGATGGTGAACGCAGTGATGGCGAGGGCGGTTTGCCCGGCGCGAGTCAGGCCGTGCTGCGCGGGCATGAAATACAAAGCCAGGCCGATGACGATCGCGATGATGAGCGGCACCCACTTCACGCGGGGCGCGGTGATTCTGGCAGGCGGCGGAGCAATCGCGGTCGCCATGAAAAATCCTATTTGACGGCTGTGGTCTGTGCTTGTTCGGCGCGCATGCGGCGCTGTTCAGCTTGCACCGTGATGATCGACATCCACATACCCAGCGGATGCGCACCGGCGTCCACCAGCGGATGCGGCTTCAGCGATCGCACGGCGTCGATACTTTCGTCCTTCATAGTTTCGAGCACAACTGCCTGCTCCGCGGTCAGCCCGTACTCGGCGGCTAAAGCGGGCGTATTCTCGAACAACCGCCGGCGCAGTGGCGAACTGAACCGCAGATCATAAAGAAGCTTGTTCAACGGATATACGGATGGATCGGGATGCCGGTAGAACTGATAGCCTTCGGCGCTGCCAAAGTTGAATTTGGGCGCCGGCTCGGGCGTGGTCGGCGTGCCCTTCTTGTTGGGGATGAAGCGCATCACCGCGTGGCCATGATGCCAAGTGGGCTGATAAGTGATCAGTTCGCCCGGTTGTTGGCCAATGGCGCCGAACAGAATCATCCAGGGCAGCATCTCGGTGTTGCCCACTTCGTCCAACTGCTCGTTGTTCAGTTCCAGCAATGCGTTGTTATTGCCGCGCTCCATGTGCGCGATGGCCCACCAGTCGAAATCGAACGCGGGCTGCGGATATTTCCACGCTCCCGGATAGTGCGACATACCGCCGCTCGCAACGATCGCGATTCTGTAGGGCGATTTCAAGATCGCGTCGCGGACGGCGGCGCCCAGCTGTGCACAACGGCGCGCGGTGGGTAGCGGGGGCAGATAGGTGTTGACGAAGATCGGAATCACCGGCAGGGAGCGGCCTTCGATCACCCATTCGTACACGGCGGCGAATGCATGCCCCAGCTCCGCGTCCTGTGAATACGTCATATCGAAGCCGTCATTCACCAGATCCGTCACCAGTTCTTCGGTAAAGGGGTGGATCGGCAGCGCGTAGCTCTTGCGGGCGAATGCAGCTTTGGATTTCTCGCCGCCCACGATCGCGAAGGTGGGAACAGCGGAAAGGAAAAACGTTTCCAGGTGATCGCTGCCGATCACCACTACCGCGTCGGGCTTGATCTCATCCAGATTCTTGCCCAGCTCGCGCATCGCCGCGATATCGGCATCCAGTTGCGCTTTGTCCTCGCTCGGCGGATAGGTGAATAGCTGCGGCGCATGAACCGTGGCCGCTGCAAATACGATTTCGCCCATGGTGTTAACTCCTTACAACGCTTTGGCCCACCGCGGAAGTCTCCTCGGGGAGTTCTTCCACATACTCGACACCGAGTTCCTTCAATTTGGCGCGGAGACCATAAAAATCGATACCTAGCTCGCCTTTGGCCAGGCGCTCGCGGGATTTTTCTTCCTTGGCGATTCGCTGCTGACCAGCCTTGGCCACGTCGGCCGCGGCGGCGCGCGGCACTACTACAACGCCGTCCGCATCGCCCACGATCACGTCTCCCGGATTCACAATCATGCCGGCGCACACCACCGGAACGTTCACCGACCCGGGGCTGGCCTTCACTGTACCCTGCGGGGAGATGGCTTTGGCCCACACCGGAAACTTCATCTCCGTGAGTTCGGCGGTATCGCGAACACCCGCGTCGATAATCAATCCGACCACTCCGTGCGCCTGGCACGAAGTGCCGAGCAAATCGCCGAACATGCCGTCAGTGGATTCCGAAGTGGTCACCACCACCAGAACATCGCCCGGTTTGCAGACCTCCACAGCCGCATGAATCATCAGATTGTCGCCGGGATGGCAAGACACCGTGACCGCCGGTCCGCTCACCCGGGCGGACGGATAAATGGGGCGCATGTACGGCAGCATCGCGCCGGTGCGGCCTTGCGCTTCATGTATGGTGGCGACGCCCAGCTCAGCGAGCAACTGGACGGCCTGGACATTGGGTCGCGGGATGCCGCGGACAATCTTATGGGACATCCTAATAGAACCTCAGGAGAATTCGCTGGCCACTTGCGGATAGACGCGCTGATACGCCTCAGCGTACTTGATTCCCTTTTTGCCGGAATTGCGCACGGCTTGCGTGCCGCGGCGCTTCGCCAGATCGCGATAGTAGTTCCACAGGTGCTCCTGCGCTTCCATCGATTCCATAGCCTTCTCTTTGATCTCGTACACCGGCGTGATATCCAGCAGCACTTGCGGCTTGAATTCGCATTGCTCCGGCTGATGCGGCTCGAAGATGAAAACCGGAGGCGCGCCCAGCTGCTTGCCTTCCGCCGGATACCCCGCCGCCTGCGCATACACGCGCGTTTGCAGCGTCAGCATATTGGCGTAAGGATGATCCGGATTGTAGGGATCTTCGTAGGAATGCGTCAGGATCACTTCGGGCTGCAGCTTGCGATACTCCACCACCATTTCGTGGATGGTCTCTTCGGAGGCCTTGATGGGATAGTCGCCGGAATCGAAGAAACGAATCTCGGCGCCTAAAATCCCAGCAGCTCGCTCGGATTCTTTCTGCCGCTCCACTTTCACGCATTCCACCGTCATGCCTTCCTGCTTCCACAATCGCTCCGATTCGCCGCGCTCGCCAAACGATAAGCACAGGATCCGGACACGATACCCCTTCTGCTTGTAGAGCGCGATTGCCCCGCCCGCGCGCCACACGAAATCGGCCGCGTGGGCGCTCACCACTAAAACACTTTTTTGGGAATCCATAGGAGATCGAAACCTTCAGTTCACCAGCCCGCTCGGATTCGTAACGGCCATGCGCTTGATATCCGCGGCCGAGAATCCGCCGTCCATCAGCGTTTGCGCGAACATCGCAAAGCCATCGGAAACCGGGGGATTGATAGTCTGGCCTAAGTCGGTGGAAAGCACGCAGTGCTCCGGACCTGCCTTGCGGATGCTTACCATCACCTCTTCCCAGGGAGCTTTGCCGGTGTGCATGGTTGTAAAGCAGTGTTCGATGAGCGCGCCTTCGTTGGCCAGTTCAGCCTGCTCGTCGGCCGTCAAATTCTGCGACGGAAACTCGGCGTGGGTCACCAGCACGCGCTGCAGCTTCATTTCTTTGGCGCCGCGTACCAGGGCGAAAATCTCTTTGCGACCCAGATGGCCCGTCGCCAGGATCATATTGTGGTTGCCGATGATCTCAAGACACCGGCGCGCCGCCTCGTTCAAATTGCCTTTGTCATCCAGCACCGTGAGCGGCGCGGGCGAAATTCCCGTGGCGGCCAGTTCGCGCTGGATCTTGGCCCAGAACGGAAGCTTGGTGTTGGGGCCATCCACGCGGCCGGCGGTTTCGTTCGCGGCGTCCACAGTTGGCATCCAGACAATCTTGGCGCCGGAACGCCCGGATAGTTCCACAGCCACGGGATTCAATCCGCCGACGCTGTGATTGAGCGTGATGGCGCCGAAAGCCTGTATGCCGGGCACCGCTTTCGTGACCACCTTGGCGCGCTCCGCGGTGGGAATGTAATGCGACTTGAGAACGAATCCCTTCAGGCCGCGCTTCAAAAATTCGTGCGCCAGATCAATGTCATCAATGCGCCGCTCGATGACATCCGGTGCAACGTGAACCTGTAAATCGTAGCCGCCTTCAATCGCTTTCCACGCCGCGTCCGACACAGACGTAGCTGTACCCGTTACCGCTTGTGCGCTCATTGCAAAGGCAGTATGACAGGCGGCGAACAGCGGTGTCAAGTTTCTGATGTCTCAGATTCCGTTGGCTTTTCGGACGAAAGTGGCGATTTCCTTCCTGAGCTGAGGGGCAAAGCAAAAGCGCGTCTAAGACGCTGCCTTTGATATATCACTCAGCGAGCAATTCCCGCGTGCCGGGATTAACACCGCGCACGCCTCACCCTCTGCCCACAAAGGGCATCTTGGTCGCCATCACAGTCATGAACTGCACGTTCGCCTCCAGCGGAAGGTTCGCCATATACAGGACCGCGTCGGCCACCAGCTTCACATCCATGCGTGGCTCGGGCGCGATGCTTCCGTCTGCTTGAGCCACGCCGGCGGACATGCGCTCCGTCATCTCCGTGGCCGCGTTCCCGATGTCGATCTGCCCGCAGGCGATGTCGTACTTTCGCCCATCCAGAGAAATGCTCTTGGTCAGCCCGGTGATGGCATGCTTGGTGGCGGTGTAGGGCGCTGAATTTGGCCGCGGCGAGTGAGCGGAAATGGACCCGTTATTAATGATGCGTCCGCCGCGCGGTTGCTGGGATTTCATCAGCCGGATCGCATGCTGAGCGCACAGGAATGCGCCGGTCAGGTTGACGGCTACCACAGTGCTCCACTGCTCGAAGGTAAGATCCTCCATAGGTACGGCTGGAGCCCCAGTGCCCGCGTTATTGAACAAAACATCCAGCCGCCCGAATGCTTCCTTCGTTCGATGGAACAGCGCGGCTACCGCGTCGGGCTGCGTAATATCGGCAGGAACCACCAGCATCGCCGCATCACCGCGCGCCGACATCATGGACGTTCGCTCCAACTCCGCGACGCGTCGTCCGGCCAGCACCACGGAATATCCGGCTGAGTGAAGCGCTAAGCTTACCGCGCGGCCGATGCCGCTGCCGGCTCCCGTGACTAGCGCGATGCGGCTCAAGAAGCCGTCCTCACAGGACTTCCCAAAAACGAATCACGACCTTATCGGGATACCGCTCGCCCGCTCCGACGATAACCGCGCGGGTGAGCCACGCATGTTCCGCCGCGCTGGTCTCAAAAGTGGCGGCACTGCGGAAATAATACAATGCCGGATCCACAGGCTCGCCCCGGTTCAATCGCGCCAGCACCTCCGGCGGCCCATGCCGCACGCCATGATTCACCACGTAGATCAGCGCGCCGTCATCCGCTTGGATGCTGTATCGCGCGTCTAAATCCGCCGTACCATCCGGGCGCAGGATCTGCCAATCCGCGCCGCCTTCCAGCACACGCCCCCGCAAACGCGGCCCGGCAACGCTGCCACCCTGAATAGCGATCACTCGCCGATGCCCGTTCTGCGTCTCGCCAAAATCCAGCGGAGCGGCCACTGCGACGTCGATCTCAAAGGCGAATCGCAACTCCGGCGGCGCGATGCTCAATTTAATAGGCGCTGGCTTCGTTCAAGGTCTTGACCGAATCGGAATCCAGTTGAAGATTGGCTGCGTCCACCAGATCCTTCAACTGCTCAACGCTGGTTGCGCTCGCGATGGGAGCCGTGATACTCGGCCGTGCGATCAGCCATGCGATCGCCACTTTTCCGGGCGTGGATTGGAGCTTGGCCGAAACTTCATCCAGCGCGGCCAGTATCCGGAATCCGCGCTCGTCCAGATACTTTTTCACCATCTGCCCGCGCGGCCCCTTGGCAAGATCGTTCTCCGAACGGTATTTGCCCGTCAGGAATCCGCTGGCCAAAGCGAAGTACGGAATCACGCCGATACCTTCTTTCAAGCATACCGGCTCCAGCTCCTTTTCATAGCCGGCGCGCTCATAGAGGTTGTAATGCGGCTGCAGACACTCATAGCGCGGCAGCCCGTGCTGCTGGCTCACCTTCAGCGCCTCGGTCAAACGCTCCGCGCTATAGTTCGATGCACCGATAGCCCGCACTTTGCCTGCTTTGATCAATTGATCGTAGGCGCCAAGCGTTTCTTCGAGCGGCGTGCTGGCGTCATCGATGTGGGATTGATAAAGATCGATGTAATCCGTCTGCAGGCGCTGCAGCGAGTCCTCCACTTCGCGCAGGATATAGGCCTTTGAGAGCCCTTTCTTGTCGGGCGCCAGCTCGATGCCAACCTTGGTGGCCAGAATCACTTTCTTCCGGTTGCCGCTGCGCTTGAACCAGTTGCCGAGCACGGTCTCGGACTCGCCACCTTTGTGTCCAGGCACCCAGCGCGAATACACGTCGGCGGTATCGACGAAATTGAACCCCGCTTCCACGAACTCATCAAGAATGGCGAACGAAGTTGGCTCGTCGGCGGTCCAACCAAAAACATTTCCGCCCAAACAAACGGGGGAGACTTGGAGTCCCGAGCCTCCCAGCTTACGGGTCTTCATTAAACGAATAGCTCCTTATTATTCCGATTTGCATTTCCCGCCCGGACAGCGGTTGTTCTCTTCACAAACGTACTCATACAACCCGGCCTGATCCCAATCCGGATGAAAAGCCATGGTGAAATCCTGGGTCCACGGCGCGGTGAAAACTTTCGGATCGTCGATGGTCAGCTGGTAAGACAGGGTCTTCGGGTCCAGCCAGCGGATATGCTCCACCGTGCGCAGCGCGTCGCTATGCATGCGGTACTGATTTTTGTCGGTGTAGTAATAATCGTCCAATCCCCAGCGCTTGAAGTTGGTGCTCTCCACCACCAGCGTGTCGCCTTCCCAATGTCCCACCGGGTCGCCGAAATATGTGGGCTCAATCCCGGTGCGGTGCGGACGCCCATCCAGCGGAATGATGCGCGTCATGCGCTGGAATTCGTGCACGATCACCAGATAATTCTTGTTCTGGACGAACTGTACCGCGTTGGCCGACAGCATCCCGGATGGGAAGCCGGCGGGCATGCAAAACTCGCGCGGCTCATCGTGCCGCGGGTCGCCGGTGGGCGGTTCAAAGAAGGGCATGCCCCCGGGCTTGAACGGAGCCATTTTTTTGTGATCGAAAACCGTGGCGGAGCACCGGCAGCGATCGCCGCCATTCGATTTCGGCCACTCGTATATGCCGCTGAAATCCGGCTTGCCGTCCGGGGTGCGCGGTGTTCCTTTGACGCCCGCAGCGGCCATGGTTTGCGGATGCAGCCGCGCGGGAGATAAGACCAACCCCGCCAGCAGCGCTCCAAAAGCCATGCGACGCCCAACACGCTCGTAAGATGTCTTGTGCATAATTGGCCCCCGTCAGTTCTTCTTGGAATCGGCTTCCTGGCTGGAAGTGAACACCTGGCGGCCATCCGGGAACGTCACCTTCGATCCGTTGGCATTATCGGTACCGTCTTTGGCGCGGAAACCCTCCACCACCAGCATCATCCCCGGTTGAATGACATCTTTCGTAATGCCGCGCCGCATGAGCTGGCCCGGGCGCCACCGGAAATCGCCCAATGGGTCACTGTGCCATCCGGCTTCTTTTCGTCGACGTAAAACCAGATGTGTGGGTTCGTCCATTCCACCTTCGTGACGACGCCAGAGAATTTCACTGGCTTGGTGTCGTCATACTCAGCTGCAAAAGAATGGTGGGCCAGCAGGGGCGTGGCGCTCAACGCGAGACCGAGCGCCAAAGAAGCGAGCGAGACAGCTTTGACGGACGATGTCTTCATGAGGTACCTCCGGACAACGGCAGGATATCGCGAGTCCCTCGGTTAGCGCAAGGAGCGGCTTCTTACACCCGTACGGCCGCCGCCAACACATTACAGCAAGCCGGCGAATCTCCGCTACAATGGTGGGCCAGAGGAGTGTCACCATGTCAGGCTCAGCCGATGCCGCGGCTCCTTCCTTAGTCCTTCGCACCCACGATGAAGGCGACGCTACCGTCGTGCGTTGCAGCGGCAAGCTGACCGCTGGCCTGACGGGCGTTCTGCGCGACGAAGTGAAACGGCTGATCCCGCAATCCAAGAAGATCGTCCTGGATTTGACGGAACTTACCCAAATGGACAGCCTGGGGCTGGGAACAATCGTGGGCCTGTACGTTTCCGCCAAAGCTGCCGGCTCCACGCTCATCTTAATCAACCTGAGCCAGCGAGTACGGGACTTGTTCCGCATCACCAACGTGTGGTCCGTGCTGGAAGTTTACGGCGAGAACATCATCCGGATGCCCTAACCCAGACTCGTGGACGGCGCATAGCCGAAAGATAGGACCGGCGGCCGGCCGTAGCCCTTTAGTGCCATCCGTAACTTACCCGTATCGCTCGACGCCAATTCCCTTCTGGAGAGATTGCGCAAGCGGGTCCGGGATCGCGGGGCCATGTACTGTAAGTACGGCAAACGCCGTCCATAGGCTGCCGGCATCATTCATCTAGGCGGAGCACTATAATTAGTAAGTTCCCGGATTCTCCCATGTATGCGGCTCCTCAGAGCTACGCTCCGCCTTTTCTTCTCCCGCCAAGACGCGTGGCGGCAGGGCGCACGCGACGTCGATTCGGCTCGCAGTAAACGCGATGGAAGTGGAATAAACAATGGATCAACCGACGAGCGCCCCAGCTCCCGCGGAACGCAGCGCGACGGTCGCGCCACCGCCAGCAACGCCTTTGGCGCCAGGAAAGGGAAGGCCGCCGCACAATCCTCCGCCACCGCGGCGCCGGTCCTGGATCTGGATCTGGATCCTGATACTCGCGCTATTGGGTGCGGGCGGCTATTACTTTTGGTTGAAAAGACCACCGCAGACTTCTGGCGATGCCACTGGACAAAACGGGCGGAAAGGGCAAGGCGGCAACGGCGGCACCGCGCCGGTGGACGCAGCCAAGGCATTTAAGGGCAACATCGGCGTGTATGTTACTGGACTCGGCGCCGTAACCCCTATCTACACCGTCACCATCAAGACTCAGGTAAACGGCCAGTTGATGCAGGTCCTCTACAAAGAGGGCGACATGGTGAAGAAGGGCGATACCCTGGCCGAAATCGATCCGCGCCCGTATCAAGCCCAGTTGACACAGTACGAAGGACAGCTGCTTCGCGATCAGGCCTTGCTCGACAACGCGCGCGTGGATCAGGCGCGTTATGAAACGCTCCTCAAGCAGAACGCGATTCCCGAACAGCAACTGGCCACGCAAGTCGCGTTGGTCAAACAAGACGAAGGAGTGGTGAAGAACGATCAAGGCCTGATCGACGCGGTAAAAGTGAATCTCATTTATTGCCACATCACCGCTCCCATCACCGGCCGCATCGGCCTGCGCCTGGTGGATCCGGGCAACATCGTTCAGACCTCGGATACTACAGGGCTGCTCGTGATCACCCAGCTTCAGCCCATCAGCGTCATCTTCACTATCGCCGAGGACCAATTGCCGGTGATCTACCAGAAGCAGAGCGCCGGACAGAAGCTGGCCGTGGATGCGTTTAACCGCGAGATGACGAAGAAGCTTGCGTCCGGAACGCTCACCACCATCGATAACCAGATCGATCAAACCACCGGCACCGTCAAACTGCGCGCTACTTTCGACAATTCCCACAATGAGCTATTCCCCAATCAGTTCGTCAATGCGCGCTTGCTGCAACAGGAAAAACGTGCGGTGGTGCTGGTGCCGTCCGCGGCCGTGCAGCGCAATTCGTCCAGTACCTATGTGTACGTGGTAAAACCCGACTCCACGGTCACGGTGCGCCAAGTCAAGCTGGGCACCAGCGACGACGACAATACCGAAATCACGTCGGGCGTGAATCAGGGTGACGTGGTGGTGCTCACCGGCGTCGACAAACTGCAGGAAGGCAGCAAGGTCACCGTTCATATGGACGATGCTTCCAATTCCGTAAAACAGCCCGGAGGAAAGCAGTCCCAGTGAGCCCTTCGCGAACATTTATCTTGCGGCCGGTGGCCACCACGCTGCTCATGGTGGGCATTCTGCTGGCAGGTGCCGTCGCGTACAAAGAACTGCCGGTTTCGGCATTGCCGGAAGTAGATTATCCGACCATCCAGGTGACCACCACTTATCCCGGCGCCAATCCGGATGTCATGGCGTCTTCGGTCACCGCGCCACTGGAGCGGCAATTTGGCCAGGTGCCCGGCCTGCAGCAGATGACTTCCATCAGCTCTGAAGGTATGTCGGTGATCACGCTCGAATTCAATCTCAGCCTGAACATCGATGTGGCCGAGCAGGAAGTGCAGCAGTCCATCAATGCGTCGGGGACTTACTTGCCTGCCGATCTTCCGACGCCGCCGCTGTATAGCAAAACCAATCCGGCCGACACGCCCATTCTTACTCTCGCGCTTTCGTCCAGTACCTTGCCGCTTTCGAAAGTTGAGGATCTGGCGGACACGCGCCTGGCTCCCAAGATTTCGCAATTGCCGGGCGTTGGCCTGGTGAGTATCAGCGGCGGGCAGAAGCCCGCGGTCCGCATCCAGGCGAATCCATCCGCGCTCGCCTCCTATGGCGTCAACCTGGAGGATCTGCGCAGCGCGATCATCGCCGCGAACGTCAATCAAGCCAAAGGCAACTTCGACGGACCGCGCCAATCCTATCAAATCGGCGCCAACGATCAGCTGCTCTCGAGTTCCGATTACGCGGCCCTGGTGGTGGCGTACAAAAACGGCGCTCCGGTAGAAATGACGCAGGTGGCCGACGTCATCGATAGCGTCGAAGATATCCATGAAGCCGCGTGGATGAACAATACGCCCGCCGTGATCGTGAATATCCAACGGCAGCCCGGCGCCAACATCATCTCGGTGGTGGATCGCATCAAGGCGCTTCTTCCCCAGCTTACTTCGACGTTGCCGGAAGCTGTCCAAGTGAAGATTCTCACGGACCGGACCACTACCATCCGGGCATCGGTGAGCGACGTTGAGTTCGAATTGATGCTGACCATCGCCCTGGTGGTGATGGTCATCTTTTTGTTTCTGAGAAACCTTGCGGCCACCGTGATCCCGAGCGTCGCGGTGCCCCTGTCGCTGGTGGGCACCTTCGGCGTCATGTATCTGCTGGGCTACAGCTTGAACAATCTGACGCTGATGGCCTTGACCATCTCCACCGGCTTTGTGGTGGACGACGCCATTGTGATGATTGAGAACATCGTCCGCTTCATCGAAGAGGGCGAGCATCCGCTGCGCGCCGCGCTCAAGGGCGCCGAACAAATCGGATTCACAATTATCTCGCTCACGGTTTCGTTGGTGGCCGTTCTGATCCCGCTGTTGTTCATGGGCGATATCGTGGGCCGTCTATTCCGCGAGTTCGCGGTCACCCTCTCCATCACCATTCTGATGTCGGCGGTAGTCTCCCTCACGCTCACGCCGATGATGTGTTCCAAGCTCCTGAAACATACGCCGGAGTCGCAGCAGGGGCGCTTCTACCGCGCGTCGGAGAAAGGCTGGGACTGGGTTATCGGGCTCTACGAAAAGACCTTGCGGTGGGTGTTGGAGCGGCAAACTTTTACGCTGCTGGTGGCGGTGGCCACTTTGGCCGTGACTGTACTGCTCTTCATCGCCATACCCAAGGGCTTCTTCCCTATTCAGGATACCGGCGTGATCCAGGGCATTTCCGAAGGCGCGCAGACCATATCGTTCGACGAAATGTCGCGCGAGCAGCAGCAATTGGCGCAGGTAATTTTGAAGGATCCGGCGGTGGAAAGCCTCTCTTCGTTCATTGGGGTGGATGGAACCAACACCACGCTGAATAGCGGCCGCATTCTGATCAACTTGAAGCCGCTCGACGTGCGCAAGATCAGCGCCACCGATGTGATTACGCGGCTGCAGCCCAAGCTGGCTCAGATATCCGGCATTACTCTATTCATGCAGCCGGTGCAGGATTTAACGGTCGAGGATCGCGTCAGCCGGACGGAGTTTCAATACACGCTGGAGGATCCGAGCGCGGATGAACTGAACGTTTATGCACCCAAATTGCTGGCCCGGCTGCAGCAACTCCCCCAGTTGCGGGACGCGGCCAGCGATCAGCAGGTGCTGGGCCTGCAAACCCGCCTGGTGTACGATCGCGTGACGGCTTCGCGCCTGGGAATCACTCCCTCCGCTATCGACCAGACGTTGTATGACGCCTATGGCCAGCGCCAGGTCTCCACCATGTTTACGCAGCTCAATCAATACCACGTTGTGCTGGAGGTAAAGCCGCACTTCCACGACACGCCGGTCGATCTGCGCTCGCTGTTCGTTCGAACCGGCGCAACTCCCATCAACAGTTCCATAACCACCGGAGGCACGGGCACGGCGGTCACCAGCGGCCCTACCAGCTCCGCCACCTCATCCCAGGCCAGCCTGAATTCCACTGGATCCAGCAGCTCCAACGGCGCGTCGGCCATCCAGTCGACCAATGCATTTCCGAACGGCGGCCAAGTACCGCTGGCTGCGTTCAGCACCATGGAGACTCGCACCGCGCCGATCGCGATCAACCATCAAGGGCAGTTCCCGGTGGTGACGCTTTCCTTCAATCTGGCTCCCAACGCCTCGCTCGGAGAAGCCGTGGAAGCGGTAAACAAGGCCAAGGAAGACGTCGGCTTGCCGCCCAGCATTCAAGCGGCGTACCAGGGCTCGGCTGAGGCTTTTCAGGCATCGCTCGCCAACGAGCCGGTATTGATCCTGGCCGCGCTGGTGACGGTTTATATCGTACTGGGCGTCTTATATGAAAGCTACATCCATCCGATCACGATTCTCTCTACATTGCCATCGGCCGGAGTGGGCGCGCTGTTGGCGCTATTCATCACGCGCAGCGACTTCAGCGTGATTGCGCTCATAGGCATCGTGCTGCTCATCGGCATCGTTAAAAAGAACGCGATCATGATGATCGATTTCGCCCTGGAAGCGGAGCGCCACGAAGGCAAGGAACCGCTGGACGCCATCTTCCAGGCTTGTCTGCTGCGCTTCCGGCCAATCATGATGACCACCATGGCGGCGTTATTAGGCGGCGTTCCGCTGGCGCTCGGCACGGGCGTGGGCTCGGAGCTGCGGCGGCCGCTCGGCATCACCATCGTGGGCGGATTGATCTTCAGCCAGATGCTGACGCTTTACACCACGCCGGTAATTTACCTGTTCTTCGATCGTCTGGCGATTCGATTCTCCAGCCGGCATCGCGCCATGCGGGAAAGTGGCGGCGGCGTTACGCCAGAACCAAGTCCGGCGCACTAGCCATGAGCCAGTTAAAAAAGCCATGAATATCTCGGAACCATTCATCCGCCGGCCTATCGCCACCACGCTGCTAACCGCGGCTGTGGCACTGGCGGGTATCGTTGCGTTCCGGCTGCTGCCCGTGTCTCCGCTGCCGCAAGTGGACTTCCCCACGATCTCGGTGGGAGCTTCGCTGCCGGGCGCGAGTCCGGAGACCATGGCTTCCTCGGTCGCTACGCCGCTGGAGCGGCAATTTGGACACATTGCCTCGGTCACGGAGATGACCTCGTCCAGCACCCTCGGCGCCACCAGCGTCACACTGCAGTTCGATCTGAACCGCAACATCGATGCGGCGGCGCGCGATGTGCAAGCGGCCATCAATGCCGCGCGCGGATATTTGCCCGTCAATCTGCCGAGCAATCCCACTTACCGCAAGGTGAATCCGGCCGACGCGCCCATCTTCATGCTGGCGCTCACGTCGGATCAATTGACCAAGGGCCAGATGTATGACGCCGCGTCCACCATCATGGCGCAGAAGCTGTCGCAGGTCACCGGCGTGGGCCAAGTGGTGGTGGGCGGCAGCGCGCTGCCCGGGGTGCGCATCGAGCTGAATCCTTCGCAGTTGAACAAATACGGAATCGGGTTCGAACAGGTCCGCTCGGTCCTGGCCGGATCGAACGCCAACACCCCCAAAGGCGACTTCCAGAATAAGACCAGGCGCTGGGAAGTCGGCGCCAACGACCAGATATTTAAAGCCATCGATTACGAGCCGTTGATAATCGCCTATCGCAACGGGTCCGCGGTTCACGTTTCCGACGTCGGCGAGGCGGTGGATTCGGTGGAGGACTTGCGCAACGCGGGCTACGCCAACGGCAAGCCATCCGTGCTGGTGATTGTGTTCCGCCAGCCCGGCGCCAACATCATCAACACCGTCGACAAGATTCGCGCCATGCTGCCGCAACTAGAGGCATCCATTCCGCGCGCCATCAATCTGCGCGTCGCGATGGATCAGACCATCACCATCCGCGCCTCGGTAAACGACGTGGAAATCACGCTGCTGATATCGATCGTGCTGGTGATCCTAGTGGTGTTCGCCTTCTTGAGAAGCGTACGGACCACCTTCATCCCGAGCATCGCGGTTCCCGTTTCCCTGCTCGGAACCTTCGGCGTCATGTATCTGGCGGGCTTCAGCATCGATAATCTTTCGCTGATGGCGCTGACCATTTCTACCGGATTTGTTGTGGACGACGCGATCGTCGTCATTGAGAACATCACCCGCTACATCGAGCACGGAATGCAGCCATTCCAGGCCGCGTTGAAGGGCGCGCAGGAGATCGGTTTCACGGTACTCACCATCAGCTTCTCGCTGATCGCGGTCTTCATTCCGCTGCTAATGATGGGCGGTATCGTCGGACGGCTGTTGCGCGAGTTCGCCATCACGCTGTCTGTTGCGATTCTGGTTTCGATGGTGATCTCACTCACCACCACCCCGATGATGTGCGCTCATCTGCTGCGCCAGCAGGAGCGCCACGGCCGCATCTATGCCAAAAGCGAGCAATTCTTCACCTGGATCGTAAACGTTTACGGCCGGACCCTCTCCATCGTGCTGCAGCATCCGGCGCTGACCCTCACCAGCCTGCTCGCCACTGTGGCTCTCACCATCTACCTGTATATTCAGGTGCCCAAGGGTTTCTTTCCGCAGCAGGACACCGGCCGGCTGAGCGGACAGATTCAGGCCGATCAGGACACATCGTTTCAGACCATGGACAAGACGCTGTTAACGATGGTGGATATCATTGACGCCGATCCCGCCATCGACACGGTGAACGCCTTTTCCGGCGGAGGCGGCGGCACCACCACCAATACAGCGCGAATGTTCATTTCCCTGAAACCGCTCGATGAACGCCATGTCAGCGCGGACCAGATCATCCAGCGCCTGCGCCCCAAGCTGGCGAAGGTGCCCGGCGCCACGCTGTATTTGCAGGCCGTGCAGGATGTGCGCGTGGGCGGCCGGTCCAGCAACGCGCAGTATCAGTACACCATGCGCGGCGACAATCTGACCGATCTCACCAAGTACGCTCCCCTGATGCTGAACGAGCTGAAGACCATCAACATCATCACCGACACCAATAGCGATCAGCAGGACCGCGGCCTCCAAGCGAACGTGGAGTACGACCGCAAGACCGCGGCCCGGTTCAATATCTCGCCCGTGCTGATCGACGACGTGCTGTACGACGCTTTCGGGCAGCGCCAGGTGTCCACCATGTACACGTCACTGAATCAATATCACGTGGTGATGGAAGCAGCGCCGAAGTACTGGCAGAATCCGAACACGCTGCATCAGGTCTATGTCGCCTCGCCCAATGGACCGGAGGTCCCGCTGAGCGCGATCGCGAAGACGGAAACTGCCACCGCGCCTCTATCGGTAAACCACCAGGGCCTGTTTCCCGCCATCACCCTGTCGTTCAACTTGCGGCCCGGCGTGGCTTTGGGCACGGCGGTGAACGCCATCAACACCTCGGCGGCCAAAGTGGGGCTGCCGGCCACCATCCAGACCGGGTTTGCGGGAACGGCGCAGGCGTATCAGGATTCTCTCGGCAGCGAGCCGCTCTTGATCGCCACCGCGCTGGCTACCGTCTACATCGTGCTCGGTATATTGTACGAAAGCTACATCCATCCGGTGACCATTCTGTCGACGCTTCCATCCGCCGGCGTGGGCGCCCTGCTGGCGTTGGAGCTCACGCGGACGGATCTGAGCGTGATCGCGATCATCGGAATCATTCTGCTAATCGGCATCGTGAAGAAGAACGCAATTCTGATGATTGATTTCGCCATCGCGGCCGAGCGCAACGAAGGCAAAAGCTCGCGCGACGCCATTTTCGAGGCATGCCTGCTCCGCTTCCGGCCCATCCTGATGACCACCATGGCCGCCTTGTTGGGAGCACTGCCGCTAGCCATTGGCGGGGGTACCGGCTCGGAGTTGCGGCGCCCGCTTGGGATTACCATTATTGGCGGCTTGCTCTTCAGCCAGATGCTGACCCTTTACACCACTCCGGTGGTTTATCTTTATTTTGACCGGCTGCAGCAATGGCGCGAGCGGCAGCGGGCACAGCGGCGCAAGCTTTCCGGAGGCGACCAGCCCGTGGGTTCGGAGGTCTAATGGCGGACTTGACCATCAAACAATATACGATGCCGTTTTCTTCACTAGGATTGTGAGAGATGCAAATGACGACCCAGAACAATAGGATGTGGCCCAATAAATTATTGCTCGGAGCGGCGCTCGGAACGCTGCTCGTTTCGAGTGGATGCAGGATGGTAGGCCCGAACTATAAGCTTCCTACAGCCCCGGTCCCAACGGCCTTCAAGGAGAAGCCGCCGGACGGCTGGAAAGAAGCGCAGCCGAACGATGCCGCACTCAAAGGCAAATGGTGGGAAGTCTATAACGACCCCAAACTCAACGCGCTGGAAGAGCAGGTGAGCATCTCGAATCAGAACGTATTGCAGGCCGAAGCTCAATACCGGGCGGCACGAGCGGACGTCGTAGTGGCGCGGTCTGCTTTGTATCCTACTGTGACGGCCGGTCCGGCGGTGGGAGCCACTCAAGGCGGAACCAATCTAACGCCTTCGTCGGGAGTTTTCAGAAGTTTCCAGATCCCCTTCGACGTGTCCTATCAAGTGGACTTGTGGGGCGCGATCCGCCGCAATGTACGGGCCAATGCTGAAACAGCCCAGGCCACCGAGGCACAGCTCGAGAACATCAAGCTCACCTACCAGGCGGATCTGGCGCAAGACTATTTTCAGTTGCACGGCACCGATGGCGACATCGCGCTGCTGCAATCCACCGTCGATTCATACGCTGGGTATCTGAAGCTCACCCAGGCCCGGCATACCTCCGGCATCGCGTCCGGCGCCGACGTGGCGCAGGCGCAAACGCAATTAGATTCGGCCAAGGAACAATTGATCGATTTCGGAGTGGCGCGTACGCAATACGAGCACGCCATCGCGATTCTGATTGGCAAGCCACCATCCGAATTAACTATCGCGCCCGAGCCTATCAAGAATGAGCCACCCCAGGTTCCGGTCGCGCTTCCATCCACGCTGCTGGAGCGCCGTCCGGACATCGCCATTTCCGAACGCCAGATGGCTGCGCTGAACGAACAGGTTGGAATCGCAGAGGCAGCGTATTACCCATCGCTGACGATCGGCGGCGGATTGGGCTTGGCGAGTTCGAGTTTCGTAAATCTATTTACCTGGGCGGGACGGTTCTGGACGGCCAGCGCCAGCCTTTCGGAAACGTTGTATGACGCCGGGAAGCGGCGGGGGCAACTGGACCTCGCCAAGGCAAATTTCGATGCTGGCATGGCGGGCTACCGCCAGACGGTGCTCACGGCGTTTCAACAAGTGGAAGACAACCTGTCAGCTCTGCGGATTCTGGAACAGGAAACCGGCGCCACCAACGAAACCGTTCAAGCCGCCCAAACGGCTCTCGACATCACCACCGCCCAATACAAGGCCGGAACCGCCAACTATCTGCAGGTGGAAACACAGCAGACTGCTCTCTTCGCCGAACAGGAGGCTTTGGTAAATCTCTTGACGCGGCGCATGGTGTCGAGCGTGCTGCTGGTAGAGGCGCTCGGCGGCGGATGGGACCGGTCGCAATTGCCGGAAGTCAGTGCGCTTTCAGCCGGCAACAAGGCCGCCAAAAGCCAATAGCCAACAAGCTAAAAGCCAATCTTGTCCTTAGCCGCCGCGATCTTCTTGCCGTCCACGCCGTAGATGATCAGCAGATCGCCCCAGGCGTGAAAGTCGCCATGACGGTCGCGGTATTTCACCACCGCCGCGGCCTCTTCCTCGGTCAAACCAAGCCCGGTCGCGATCTGCTGCACCGTGGCTTTATTGACGTTGATTTTCGTGGTGTCTTCTATCTTGGGAAAATTTTGGAAAAGATATGCCGCGATGACGTCGAGTTCGGCCCTGGTAGCCTGCGCGCCGCGATCTTGCATGCGGTAGACGATGGTTTGGTATTCGTCTTTCGTGAAACGATAAACCGCGATCTCTTCCGCCTTATGGCAGCCGACGCAGGCCCGGAGAATCAGCTCCTTGCCCTTGCCGTCGGGAAGATCGGCAGCTCCCGATCGCGGTGCAAGCAAACTAAGGGCGGCAATCAGGCCAACTGCAAACTTGTTCACGCCGCCCTTCCTTTACTCCTTACCCGATTGCCTATTTGTGGAACCGGCCTTCCAGAACGCCCTTCGCCAGGATGTGACCCTGCATCGCGGCAAGAACTTCGGCGCGGGTTGCATCCGGCCCTAGATCGAGCTTGGTGTCGAGGGCGAAAAGTTCAAAGGTGTAGTGATGGTAGGGGCCTTGCGGTCCCATACCCGGGCCCATGAAGCCCACGCCGCCGCGCAGATTCTTGGCGTTGATGGCGCCGTCCTCGAGCTTCGCTTCGGTGGGAACACCCTGCGGAAGGCCCGTAGCGGTGCCGGGAATATTGAAGATCATCCAGTGCAAAACGTCGTCGTTCTTCTTGCCAATGGCTACGTCGGGATCGTGCAGGATCAGTGCGAAGCTGACCGTACCAGCCGGCACATGTGTCCATTCCAGTTTCGGCGAAACGGGGTTCGGGACGGCTTGCGTGTACTTGTTCGGAATGATGCCGCCGTCTTCGAAGTCGGGCGACGTGAGCGTGAGTCCGGGACCTTGCGGCCCTTTGCCCTGCCCGAAGGCCGAGCCCAAGCTAGCCGCTAAAAAAATCGTTCCTACCGTGAGTATTTTCATGAGTGTTGTCTCCTTGGAATGTATCAGCATATCAAGATCTGAGCAAACTGGGCCGCGCACCTCCAGATCCCGCGGTGGTCAGCCTTCCCTTCCATCGGTTTCAGCGCGATTCTTGGACCCGGCGCGGGCCGTGTTATGATCGGGCTTCTCGCGAAATCACGCGGGGAAAGCACCCGTCGGAGGGTCCGTAATGGCAGTTCAAGCGACTAATTATACCGGGAACAAATCACACAATTCAGCGGACGGAGAGCAGCACCTAGCCGCGCATTTGGCGTTTGAGATGGCGCGCGTGGTGGAGGAAGCCGCCATCGCGTCCGCGCGCACCATGGGGCAGGGCGACAGCCCGGGTTCCGATCATGCCGCGGTGCAAGCCATGCGCGTCGCCTTTGAAGAAGTACCTATCGCTGGAACCATTGTGATCGGCGAGGGCGAGCGCGATGAAGCCCCCATGCTGTACATCGGCGAGCGCGTGGGCGCCAAACCGCCTCCCGGCCTGGAATACCCGGCGGTCGATATCGCGGTGGATCCGCTGGAGGGCACCAACCTGTGCGCTACCGGCGCCGCCAACTCTATTGCCGTGCTGGCGGCTTCCGAAGCCGGCGGGCTGCTGCACGCTCCCGATTGTTACATGGAGAAGATCATCGCGGGCCCGGGATGCCAGGGCGCCTTGGACCTGGATGCACCTCCCGAAGACAATCTCAAAGCGATCGCGAAGCGTTTGGATCGCGAGGTGGACGATCTGGTGGTGATGGTGCTGGACCGGCCGCGCCATGAAGAGTTGATCGCGAGGATTCGTAAGGCGGGCGCTCGCATCCGTTTGATCAGCGATGGCGACCTGTCGGCCGGAATCGCCGCAGCCGTGCGTGGCGCGGGCGTACACGCCGTCATGGGTATCGGCGGCGCGCCGGAAGGCGTAATCACCGCGGCCGCAATGCGCTGCTTGCATGGCGAGATGCTGGGCCGGTTGGTGGTCCGCAATCAGGAGCAGGTGCGGCGCATGGAGAAGATGGGCATCAGCGATCCGCACAAGATTTATCGCGCCGAAGACCTGGCGCCCGGTAAGAAAATCATATTCGCGGCTTGTGGCGTTACTCCGGGGAATCTGCTGCAAGGCGTGCGATTCTTCGGCGACGGCCATCGCACACACTCGCTGGTAATGACGTCCCAGCCAAATACGGTGAGCTTCCGTGACACCGTTCATCTCACCGGCAAACCGGATCGACGGGGCGTAAGACTTTTTTAGAAGTCAGAATTCAGAAGCCAGGAGTCAGAATCAATGTGCCGAACCGGCGCAACGCCGCTCCGGAATTCTGACTTCTTCAATTCAACCGCCCCAGCCAGCGATGAATCGATCCCAGTCTGCTGGGTGATTTGCGCGCGGTCCTCGGCATCCGGCGAGTATTGCAGGTAGAGCTCCAGGTCCTTTTGAGCGCTGCGGAACTGGCGCATGCGCAACCGGGCCACGCCGCGCGCTTTGTAATACTCCGCATTCCGCGGGAAGCCTTCAATCAGCAGATCGGTCACCGCCACCAATTTGTCGAATTGCTTGCTGCGAAAGTAGGCCGATCGCAGATTGTTCAACATGCGCACCAGAATATAGCGCGTGCCCACTGGCGCAAGAGCGGTAGCGTCGGCGTCTGAACCAGTGCGGTCTCGCGCCAGCTTGCGGCAATCGTCCACGGTAAGCAACTGGCCGGCGTGAAACGGATCGATATACGTTGCGAATTCCCCGTCGTCATATTCCACCACGAAGTGCCCGGGCAGCCCAACCCCTGAAACCGGCCGGCCGAGCCTTCGTGCCACCTCGATGTAGACCACCGAGAGGGCAATCGGGATTCCAGTGCGGCGATCCAAAACATAATTGAGGCAGCTGTTGCGCGGATCGTTGTAGTCGATTTCGTTACCGTGAAAGCCCAGCTCGCCGAACAAATAGCCGTTGGCGACGCTCACGAACTCGCGGCCGTTGGCCGAGGAGGGAAGCCGCGCTGCAATTCCCGATGCGATTCGATCCAGAACGCCCAGGAACGGCTCGGGATCCAGGTCCGGAGTCTCAATGGACGCCATTTCGAGCGCCGCCACGTCTAGCCTGCCCTCCGGCTGGTCCTGAATTGCCGCCCGCAGCGCTTCCATTTACGTCTTCGATCCCTTCCGAATTGTGACACCACGCGTAGCCACTTGCACAGGTAATATTTCAGCCCCCGCGTTCCCGACGGCACGCGTGACACGCTCCTGTGCGCCGCGCTCCACCAGAAAAAAGACGCAGCCGCCCCCTCCAGCCCCGCAGACCTTGGCGCCCTGCGATCCGGCGCGCCGCGCCACGGTGATCAAACGATCGATCTCCGGAGTGGAAATCCCCGCCACATTGCCCCGTCGATGCGACCAATCCTCCCGCAGCAGGCGACCGCATTCGCTCCAATCGGCTTTCTCCACGGCAGCGCGCATGCTGGCTGCGATGGACGCGATATGGCCAAAGTTGCGCTGCACTTTGCGGTCGCCGTTGATATAGGCCTTGGTCACTTCCCAATTGTTGATGCCGGAATTACGGGGTGCGCCCGTGTAGCAGAGCACAATACGGTGATTGAAGTCCTCCAGATCCACTGGAATCTCAACGCGCCGCACGCCGTCGGCCCCAAGTTCGATGGCGCTGACACCGCCGTAAAGCGCGGGGTAATAATCTTGCACACCCGTTGGTACGCGGATGATTTGCGCTTCTACGTTCTGCGCGATCTCACGAATCTTCTCCAGGCCGTGGCCGGATTTGGTGAAACGATTGAGGGCGCTGGTGGTCGCCACCATCAGCGCGGATGAACCGGCAATCCCCGCTCCGGCAGGCGACTCGGAATGCGTTTGTATCGCAAGGCCAAGTCGCGGACGGCCAATGCGCGGGAGAAAGAAGCGCAGCAAGTGCGCCACTAGGGACAGGCCAGGCCGGACCGATCCGTTCAGATCGTCGAGCGAGGGGTAGCTTTCCGATGACTTGAGATCGCTGGAGCTAAGCCGGATCTGGGGTGAATCCAGCGTCTCGACAGCGCAGCGCGTGAACCGGTTAATGGCAAAGTTCACGGTAACCGCGCCGGGATGAAAGAGATAGAGTGGCCAAATATCGAGGGTGCCGCCAGCCAGGTCAACGCGACAAGGCGCCTCGGCGATGATTCTCATGCAGAAGTTCTACTATACCGCCTAGGTGTCGATTCGTAGCGCCGCGGTACCAACTATACC
>CAVRZH010000131.1:0-19711 GCA_963725455.1 Bryobacterales bacterium
TCGCGGTAGAGCTGTGGAACTCTCACCTTTTTCCCGTCGGCCGGCTGCGCAATTTCTCGCTATTCTTCTGCTTGCCGCCCTTGCTATCCCGGGATATGGTCGCGAAAAAAACGGTATGCCCTACGGCGAAGGCTTGCCGATCATTACTATCCCCCTGCCCTATGCCGAAGTTGAGCAAGCCGTCGACGATGCAGTTCAGAATACGATCATCCGCGGAACCAAGGAATATTCCAAAGACGAGTACATTGCTGAGCTGTCGCAGTAGCTTCCACGCCGGTATTTCCCAAAATGGACGGACACGGGCAAGGTTTTTTACAAGGTGCGCAAGCAGGCGCTAAATCCCTGGAATTTCAAGGACAGCGCGGATGTAGGCACATTGGCCGTACGCTATGTGGTGCAGCCGCAAGGCGACAAGAATACGATTCTGCGCATCGACGCCGTTTTTGTGGAAGATTTCCGGCGCGTGGTTCATGCATCCAACGGGTCCGTGGAAAGTGCGGAGTGCAAGGACATCCAGGACCGGCTCGCCTCGGTTGAGTTGGTAAAAAAAGAAACCGAGGAGGCTTTGCGGGCAAAACAGGAAAGGTTCGGAAAAGAAGCAAGTAGCTCGTCCAGGGACACCGGCGGTGAGAGTGGCAACGGCAATGACACCGGCGAACGCATTGTGCTCAGCACTCCGCCCATCAACCGGACAGCCAAACCATCAACAATCGGTCAAGCCGGCCAACGACGCCAACATCCGCGCCCGCTTCGACATGGGACCCGACCCGTGAAACGTTGGAACAGTACGTTGCCGATTTGCGCCGTCAAGTCGAAGCGTAAAGTGAAGCAGCCGGGAGCTCCGCTGGAAGTCCGCCCCGTTCCATACGGCGACTACGGTCAAATAGCTGGATCCCGGTGTCGAAGTTTTGGGGAGTGCCGCCGCCCGCGTCGAACGGGGCCTTGAAGGTCAGCGGTCTCGAATACCGGCTGCGTCGTCGGGATGGTTGTTGTCCCATTCGCCTGGGGGAATGGGGTTGGGTTCTCGCAATCGGTCGTTGACGACGACCCGAAGGTGCATGTGGCCACGATATCTCCCACCGTGGACGCTGTTCCCGATGACTTCAATGTCGTTTGGCCATACGTTTTGTAGTAAGCCTGGATGTTCGCGGGCATCAAGGCGATGAAGCTCGGATCGAATACCTCTTCGGTTTCCATGGCCGCCGAGCGAACACAACTTAACAGCGTTGGTCAACTCAACGGTAGCGTCAAGTCAATTTGTCAGTTGCGAGGATTGTGAGAATGAACAGAAGAGGAGTCTCCATGAAATCGAAATCAGATACTGCCATCCGGTTCGGAGTTGCGGCAACGCTGTTGCTGCTGCTTTTCATCGCGCTTGTGACACCTCAACCGTCGGACGGCCAACAGGTAATGGCGGCGATCACTGGAAAAGTGACGGACGCGTCGGGGGCGTCGGTTCCGGAGGCGAAGGTTACCGCTACAGATACCGAGCGTGGCTCCCAGTGGACCACTACCAGTAACGCCGACGGGATTTACGATCTGCCCCAGGTTCCGATCGGAACCTACAATGTCCGAGTGGAACGCACGGGATTTCAGGCGACCCAGCAGTCTAACGTCACACTGGTTCTCAATCAAGTGGCCAGGCTGGATTTCCAGTTGAAAGTGGGCGACGTCGCAACCTCCGTGGATGTTACGACAGCGGCTCCCTTGTTGCAAACGGATTCCACTCAGGTGAGCACCGTAATGGACGCCCACGCCATCGAGAACCTGCCGCTTGAAACGCGCAACTACAATCAGCTGGCGCTGCTGACGCCCGGTGCGGTAACTACCAGCCCCGGGGCGTTCAACACCGGGCTTGCCACGTTCAACTCGGGCCGTCCCTACATTAACGGCAACCGCGAGCAGGCCAACTACTATCTATTGGATGGCATCGACAACAACGAGTTCGTGGATAATAACGTTGCATTTTCACCCAGCGTGGATGCGATCCAGGAATTCAACATCATCGCGAACAATCCCAGCGCCGACCTGGGCCATTTCCTGGGCGGCGTGATCAGCGTCAGCACCAAATCCGGCAGCAACCAGTTCCATGGCGACGCGTTCGAATTTCTGCGGAACGACTTTTTCAACGCCAATGAATGGGACCGCAACTTCAGTCCCGATCCGACGGTGAACAGCGCTCCACCGAACCTGCGATGGAATGAATTCGGCGCAACACTGGGTGGTCCCATCAAGAAAAACAAGCTCTTCTTCTTCGTGGATTATCAAGGATCGCGTTACGACACGCCGGCCACTCCCTCGCCCGTGTCGACCTTCACAACCCAGGAGGGGACGGGAAACCTTTCCGATATCCCCGGTATTTCGCTACATTACCCTGGAACCACGGTACCCATGCCGGCGAATCTGACGCAAGCCGCCATCTGCGGCGCGGGACAAACGATGGGGGTGTCGCCGTGTATCAATGGCCTGAGTCCCACGGCTCTCAAAATCCTTGGAGTCCTTCCGAAACCGGATCTTACCGGGATCAACAACGGTACCGAAAACAATCTGTCGAACTCGCAGCACACCTACACCAACGGCGATCAGGGCGACGCCAAAGTGGATTGGAACCTGAGCGACCGCGATCACGTGTTCGCGCGCTATTCGCAGCAGTACATCACGCAGCCCACCGTTAACAGCCAGCCGCTGCTTTACAACAGCACTGGAAACAATATTTTCCCGCTGCAGAGCGGCGTGCTCAATTACACCCACACCTTTAGCCCAAGTATCGTGAATGAATTCCGCGGGGGCGTAAATTATTTCCCGGCCGAAGGCAACGTTCAAGGAGGAGCCACTCCGGCCACGGCAAACCTGATTCCCGGCCAGCCGACATCGTTCCTTCCGGGCCTGTATTTCGCGGGTTCACCAGTGGGTGGATCGCAGGATGGTCCCTTCGCGTTCGGCACGGTGGATGCCCCAGAGATTTTCCACCAGACCACCATTTCGTTCGGCGATGATGTGACCATGATTCACGGCGCCCACACCATGCGCGCTGGATTTCAGTTCGAGCGCTACCGCAACGACTATGTTCCATCGGTCACCGCCGATGGCGCAGCGGGGCAGATCGGCTTCAGCGGCCAATACACCGGCAATGCCGAAGCCGATTTTCTGCTCGGCCTGCCGTCCTACATGGCGTACGGCCAGGGATTCGCGGGAACGGTTGGACAGCGCAACAGCGCGATAGGCGCGTTCTTTCAGGACGATTGGCGCGTGACGAGCCGTCTGACTTTGAACATGGGCATCCGCTGGGAGCTCTACACTCCCATCTACGAAGTAGACAACCGCATGACCAACTTCAACGAGATCACGGGGCAGGTTGAGCTGGCCGGCGTGGACGGCAACAGCCGCGCTCTTTACAACCAGTACAATGGAATCGCGAATTTCCTCCCGCGGCTGGGCGCGGCGTGGACTCCCTTCGACAAGAACACGGTGTTTCGCGCGGCGTTCAGCCGTTCGAGTTTCCAGGAAGGGACCGGCGAGTACAATCGCCTGGCGACCAACGCTCCTTGGAATATCGATCTCGTAAACCAGCCGGTTGCGGGTGTCAACGGCGCCATCCCTTCCGATCAGGTGACGCTGGATCAAGGCTTCGCCGGTCTTGGAAGCACCGGCGGATGTACCACAGCCAATGTGACATCAGCTCCGGCCGCGTGCTTTGCGGGCATCCGCGTCCATCTCACCGATCCGAACTACCGGCCGGCCATCTCTAATCAGTGGAATCTTTCCATCCAGCACCAGTTCGGCAATTCGACGGTGGTTCAGGCAGCGTACGTCGGCCAGCACTCGGATCATCTGGCGGACATATTGTTCGCGAATCAGAAAGTTCTTCTGCCGGATGGGACCGCCATACCCGGTCCCTATCTGTCGGGAAATCCGACGCTCAAAGACGAGATCGGACAGGCGCGGTTGAACGAGACGACAGGAATTCAGAATTATGACGCCTTGCAGCTCACTATGCAGCGCCGCTTTGCGCAAGGGCTGGAATACTCGCTCAACTATACTTTTTCGAAGTGCCTGACCAATGCGATGGGCTACTACGGACGGTACGGCGATTCGACAGCCAGCCAAGCCAGCGCGGATAAGGCCTTTCAAGAGTACGCCTACAATCTGAATCTAGATTACGGGCTTTGCGATCACGATGTTACCAACGTGTTCACCGGCTATGTCACTTACGACATCCCGTTCGGACACGGCCGTCAATTCGGAAGCAGCAGCAATAAGGTGGTGGATACAGTGCTGGGCGGCTGGCAGGCCAAGGCGATCGTCACGCTGCACGGCGGGTTCCCCATCTCAATCTACGATTTCAGCGATCCTTCCGGCACGGGTTCGGCTGAGCCGCGGCCCGATTGCATCGCTCCTTCGCAGGAGACACCCTACGCGGAGAATCCGAATCCGGGCCAAAATGGATATCTGTGGTTTAATCCCGCGACAATGGCGCACCCGGCACCCGGAACATTGGGCAATTGCCCCGTGAGTTCCGAACGCGGGCCCGGGATCAAGAACGTGGACTTCAGCCTGTCCAAGTATTTTCCGATTCGCGAACGTCAGAGCCTGGAGTTCCGGGCTGAAGCGATCAACGCCTTCAACACGCCCATCCTGCTGGTTCAAGGGTACGTCACAGACGTGTTCGGAGGGAGCAACTTCGGCGTGATCAATACGTCGGAGGGCGCGCGAAATTTGCAGTTCGCGTTAAAATATCGCTTCTGATTTACGCCGCAGAGAGAATAGTCGACCGCGGCGTCCCGACGATTCGTCTGGCGGACGCCGCGCACAGAGTGGAAGTCTCTATCTTTCCGTCGCTCGGCAATCGCGTGTATCGAATGAAGGTGCACGGGAAGAATATTCTGTACTACCCGGCTGACCTTTCCCAATTCGGCGGCATCCCGTTCCTGGCGCCTTGGGCGGACCTTCTCGATGAGCAGGCTTTCTGGGCGAACGGCAAAAGATACGGGTTCAATATGGACCTGGGCAACGTCCAGGGCGAAAGGCCGATTCACGGACTTCTCGCTGCTTCGCCGCTCTGGCAGGTGACGGAGCTAGCGGCGGATGACTGCTCCGCGCATGTTACCAGCCGGCTCGAATTCTGGAAGTCGCCCGACTTAATGGCGCAATGGCCGTTCGCGCATGAATACGAGATGACGTACCGGCTGGCGGATGGTGTGTTGGAAGTGAAAACGACGCTAGCGAATCTGAGTGCGGATCCGATGCCGGTGGCGATCGGCTTTCATCCGTACTTTCAAATCCCGGGCATCCCGCGCGATGAGTGGCTGGTGCATCTTTCTGCTCGTACTCACGTAATGGCGGATGAACATCAAATACCAACGGGCGAGATGCGTCCTTTGGACATTCCGAATCCGTTGCCGCTACCCGGCCTAGCTTTGGACGATGGTTTCACGGATCTGGAGCGCGACCTGGATGGTCGCGCACACTTCTCGATCGAAGCAGGTGGTAAAAGCGTGGAGATTTTATTTGGACCCAAATACAGCGCCACCACAATTTATCTGCCGGCGCCTCCGCCCGGCGAGACCCGGGAGTTCATCTGCATTGAACCGCTGACCGCAATCATCAGTGGAGTCAACCTGGCGCAGCAAGGCAAATATTCGGGCTTGCAAAGCGTACCGTCAGGCGGCACGTGGACCGAGAGCTTCTGGACACGCGCTAGTGGATTCTAGCCGCGAAGAATCAAAACTTGCGCGACCACTCTTTGGGCCAGCGTTCCACCACAACCTTTTTGTCGGTGTAGAACTCCACGGCATCCCGCCCTTGCCCGTGGAGCACGCCCAGGAAGCTGTCCTTCCATCCGCTGAAGGGAAAGTACGCCATCGGAGCCGCGACTCCGATGTTGACGCCTACGTTGCCGGTCGGGACTTCGTAGCGGAACTTTCGCGCCGCCACGCCGCTGGTAGTGAAGATAGACGCTGCATTCCCGAATGGATTGTTCGCGATCATCGCGATGGCTTCGTCCAGATCTTTGGCTGGCTCCAACGTAAGAACCGGGCCGAAAATTTCCGTAGTCGCCAGCGCGTGGTTTGGACCGAGCCCCGTCAGGACCGTTGGCCGGAGGAAAGAGCCGTTGCCGTTTTGGGTTTTGGCGCTGCGTCCATCCAGCAGCGCCTTTCCACCAGTTTCAAGTCCAGTGGCAATCGATCGCTCAATGCGAGTCTTGCTGGCTTGGGAGATCACCGGCCCCATCTGCACGCCTTCCTCCAGACCGTTGCCGACGCGAAGGCTGGAGGCCATATCCAGAATGGCGGAGGAAAAATGCTCTCGCGCCTCACCGACCATTAAGGCTGTGGAGACTGCCAGGCAGCGTTGTCCCGCGCATCCAAACGCGCTGTCGCTGACAACTTTCGCCGCCATGTCGACATCGGCGTCCGGCATGATCACCACATGGTTTTTGGCGCCGCCCTGGCATTGGACGCGCTTTCCGTGCCTGGCGCCTTCCACGTAGATGTACTTGGCAACAGGCGTGGATCCGACAAAACTTATGGCCCGTACATCGGGATGTTGAAGCAGCGCATCCACAGCGGGCTTGGCGCCCACCACCAGGTTGACCACTCCGCGCGGAAGACCAGTTTCGTGCAGGAGTTCGAAAATCTTGCGCGCCGTCAACGGCACTCTTTCCGACGGCTTCAAGATGAAAGTATTTCCGCAAGCAATGGCGTAGGGCAGAAACCACAGCGGAATCATGGCCGGGAAATTAAACGGAGTGATGGCGGCAACCACTCCCAGCGGCTGGCGGATCATGAGCTCATCGATACCACCCGAAACGTCTTCCAGGTTGTAACCCTGCATCAGGGTGGGAATGCCGCAGGCCACTTCCACGTTTTCGACGCCACGGCGCAGCTCCGCTTTCGATTCCGCCAGCGTCTTGCCGTTTTCGATGGTCGTGATGCGGGCGATTTCGTCGAAGTGAGCCTCCAGCAGCTGCTTGAACGCGAACAGATACTGGATCCGCTCTTGCGGAGGCGTCCGGCGCCAACCCGGAAAGGCTGCGGCAGCTGAGCCCACTGCTCTTGCGACATCTTCGCTTCCGGCCAGCGCGACAGTCGCCAAATTCTCCGACGTCGCCGGGTTGAACACTTCGATGGTATCCGCGCCATCGGCACGCAGCCATTCACCGCCCACGTAGTTGGACGCGAGCTTTTCAAGTGGAGTTGTGGTCGTCATTTAAGTTTCAACGTAAAGGTCGGCCAGCGCGAGTGCGTCGTCCAGAACCGTTACTGCCAGATCGATATCTTCTTTTTCGATGATAAGCGGTGGGGCCAGGACAAAGTGACTGATCCAGGCTTGCACCGCCACTCCGCCCTTCATCATTTCCGCGGCAACCTGATCCACCACCAGAGGCTTGCCCGCCAGTTTGTCCGCTTTGGTGTTCAAGGGCTCTTTGGTCTCGCGATTCTTCACCAATTCCACGGCCCAAAACAAGCCTAAACCCCGAACATCGCCGACGCAGGCGTGGTTTCTCGCCAACGCGCGCAGCTTGCCGCCGAGATACTGACCGATAGAGCGAGATCGCTCCACCAGATTCAGCCGCTGCATCTCGTGAATGGTTGCGATGGCCGGCGCGAGCGTCATGGGATGCGCCTCATAGGTGTGGCCGTGCGCGAAGTAATGCTCGTCGAAATAGGCCGCGACACGCGCGGTGGTAGCGCACAGCCCGAGCGGAACATACGCGGAGGTGATTCCTTTGGCGGTTACCAGAATGTCGGGCTGAACATTCCAATGATCCATGGCGAACCATTGGCCAGTGCGTCCCCAGCCACTCATCACCTCGTCGGCGATCAGCAGCACGTTATGCCGGTCGCAAATCTTGCGCAAGCGAGGGAAATATTCCGGGGGCGGCACTAACACGCCATTGGTGCCCACTACCGGCTCCATGATCACAGCCGCCACATCGCTCTCGTTTTCGATCATGTGCTCCAGGTAATCGGCACAGGCGATGTTGCAGCCGGGATATGCATGCTTGATGGGGCAGGAATAACAATTCACCTCGGGAGCGAAAATAACTCCCTGGCCCTTGGCCGCCGGCTCCACAGGCCAGCGTCGCGGATCTCCGGTGGCCGCGATGGATGCCATGGTCGACCCATGATAGGAACGATAACGTGCGATGATCTTGGTCTTGCCGGTGAACATGCGTGCGATTTTCATCGCAGCTTCGTTGGCTTCGGTTCCCGAAGTGGTGAAGAAGAACTTCAACAAACCTTTGGGCAGCACTTCCAGCAGCAACTGGCTCAATTCGGCTCTTACGGTGGTGGCGTATCCCGGCGCGATGTAAGGCAGTGTCCGCGCCTGTTCGGCGATGGCTTCGATGACAGCCTTGTTCTTGTGGCCCAGGTTGACGCACATCAACTGCGAAGAAAAGTCGAGATAGCGTTTCCCGTTGCTGTCGACGAATTCGCAACCCTCGGCATCCACGATGTGGAGCGGCATCCAGTTTTTCTGACGCCGCCACGTTCCGAAGTTCAATTGCCGGGTAGCGTCGACCACTTCCTGGGAAGAAAGCTGGTGGACAGGCGCGTGAGACATGTTTCTTAAACCTTACAAGAACTATGTTATGTTGTCAAAAACCGTCACCGAATTTGAAGCGAGAAAGTCCTAGCAAAATGCCCCGGCACATGAACGCACGCGACCGCGAACTGGGAATGTCCCGGGACATCACCCGGCGGGATTTCGTCAACGGCATCAGTGCTGCAGCCGCAAGTGCCGCGCTTTTGCCGCAGTGGGCGGCGGCACAAGAGTTTGCTCCGGAGCAGTCGCCCGGATACTATCCGCCCGCGTTGACCGGAATGCGCGGCGACCATCCTGGCTCGTTCGAAGTTGCGCATCAACTTCGCGATAGCCGCAAGGTGGATCTTTCCTCCGTCGCGCACACCAACGAAACGTATGATCTGGTAATCGTGGGCGGCGGCATCAGCGGGTTAGGCGCGGCGCACTACTTCCTAAAGGATGTTGGACGCAATGCGCGGGTGCTGATCCTCGACAATCACGACGATTTTGGGGGTCACGCTAAGCGCAACGAGTTTCGCTACAACGGACGGCTGCTCGCCATCAATGGCGGAACGCTGAACATCGAGGCTCCGCAGCGTTATAACGAAGCCGCGAAGGAAGTGCTTGCGAGCATCGGGATCGATCTGGACCGCTTTCAATCCGAGAACGCGGTCAATCACAATCTTTATCGATCGCTCGGGTTGGGCCGCGGACATTTTTTCGACAAAGAGACCTGGGGCGCGGACCGCTTATCGGTTCGTCCACCCGCCGATTTCAAGCCGGGTTCCGGCAGCCAATTCTCCGCGCAATTCCTCGCCAATACGCCGTTGTCGGAACAAGCCCGGAAAGACATGCTGCGCCTTTATGACCAGCAGCAGCCCGACTATCTTCCCGGCTTATCCTCGGCCGAAAAGAAGCTTCGCCTCGCGAAGATGAGCTACCAGGCTTTTCTTCTCGACGCCGCCAAAGTGGATGCTCAAGTGCTTTGGTTCTTCCGTCATTTCGGCGAAGGTGTTTTCTGTGTGGGCGCCGATGCGATGCCCGCGTTGTTCGCTTGGCAGATGGGCCAGCCGGGATTCTCCGGGCTACAGCTGGATCCCACTCCCGACGGCGTGCTGAGCGAGCTTCCGGGCGTACAACACGGCAGGCAAAAGGAGGGCGGAGGCGCAGCGGTGCATTTTCCGGACGGTAACGCCACCGTCGCCCGCCTGTTGGTGCGCTGGCTGATTCCCGATGCCGTGCCGGGCAAGACAATGGAAGATGTCGGGGCGGCGCGCGTGAACTACGCACTGCTGGACCGCGCCAATCAGCCCGTGCGCATTCGTCTGAATAGCACGGTGCTCAACGTGCGGCACGACGGTGATCCCGAGCGCGCAAGAGAAGTGGTGATCGCCTACAGCCGCGGCGGCAAGATGTACGACGTGCGTGCGCAGGCTTGCGTGATGGCTTGCTGGAATATGTTCATCCCGTACCTGGTCCCCGAACTTCCGACCGCACAAAAGGAGGCTCTGGCTTACGCAGTGAAAGGCCCGCTGGTTTACACCAGCGTCGGAGTGAAAAATTGGAAGGCCTGGCAGAAGCTGGGGGTCAGCCATATCGATGCGCCCACCATGTACCACCCCGACGTCTCGCTCACCGAAGCAGTGTCTCTGGGCGATTTGAAGCATCCGCAAACGCCGGAGGAGCCCATCGCCCTGCACCTGGTGAAAATCATGTCGGTCCCCGGGAAGCCGCGCAAGGAACAACATCGCTTGGGAAGAGCCGAGCTGTTGACCACGACGTTTGAAACCTTCGAACGCAATATTCGAGATCAACTGGCGCGGATGTTGGGCGCCGGCGGCTTCGACCCGGCGCGGGACATCGTCGATATCACGGTGAATCGCTGGCCCCACGGCTACGCCTACACCTACAACAGTCTGTTCGACCCGCTGGAGTGGGTGTTCACGAATTCGGAAAAGCGCCCCAACGTGATCGCCCGCCAGCCTTATGGGCTGATCGCCATTGCGAATTCGGACGCCGGCGCCAGCCCGCACACCGACACGGCGCTGTGGGAAGCGCATCGCGCGATTGGCGACGTTCTCAATCGCCGCGCCATGCCCAAGCTCGCCGAATAACGCGCCAAAGTTAGCCGCAAGCGTAACCTTGCGATAACTCTGCAATCATGTAACATGGGTTTGATACGCACCGAGACTGCGTTGGTCTTGAGCCGGGTTCCGCCGATGGACAAGAAGCTGAAGATCAATACCTTGCGCAAAGCCATCCGCGCTAACCGGATCAGCTTTCCGGCCCAGATACCGGTTTTCCGCAAACACGATCGCGCCGACTTGCAATGTAAAATCGTGCTGCTTTACTTCCTTCTGGGATGGAGCTGCAGCCGCATCGGCAGCCGCTACGGTTTGCGCCGGCAGAGAGTGCAGCAGATACTGAACACATGGATCGCGCGCGCCGTACAGTCGGGATACCTTCAGTCCATCCCACCGGCCCGGGTGCTCAAGGCTCTGAAAGCGCGATCGTCAACTGTTTCGGCGCCACCTTACCTGCAATCCCCGGTTACCCGCGATGCCTTCACGCGGATGGGCGCCTGAGACGGATCGACGGGCCCGATCGGAATCATGGAGGGTAGACTGATGCAGCAGGTTGGCCCCTGGCCTGCCGGGGCGCAGTGCGCCGTAATGTTCACGTTTGATTTTGACGCCGAAACACTTTGGACGTCGCGCGATCGCGCCAACTGGAAGCGGCCGGGCACGCTTTCCCAAGGCACTTATGGCGGCAAGGTGGGCGTCCCGAAAATTCTGGAACTGCTGCGGGATTATGCTTTGAAAGCGACGTTCTTCGTGCCGGGGTGGACAGCCGAAAAGTACGAGAGCCGGCTCCAGGCCATGCTGCGCGACAAGCACGAGATCGGCCACCACGGTTATCTGCACGAATGGATCGATCCCGATTTTCCGGAGCAGGAAAGAGAAGCAATTGAGAAGGGCCTCGCAGCTCTGAAAAGAACGGTGGGTGTGCAGCCGAGCGGGTATCGTTCTCCCGCCGGCGAAACCAGCGAGAATTTAGTTGCACTGTTATCGGAATACAACTTTGCTTACGACAGTTCGCTGCAGGACGACATTCAGCCGTACCGTTTGAGGCTGGCCGGAGGCGCTGCTGGTCCAATGGAGCTGCCCTGGCATTGGAGCCTGGACGACGCGCCCTACATGCTCTTTTCCTTGAAGAACCCGCGCCCCATCATGACCAATTCCCATGTGCTCGAGATCTGGCGGGAAGAGTTCAAGGAGATCTATCGCTGCGGCGGACTATTCAACCTGGTGTGCCATCCGCAGGTGATTGGCCGGCCTTCCCGGATCGCATTGCTGCGGGAGTTTATCGATTTCACGCTGCGCTTCCCGCGGGTCTGGTATGCCACGGGCCGCGAGGTCGCCGATGCCTGGATCAAATCCAATGCAATCGACACGCAAGAGTACATCAAGATCGGATGACATTTTGGGCCGGGCGGACTTCTGAGCGCACCCGGCCACGAGAATGGACCCGTTCAGCTAAGCCTGGCGCTGCTGCAGTTTCTGCCGAATTACGCCAAGTCCCACCAGCCCGATCCCTACCAGTAGGCGCTTCGCGGCCGGGATGCGCTTCGCGAAATCGACTTCTGTCGGAGCGCGCCCGTCTTGCTCGACGGTCAGAATCCCGGCGATACCCTGCGTCTCTCGAATCGAGATTTCCACCACCTGACCAGGCTGGGCTTCGAGGCGATAGATCTGCTCATCATCACCCGCCAAAAGTTGGGAGCACGTGGAATGAGGCGCCCGCGTTTGCTCGACAGGCTGCGCAATCAGCCCCGCCACCGTCGCCAGAGTGAACAGAACCAAGCGCCGCGTGAACGTTATCCAACCCGTGCAATCTTAATATCGCAGCAGCGACGGGGAGGTAGCGCATACTGGCCGTTTCGTTGGGCGAAAAACCCGCCCCGCGCTGCCGATCGCCTGAATTAAGGTGGCGTCCCCAAGGGGATTCGAACCCCTGTTATCGCCGTGAAAGGGCGGTGTCCTAGGCCGGGCTAGACGATGGGGACTTTCCGGGAAGGAGCCTGCAGAAACTAATGTAACACGGCGTCGCCGGCCTTCGGCGCCTACGCAGTTTACAGGGTCTTCAGATACGCGATTACGTCGTTCTTGTCCTGGTCCGACAGTTGATCCGCGTACGCCGGCATTCCGTTTCCACCGGTGTTGATCAGGTCCCGCACGTTGGCTTCAGTGACCGGCTTGCCGTTCACCAACTTGTCCATCTTGAACAGCCCTTTGAGCCCCGGTCCCACCTTCGTCTCCGTGCTGTCCGCATTGTGGCAGACCGAGCACTGATCGAAAACGTCTTTGCCCTTGGCGGCATCGCCCAGCTTCGCCTTATCCTGTGCGTTCAACCCGGCCGCCAATCCGGCCACCAACATCGCGCCCGCGGCGCAGCCTACGATCCAATTCCGCATTCCAAGTCCTCCATGAGTTCGCGTGTTCATCATCGCGTGTTACTCACCCAGGATACAATCTTCGCGGCGGCGAGTCATCAGGAGACCGACACGGAAGGATCGGCCACCGAAGCGAGCCTATTGCCCGGGTTTTCGGGAAGTCGAGAGAGTAGCGCGCCCCGGCAGCACTCGAAAGCGGCGGCGGCCCTCGATGCGATAGGTTTCGAAAGCATCGTGGTCCACGGTAAGGATCGTCGAGAGCGATTCCCGTTTCGCCAGATAGACTAAGGTAGCATCGGCGAAATCCATCGGGCGGTCCCAGTAGCGCGACATCAATGCGTGGATTTCGGGAAGCTCTGAATCCCGGATCTCAGCCAATTTCAGGGCGCCCGAGCGGACAAATCCCCAAGCGCCCTCCATTTCCCGGCGATCGTCGCCAACCATGTGAAACAGCTCGGTCAGCACCGCTTCTGAGGTCAATAGAGGTGCACGGAGGTGTTGAAATGCTTCGACACAGAGCCGATGCCAGGGATCCCTCTTGTCCAGTATTGCGAGAATCGCTCCGGTGTCGATAAGTGCGTCAGCGGCCATAGCGCCGCCGTAGGCGCTCTCGCACCATTTGGCGTACGTTCTCGGACCGGCGGGAATCGCCGCTCGCGATGACACCAATAAACTTCGACGCAGCTTCGTGAAGACGTTGTTGTTCGCGATCGTCGTTTTGGTCGGCACCGCCCTTCTTGAGCCATTCCTCCGCGGCCAAATCGAGTGCCTTGGCGAGCGAGATTTTCCGGCGCCGCGCCTCGCGCTCCAGGCCCGTCTTTAGATCCGTGGAGACGCGCCAACTGTATACTTCCGTCTTCATGCACTACATTGTAGCGCATACGCTAAACTCACCCTCCCCGCGAACGCTCCCGTTAGAATGTTCCTATGGCCAAAGCTCTCAAAGAAGGCGACGCCGCGCCGGCGATTCATGTCGAAGATGACAAAGGACAGCCCTTCGATCTAGCCAGTCTCAAAGGCAAGAACGTGGTCCTGTACTTTTATCCCAAGGCGGACACGCCGGGCTGCACCAAGGAATCCTGCGAGTTTCGCGATCATTCGAAGAAGTTCACCAAAGCCGACACCGTGATCGTGGGTGTGTCGCCCGACAAGGCGGCCGCGCAATCGAAGTTCAAGGACAAGTTCGACCTGCCGTTCACTCTGCTAGCCGACGTGGATCACAAAGTCGCCGAGGCTTACGGAACGTGGGCGGAAAAAAGCATGTACGGTCGCAAGTATATGGGCATTGAGCGCACTACTTTTCTGATTGGCAAAGATGGCAAGATCCAGAAGATCTTCCATAAAGTAAAACCGGAAGGACACGCCGAGCAGGTGTACGAAGCGCTGGCCGGGAAATAGTCCGGAGCGCACAGGCCGCCGAACGCGGCGTCTCCTAAAAGTGTTTTCGGCGGAACCAGCCGCCGTTAGGCGAGTCCGTTGTGCGCGTTAAAAGCTGTAACGCAGCGCCAGCAGCGCGAATGAATTGCGATGATACTGGCCCAAGAAGTCGCCCTCGTCGCCGCGAATCCAACTGTAGCCGGCGGTAGCCCGCCAATGCTGTCCAAAGGCTTGCGAATATTCAGCGCGCAGCCAGCTTCCCTGCCCGTTCTGGCGTACGGCGGCATCCACGGCTACGCTGCGGTTTGAATCGATGCTGTACTGCGCGTGCGCCAGGATGGCTCGCGCGAAACCCAACTCGGGTGAAAACTGCAAGGTCGGCGTACGCGCCGTAATCGCGTCGCCCGCATAGCCGGCCACAACGGAAAGCTCTTTGATCTGCCGCTCGAACTGGATCACGTAAATCACGTATTGGTCTTGTTGATGATCGGGCGATGTATAGTAAGCAGTCTCGGTCTTCACCGTGAACCAGCGCAACGGAACGGCCGCGTCGGCGCCGTACAATCGGAGTTCCGGATAGATCCGCACAAAGTCGATCGCGTTCGTTAGCGGATTCAGCGTCACTAGAAAGTCCGGCAGGTAGTTGAAGCCATCGTAAAAGCTCGCCGAGAACTCATACCCCGACCCGATGTGATTCCAGCGCGCGCCAAACGACGAGCGTCCGGGAAACTCGGAGCCCAGGTCCACTAGCGCGATGCCGTCCGCCGCTGGTGGAAGCACGGTCCAGCGTTGATTGATCAGCGGCGTCCGGCTAGGCGTGAAGCGCGGCTGCCACACAAAATCGAAGGAATCGGTGCCGGTGTCGTAAATGACGCGTGCCGCCAGGACGGCCAGAAAATCGGGATCGGTGACGGTGAGAAAATCCTTGGGTGCGAAACGATCGGTCGGATTCAGGATGTCGGCCTTGCCCCAGCGGATGAACTGCTTGCCAAACTCAGCCGTCAGTTTGCCTTTCGTGATGGTCGCGTTGAATTCGCGCAGCGATAGCGCGGGACGCTGGAGCGAACGATCCTGCCAATCCACATGCAGGGTGCGTTCCACTTCTTCGTGCGTGTTGAAACGCGCGTCGAATGAGCCCGCCAGGCGCAGCCACGGAAACGCTTTGTAAGAAGCTTCATATCGAAACAGGCTGTCGTCGACAGCTTGCCCGCTGTCGTTCGGTGCAATTTCGGGATAGAGCGACACATCGCTTTCGATGAATCCGCGCTGGGTGAAGTTTTGCGCGGCTGCGGGGAGCCACAAGAGCACAGGCAAAAGCGCCCGAGCCAGCTTACCCACGCCTTAAAGCCTCCAGAGTAAAATCTTCGTCCTTCATCGGAAGATTGTATTCCAGCTTTTCGAGCTTCAACACCGTGCGGCTCTTGCGATTGGCATCGAACACTTCCACCGTTCGCGGCGTCCAGATGCCGCCGACGTTTTGAATGTCGCTGTAATGGATGCGGCGGATGAGCTTGTCTTTCGAGTAACCTTCGATCTGCGCCACCACGTAATTGTCCTTGCGAACCCACACCAGCGATGACGTGTACTGCGACGATTTCGATTGCTTCGGTTTCGATTCGATCTTCCAGCAGGCCACGCCGTCAATACTGTCGTCGCCAAGCAGTTTGTAGTCGAACTGATCCACGTCCCGCTCTTCCAGATCTTCGAAACTAAAATCGGTGCCGAAGAACCGCGTGGAACGGTCCTGCGTTGCGATGCGGCGGTCGCGCTGGATGGCGGGTGTCCACATCCACTGGTCCGACGCGCGGTCCGTGTGGTTGACGATCAGCAGCGCCACGCCCTTCACTTCAGCCGGCGCGGTAAAGCGCAGGAGCGCTTTGCTGGCGCCGTACGATCCGATGCGCCGGTACTCCCAGCGTTTGATGCTGACTTTGTTCGACGCACCGATCACTTCGAGCGTGCCCTCATACTGCTGCGATTTCGATCGCGAGCGATTCTCGGATTCAGCGACGATTTGCCGCGCATCCTGCGCTAAAGCCGCCGTCACAACCAGCAGTAGCCCCGCGATAAATCTACTCATATTCCAGAGCCTCTACCAACGACCCGCGAACGGCCGTTTCCGCCGGCGCGATCGCCGACAAAAACGCCACCAGCAAGATGCCCGGCAATAGCAGTAGCGCAATGGAATAAGGATATTCGTAGGCGAGCCGCAAGCCGGCCATATCTTCGGCCGAAATGTGCAGGCTGTAGTAAAGCTGCAGCGCACCCAGCCCCAGTCCCAAAATGAGCCCCACAACTCCCACCGCCAGCGCCTCCAGCCAAATGGTCCCGCGGATCTGATTGCGCAGACCGCCGACCGCTTGTAGCACGCCCAGCTCCCGCCGGCGATCCGTGATGGAAACTGTCAAAGTGTTGACAATGCCCAGTATCGCCACCAGCACCGCCACCGCGATCTGCACATAGGTGATGCCGAACCATTCATTCGTCAGCCGAAGAATATAGCTGCGCACTTCGCGATTAGTGAGAACGAACAGCCGCCGCTGGTTCGCGAACTTCTCCAGTATTCGCCGCTTGACGTCCGCTTCCGACGCGCCCGGCGCAAGATAGATGCGGAACACATTCACTGTGCTGTCATTCCAATAGCGCTTGTACAGCGAACGGTCCACCAGCAGGCTGCCTTGCTCGTCGGAATAATCGGTCACGATGCCTGCGATGGGAAGATGCAGCACGCCGCTGGGACTCGGAATATCCACCACGTCGCCCAGCTTGAATCCGCGCAATAGCGCGAAATTCTCCGAGGCCAGCACCGCTTGGCCTTGCTCGGCGCGCCGAAACATGTCGTCGATATTGCCGGCCACAGGCGGCAGCGTGGCGTGCTTTCTAAGATCGCGGATGTCGGCCGCGACGAACATGGTCGGCTTGCCTTGGATCTCGATACGAGCATCGCGCACCAGTTGCACCTCGCCGACGCCCGCAATCGCCTGTAACTGCGCGCCCATCGATTCTGGAAAACGAAAGTCGCGTTGCGTGAGACTTTGCGATGGCGAAACGAAGAGGTCTGGATTCAGCGCGACGGTGAGCCAGCCAAAAATAGAATCGTAACTCGCGCGCGCCAGCCCACCCAGGGCGATCACCAATGCAAGCGACAGCATCAGTGCCGCCACCGCGCCCGATGTTCGCCGCGGTGCTTGGAGCAGGCTGTCGGCTGCGAGCGTGCCTTCCACCGGCCGCAGCCATCGCAATAACGGACGGAGTGCGCGGGCCAGCCAAAGTGCGAAGGTGGGAGTCAACAGCAGTGCGGCAAGAACGGCGAGAGCATCGCCGACGTAGAAGAAAATACGGAATCGCTCGAACAGCAGGCATCCCGCCGCAGCCACGGCCACCACCAGCGCGGCGATTCTTCGAACGCGATTCTCGCCCGCGCTCAACTGCTGATATTTGCCTTTTTGCAATGCCCGCACTGGATCTACTCGGGCCGCGCTACGTGCGGGGATCACAGCGGCAACCACGCTCGTGATCACACCTAGCACCACCGCGAACGTCATCAACATCGGATTGGTCGAGATCTCATCGGCCTTCTGCGCGATGCCGTAAATTTCGCCGAGCAACGATCCGATATAGCCCGTCATCCCGCGCGCGATCGCGATTCCCACCAACAGCCCAAGAACGGAACCGAACAATCCCGCCACCACGCTCTCGCCCAGGAACAGCGCGCGAATCTGCCGTCGCGTGGCTCCCAGCGCCCTGAGAATCCCGATCTCCGCGCGCCGCTGCGTCACGGCGATTTGAAATGTGTTGTAGATGATGAACATTCCAATGAACAACGCGAAAACGCTGGTGACGTTGGCGGTCAGCGTGTATACGCGCGAGATGGAATCGAACTGTTGCGCGCGCGCCGACGGCTCTTGCACCTGGAAACCGGGGCCCAGCAGCGCTTCCAACTTCGTCTTCACTTCCCCAAGGTTCGCGCCGCCTTGGATCGCGAGATCGATGCGGTCGAATTTTCGGCCGCGACCGAAAACCTTCTGAGCCGCGTAAACATCCATTACCGCCAGGTTCCCGCCAAAAGCGCTAGTCAACCCGCTGGACTTCATGATGCCGCGAATGGTGAAGTCCTTCCCGCCGTCCATGGTGCTCATGGGGACTTTGTCGCCCACACGAAGATGGTTCTCGCGCGCATAGGTGTCGGTGACCATTAACGAATCGGGCTGCGCGAGGAACACCAGAGGATCATCGATCGCCTCATCGTTCGATTCCAGATCGTAATCGCGCAGGCTGCGATCGCCCAGCATATCCACGCCCAGGATGAGCAGATTCCCTTGCCCACGAACGCCGGTATTCACCACTGCTTCGATTACCGGTACCGCGACGCGCACCTCGGGCACAGCCTGCACACGATCCAGAACATTCTCGTCGAAGCCCGTCTCGCCCGCTGAAATCTGCAACTGCGTGGATCCCGCTATATGATCCACGGTTTGGCGAAACGCGTAGACCACAGACTGGTTCGCGGTATGGATGCCGACAAACACCGCAACGCCCAGCACGATGCCCGCAATGGTCAGCAGCCAGCGCGGCAGATGCTGGCGGACGTAGGGCCAGCTAATGAGTCTCAGCAGGATCATGAATGCTCACGCGCAGCCTGCCCGCGCGATCTTCTTCGATATGCCCGTCGCGCAGAGCTACCAGGCGAGCACAGCTCTCGGCCACGTGAATATCGTGCGTGACAATCAGGACCGTGGAACCCAAACGCTCATGCAGGTCGCGAATCAGCGCGAGGATCTCGCCGCCGGTGTGCGTGTCCAGATTGCCGGTGGGCTCATCGGCCAGCAAGACCGGCGGATACACGGAAAGGGCTCGTGCGATGGCGCAACGCTGCCGTTCGCCTCCCGATAGTTCGTCGGGCAAATGTTCCCGGCGCGCGGATAATCCCACCAGGTTTAAAAGTTCGCTAGCGCGCTCCTCGATTTTCTTCTTGGGCCAGCCCCGCAGGTGCAGCGGGATGGCGACATTCTCGAAACAACTCAAGGTCGGCAGCAGATTGAAAAACTGGAAAATGAATCCGATCTTGTCGCGGCGCAGGCGCGTTAATTCATCGTCCGAAAGCCCGCTCAGACGGCTGCCATCGATTTCGATTTCGCCCGCCGACGCGGTATCCAACCCTCCGATCAGGTTCAGCAGAGTTGATTTGCCCGATCCCGACGGCCCAACGATCGAGACCATTTCGCCGCGTCCGACAAACAGATCGACATTCTCCAGAGCTGTAACCTGGCGCTTGCCCTGAAAAATCTTGCTGACGTTCGCGAGGTCAATCAACTTGGCCGATCACCCTACTGCTATCATGACCGAAAATCA
>CAVRZH010000132.1:0-26898 GCA_963725455.1 Bryobacterales bacterium
GCCGCCAGCAGCGCGCACAGCACTGGGCGCACCGGGCCGGTCAAAGCTTCCTGATATGGGTTGACACGAAATGCCAGAGGGGCCTCGCCGTGATCGCGGGGAATGCGCGCGGCAATGGCGTTGATCTCCTGCTGCAACTGCGGTTGTGTGACGCCGGAACGAACTTTGCCCAAAACGATGAAGAAATCGTAGCCGCGATCGCCAAGCATTTCTTTGAAGGCTGGAGGGGCAGCCACAAACCCTTGCGCATGTCGGGACCCATCGACTCAGGAAATAGGAAGGAGCCTGCCATGACGCCGACCACGGTACGCGCGACACCGCCGATGCGGATGACACGGCCTACGATTCCCGGGTCGGCGTGGAAAGCTTCGCGCCATAGCCCTTCCGAAAGTGTTACCCGCGCAAGAATCGGCGCGCCTGGCGACCAGATTCACTGGATTTGCGCCAATGTCACTCGGGTGGACTTGCCCGCCCAGTCCTTTGACGTTTGGCACGATCGCGCCGTGTTTCACTTCCTCACTGAGCCCGCGGACGCCATCGCTTATGTACGGCTAGCTGCGCGAGCCGTGAAGCCGGGCGGGCATGTGATCATCAGCACTTTTGGACCCGAAGGTCCCACTCAGTGCAGCGGCCTGGACGTAACCCGCTATGATGCCGACAGCCTGCACGGGGAGTTTGGCGAGCGCTTTCAGCTCATCGAGAGTTTCAAGGAATTGCATGAAACTCCGTTCGGAACCAAGCAGCAGTTTCTTTACTGCTATTGCCGGCTGGCCGGCTCTTCCGGAGAACCCAGGTAGGCCGCCGGAAAGTCGCAGGAACGCTCTTTATTTGATGGCTACGGCGTTGGGCGGCGATGCAATTCCGCCCTTGACGTTCAGCGGAGCGGAAACCACCATGAACTCGTAGCGCCGGTCGCGCGCGCAATCTTCGGCTAATGGCGCCAGGACGAACAGTTCGCCCAGGGGCAGCCCCAGCAGCGGCAGAGCACGATAATGCAGTATGCCTTCATCGCTGAAGTCGGACGGAAACGCTTCGACGGCCGGACAATCCGTTCCGATCGCCGCAACGCGATTATTCCACATCCAGGCCACTATCTCGCGCGTGGCTTCGATGCCTGGCGATCGCATTTTGTCCATCGGCGCAACCGCGCTCTTTTCCGCAGGACTCAGCTTCTCATAAGACTCCATAAAGCCCGTGCGAACCAGCAGGATGGTCCCCGGCTGCAGCGCAGAGCCCTGATATTCGATAACCGCCTGCAATTCCGCCAGGGTGTAAACCTCGCGCTCCAGCCCATTTACTGGAATGCCCTTGGCCTGGCGATACCCATACGCGTCGATCAGCAGCCCGCGCCCCACAAACTTGTCCTTCCAATGATGAATGCCCAGCTTGGCATTCGCCCCGTCGCGCACTTCGCTCAGCGTCACGTCGTTGTAAAAACGCTCATGCCGGATGTGCCCCACGTGCCCTAGCCCATCCCACTGGCTGCCTTCCTGCGTGTTGAAATGCACGAAGTCGTCGTTGGCCATGGGCGCCAGGGCAACCACGGTGTGCTCGGCCGGCGCGCGCCCGAACAAGGGCGGCTTGGCGAATCCAACGCTCGCGTCCAGGCGAAACACTTTGCCGGTTTTAACCAGCCCCGCCGCTGCCACTACCCCCTCGGCAGTCAAAAAGTTCAGGCATCCCAGCGCGTCGTCGTCTCCAAACACGCCCCAGGAGCAATCCGCCGGCAAATCCTTCCGGATCGGCAATTCTTCAAACTTTGGAATCGTCATGTCTGTGCCAGTATATAGGTCGGCGGTGCCTTCTTGCTGTTGGCTTTTGGCTCTTGGCTTGTGGCGCAACGCACTCTTGCGTGCCGTGTTCGCACTCATGCGAACACTCTAATGGTTTTGCATTAATTGAATTGTCTGTAGCTGAGCGCCATTCGTCTTCTCGGCACAGCGATTGGAGCAACGGCCGCCGGACCGCTCGGAGCTGCATTGGGCGGCCCCGCTTGCGGGTCCCGAGCGGACGGCAGAAGGCTGCCAATTCGCCCGACAAGCCCTCGCCGCCGCATAAGACCACGCCTTGAAGCAATCCGCCCAAAAGCGAATCGACCAATTCTGGCAGCCTCCGTCCCAGTAGCCCAACGAATCCACTTTCTCCCGCACTGTTACCATCCACTTGCCCCTTCCCGGCTCTAGCCGTTCACCGACCCCGTTGTACTCTAATCCTGAACGCCTCTGGTCGCCCAAGCTCAAAGCGGCCATCTTGAGTTGGCCTCAGGTTCGCCCGTTATGAAAAAATTGCGCCACACCTCACGCATCCTCCACCACCCCCAATCCCAGGAGCGGAGCGACCACCCCCAACCCCCGGGAGCAAAAGCGCAGTTCGCTTCGCGACCTCCCACTTGCCCCATCTGCTAGCCTATGAATAGAGGGGTTGCTTGCTAATGCACACCGATGGCGTCGGCGGCTTCCGCGGCGTCAATCTCACTAAGACGTTCCGGTCCGGCGGAACCAATTTAGTGGTGTTTCAAGATCTTAGCTTCTCTATCGCGCCGGGCGAAAGCCTTGCGCTCATTGGTGAATCCGGTGCCGGTAAGAGCACACTGATGTATCTGTTGGGAGGTCTGGACAGGCCTTCGGCCGGTACGATATACTTCGGACACCAGGACATTTCCAATTTCTCGGACACCGAGCTCGCGGAGTTTCGCAACCGGGAGATTGGGTTCGTTTGGCAGAATCACTCGTTGCTGCCCGAATTTACGGCGCTCGAAAACGTGATGATGCCTTTGCTGATACGGGGCGATCGCATCCAGGATGCGGAGCCTGTTTCGTTGGCGAGGTTGGATGAAGTTGGGTTACGAAACCGCGCCTCACACCGCGCGGGAGAATTATCGGGTGGCGAACAGCAACGCGCTGCAGTTGCTAGAGCCTTGGCTGGTAACCCTTCTGTTTTGCTCGCCGACGAGCCTACCGGCAACCTGGACTTCCGGACGGGCGAAATGATCATCTCCCTGCTTCAAGATCTGCACCGCTCTCATAAGTTGACCTCCATCTACGTCACGCACAACCTCTCATTTGCGACTCGATGCGACCGGATTCTGCAGTTGGACAAAGGGGATTTGACCCGCTGGTCTGGCGACGGAGTTGCTGCTCTGTCGGCTGGGCCCGGAACATCCGATAATGTGGAAGGACGGCGGTAATCATGTTTGAACGTTATACCGAGAAGGCGCGCCGAGTAATCTTCTTTGCAAGATACGAAGCTAGCCAGTTTGGAAGTCCCTACATCGAGACGGAGCACCTGCTGCTCGGTCTCCTGCGTGAGGACAAAGCTTTAGCGAATCGCTTCCTGCGGTCCCATGCCGCCATTGAATCTATTCGCAAGCAGATTGAAGCGCACACTACCATTCGCGAGAAGGTGTCCACTTCGGTGGATTTGCCGCTCAGCCACGAATGTAAGCGGGTGCTGGCCTATGGCGCCGAAGAAGCCGAGCGCTTGAATCACAAGCACATTGGCACGGAGCACCTGCTGCTGGGCCTGTTGCGCGAAGAGAAATGCTTTGCCGCCGAGATCCTGCACGAGCGTGGCTTGCGCCTGTCGCAAGTGCGGGAAGAGATCCAGCGCTCCTCGTCCGAGAAGGTGGCCTCCAGCCGCCCCAAGGAGAGTTCTCTGCTGGCCGAGTTCAGCCGGGATCTCACGCAGGCCGCCATGGACGGCTCGCTCGATCCATTGATCGGGCGCGACTATGAGCTGGAGCGGGTGGTCCAGATCCTGTGCCGCCGCACCAAAAACAATCCGGTGCTGATCGGCGAGCCGGGCGTGGGCAAAACCGCCATTGTGGAAGGCTTGGCCCAGCGCATTGCCGATGGCGACGTGCCATCGTTCCTGGCGGACAAGCGCATTCTCGCTCTTGACCTTTCGTTGATCGTGGCCGGCACGAAATATCGCGGCCAGTTTGAAGAGCGCTTGAAAACCATCATGAAGGAATTGATGGAGAATCAGAACGCCATCATCTTCATTGACGAGCTGCACACCCTGGTGGGCGCGGGCTCGGCCGAAGGTTCGCTGGATGCCGCCAATATCCTGAAGCCGGCGCTCTCCCGCGGCGAGATTCAGTGCATCGGCGCTACCACCCCGGGCGAATATCGCAAGTCCATCGAGAAAGACCGTTCGCTCGAACGCCGTTTCCAAGCCGTAAAAGTTCCGCCGCCCAACGAATCGGACGCCATCCGCATTCTGTTCGGGATCAAGGAGCGTTACGAGAAATTTCACGCGGTCGCCTATACCGACGAAGCCATCGAAACCGCGGTGCACGCCTCCACCCGCTTTATTCCCGATCGTTTCCTGCCTGACAAGGCCATCGATCTGATCGACGAAGCCGGCGCGCGCGTCAAGCTGCGCCAGACCACGCTTCCCGGTGAAGTAGCCGACATCCAGAAGCGCATCAAGTTTATCGTGCACCGCATGGAGAACGCCATCGCGAATCATGAGTTCGAGAAGGCGCGTTTCTATTCCGACGAAGAGCGCAAGGAGCGCGAGAACCTGCGCCTGTTGCGCGAAAAATACAATCTGGACGATACCTCCACCGGCGTCGTGACCAAAGACGACATCGAAGACGTGGTGGCTCGCTGGACCGGCGTCCCGATGACCGCCATTCGCGAAGAGGAAATCTCCAAGCTCATTCGTATCGAAGAAGAGCTGCACAAGCGCGTCATCAGCCAGGAGAAAGCTATCTCTGCGCTGGCCCGCGCCATCCGCCGCTCACGCGCTGGATTGAAGTCTCCCAAGCGCCCGGCCGGATCGTTCCTGTTCCTGGGTCCCACCGGCGTCGGCAAAACCGAAGTTGCCCGCGCACTCGCCGAGTTCCTGTTCGGCAGCGAAAAATCGCTCATCCGCTTCGACATGTCGGAGTTCATGGAAAAGCACTCGGTCTCGAAGCTGATCGGTTCGCCTCCCGGATACGTCGGTTATGAGGAGGGCGGCCAGCTCACCGAGCGGGTGAAGCGCGCACCGTACTCCATCATCCTGCTGGATGAAATCGAGAAGGCTCACCCGGATGTCTACAACATCCTGCTGCAGGTGTTTGAAGATGGCCAGTTGACCGACGGTCTCGGCAACACGGTGGACTTCAAGAACACCATCATCATCATGACGTCCAACCTCGGCGCGCGCTTCCTCGACAAGAAGGCGTCCATCGGATTCTCGGCGCCCAATATCAGCGGAGTCCCAACCAAGGTGGAAGACCAGGTGATGGCTGAAGTGAAGAAGGCCTTCAATCCGGAATTCCTCAACCGCCTGGACGAAGTGATTCTGTTCACCTCGCTCAGCGATGAAGACTTGCTGCAGATCATCAGCCTGTTGGTCGAACAGATCAACGTTAATCTGGTGGCCAAGCAGATCAAGATTCGCGTCAACGAAGACGCCGCCAAGTACATCCTCGAAAAGACACTAGTGGATCGCAGCTACGGCGCGCGCCCGTTGCGCCGCGCCCTGCAGAAGTTCATCGAGGATCCGCTGTCGGAAGCGCTCATTCAGGGAACTTTGCCCCGGCCGTCCGAGCTCGAAGTCTACCTGGGAGAGTCCGGTATCTACTGTCGGCCCATCGCCAGCGAGGCAACTGGCGAATTGCAGGAACAGCCCGTGGGCGCGCCAGGAGAAGAACCGTCCGCTCCCGCCGCCGGCATTTCGCTATATCCTTTCTAACGTCGGCGTAGCGCGATTGCGGCCTCATGTGGCGGAATATCACCATCCCCGCCATCGGTCGCTAATGGAATCAACCATTTAGCAGCGGCCCTAGAATTGCGTAAGCGCTTTCGGGGTCCGCGAGTCTATATAGTAGAGGGCGACCAGTCGATAAGAAGGTCGAATAGTCAGATGGGCACACAACCGGCGCCAGCAACAAATGCGAAGTACAACCAGCTGAGTGAACTATATTTGGCGCTATGGAAGCAGCTTGACCTCGCTTCGAACGATGCTAAGTGGTTAGAAGTGCGCCCGGAAAGCGCGTCGGCCCTAAGCGAAGAGGTTCGGGAACGGTTCGCTGGCTTAAGTCGGGACGTTTCAGAATCCGACTTGGGCACTGCGTTGAAAGACCTAGAGAAAACCAAAGAGCTTGTCTTCAGCGGGGTACGTGGTGACGTGGCTGAGACTAGTAACTTTCGTGAGTATCTCCGAGACCTTGCGCTTCGTTATTCCGAATTGGCGGACGATGATCTTTGATTCATTCCGCGATCACATCGAACTCCCCGTCTGCCAAGTCTGAAATATACTGTTCATCCCAGCCCGGCATGGATTGATCCACTTTGATCCGGGCGGCGTCGATCTTCTTCAAATCCAATCGCCAAAGCTGCGGACGAAACATCTCAATTGGCGCGCGCCGGATCGGAAATCTTTGATTTTGGAGTGATTCACATCTTTTCTCTTAACTGCCGTATCGAGCGCCACATAAAGCAAAACTGGGTTGGATGATTCACCATTCGGGGGTCGCGTTCCGTCACCCACGGGATTGAGTTCACGTGCGAACCACGTGTAGTATTTCCCGCCAAGAAATTTCCTCTCCAGCTCAGAAGCCATCCATATTTTGCACGTGTAGGCGTAGCCGCCAGCGCGCGAGGGAACCACTAACGAGCTGGACATAAATTCCACAAGCCAGGCCCAGATTGGCCCGACACTGTCGTAGAATAGCTTGTTCTATCCCTGGAGTCTAACCGATGAAAGTTTACGAAGTTCAAAAGGGCGCAACTAGCCTCGACGGCCTGCGCCTAGCCGAACGACGGCTCCCACACCCCGGCTCGCACCAAGTTCTGATCCGGGTCCGTGCGGCATCACTGAACTATCGCGATCAGATGGTGGTCACCGGAAATTATTTCGGCGGCCCCGTGACGCGCGATCTAGTTCCGCTCTCCGATGGCGCCGGCGAAGTCACCGCGGTCGGCGAGGCCGTCACACGATTCAAAACCGGCGATCGCGTGTGCGGCGCGTTTTTCCAAGGCTGGATCTCGGGACCCATGACCGAGCGGCACCCCGCGCTGGGCAGCCCTCTCGATGGAACGCTGGCCGAGTACATCGTCCTCAATGAAGAGGGCGTGGTGGCCATGCCAAATACGCTGTCGTTCGAAGAAGCCGCCACGCTGCCTTGTGCCGCGGTCACGGCCTGGAACGCCCTGACGGTTTCAGGCAAGCCGGTGAAGCCCGGCGAGACCGTGCTCTGCCTCGGCACCGGCGGCGTCTCTATGGCTGGTCTCCTCTTCGCCAGGATGGCGGGCGCGCGCGTGATTGTTACTTCTTCGAGCGACGAAAAAATCAAGCGAGCTTGCGCCCTGGGCGCTTCCGATGGCGTCAACTACAAGCGATACCCGGACTGGCAGAAAGAAGTGACCCAACTCACCGGCGGTCGCGGCGCCGATCATATCCTGGAAAACGGCGGCGCCGGGTCACTGAACAAATCGTTCGAGGCCTGCGCGTTTGGTGGAAAAGTGGCATTGATCGGATTCCTGGCCGGTCGGGAGGGCGATATTAATCCCGCCATTCTTATGATGAAGAGCGGCTCCATGATCGGCATCGGCGTTGGAAGCCGCAGCATGTTCGAAGACATGAATCGTGCTATCGACGTGAACAAGATCAAGCCGGTCGTCGACAAGGTGTTTCCTTTCGAAAAGGCCGCCGACGCGTATCGCTGCCAGGCGAGCGGCGATTTTGTCGGCAAAGTCGTGATCACAATTTGACGCTCGAAATCGTCGCAATCGCCTCGTTGGGCGCCTGGGTTTACCTTTTCACCGCACGCGGAGGTTTCTGGCAGATAAGCGTTCCGCCCAAGCCGTCGCGGGTTGCAATTGACAAGAGCGTTTGCGTCATTATTCCAGCGCGCAATGAAGAGTCCGTGATCGGAGAGGCCGTCGCGTCGCTCCTTCCCTGGCCCGTGATCGTCGTGGATGACCACAGTTCGGATCGAACGGCCGCGGTAGCAACGGACGCGGGTGCTCAAGTCATCCAAGCCGGTCCGTTGCCGGCAGGCTGGTCTGGAAAACTCTGGGCTATTTCTGAAGGCGTCAAACACGCCGCATCGCTCGCGCCGGACTATTTCCTCTTCACCGACGCAGACATTGTGCACGCGCCGGACAACATCGCCGAGCTGGTGAACCGTGCCGAGGCGGGAAAACTCGATCTGGTTTCCTTGATGGTGAAGCTGCGCTGCTGCTCGTTCGCCGAAACGCTGTTGATCCCGGCCTTCGTCTTTTTCTTTTTCATGCTTTATCCGCCCGCTTGGATAGCCAGGCGCAATGGCAGGACCGCCGCCGCGGCTGGCGGATGTATCCTTATTCGTCCCAGCGCGCTTGATCGCATCGGCGGCATCGAAAGTATTCGCGGGGAAATCATCGACGATTGCGCTCTGGCGCGCGCCGTCAAACATACTGGCGGTGCCATCTGGCTGGGCGTGACAGAAGAAACTCACAGTATTCGCGACTACAACACTTTCCCCGAAATCCGCGCCATGATCTCACGAACGGCGTTCGCCCAGCTTCATCACTCCGTACTGCTCCTGGCGGGAACCATCCTTGGGATGGTAATTGTCTACCTGGCTCCGCCCCTGCTGCTCTTCACGCGACATCCGCTCGCGGCTATCTTCGGATTGGCCGCCTGGATTTTGATGATGATTTCCTACGCGCCAACCCTGCGGTTCTATGGCCGATCCGTGGCGTGGGCACCGCTGCTGCCGCTGGTCGCGTTATTCTACATATCAGCCACCCTCGATTCCGCGCTTTCCTACTGGACCGGACGCGGCGGCGTCTGGAAGGATCGCGTACAGGATGCCAGATAATCAAAACCTCACAACTATTGCCCGCAACTACGGAATCGGATCGCTCTCACGTCATATTTTCTTGTGCGCCGATCAAACCAAGCCCAAGTGCGCGGAGCGCGAAGTCACCAACGCGTCCTGGGACTACTTGAAAAAACGCCTGGCAGAGTGCGGCCTGATGCAAGGTCCCGGCTGCATGTATCGCACCAAGGCCAATTGCCTGCGTATCTGCGAGCAGGGCCCCATCGCCGTCGTATATCCGGATGGCGTGTGGTATCACTCCGCGACGCCGGAGGTGATTGAGCGCATCATCCAAGAGCACCTGATCGGCGGCAAACCGGTGGACGAATTCGTCTTCGCCGTGGATGCTCTTACTGCGCCAGCTTGTAAATCGTCAGACCACTGAGCAGCTTGGGATAAAAATCGGTCGATTTCTGCGGCATCACGCCGCCCGAAAATGCTACGTCGGCCACTTGGTCCATCGGGGTCGGCTCTAGCAGAAAAGCCAGCTGAGCATCTCCAGTTCGAACCTTGGCATAAGCGGCATCGACGCCTCGCACGTATTCGATGTGCTTCTCGTCCCGCACCGCTTCGTCTCCGATACCCAGCGCGCCAGCGAGCAGTTCCTCATGCAGCACTTTCACGTCCAGCTCGCCCGGCTTGCGATCTCGTTCGTACAGATATACGCCAGAACCATTTGCAATGCCTATCCGGATTTTCCCGAGTGAGCGCGTCTCGAAAATCCTTTTGAGTTCGTCGATGGAATCCAGGTGGCGGGCTGGAATTTTGTCGATGAGCTCCGCGGGTATGCCGCGCAGCACGCGATGTGTCGCTAGAATCTCCAGGCCCGGGGAATGCATGTTCACAAAAGTCATCATCACTTTTTCCGCATCCTTCAGTCCCGGATTCTGGTTGCGAAACGCCAGCGCTGTTTCATAGCGATGATGCCCGTCGGCGATCAGCAACTTTTTGTCCGCCATCAGAGATTGAATTGTCGCGATCACTGCCGGGTCGGATATCTTCCATACGCGATGGATGACGCCGTCTTCGTCTTCGAGCGACGTGACTGGCGCGCCCTTCGCCGTCTCATTCAGAATCCGGTCGATCGCTAATTCCGGATCGGGATACAGCATGAAAATCTGCCCGAAGTGCGCGTGGGTATGGCGCAGCAACTCCATGCGATCCTTTTTCGGCCCTGACAGCGTCTGTTCATGGCGATGGACCACTCCCGCTGCGTAATCTTCGACGGCGCCCAAACCGATGAAGCCCTTGCGCTCCAAAGTCTGGCCGCTATCGGGGGCCGTAAACTTTTGAAAATAAGCGAAAACGCTCGGTTCGCTCTCATGTTCCAGAATGCCGCTGCCGATCCAATCCGTAAGGAGTTTTGCTGCGCGAGTGTAGGGGTTGTCGTCTTCGTTGTCCGCGGGAGTCCGCTCACCCAGGATGATGCGGACCAGGTTGTAGGGGCTCAGGGAAAGATACCGTGCCTGCATGGCCGGTGAGATCTTATCGTAAGGCTGCGTAACGAGGTTCTTTACAGGGCCGGCCTTCGCGCTGTAGCGATAGGGTTGAAAAGGGAAGATGCGTGCCAAGCGATCAGGATAGCAAAGGTCCCGTCATGGGCTCCTGGCGCGTAGAATGGAAATGCACGGGATTATGAGCCCTAAGAGCGAAACTGCCCAAACCGTCTCGGGCCCGGAAGACCTGGAGGCCAGGCTACTGGCCGAGCAGAAGCGCCATCACGAAGAGTTTCGGCAGTTCGCCTATGCCGTTTCTCATGACCTTCGTGAACCCATTCGTATGATTGTCAGCTACACCCAGTTGCTGGACCGGCGCTATCAGGCTCAGCTGGATGCCGACGGCGCCGAATTCATGCGCTATATTCTGGATGCCACTCAGCGCATGGACCGGCTTTTGGGTGACCTTCTCACATACTCCCACCAGTTTCGCTCCTTCGACCAGCCGCTGGAACAAGTGCAGCCGGAGGGTGCGCTGCAAGGGGCCCTCCTAATGATGGATGCGGCAGTGCAGGAAAGCGGCGCACAAGTGACTAACGATCCGTTGCCGTCCATTCCGTTCGATTTCGCGCAGGCTGACGCAGCTCTTCCGGCAGTTGATTGCGAATTCGATTACGTTCCGTGGGCCGGAGCCGCCTACGATCCATGTTTCCGCTGCGGACCAGGGAGGCGAGATCAAATTTTCAGTCCGGGATAACGGCATCGGGATCGATCCACGCTATCACGAGCAAATCTTCGGCGTTTTCAAGCGTTTGCATGGCCGCGAACTCCCCGGCACGGGCATCGGTCTGGCAATCGCGAAACGCATCGTCGAGCAGCATGGTGGGCGAATCTGGGTGGAATCTGAATTGGGCCAGGGGGCGATATTTCACTTCACCGTCCCGAAATAATCTTCAACCCGCTTTGAACTTTATAGAACGTTCGTACTAACACTCCCACAACCTTTGGGACATAGTGTCTCTTTTAGGACAAGTTGTCCTGGGCAAACTGTCTCATAGAGCCGTATCTTACACATTTTAAAGCTGCTTTGTTTGGATTGGGACCTGCCTATCCCAAAGGGGATATTGGTCCCATTCATGAAGCCCGTGATTCAACTCGTCGGCATTGGACTGGTTGCCTCGCTGGCGTTTGCGAACTCCAAGGTGGCTCCGGACATGCCTCGATCCACGGCTTCCGGCATGACGGAGATCATTGTTCAATATAGGAGCTTCGCGGGGGTCCAAGCGGTGACTGCCGCCGGCAGCTTGGTTCGCGTTCACCGCTACTTCCGCAGCATTCCGGCAGCCTTTATGACCGTTCCTTTGTCGATGGTTCAGAGCCTTGCATCCAACCCCCAGGTGGCATACATCTCGCCGAACCGGACAGCTACCAGTCTGCTGGACATCACTACTCAGACCGTGAACGCCAATCCCCTCTGGAGCGAGGGCTGGGATGGAACAGGCGTGGGTGTGGCGGTGATTGATAGCGGAGTGGCTCTCAAGCCAGACCTCGCCGCGGCGGATAGCTCGCATTCCCGAGTGGTCTTCAGCGAGAGCTTCGTCGCAGGGCTGGATGCTTCGGATCAATATGGACATGGCACACACGTGGCGGGCATCGTGGCAGCGAATGGTGCGCAATCCACCGGGCCGAATTTCACGCGCACCTTCAAGGGTGTGGCGCCGAATGCGAATATTGTAAACCTGCGAGTGCTGGATGCTAATGGCAACGGCCAGGAATCGGACGTGATCGCGGCCATCGACGAAGCTATCACGCTAAAGGATCAATACAACATTCGCGTCATCAATCTTTCGCTGGGAACCTCGGTTTACGAAAGCTTCCAGCTCGATCCGCTGTGCCAGGCCGTGGAGGCCGCATGGAAAGCCGGCATCACGGTAGTGACCGCGGCGGGAAATATGGGCCGCGACAATTCGCTCGGCACCATGGGCTACGCGAGCATTAATTCGCCGGGTAACGACCCATACGTCATCACCGTGGGCGCGATGAACGCCGAGAACACGCCCTGGCGCAGCGACGACAAGATCGCCAGCTATAGCTCCAAGGGTCCCACGCTGCTGGATCATGTGGTGAAGCCGGACCTGGTGGCGCCGGGCAACAATGTGGTTTCACTGCTTGCGTCGCCCAACTGCACCATCGCTACCCAGCATCCCACTACTCGAATTTCGCTCGCCACTTACGAAAAGTCCGGACGAGGCTTATCGGCCGACTACTTCAAGCTGAGCGGCACCAGCATGGCGACGCCGGTGGTGAGCGGAGCGGCGGCCCTGATGTTACAGGCAGACCCCTCGCTGACGCCGGATGAAATCAAGGCCCGTATGATGAAGACCGCTACTAAGGATTTTGCACGTTATACAACCTCAACCGACATGCATCATTTAAATACTTTTGAAGCTCAGCAGGACATCTTCGCGGTGGGCGCCGGATATCTGGACATCCAAGCCGCGATCGCGAATCGCGACCCGGTCGATTTTCAAGCGCTCTCGCCCATCGCCCAGTACGACCCGCAGACTCAGATCGTGACGTTAGTTTCCGCCGATGCCTTGATCTGGGGCACCAGCGCAAGTCTGCAGTCCAACGCAATCATCTGGGGCGACTCCATTGTCTGGAGCAACGCCATCATCTGGGGTAGCGCTATCGTCAACGACGACAACGTGGTGTGGGGAGATAACGTGGTTTGGGGGGACAACGTGGTGTGGGGAGACAATGTTGTCTGGGGCGACAACGTAGTCTGGGGCGACAACGTAGTCTGGGGCGACGTTCTTTATAACGGCGACCTGTAGAACTAAGACGCCCGCTACTTCAGTCCTTGCGCGAGATACAGCGTCGAAATGTCCCTTTGGAAAGAGTAAGCGTACGCGCTGCCATCGGGCGTCATTACTACCGGGCCAATCTGCACGCCTACGCTGTCGGGAGTTCCCAGCTCCTTCCAAGGCTGGCGTCGGCCGGTGGCTATATCCAGGCGGCTGATCTTAAGCAACGCCGGACCTTCTAACTTCCGTAGGAACAGGGAGCGGCTGTCCGCGCTCCATTGAACCACGGATTCTCCCGGCTCCAGGTTCGCAATTACCTTGGGTGTACTGCCCTGGATGGCCGCGCCGCCCTGGATCGGAAACAGGCTCAATTTACCGCCGGCCACCACCGTGGCGTACTTCTGGTCCGGAGAAACACGGCTCGCTGATACTCCCTCCGGTGTGAGCGGCACGGGTTTTCCGCCATTCACGCTCTGAACGAACATTCTCGCGGGCCGGTTCGGCTCGCTTCCTTCGAACAGGATTCGCTGTCCATCAGGAAACCACTCCACGTGCTCATAATGAATGCCGGGCGGGCCAACGGTTCGTGCTTCGCCGGCACCGGTGGGCAGCAGGCTCAAGGAAGTCCGCGGACCGTTCGTTTCGATGCAGACCACCCACTTTCCATCCGGCGAGAGAGCGGGACGATGGCCGTCACCCAAGCGAACCGCGGGAGAACCATCCATTTTTCGCAGATAGATCGCCGGATTGCGCGATTGGCCGTAGGACAGCTCCTCGAAAAGGATCGTCTTCCCGTCAGGTGAAATGTCGTAGATCCGGGAGGCCTCAAACCACGAGAGGTCACGCTCCTGTTGAGCTCCCGGAGCAAGACCCAGGATCCCCATCCGCGAGTCCTCAACGGTGGCAAGCAGTCGGCCGTCCCGAGACAAGTCCTGGATGACCAGCCAGGCTGGAGCCTCCTCCACTACTCGATCCTCCCCGTTCATCTTTACAGCGCGCAGAGCCGGCTCACCGCCCGTCTTGGTGCCGGAATACCAAATCTCTTTGCCATCGGGCGACCACGCCAAGCCGCCCTCTCCGCGCCAGCCTCTGGAAAGAACTCGCTTTCTGCCGTGAGTGTCCAACACAGTGACGGCGAAATCGCCGACCGCGTTGTCGTATTCGAAGAAGGCCAGTACGTCCCCTTTAGGGGAGACACGCAAGGTCATGGGCGGAAGGCCATCGCTCTCGCCAAGCACCGTTCCAATCGGGTATTCAATGCGATTGCGGCCGCGCACGGTTCGAGACACCGCGAGAGTGGTTCCATCGGGCGACCAGTCGGCATCATTGACGTTCTCGAGAATCTCGCGCGGCGCTCCGCCGGATAGCGGCACGCGAGCCAGAGTGCCCGGCGTCCCTCTTGCCGGACTGCCCAGCAGAATGGCCATTTCACCGGTGGAACTAATGGAAAGAATCCTGGCATCGGGAAGGCCGAGTGAGCGGGATTCATCCGCGCCTGGCCGAACCGAAAACATTCTGGTCGGGTCCGACGCCCATTGAGCGCTGAAGAGCACTGTACCATCCGGCGCGAATCTTGCCCCGGCAACATTGCCGCGGCGGAACGTCAAACGCTGAAAAGAGGGAATGGGAGCTACTAAAACTATGGAAGCAATGAACGCCCCCGCGGCCACCGCCAATACGGCCAGAGCCAGCCACACAAAAAAAGACCAACTTCGGTATCCGGACCCACCCGCCGCGGCTTCCCCCTGAGCCGCGGCTTTGGAGACTTCCAGTTCCTGTGACGCTTCTTCCAGTGCGATCTTAACGTCCGCCATGTTCTGCCAGCGCCGCCGTGGATCTTTTCGCAGGCAGCGCTCGACAATCCGCTCTACTTCGCGCGGCACCTGTTCCCGCACGGTTTTGATAGGCACAGGCTCGGTATGGATCAGCGACGCGAGCGTCGAGAGCTTGGAGGCGCCGTTGAAAGCGCGGCGTCCGGCGACCATTTCGTAGAGCACGGCACCGAACGAGAAGATATCGGAGCGTTCGTCCACGTTTTGCGCTTCGGCCTGTTCGGGTGACATGTACGCGGCCGTGCCGGCGATAGTATCCCCGGCGGTTTCCAAATGAACGCTCTGGGTGGGCGCCCACGCATCGGCTTCGACGGGCTCAACCAGCTTGGCCAGCCCGAAGTCCAGGATCTTTATATTTCCTCGTTCATCGACGATGATGTTGGTGGGCTTCAAATCACGGTGAATGATCCCCACCCGGTGCGCCGCGACCAGGCCGTCCGCGATTTGCCCGGCATAGTGGAGGGCGTCGTTCAGGCGCAGGCCCTTACGCCCGATGACCTTATCCAGCGTTTTGCCGCGAACATACTCCATCGAGATAAAGTCCACGGGCTGGCCGTCCACCTCGGTGGTGGCGATGTCGTAAATGGTGACGATATTGGGATGGTTCAATGCGGAGGCTAGTTTCGCCTCTTGCACGAAGCGCGACCTGCGCTCCGCATTCCCGGCGGCCCCAGCGGGCAGTACCTTGATAGCGACTTCACGCCCCAGCCGGGGATCCAACGCCAGATACACCTCGCCCATTCCTCCGGTACCAAGAGGCGCGCGGATCACAAAGGGTCCGAGATGTTCTCCGGTAGAAATGGGCATGGCTAACTCTTCGCATAATTGTATCCCAGGGGTCGGCGGCTATCTTGCCGCCGCTTCCTTGAAGACGGACGCAAAGAATTCGCGGGATGAGGGGGAGCAGCCGATGTGCACTGTATCGCCAGTCACCTGAATAAAGCCGAGATAGCCGTCCCAGCCCATGTCATCCAAGGTGAAGTTGAGGCATTCCCGTTCGCCGCGCGGCAGATTGGAACGGTCGATGTCGAACACCTGACCGGTGGAATGTTCGGGGAACTCCGGATCTACCATTAGGGTGCCGGCCTCGACAGGACGGTCCGTGGTGCTCACCAGCTCCGCTACCTGCAGCGGCACGAAACGCTCGCCCTTGGGGTTCAACTCCTCAAACAGGCGGCGGGTTTCAAACGCAACGTACAGCAAAGTTCCGATGGCCGCGGGCGAGTCCTGCAGGTACAGGTCGCGATTGGGTCCGTCGGCCATCTCCGGCAACGAGAATCCGAAGAATTGGGGATCGTTAAAGGCGCGTTCGAGACCCGCTCCCGAGGCCAGGCGTAAATCGTCCGGCGACCGGTAGAAAATATCGTGGGACTTCAGCCAGATCACCAGGCGGTCCAGCGCGCGGCGTTTCGGATGGATCGGATTTTGATACTCTTCCGCGAGCTCGCTGAAGGCCGCGGGGTCGTCCTGATACAAGGCCAGCAATTGCTCGGCGCGCTTAACCCGGAACCAGTAAGTGGGCGAATAGTCGCGTTGCATTTCGCGCTGCAAGGCCTGGTAGAGCTCGGGGTGAAGCGCGGGGTTGGCGGCGAAAAACATCTCAGCCACGCTGGGCTGTTTGTGATGAACGGCGGCTTCGGTGAGTGGAAGCAGATCGGACACGCAGCCTTCGCCGCAATGATAGGCGAAAATGGCCCAATCGCGTCCACCGAACTTGGTTTCCATCCGGGCCAGGTAGCGCGCGGCGGCGGGCGCGGCGCGTTCGGGATTCAAGCGGTCGTCGCGAATGGTCACCGTGTAAGGCGTTTTGTGAAGGACGGTCCGATAGACCGAACTTCCTTTGTGGCCGGAACGGCGGTGCACCAGCACGTGCGATTTGGTCACTTGAAAGCGCGTGACGCGAACGACGCGCAATCCGGCGGATCGAGCCGTTGCCTCGGAAAACTGCATGATGCCTCGCGGACCGGCGGGACTGGCGGCCTGCGCGTCCCCCCAGCTTTCCAGGTACGCTACCGCCGAGATCAGCGAAGCGGGCCAGCCGCTTTCCTCAGCCGCCTGGCGAAAAATCGGCGCCAGCCGCGGGCCCGTGATTCTTTCGGCTCCGGCCGTAGCCTCGGGTTCCCGCATGATGACAAAAGTTTGGGATTGAATCATGCGGTCGGTGCGGGCCGCCAGCAGTTCCGGAGTAAGGTCGGATCGGCCTGCTCCGATGCCCGGCAATTGGTGCCGCGGCGTGAAGTACTCCGCGGAAGCGACCAACAGGCCGGCGGAGAACAGCATTCCAGAGAACGACAAGAGAGCAATCCAACGGCGAAGAGATTGCACGTTACTATCTATTTTAGAACAAAATGGAAAAGAAATGTTTCTGGCTCAAAACTCCCATTCCAGAATGTTCTTTTGGATAATGGGCCATACCTTCGAGTGCGGATCGATCAGATCCAGGTGCCCGGCGCCTGGGAGCGGGATCAGCTTGGCGTTCCCCGAAGCCTTCGCGAAGCGCTGGCTCATGTCGAACGGAACCACTTTATCGGCTGTTCCATGCAGCACGCGCTGGGGCGCCGGGATGGGCAGCAATTCGATTGGGGAGGCGGCCGCATAGCGCTCCGGGAAACGATCCGGGGAGCCTCCGAGCAACTGGCCCACTACTCCGCCGTCCAGCTGCAGGGCGTAAGCACGGCGCAAATCCGAAATGGCGGCCAGGGGGACCACTCCGCGCAGATCCACTGCCTGCTGGGCCGCAAGCCACAAAGCCAACTGGCCGCCGGCCGAATGTCCAGCGGCGATCACGCGCTTCAGATCCAGATTATAGCGACTGGCCACCGGTACCAGTTGCTGAGCGCCGCGGATGACGTCGTCCGATATGCCAGCCCACTCGACGCCCGCATCGCCCAGCCTGCGATATTCGAGGTTCCACACTGCCGCTCCCGCGCGCGCCAGCGCGGCACACAGAGCATTCGCCTGTTCTAAGGTAGTGGAGTTTCTCCAGAACCCACCGTGAATGAAAATCACGGCAGGATGCGGGCCGGCCGAGTGAGGAAGAAAAAGATCCCCGAATTGCTGCGCGGCCTTTCCGTACGGGATACGCGCGTTGGCTCTGGAAGCCGCCAGTTTCGGTGCTTTTTGCGCCAAAGCCGGAAGTGCCGCGGCGGCAAGAAAGAAGCGGCGGGTCACGCGACCATTTTACAGAAAGAAAAAGGGACGCACCCTAGATTCCGGGCATGCGTCCCCCATGGAGCTCGTCCTGATCCCGCGCTAGACGCGGGATCCTGGCCGCTCGCTGACCGCAAAATCGGCCTTCGCTTCGCCGCTCGAAGCAACGTCTTCGGCGCCGGTCTCCTCCAGGATTCGCTTGGCGCGCTTCACCCAATCGGAAGTGTCGCAGTGAACGGAGAGCAAAGTCCCGCCGGATTTAACGCGCCCTTCAAAACGCTTCGCTTCGTACTCAGGGATGCCCAGCCCAACCAGCGTGCCAACGATGCCTCCGGCCGCGCCAACCGCGCCCGCACCCGCGAGCATGCCGATGATGGGACCAGCGGCGATCAGCGGTCCGATGCCGGGAATCGCCAGGGCGCCAATACCAGCCAGCCAGCCGAGGACGCCGCCGACCACTGCCCCAGTGGTAGCGCCGGTTGTGGCGCCTTCCGGCGCCTTAGTGTCCTTCTGGTGAACGAAATCCTTGGTGCCCGCATTTTCTGGCAACAGGACGGAGACATCCGTATTCCGAAAGCCAGCGGCCTTCAATGCTTCCAGGCCACTGCTCAATGCGATGGTGTCTCGATACACTCCAAACACAGCTGTGTTGCTCATTATTTTTCTCCTCGAGCTGGATGCTCGCTATTGATGATTACTTCCCTGAAACAGAAAGCTGGTCGGTAACTTTGCCGGCTCCCGCGATTTCGGTGGCCTTGTCTTCAATCGCCTTCTTCTCGTCGTCCGACTTGACGGTGCCAATCAAAGTGACCGCACCATCCTGAGCGCTGATATGAATGTTGTGCGCCTCCACCGAAAGATCTTTGTCGGAAACCACCGCCCGCCGGATCCTGCGAGTGAGACTGCGATCCGCCTTGCTCATCTTAATGGCCGGAGTGGCCTGATCCTGCGCGCTGGCAACGGCGGGGGCCAATAAATACAAGCCCGCCGACGCAGCGAATAACTGAGACGCTAATGCAATTTGCGAAGTGAATTTGCTTCTCATACGCGGGCTCCTAAGGCACGAGAAATGCCAGAAGCTAACTGCGTATTTATTAAGGGCTTCTCGCCGTGAGCGAGATACGTAAGCAGGAATTATTACCGGATGCCAGCGAGTGGAGAGGCGTTATTGGGAAGTGATAGCGCCGCTTTTACCAAACACGGCAAGAGGGCGCATGCACCATGGGCTGTCCCGCATGGCACGCGAAGGCTTCCCGAAATTCCGGCATGTTTCCCAGTACGCCGTTCACGCGGTCGCGGCCATCGGAATGAGGGTCGATCTGAGCGCGCATCCGCGCCGCTTCAGGCCGCACATTCTGGCACCAGATCTGGCTGTATCCGAGGAAAAAGCGCTGTTGCGGCGTGAAACCGTCGATCTTGGTCTGCGGTTTGCCGTCCAACGATTTCATGAGAGCCATGAATGACAAGTGCACACCGCCGTTGTCGGCAGTGTTTTCTCCCAGCGTCAGCTTACCGTTGAGATGCACGTCGTCCACGGGCGTGAAGGCCGAATATTCTTTGATGAAACATTCCGCCCGCTTCTCGAATTCGGCGGCGTCCTCCGGCGTCCACCAATTGTGCAGGTTGCCTTGGGCATCGAACTGGCGGCCCTGATCGTCAAATCCATGTGTCAGCTCGTGTCCCATTACAGACCCGATCGCGCCGTAGTTCACGGCCGCATCCATGCGATTGTCGAAAAACGGAGGCTGCAAAATACCCGCCGGGAAGTTAATGTTGTTTTGTAACGGACTATAGTAGGCGTTCACGGTGGGAGGCGTCATGTTCCATTCACTTCGGTCCACGGGCTGGCCAATTTTGTTCAACTGCCTGTGCACTTCGAACTCAGTGGCGCGTTCGTCGTTGCCGATCGCCTCTCCGCGCACAATCTTGACGCTGGAATAATCGCGCCAATTGTCGGGGTAACCGATTTTATTGGTCACGGCGCGCAGCTTGACCAGAGCTTGCTGCTTGGTGGCGGGCGTCATCCAGGTGAGCGACTGAATATCCTGGCCCAGCATTTTCTCGATCTTCTGCACCATACCCAGCACCCGCGCTTTGGCGGCGGGCGGGAAAGCCTGCTCCACATATTTCTGGCCGAGCGCGAATCCCAGGTCGTCATCGGTGGCTTCTACGCAGCGCTTCCAGACGGGCTCCAGTTGGGTAGCGCCGGTGAGGGCGCGCCCGTAGTAAGAAAAGTTTTCATCCAGAAACGGCTTAGCCAGTAAAGGCGCTTCGGCGTGGAGCAGATGCCAGCGCAGATAGATCTTGAGATCGTCCAGGCTGGTGTCTTTGAGCAGGGCACTGAGATCCTTGAAAAAGTCCGGAACACCGACGTTCAGATCGGTGAACGCAGGCGTGCCGAGGCCTGAAAAATACTTCGGCCAGTCGATCGCCGGAGACAATGCCGCCAGCTCTTTGACGGACATCTTGTGATACGTCGCGGAGGGATCGCGCCGCGCCACTCGGGAGAGCGAGCTCTTGGCCAGTTCTGTTTCGATGTGCAGCACAGCCTGTGCGCCGGAAGCGGCCTGGGCTGCCGGTTCGCCTGACAGCTCCAGCATCTTCTGCACGTGCGCCACGTACTGTTCGCGCAGTTGGACCGACTTGGGATCGGTCTTCAGATAATAATCGCGGTCCGGAAGGCCGAGCCCGCCCTGGTCGGCATTCGCAATCTCCTGCGTGGAATTTTTGGCGTCCGGGCTGGAAGAGAATCGGAACAGAACCCCGACGCCTAATAATTGAAGCCGAACCAGTTCATCAACGATTTGATCTTTTGCTCGGATCGCGTCGATGCGCTTGAGTTCAGGCTCCAGCGGCTGGATCCCCAATCTGTCGATAGTCGCTTGGTCCGTGCAGGAGGCATAAAAGTCGCCGATCTTTTGCTCTACGGCGGAGCGTTTCGGATCGTCCACCGAGGCTTTATCGAGGATCGCTCGCAGAATCGCGCGGTTGCGATCGAGCAACTGGCTGCTTATGCCCCACACGGATTGGTCGGCGGGGATCGGGTTGTCGGCCATCCAGGTTCCGCAGGCATACTGATAAAAGTCGACGCAGGGATCCACCTTCGGGTCCATGTTGGCGATGCTAAATCCTGGCCCGGATTGCGCCAGTGCAGCCGTTGCGAGCAAGGGGAGCAGAAAAAACGCGCGCATAATTAATCTTATGACAGCGTTGCGATTCGAATGCCAGCCCGGCTGCACCAATTGTTGCGAACAACAAGGCTTCGTTTACCTGACCGCGGAGGATCTGGAGCGCATCGCGAAGTATGTAGGCCTGACGCCGCGCGAGTTCGAGCGGCGCTATGTGTATCGCACCCGGCATCTGCTGCGGCTGCGCGTTCCACGCCACCAGCAATGCCACTTTCTGCGTGACGGCGGGTGCTCCATTCATGCGGTGAAGCCGGTACAGTGCCGCGCGTTTCCGTTCTGGCCGGAGCTGGTGGATGCCAAGGACGCCAAACGCGAGTGGAAAAAAACGGCGGCTTGGTGTCCGGGAATCGGCAAAGGCGAACTGATACAGATCGAAACGGCCAGGGAAAAGGCGCTGGTGATGAAAGCGGCGTATCCGAGTATGTATTAGCTAAAAAGCAGCCGACCTGGGTCCGGCGCGGAGGAGGGCCTCCGCCCCACGCAAACTACTTGACTACGACTTTGTCGACGGCCTGGTTGTCGAATTCGTCGCTCACTCGGACGGCGATCACCTGCTCGCCGGAAGCAGGACGATCGATCAGCAGATGATATTCCTCTTCGGGTGAATCCGAGAGGCGGCTTACCGGATCGATGAACACCCAGTCGCCCCCATTCACCGAATATTCAGCGTGATCGATAGTGCTGCGGGCGTCGCGAGCGCTCCAGCGGACATCCAGCTTGTTGCCGGAGGCGGCGGCGCCGGTAAGATTGAAGATCTGCGGCGGCGTGTTGTCGATCAAAAATGGATCGCTCACCAGGGACGCGGTGAGCGCCTGATCGGGCGGGTTGCTGGGCGAATCCGATGCCGTCACTCGCAGGACGTATTCACCGTCGGGGAAGGCCGAAGAATCCCAGCTCAGATATCTGTCCTTGACGTCAGCTTTGAGGAGCTTCCATCCGGACTCCCTCACTCCGCGAATGTCGACGCGATAGACCAGCGTGTCATTGTTTTCGTCCGACGCCAGCCAGCGTGCGCCTTCGAAGCCTTTGGCGTAGTTCACGGTTTGAGAAATGCCGGCGCCGTCGCCGGATGCGGAAGAACCGCCTCTTTGCTGGCCGATGGGCGGAAGCGTGATGGACGTGGAGGGAGTGAGGGACAGCACTGGCGCTGGGAAGCGATAGTTGACCGGCGTGATGTCGATCGCCTCCACCTCGGGCGCCACGTTCTTGGGAAGGTAGGCCACTTCGACGTAGGAGACCTCTGGTTCAGGCTGGTCCGTGGCAGGCGTCAGGTCGATTTTATACTGCAGGAATCGAGCGGAGGGTGAAACGGTCCGTCCGGCTCCGCAAGAGTCGCAGTGCGCTGCGCTGGACGAATCCATTTGAAGCGCGGCCCAGGGGCTCCAGTTACTCTCCGGATGGCTGCGGTTGCCGCTGCGCGTGGAGACGGTGATTTTTCCCAGGCCGCGATAGCTGATGCGTCCCCAGTAAGCGAAGGCGCCGGCATCTAATACAGGACTTTCAAACGACCCGTTCTTCTCGAAACCCGGCCCCAGGCGAAACACTTTGCCGATATTCCCGGTAATGACGTACAGCGATCCGTTGGGTCCGCGCCCGAAGCCAGTTACCTGCGTAGGAGAAGCATCCAGCAGCAGCGTACTGACGGTGTCTGAATCCAGGCGATAAATCTGGCCCCGATTTCCAGTGCCCAGTATCGGCAGGCCGCCGGCATCGAATCCGATAGCGTACACGATATCCTGCCGGCTGGACCAGACCTTGCGCGGCGACCCATCCGGATTGATCCGGTAAACCTCGGAACCGCCAGCCAGAGATGGCCCGGGGCCGCCGGTGACGGGGGTGCTTCGCGCGTTGCCCACCACAACGATACCGGGAAGGAGCTGCGCGGGAGCGGGAGAGGGGGGAGGGGCAGCCTGCGCAATCGCGGTTTTGTTGCCCACGCCCGAGGCGTAGATGGACCCGTCCTGCATGACTGCAACGGCCGTGATCTCTCGCTTCGGCGATTGATACAGCACGAAGCCCTGGCCCGTGGGCGAAACGCGCAGGATCAAGCCGCTGGGCTCGGTTCCCACGATCAGGTTGTCGTGCGCATCAATGGCCAGCGAGCGTGCGTGCGTCTCCTCAGTCTTAAAAAAGACCGAGCCGGTTCCAGCGGGAGTGACGCGGTGAATCTCGCCTTGATCGCCAGTGGCGACGAACAGGTCGCCATTGCTCGCGAACGCCATGGCCCAAATGTACTTTTGATGCGGATCGTAGAAAAGCTTCGGCTTACCGTCCGCGCCGATCTTGTATATCTTGCCGTCGGGATCGGTGGCGGCGTACACATTATCCTTGGAGTCCAGCACGATGGCATGAATCTCCAAACCGTCCAGTTCGGCGAAGGGACGGCTTTTGCCCGCGCGATCGATCTGAAAAACCTTGGCCGTCCCACTGCCGGTGCCGCCGCCCGCGGTGTACAGGTTGCCTTTGGAATCGGAAGCCAGCGTCCAGAGGTAGGGTGTCGAGGAATCAAAAATCTCGGTGATTTGGGGAGAAAGAAAGAGGCGGCCGTCGGCGCGCAGCGACAGATTCTTCAGCGTTCCGCTTTCGAAATCGGAACGGTCGCCATGCTGCCAGAAGTGGGTTTCCACTGCGAAACCGGTGGCCAGGGCGCCCAGCGCCACCAGGAGGAGTCGAATTGTTTTCATTGGATGGTATTACTTTACTGTGATTCTGAGCGAGTAGCTGCCGTCGATCAGCATGTCGAACGGGATACTGCCTTGCTCGATCGCGCTTTCCGACGACGAGTGCAAATGGCGGCTGGCCGTGCGATCGGTCTGCATCACGTTCATGATGGAGGCGGGCAGGCTGGGCAGCGTCTTATCCTCGTAAAACACGGTGGGTTGAGGTTCGACCAGGGAAATGTAGAGCTTGTTGTTGCTGCGTTCCTGGTTCATCAGCGAAACCGTCTGCTTGATGTCGATGAAGGGCTCCGACATGGTTGCGGCGCTTTGCATACGGTTTAAGGTGTCGGCGTCGCTGAACAGCACCCGATGCTCGCCTTTCGGCAATCCAGCGGGAATCTTCAACATGAAGTCCTTCTCAATGCGATCGCCACGGTACGGACGCACAAAAACCTTCACGGGGACTTCGGTGCCGGCTTCCACTTCGCTGGCCGGAACCCAGGCGTTTTCGATCATGGCTTCGCGCCGATCCGGCAGGATATCGATGGTTGCGTCCACTGATTTGAGTTTGGGAATTTGCACCGGATTGAGGAACAGGCGGTTGAACTTGTCGCCCCACCATCCGGCCAGCTGATTGGGAACCGGGGCGGGACCTTCGTTCGCTGCCAGCATGGTGGAAATGGAAACGCCGGGCTGCCCGTCCAGCGCCACTTTTCCGCTCAGCCGGTAGGTGGTCTCTTCGGCGAATTCATTCAAGCTGGAAATGGAATTGAACAGCGTCATCATCATTAAATACGGCGTCCATTTCTGCTGCACGAAGACGCTGAAGTGCAGATCCTTTTCTTTGCGGACGCTGTTGTTGTCGCCGAACGAGCGCACCCGCAGCGTCACCGGGACCATCTGGGCGGTGTCGCCCAGGTCGCCCAGAACGCCACTGTGGCGATCCTGCTTCAACGCGCCGACAATCTCCGTGGCGTTTCCGAACTTGGTGGGCTGGTATTGGGAAGCGAGCGTGGTGATCACGTCGGCCTTGGCCATCGGCATATCCACGGGCCCCAGGTTAAAGAACGAATGGCCGCAAAACAGCACGTGTTTGCCGTCGTTATAGGTGACGGTGCACATGGCGCTGATGCTCATGTCGCCCGTGACCAGAATGCCGCTGACGGCATCGCCGGGCCGCAACGATTGCTGCCAGCCGGGTGCGGGCTTGGGGCTGATCATGGTGCTGGCCCCGCCGCCGCCGGCGACGGTCATGCCCATCTGCTCAAATTCGTGTGCAAACGTCGGCAAAACGTTTTCGGCAAACCCCGCGAAATTCAGCGGCGTTTCGATGGGAACCATGCTAGAGACAGGGAAAGGGGTGGATGAGAAATTCGAATTGGAATCCACCGTTGAGCCGGGAGCTGAAAATAAACCCGCGGAAGCCGCGTTACGCGCAGCCCCTTTTTCGGGTGTCCGCGCATTGGACGGATGGGATTCGTCGAATTCGTTCACTTCGAGCATCAGCTCGATGGGAGTGATGCCGCACAAAGCGTCCGGTGAGAAAGTGCTGAAGCGCAGAGCGATGGCGCCCACCAGCTTGCCGTCAATATATACCGGGCTGCCGCTCATTCCCGCGGCGACATTGGTGCGCTGGCCCTTGCCGCCCAGCTTGGCCAGAATCACATCCTGCTTCGGCCCCCACTGGTTTTTGTAAATGCCCAGGATCTCCACCGGAAGCGCTTCCGGAACCGAACCTTGCAGTACGGTCCACGCGTAGCCTTTCATTCCAGGTTTCAGATCAGCCTCTTTGAAAATCTGGACCTTGCCGGCCCTGGGACGGACGGGCGCGGGCTCCTGACCGAACATCAGACAAGAACACGCCGCTGCCACAGCGAGTGCGGCCAACTTCTGCATGGGGACCATCCTTGTTACTGCGATGCAGGCACTGTTTGCTTGCTTGTTCCTATTATCGTCCAGATTTTCAAAGAGTGGGAAGGGCCGCATGCCTTATTGGACGGCTGCCGATCAGGTTTGGGGGTACGTACCGTCCGGATTATAACCGCCGCCGGCATCCTGGTCGAGTTCGGCAGGCTGAGGCGGATGTCCGGGCCCGGACGGTTCGGGCGCCCCTACTTCATCCTCGGCGGGCAAAACTGTCCGCCCCTTCAGATCGTCCATGATCGGTTGAATGATGGATTTGTGCTGCGGGGCCGGCTCGGGGATCGCCGGAAATTCGCCAGGTGTTTCCGTATGCTTTTTGCTCACGGGTACACCTCCTTTCTGCCTGCGATTCTAGACACCGGCGCCAGACGGACGGCTTAGGGAACAGCCGGAAGTGTGTGAAAAAGGACAAGCATCGGGCGGTTTAAGATCGGTCACCGGAGTATACTGTTCTGACATGTTCATCCAAAAAGCTGCGTGGCTCCGGCTGGCCGGGATTGGTCTGACGCTTGCCGGATTAGGTCTGGTCTGGTTCCAGCAAGGCGGGCTTAAAGCGCAACCGCCCAAGCAACCGCTCAACGTACAGAAGGTGACCGATCATCTGTGGGTGATCATGAACAACGCCAGCGGCAACGTCGCCGTACTGCCCACTAACGAAGGCGTCCTGCTGGTGGATGACAAGTTCGAGCAGGATGGTCCGGAGATCCTGGCGAAAGTAAAAGCCATCAGCGACAAGCCGATCAAATACATCTTGAACACGCACCAGCATGGGGACCATACCGGCGGCAACGCGTTCATGCTGAAGAACACGCCGGCCGAGATCGTGATTCACAAGAACGCGCGCGCCAATATGGTGGCGGGCAAGCAGCCCGGGCTTCCGCAGATCACGTTCGCCGACGAAGCGCAGGTGTTTCTGGGCGGACAGGAGGTGAGCGCGCATCATCTGGGCCGCGGGCACACCAATGGCGATGCGGTGATCCTGTTTCCGGGCGAGCGCGTGCTGCATACCGGGGACCTGTTTGTCAACGGCAGCGCGCCGTTTATCGACTACAGTGCCAAAGGCAGTATCGTCGATTGGGACAGCAATACATTTTTTTTT